>JAJZAK010000004.1 GCA_021799485.1 bacterium | reverse complement strand
ATCACGGAGCGGGGGACTTTGTCCGACGACAAGGCGATCCCGCTCATCCTCAAGACCCAGTTCAACCACATCGCTCATTTGGAAAAGATGGTCGACGAGCGCTTCGAGCAGGTGGACCGGCGCTTCGAGCGCCTGGAGCGCAATCTTTTCGGCGGCTTCGCCTTCCTGGCGGCCTTGATCTCGATCTTCCGCTTCGTGCGTTTCTAGACCCTGAACAAATCAATGCCCCGCGCCGACTCCGACATCTCCGCCGTCATCCCGATGCATAACGAGGAGCGCTGCATCGCGGCCAAGCTGCTGAACCTGCTTGAGTCGGCGAAGCTTTTGCGCGAGATCATCGTCGTGGACGACGCCTCGACCGACTCCAGCCCGCGCATCGTCGAGGCCCTCGCCTCCCGCCATCCCCTCATCCGGCTTGTGCGCAACGCGCGGAACAGGGGCGCCAACGCCGCCGCCAACGAAGGCGCGCGGCAGGCGCGCGGGACATGGCTCTATATGAGTTCCGCCAACGACCTCGTCATGCCGGACTATTTCGACAGGGCCGGGGCGCTTCTTCGCCGCCACCCGGAGGCGGGCGCCTGCTGCGCCTTCGGAGCCGAGCTCGACGACGCCGGACATCTCGTGCGCCGGGGCGGGAGCCCGCGGCAGGCGGCCCGCGGCGACCGGTTTTTTCGCCCCGAGGAGCTGAGGGCGCGCCATCTTCGCCCCTTTTTTTGGTTCGCGGCGCCGGCAATTATCTTCAGAATGGAGGCGTTTCTCGGCGAGGGGGGCTTCGACGAGAAGGCGGAGTCCTGCGCCGACGGGCTTTTGCTTCAGATCCTCGCCTTAAAGCACGGGCTCTGCTTCGTCTGCGATTACGCCGGGCTCTTTCGCAACAATCCCTCCGACCGCGCAAGCTACATGAAGAGCTGCTTCCTCGACCGCCGGCGAAGCGGCGCGATGCTCCGGCACATCGAGGAGGCCCTGCGTTCGCCGCCCCGCCGGGATTTCATTCCGGAAGCCGCCGCCCGCGCGATCCTGTCGCGGATCCGGTATTCGGTCCTGTGCCTGCGCTGGGACTTGGCCGGGGTCCGCCTTCTGGCGCGGCTCGGGGAGGTCCCGGGCGGGCGGCCTCTCGCGCGGATCGCGCGTCCCGTATGGGCGGGGCTCGGGCTGCTCGTCAAGACGACGCTCTTTTTGGGGCTTCGTCCCGGGGATGCCTGGTGCGTGCTGGCCGGGCGGCTGCGCGGACGGCGCGCCTCGGCGCGGCGCCTCCGGGCCATGTCGGACTATTGGCGGCTAAGTGTCGGCCGGCAAGGGGAAAAGTCCCGACGAACTTGGTCCGTCGACGTCGCGTCCCCGCCATGAGAAGCACCAGACGAGAAAAAAACCCTGGCTGACGCAGGCGGTCGCCGCGGCGCCTCGAATGCGCAGCCGGGGGATCAGCAGGAGGCCCAGGGTCACGGCCAGGGCCGCGGCGGCCGTCTTGCCCGCCCCCACAAGCCAGAGCCCGCGGCTGTCCCGGGCCATGAGAAGGGCCTCGGCCGCCATGGCGAGCACGGAGAGGGCCGCGGCCAGGGAGAAGAGCGCGACGGACACGAGGTCGACGGGGTAGCGCTTCCCGAATATCTCGAGGGACAGCCAGCCTGTCGCGAGAAAGAGGGCGGCGCCGAGGAGGGAGAAGAGGGGCGCCAGGAGCGCGAGCCGGCGCCAGGCGCCTTGGCGCGCGGCGCCCTGGGTCGCGTGCGGCAGAAGAACGGTGCCGATCACGTTTCCCAGGGGCTTGGCCAGCATGATGGTTCCGGCGCGGTAGGCGCTGTAAATGCCGACGAGGGCGGGATTGAAATAGGCCAGGACGATGAAGGGGAGGCTCCATTCCATCGCGGCTAGTCCCACGCTGTTGGCGATCGCTGGAAAGAAATAGGAGCGAAGGGCGGCGAAGGAGTCCCTCGAGAAGACGGGCCTCAAAAGTTCCCGCGCCGCCGCAAGCCGCAGGCAGCAGGAGACGGCGAGGGCCAGGACACAGGCCGCGAGAAAAGCGGTGAAGGATCGGTCCCCGCCAAAGTAGAGGGCGCCGAAGAGGATCGGGACCAGCGCCCCGTAGAGGAACTCGGTGATTCCTTGCGCCGCGAAGCGACAATCCGACTGGAGAACGGCATAGGCCGTGCTGTTTAACGCGAGCGCGGCGCCGTAGGCGAGCCCCCACGAATACAAATTCCCGGAGACGCGCAGACGGCGGCCGAGAGGGCCTTCCAAGGCCGCCAAGAGAAGCAGGCAGAGGGCCGTCCAGGCCAGGCTCACGATGAAATAGGTGGAGACGACGGCGCGCTTCTTCTCCGGGGCCGATTCCGCGGAGGCGAATTTGACCGCGCCGATGTTCCAGAGTCCCTGGAGGGCTCCCAACCATTGCCCCGCGGCCAAGCACAACGACGCCTTCCCGAATTCCGAGGGGCCCAGCCATCTCCCCGCCGCGAACTGGGCCGCATAGGTGGCCGCTCGGGCTCCCAAGAGCCATGGCGCCAGGCGCCAGAAAGCTCCCAAGAAGGCGCGGGTCTTGGGTCCCGTTGATTCCCGGAGTCTCCGGATCACGCGCGAAATCGTATAAAATAAAGGGAGCCGTGGCCGGGCGTTCGTTCCTGGAGTTCCCGCGTGCCGGGGCAGCCTGATGGCGACAAGCGGAAAAATCGGAAATTTGGCCCCATCGCCGCGCGGAGGGAAAATCAAGGTTTTCCAAGTGATCGAGTGCGGCGATCCCGGCGGAGCCAGTAATCAGGTCGCGGCGATCTGCAATGGACTGGACCCCCGGCTTTTCGAGGTGGGCTTGGTCTTCGCTTCCCGCGGGAGCGACCCGGAGGCTTTCCGGCGGCAAGCCTCGGGCGCCGTCAAGAGCTTTTACGTCCCCGAGATGATCCGGGAAATCAGCCCCGGCAAGGATGCCGCGGCCTTCCGCAAGCTTCTGGCGATTCTTCGCGCGGAGAAGCCCGACGTCGTTCATGCGCATTCCTCCAAGGCGGGCGTTTTGGCCAGGCTGGCCGGACTCGCGGCGGGAGTTCCGAACATCCTCTACTCGCCCCGCGCCTACGGCTTCCTTCGCCAGGACAGGCCTTGGGCCTCCCGCGCCTTTTATTGGGCGGCCGAACTGTCCGTTTCTTGGATCGGGGGCATCGCCGCGACCTCGCCCAGCGAGCTGAGGCTTTCCCGGACTCTCGCGTGGGGAAAGAAAGTCCATGAAATCCACGACGCTTGCCTGCTCGATTTCCCCGACGCAGGCCGTCCGCGCGGCGGCCGCGAGGACGGCCTCCTCTTCGGCGCCTGCGGGCGCATCACGGCCCAGCGCCATCCGGAGGCCTTCGTGCGGCTCTGCCGGGCCCTGACGGAAGCTCGCCCCGGACTGCGCTGCGCCTGGCTGGGCTCCGGCGATGAAGAATCGGCGATGCGCCGCAGCCTCCGGGAGATGAAGATCGAGAGCCGTGTCGACATGCCGGGCTGGATCAAGCCTCCCGAGCTATGGCGGCGCATGAGCGCTTTCGACGTTTTCGTCCATTATTCTCGTTGGGACTCGCTGGGGAGCGTCATCCTGGAGGCCATGGCCTTGGGCCTCCCGATCGTGGCCTCCGCCCGCAGCGGAAGCCGAGACGCCGTCGTTCACGGCGTCACCGGTTTCCTGGCCCGCGATGAGGAGGAGCTGCGGGATTATTGCCTTCGGCTCGCCGATGATCCGGGTCTGCGGCGTCGTATGGGAGAGGCGGGGCGCGCGCGCGCGCGTCAAGAGTTCAGCCTCGCGACGCTCATCGACAAGTTGACGGCGCTCTACGGCGCGGCGCCGCTCGCGGACCGATGAAGCGTCCGGCGCCACATCCTTTGTCCGGGTATCGGGAGGCGGCGGCGTTTGTTTGGTCGGGCATCGGCGACGCCCTGATGGCCCTGCCGCTTCTGCGCGGCCTTCGGCGCAGCGGCCGGGCGTCCTTCCTGCTCGGCAAAGCCAGCTCCGACGTTTTTTACCGTTTTCTTCAGGAAGAGGGCGTGATCACGGGATTTAGAACCTATCAACGCCATTCGGGATCGGGATTTCGCGCCGAGTGGCGCAGCTGGGCCGAGGCGTTCTCGGGCTGGGAGCTCGTGCTGTTGCCGCCGCGTTCCTCCATCGCGGCCGCGCGGCGGGAGCAACGGCTTTTAAATCTCCTTCTCCGCTCGTCGGCTCTCGCGCTGCCCGTGATGCGCCTTTCGTGGGGGATCGGCCGGATCGAATACATCGCGGAGGCGCCGACGGAAGGAATCGGCGAGGCCAACCGTTCTTTGTCTTATCGGCGATGCCTAGCCGCGGGATTCGGCGTCGAGCCCGAGCCGGGGGATTTGTTTTTCTCCGAAGAGACGACCGCTCGTTGCGTGGAGGCGGCTCTTCCCTGGCTCGCCGCGAAGAACCTATCTCCGGGGAACTACGCCGTGCTCTACGCGGCGACCCAGGGCCGGGAGCGCGATTTGCCGGGCGGGCTGATCGCGAAGATCAACCGGCTGGTTCGCGATCGAGGCCTGCGCCTCGCGCTCGTGGGAGATCCGGCTCACGGCGGGGAATGGCCCGCCGACCTCCTGGCCCATGCCGCCGATTGCCGCGGGCGGCGAGAATTCCGAGAGCTCTTGGGATTGCTGGGCCTGAGTCGGGCGGTTTTTTCGGTGGATGGCGGGCTTCTGCACTTGGCCTTGGCCGCCCGATCTCCGCGGGTCGTCTCTTTTTGGGGGCCCAGTTCTCCCAGATCGCGGGTCGGGCCGGACTATCCTCAGCACCGCGCGCTTTGGCGGGACCTTGGCTTCCAACCCTGCCTTGGCCGGCCGGAGGCTTTCTCCCGGCGGGCGGAGATGTTTGATTTTTCCGACAGGGAGATCGCCGAAGCCGCCGGTTTTTGACGGAGCTTCCAGGCGGGAGCTTTTCCGCGGGAGGCGCTCGGCGTGAGGACGCCGCGGCCGTGAGATCGTCGCGGTCTCCGGCCGGGCTCGCCCTGCGGTTTTTTATATAATCATTTGTTAAGGGCGGCGCCGGCGTTGGAAGCCCCGCCGCCTGGTTCGGACGGCGTTTCGTGTTATACTATCGCCGTCCATGAGCCGTCCCAAGGCCGGCGAGACGCGCGACGAGGAGCCGGCGTTTTATCGGGATGTTTTTCTCGCGCTGGGCGAAAGGAAGGTCCGCTACATGGTCGTCGGTGGCGTGGCGCTGGTGCTCCACGGCGCGGTGCGCCTGACCGTTGACTTGGATCTCATGGTGGCCCTGGACGAGAGGAATCTGGAGAAATTCATCGCCGCCATGACGTCTTGCGGCTATAGGCCCAAGCTCCCGGTGCCGGCGTCCGATTTCGTCAGAAAGGAAATCCGGGAGCGCTGGATTTCCACGAAGAACATGAAGGTCTTTTCCTTTTTCCATCCCCGGAGGCCCTTTGAGATCGTCGATGTCTTCGTGGACGAGCCCGTGCCTTTTCGGCGGACCTATGCCCGGCGCGAGACGGTGAAGGCCGGCGCCTTGAGCATCCCCGTCGTTTCCCGCGGGGACTTGATCGCGCTCAAGAAGCTGTCGGCCCGGCCGCAGGACTTGGAGGACATCAAAATGCTGCGGGAGCTTTCCCGCGGGAGGCGCTCGGCGTGAGGACGCCGCGCCGGGTCGTGCAGCTTTTCTCCAGGGACAAGATCGAGGAGTTCGGCGCCCTTTCGCCGCTCGCGCGCCTCCAATGGCTGGCCCGCGCCCAGTCGTTGCTGCGGATGGCCCGTTCGAAAGCCCGAGGCCGAGGCCGCATTCCGCGCGTCGCGGAGAGGACGCCGCGGCCGTGAGATCGTCGCGGTCTCTGGAGCGAGCGCCGCGCGCGTCCTGCGGTTTTTTATATAATTATTTGTTAAGGGCGGCGCCGACGTTGGAAGCCCCGCCGCCTTCTGATCATCCTCATCATCCAGGAGAATCCATGCCCATGAAGGCCGCTTCAAAGCCGGCGCGCGTCCCCTATTCCTATCTGTCCCGCCAGTTCGCCGAGATCGACCCCATCCTGGAGGACATCCGGGCCCTGGTCCAGTCGGGCGACTTCACGCTGGGAAAACCCGTCGAGGAGTTCGAGGCCCGCTTCGCGAAATTGATCGGCGTGAAACACGCGGTCGGGGTCGGCTCCGGCACGGACGCGCTTTTCCTCGCCTTGAAGGCGATCGGCGTCGGAGCGGGCGACGAGGTGATCACGGCCGCCAACACCTTCGTCGCGACCGCGGGCGCGATCGAGACCGCGGGGGCGCGCATCGTCTTCGTGGACTCGGACGAGAAGGGCGTGATCGATCCGAGGCTCGTCGAAAAGGCGATCACCAAGAAAACGAAGGCCATCATGCCGGTCCATTGGGCGGGCCAGCCGGCCGACATGCCCGCGATCATGAAGATCGCCGAGAAGCGGGGCCTCCGCGTGATCGAGGACGCCTGCCAGGCGATCGGCTCGGCCGTGGACGGCCGAAACACGGGATCGATCGGCCTCATGGGCGGCTTTTCTCTCCATCCCTTGAAGAACCTCAACGTCTGGGGGGACGGCGGGATCGTCACCACGAACTCGACGGAGATGCGCGACAAGCTCCGGCTCCTGCGCAACCACGGCATGTCCACGCGCGACGAGTACGCCGCCTACGCCTACAACAGCCGCCTCGACTCCCTGCAGGCGGTGGTGGGAAACCATCTCATCCGGGACTTCGAGTGGATCACGGAGACCCGCATCGCCAATGCCCGCCGGCTCGACGCGGCCTTGGGCCGCCTCGAGGGCCGCGTCACCCTGCCGCCCCGCGATCCCCGGGAACGGCACGTCTACCATCTCTACCAGTTCCGGGCCGAGCGGCGCGACGAGCTCTTGAAGTTCCTCGTCGCGCGCGGCATCGAGGCCAAGGTCCACTATCCGATCCCGCTGCATCTGCAGCCCGCGAGCCGGCCCTTGGGCTATCGCAAGGGAGATTTCCCGAACGCGGAGCGCCAGGCGGCGGAGTCCCTGACGCTCCCGGTGCATCAGCACCTGACCGAGGAGGAGATGGAGCATATGATCTCCTCGATCGAGGAGTTCTACGCCGATGCCGGCCGTTAAGTCTCCGGCGAAAAAGCCCGCCGTCGCGGCGAAGGGCCGCGTTCCCTACGTCGATCTCGCGGGACAGCACCGCCCCTTGAAGGCCGAGCTCTTGAAGGCCGCGGGGGAGGTGATCGATTCGGGGCAGTTCATCCTGGGGCCCCAGGTCGAGGCCTTCGAACGCGCCTTCGCCGCGCTCTGCGGCGCGCGCCACGCGGTCGGCCTCAACTCGGGGACCGACGCCCTCGTCCTCGCCTTGCGCGCCCTGGGCGTGGGGCCGGGAGACGAGGTGATCACGGCCGCCAACTCCTTCGTCGCCAGCGCCTCCTGCGCGGCGGTGCTGGGCGCCAAGCCCGTGCTCGTCGACGTGCGCCCGGACTTCAACATCGATCCCGCCGCGATCGAGAAGGCGATCACGCCCCGCACGAAGGCGATCATCCCCGTCCATCTGACCGGCCGCCCCGCCGACATGGGCCCCATCCTGGAGATCGCCTCGCGGCGAGGCGTCCCCGTCGTCGAGGACTGCGCCCAGGCGGTGCTGGCCGAGTACCGCGGCAAGAGCGTCGGCGGCTTCGGAGCGGCCGGCTGCTTCAGCCTCCATCCC
Source organism: bacterium (assembly GCA_021799485.1). Lineage (GTDB taxonomy): Bacteria > Elusimicrobiota > Elusimicrobia > UBA1565 > UBA9628 > JAJZAK01. The sequence goes on along the minus strand of JAJZAK010000004.1, from coordinate 92,242 downwards.
TTGAAGACCTTGAACGCCTGCGGCGACGCGGGGGTCCTCGTGACGAACGACGAGAAGCTCCACGAGAGCGTCAGGACCATGCGCAACCTGGGGCTCAAGACCCGGGACAACTGCGTCGTCTGGAGCGGGAACTCCCGCTTGGACACCATCCAGGCGGCGATGCTTCTCGTCAAGCTCAAGCATCTCGGCGCCTGGACGCGCGCGCGCCGGGAGAACGCGGCCTTCTATCAGGAGGCCCTGGCCGGCATCCCCGGCGTCGTGGTCCCGCGGGACGCCGTCGGCGAAAAGGCGGTCTATCACACCTTCATCATCCAGGCGGAGCGGCGCGACGAGCTGAAGGCCTATCTGGCCGGAAACGGCGTCGAAACCGCCGTCCATTACCCTCGCCCGATCCACCTTCAGGACGCCGCCGCGCCCCTGGGCTGGGCCCGCGGGGCTTTCCCGGAGGCCGAGCGCCAAAGCGAGCGCATCCTGAGCCTGCCGGTTCATCCGGATCTCTCGAGGGATCAGCTGCGGCGGGTGGCGGATCTCGTGCGCTCGTTTTACCGATGAAAACGGCCCCGCGCTCGACGAGGCCGGGAGGCTACCATGACACGGGGCCGGGGGGCCTCGACGCCGAGAAGTTCGCCCGGTGGTACCGCGATGAAATGACGCGGCTGTGGCGCGAACTCGACCTGGAGGCCCTCTCGCGCGCCGCCGCCCTCGTTCTCGATGCCCGGGCGAAGGGACGGCACGTCTTCATCATGGGCAACGGCGGCTCGGCCGCGGCGGCTTCCCACATGGCGGTCGACTTTTCGAAAACCGCCGAGGCCAAGGGGAAGCCGCGGGTCAAGTCCCTCTCGCTGACGGACAACGTTCCCTTCCTCAGCGCGGTCGCCAACGACCACTCCTTCGACGCCGCCTTCGAGCATCAGCTGGACCCCCTTCTCAAGCCCAAGGACGTGGTCATCCTCATCACCGGCAGCGGCAACTCTCCGAACCTGATCCGCGCGGCCCGGCTTTCAAGGCGGCGCGGCGCGGCGACGGTGGGGCTTCTGGGCTTTGACGGGGGGGCGTTGAGGAGGCTCGTGGACGTCCCGCTTCTCATCCCCAGCGTCCAATACGGCGCGATCGAGGACATGCACATGTCGATCGGCCACATCATCGCCTTCTACCTCAAGCAGGCCCGGTAAGCTGAGGTGCCAGGCGAGGCTCGTGGCGACGCGGTCGTCGTCCTCGGGGCGGGGCCCGCGGGCCTCGGCGCCGCGCTCGGGGTCTCCCTGAGCGGCGGCAAGCGCCCGGTCCGGGTGATCGAGAAGAAGGCCGGACCGGGGGGGCTCGCGGGAAGCTTCTCCTGGAACGGCCACACGGTCGACTTCGGCCCGCATCGGCTGTCGCCGAACCTGAAAAACATCCGCGTGCTCGCCAAGGAGCTTCTGGGACCCGACTGCCTCGTCAACAAGAGCCAGCACGGGGTCCAGTTCCATGGCCGGCTCTATCAGTTTCCGCCCCGGATCGCCGACTGGGCCCATCCGGCGTCCCTCTGGGAGATCGCGGCCTTTGCCGCGAGCTTCGCGGTCTCCAAGCTCCGCTGGATCACGCGCCGCTTCGAGCGGGAGGACTTCGAGTCGACCGTCGTCTCGAGCTTCGGCCGGCGCTTCTACGACACGATCGTGGCGCCGATGGCGGAGAAGGTCTGGATCGAGCCCCGGCTCATCGACCCCGCCTTCGTCGAGCAGCGCTTCGCCCTGGTGCACCCGATGGCGGTGCTCAAGAAGGCGCTTTTCCCGCAGCAGGACCTCAATCCCTCGATCTTTTATTATCCCCGCAAGGGCTTCCAGCAACTCTGGGACAACATGGCGGACTACCTGGAGAGGCGCGGACAGAAGGTCCTCTACGAGGCCCTGCCGACGAAGCTCGAGGTGCTCCGGGACCGCGTCGTCGCGGTGGAGTTCGAGGCCGGCGGGCGCGCGGAGCGCATCGAGGGGGAGGGCCTCGACGTCGTCTCCACGATCCCGATCGTCAAGCTTCTGGAGATGATCCAGGGCTTCGACGCCGGGCCGCTTCTGGAAAAGGCGCGGCGCGCCAAGTTCCGCTCGATGTTCCTCGTCGCCCTGGAGTTCGACCGCCCCCGCGCGCTCCCCTACCGCACCTTGATCTTCCCCGAGAAGGAGTTCTGGTTCAACCGCCTCTTCGAGCAGAACGCCTACAGCCGCGACACGGTCGCGCCCGGGAAATCCTTGGTCGTGGCCGACGTCACCTATCCGCGCGGGGGGGAGGAGGGGAAGCTCTCGGACGAGGAGATCGTGCGGCGGGTGCGCGAGGGCCTGCGGCGGCTTCCGTATATCGACGCGGACCGCGTCACGGCGGCGCGCGTCGAGCGCGTCGAGTTCGCCTACGTCGTCCCGGACCTGGAGACGCGGCGCGCCTTCCATGAGATCCACCACGGGCTCAAGAAGATCCACAACCTGCATTTGACCGGCCGCTTCGCCGCCGGGGAGTACGACAACAGCGACTACGCCGTGGACCACGGCCTGGCGCTGGGCGCGGCCCTCGCCGGCCGGATCTCCCAGCTGGACTATCTCTTTGTCCAGCATGAGAAGCGCGACCGCAACATCGTCGGTTGAGCGCGCCGCGGGCGATGAAGGCTTTGTTGAGGAAAATCTCGAGGTCGGCCCTTGGGGTCTTCCTGCCGCATCCGGCGGCGCGGGACTCCCGGGGGATGGAACGCTACCTGGAAGATATGTGGCGCGAGGCGCCCGCCCGCGCCGCGGCCGCGCTGACGGCGGCGGCGATCCTCGTCGCGGCCTGGGTCCGGCTTTCGGTTTTCTCAGTTTTTCGGGCGGACTCCGAAAGCCGAAGGACGGACCCCGCGCGGCGGCTCCTGGATTCCCGGTTCTATCCCGTGCGGCTCCTGGCCTACGCCCTGCGCGGCCACGCCCTCGTCGCGGCCCTTCGCGATCCCGCCGCGCGCCAGGCGCTTCTGCCCGCGCGGCTCCATCCGGCCCCGAAGCCCCCTCCTTCCGGCGCCCCGGCCCCTCCCTCCCTCGAGCCCCCCGCGGGCGCGGACTATGTGGTGATCGGCTCCGGGGCGGCGGGCGCCGTCGCGGCCCAGGTCCTTGCCCGCGCGGGCAAGGACGTCGTCGTCCTGGAGGAAGGAGCGTGGCGTCGCGCGCCCGACTTCAAGGAAGAGCTTTACGAGGCGATGAGGACGATGTTTCGCGACATGGGCTTCCAGGCCGCGACGGGACGAGCCGTCGTTCCCGTCATGCAGGGCCGCTGCGTCGGCGGCTCGACCGTCATCAACGGCGCGATCACGCATCGCCTTCCCCGCGCGATCTACGAGGAGTGGGCCCGCGACGCGGGCCTGGCCCGGGAGATTCCCTTCGAGGAATTGGAGGATGACGCCGAGATTATCGAGCAGGAACTCGGGATCAAGGCCAATCTCGCGCCCCTCCTCGACGGGCTTCCGGCCGCGGCGAGCCTCCGGAGGCTCGGCTGGCGCTTCGAGGCGATGTCTCGCAACGCGCCCGGCTGCCAGGGGACGGGGCGCTGCCTCCAGGGCTGCCCCTCGGGAGGCAAGCTCTCGATGGAGGCCTCCTATATCCCCGACGCCGTCCGCCGCGGCGCCCGCGTCGTCCCGAACGCCCGGGCCCGCCGGATGATCCTTGAGGGAGGCAGGGCGACGGCGGTCGAGATCGAGTGGCGGGGCGAGCGCCGCGCCGTGCGCGCGGGACGGGCGGTCGTCCTGGCGGCGGGCGCGGTGCATTCGCCGCTTCTGCTGCGCTCAAGCGGCCTTCAAAACCCCCACATCGGCCGGCACTTCCTCTGTCATCTGGGCGCGGGAACGATCGGGGTCCTCGACCGCGACGCGGCCGGCGTCGAGGGCCCTCCGCAAGGAATCGAGATCCTGGAATTCGCGGGCCAGGGCGTCAAGCTCGCGACCCAGCTTCTGCCGCCCGAGCTTCTGCTGGCGCGCTCGCCGGTCTCCGGGGAGGAGCTTTTGAGCCTTTTGAGGGGCGCCGCCAGGATCTCGAGCTGGACCGCGAGCGTCCGATCGGACGCCGAGGGGACGGTCGCGCCGGGTCTTCTAGGGGGGGCGAGAATACGCTTTGAGCCCAGCCGGCATGACTTGGAACGGCTCCGCTTCGGCGTCTGCCGGCTCGCGGAGCTTTTGCTGGAAATCGGCGCCCAAAAAGTCTACCCTGGCCTCTTCGGCGGTCCGGCGGCGGTCGCGGCGAGAGCCGACGTGGAGGCGCTCGGCCGCGCGCCGCTCGATTCGCGGCATTTTCATTTGGGGGTGGGGCATATTTTCGGAACCTGCCGGCTTTCAAGCTCGCCGGGGACGGGAGCCGTGGACCCGTCCTTCAGGCCGCATGGGACGCGGGGGCTCTATGTCGTCGACGCGAGCCTCTTTCCCTCGCCGCCGGGCGTCAACCCCATGCTCGCGATCATGCAGATGGCCCGGCTGGCCTCCCGCCGCCTCGCGGAGCGGCCCTCATGAGCGAACCCCGGGGCGAGGCCGTCATTTTCGGGGCGGGCAGCGGACTCGGGAAGGCCTTGGCCGACGTCTATCGGGAACGCGGCCATCCCGTCCTCGCGCTGACCCGCCAAGACCTCGACCTCCGGGATGCCGCGGCGGTCGGACGGTGGCTGGAGGCGGCGCGGGCCTCGGGACGACGGTTTTCGCGGTGCATCGTCTCCGCCGGCGCCCTCCAGGCGGGGCTCTTGAGCGACCTGCCCGCCGAGGCCTTCGCCGAATCCATCAGGCTTCACGCCCTCTCGCCGATCGAGATCATGCTGGGGCTTTCCCGCGCCGGGCTCTGCCGGCGCTTCGTTTTCATCCTGTCGGGAGCGGGGGATTTCCTCATGCCCGGGCTTTCTCCCTACGCCCTGGGCAAAAGAGCGCTGAAAGACTTCCTTTATATGGCGGAAATGGAGCGTTCGTTGCCCGGAGTCGAGATTCTTCGGGTCTCGCCCGGGGGGGTGGCGACCCCCTTCAACAAGAAGGCGCGGATTTACGGAGGATACCGGCTCCCGGGCGCCGGGCGCCGCGGCCGGGACCCCATGGAGCTGGCCCGCCGCATCTACGACGCCGACCTTCGGGGGGAGAAGGCCCTTGTCCTTTCGCGCTTGCCGGGCTTTCTGGGCAAGCTTCAGAGCCTCTTCGGCGGCTTGGCCGCCTTCCTTTTAAGGCCCCGCTGAGACGGTCGGCCTGCTTTCATCCGCGCGCGAGCGCGTCATGCCCCAGGCCCAGAGGAAAAGAAAGAGCGTCGTCGCCTGCTGGCGGTGGACCTCGAAGACGCTCATGACGGCGAAACAGGCCGTGGAGGCGAGCGCCAGCCGGCTCCCCCAGGAGGGGCGCTTGAGCGCGGCGATCCAGGACTCGCGCGCCAGCAGGTAAAAGAAGCTGAGCAGGGCGATGAGCCCGGGGATGCCCTTGGTCGCGAGGGTGTTGAGGTAGAAATTGTGGGCGTCGCCCCAGACGGACGTCCCCTCGAGCTTCTGCTGGTAGTAGAGCGGATAGGCCGCGTGGAACTGGTCGGGGCCGACCCCCAGCCAGGGATGGTCCATGAACATCGTCCAGCCGATCGAGGCCAGCATGAGCCGCGTATGGTCGCTGTCGGCCGTCAGGGGGCTCGCCGCGGGCGCCGCCTGGAGGGCGGTCGAGAACGCCGAGGAGAGGGAATGGCCCGGCTGGAGCCGGTTCATCGACCAGAGCCCCGCGCCGACGATGAGGAGCGGCGCGAAGATCGAGAGGCGCTCGGCGGGGCTCGCCTTTCCCCGGGGGACGAGAAGCAGGACGAGCGCGGCCGCGAGCAGCCCCAGCCAGGCGTTGCGGGTCTGGTTGATGAAAAGGGCGAGAAAGCCAAGGGCCACGAGCCCCCCGAGAGCGCGGCGGACGCGGCCTCCAATCTCGCGGGAGGGGCCGAGGGCCAGATAGCCCGCAACGAGGCCCAGGGCCAGTATTTGTCCGTAATAGAGGGGATGGATGAAGCCGTGCGCCGCCCGGAAGACGGCGTGGCGGCCGGAGGCGGCGAACGCCAGCGCCGCCTGCCCCAGCCCCATGAGGACCACCGCGGCGAAGCCCAGTCCCATCCAGGTCCCGATCTCACGGGCGTCGGCTCCCTGGAGGGCGACGAGGAGGAGGCCCAAGGCCCAGAGCATGTGGAGCTCGTGCTGGAAAACGAATCGAAGGCTTGCGGCGGGATCGAGGCCGAAGAAGGAATCGGCGAAGCCCCACAGAACGTAGAGCCCCAGGGCGAGGAGGGCGGGCGACTTCAGGACGGCGAGCCTTGAGGCCTCGGGGGCGATCCGAGATTCCGCCAACAGCGCCGCGGTCAGCAGGATGAGCGCCGCGTTCGTCAGGCCGAGAGAAATCGGCAGGGCGAGGGCGAGAAGGGAAAGGGAGAAGCGCCTCAGCCGCGCCGCGCCGGACAGAGGGCTCATGGCCGCGCGAGCAAGTCCCGGGCTTCCCGCCGCGCCGCGCGGATCGTCCGGAACAGCGCCTTGAGCCCGCGCAAGTGGAGGCGAAGGGTGTAGTTGAGCGCGGCCAGGGGGTGATGGTTCTTGTAGGCGTAGAGGAAGCAGCAAAGATAGTAGTTTTTGGCCAGGAACTGGTTCTCGATGCCGGTGTCGACGCCGCCCTCGCCGCTTCGCAGGTGGCGCAGCGCCGGGAGAGGGGAATAGCGCAGGTGGAAGCCGGCCTTGTGCGCCCGGATGGCCCAGTCGCCGTCTTCCAGCAGGGAGGGATTGAGCAGGCGCTCGTCGAAGCCGCCTATTTTCTCGTAAACCGCGCGCCTCAGGCTGAAGTTGCAGCCCGTCAAGGTGTTGGTGTCGCCGGCTCGCGGACAGTCGTTGGTGCCCGAGACGCGGATCCAGAAACTCATCCATTGGGGAGCTTCGCCGGGATTTCCCGCGCCCTCGACGATCCTCCCTTGGACGACGTCGGCGCCGTTTTCGAGTTCCCGGACGTGCCGGGAGACGAAGTCCCGTCCGAAGCGGACGTCGTCGTCCGTGAAGATGATGTAGTCGCCGGAGGCTTTCCGCAGCCCGGCGTTGCGCGCCTTGGGAAGACCCGGCTCCCGGGCGCGGATCCAGACCAAGCGGCCCTCCATGGACTTGAGGAATTCCTCCGTCTCGGTCTTGTGGCGCGGGGTCTGGTCGACGACGATGATTTCGAGATTCGGGTAGTCGGAGTCCAGGGCGTCGCGCAGCGAGCCGACCAGGAGCTCTTCCCGGTTATAGGTGGGGATGATGAGGCTCGCCTTGCGGGGGGCGGGCGTTGGACTCGGACTGATCATGGAGAGGGAACGGGGATTTTTACATCATATAATACCGCGATGCTTGGGAACATGGACGCCGTCGTCCTTTGCGGCGGCCGGGGCACGAGGCTCCAGGCCGTGGCGCCCGGCCGGCAAAAGACCATGCTTTCGGTGAGGGGCAAGCCTTTCTTGGACCGCGTGATCGGTTGGGCCGCGAAACAGGGGCTTTCCCGTTTTGTTCTCTGCACCGGCTATCGAGACGACGAGGTGCGCGGATTCTATGAATCCTCTCCGCGCCCGGGCGTCGAGATCGTGTTTTCCCAGGAGAGCTCGCCGCTCGGGACCGGCGGGGCGCTGGGAGCCTGCCGCGGTCTTCTCAAGGGCGGCCCCGTCCTCGCGATGAACGGCGATTCCCTCTGCGAGATCGATCTCGCCGCCTTCGCGGATTTTCACAAAAGCCGGGGCGGCGCCGCCTCCGTCGCCGTCATCCCTCCAGGCTCCCGCGAGGACGGCGGCTTTCTTGAGATCGCCCCGGACGGCCGCGTTTCCTTGTTTCGCGAGCGAGAGCCGGGCCCCGGCCGGATGCTCAACGCCGGCATCTACATCCTCGATCCTGGATTCTGGGATTTCATCGGCCCGGGGGCCTCCTCGATCGAAAAGGACGTCTTCCCCCGCGCTCTTCGGCGCGGCGTCTACGCCTTCCCGGCCGGCGCGCCGCATTACGACATCGGAACTCCCCAGAGGCTCGCCGCCTTCGCGGAGACGATGTAAGACGGCTGTTTCGTTGCGAGTTCCCTAGCGGATGGCATCGCCGCTCTTTCTGCGCAACCCGCTGCCAAAAGGGCTTGAAGGGATCGAGGATCTCGCCCTCGACCTGCGCTGGAGCTGGGGGCATTACGGCGACCATCTCTGGCGGATGATCGACGCCAAGACCTGGGAGCAGACGGGCAACCCGTATTATGTCCTCGAGCGCGCCTCCCAGGACCAGCTGACGGCGCTTGGCCGGGATCCTGAGTTCCAAAAGGAGCTCCAGGCTCTGCTGGCGGAGCGTCGGCGGCACTTCGCGACGCCCGGTTGGTTTCCCGCGAGCGGCTCGGCCGAGGCCCTCAAAGGAGTCGCCTACTTCAGCATGGAGTTCGGCCTCACGGAGGCCCTGCCCATCTATTCGGGTGGACTGGGGATTCTCGCGGGAGATGTCATCAAGACGGCTTGCGATCTGGATGTTCCCATTTTCGGGGTGGGCCTCCTCTACCATCAGGGCTATTTCCGCCAGATTCTGGGTCCCGGAGATTGGCAGACGGAGGCCTATCCCTACAACGACCCCACGAACCTCCCCATTTCCCCGGTCGAGGACAAGGAGGGGCGCTGGCTGAGGATCTTCGTGGACCTGCCGGGGCGCGTGGTGCTGGCGCGGGCGTGGCTTGCCCGGGTGGGGCGCCGCAGCCTCTACCTCCTCGACACGAACGACCTGTTAAACAGCCCCCGCGACCGCGGCATCACGTCGATGCTCTATCCCGCGGGAGAGAGGCTCCGGCTCACCCAAGAGTTCGTGCTGGGCATGGGCGGAGCGAGCCTGATCGAGGCCTTGGGCCTCGATGCCGAGGTCTATCACCTCAACGAGGGCCACGCGGCCTTCGCGGTCGTCGGGCGGGCCTTGGCCTTCATGAAGCGCGCGGGCTGCTCTTTTCAAGCGGCTCTTCGCGCGACCCGGGCGGGGAACGTTTTTACGACGCACACCGCCGTCGACGCCGCCTTCGACAGGTTCGATTCGGCGCTGATGAAGCCCTACGCCGAGCTTTTGTCCGAGCGCCTGGGAATATCCGCCCGCGAGTTCATGGCCCTGGGGAGGCTTGATCCCAGCGACGAGGGGGAGCCCTTCAACATGGCCTATCTCGCGCTCAAAGGCTCCAATTACGTCAACGGCGTCAGCCGCCTCCACGGCGAGGTGAGCCGCGAGCTTTTTTCTCCTCTCTTTCCCCGACGCCCGACGGTGGAGGTCCCGGTCTCCCACGTGACGAACGGTGTTCATGTCCCGAGCTGGGATTCCCCCGAAGCGGACGAGCTGTGGACGGGCGCCTGCGGGAAGGAGCGCTGGGTGGGGGGGCTTGAGAAAATCAGCGGCGACATCCTCAAAATCCCCGACGAGAAGCTATGGGCCTTCCGCTCGGAACAGCGCCAGCGCCTCCTGCGCTACCTGCGCAGGCGCTTCGCCCGCCAGCTGCGGGAGCATGGAGCGAGCGAGGCCCGCATCCAGGAGGCGGAGCGCGTCCTGGACCCCAACCGGCTCACCTTGGGCTTCGCCCGGCGCTTCGCCGAATACAAGCGCCCGACCCTCTTATTAAAGGATCCGGGGCGCCTCAAGCGCATCCTTCTGGATCCCAGGCGGCCGGTCCAACTGGTCGCCGCCGGCAAAGCCCATCCCATGGACGACGAGGGGCACCGTCTCGTCCAGGAGATGGCCCGATTCGCGGAGGATCCCGAGATCCGGGACCGGGTGGTCTTTCTCGAGGACTACGACATGATGGAGGCCGCCCGCTTCATCACGGGGATCGACGTCTGGCTCAACACGCCGCGCCGTCCTTTCGAGGCCTGCGGGACGAGCGGCATGAAGGTTCTGGTCAACGGCGGCCTCAACTTCTCGGAGCTTGACGGCTGGTGGGCGAGGGCCTACCGGCCTGGCTTCGGATGGGCCTTGGGCGACGGGAAGCTTCATGAGGAACCGGCGTGGGACGGCGAGGAGGCCGGGCGGCTCTACGGCATCCTGGAAAACGAGATCGTCGCCGAATTCTACGAGCGCGACGCCCAGGGCCTGCCGAGGCGCTGGCTTAAGCGCGTTCGGGAGAGCATGGCCCATCTCACCCCGCGTTTCAGCTCCAACCGCATGCTCCGCGAGTACGTGCAGGCGGCTTACCTGCCGGCGGCGGCTTCCTGGCGACGGCGCCGCGCCGACGGCGTGCGCCTCGCCCGGGAGATCGAGGAGAGATTCTCTCGTCTGCGCGAGGGCTGGCCGACGCTGCGCTTTGGCGAGCTCCGGGTCGCGCGCTCAGGAGAGGTTCTCGCCTTCAAGGCGGAGCTCTACGGCGGGGAGATCCCTGCGGAGAGCTTGGCGGTCGAGCTTTACGCGGAGGGGCCGCCCGGCGGAGAGCCCGTGCGCGTTCCCATGAGGCGGACGGGGAGCATCGTCGGATCGTTCGGCGGCTACTTTTACGAGGCCGAGGTCCCGGCCAAGCGCCCGGCGCAGGACTACACCCCCCGGGTCCTCCCGCATCATCCCGACGCCTCCATCCCCATCGAGAACCCCCTCATCCTCTGGCGATCCTAGCTCGGCCAGGAAGGCCGCGGGGCGCCGGCGGACTCATGTGAGCCGGACTGTTGCGGGACGTATTCCCTATGCCTTGGGTTCGCGGCGCGCTTGAAAAACTCGAACGGATGAGCTTCCGATACAAGATCATGGCGGCGCTCGCGGGCATCGCCTCCTTCGCGATCGTCGCCTCGGGGATCGGCGCGACGCAGGAGATCGTCCGGATGCTTCGCCGCCAAAAAATCGAGGAAGAGCGGCTTCTGGCGAGGACGATCGCGATCCAACTGGACGGCTACATGCGCCGGATACGCCGCGCGATCGAGAGGCTCGCCTTGGAGCCGGAGATTGAAAGCATGATACGCGCGCGCCAGCGCTATCCCATCGACATCGTTTCCAGGGAGACGGAATTGGTCGACGCCATCGTCGTGAGCGGAAGAAGAGGGCGGGTGCTTTTAAAGGATCGCGCCGGGACCGAGCGCGTGCTTCCTCCCCATCCGGAGAGGATCCTTCTGCCGCCCGTCCGGCTCCGAAGAACGCTGTTTTCAAGGCCGTTCCGCACTCCTTCGGGGGAAATCGGCGTCGCGGTCGGCGCCCCCATACGACGCGGGGGCGGCATCGTGGGCGTCCTGACGGGCGTCGTCGTCCTCAATCGCCACTCGATCGGCGGCATCGGAAGGATGCGCTTCGGGAAGTCGGGCTCCGTCCAACTGTTGGACGGGAAGGGGCGGATGATCTTGAGCCCTCCGGGGGGCCAATCGCTCCCGGCGGGCCCAGGGCGTCTCGCGGCCTACGCCCGCTCCCGGGTGACGGGGTGGATCGTCGGGGTCAGCCAGAGCGTGGGAGAAGCCTACGCTCCGTCGCGGCGGCTCGTGGGAATATTGTCCATGATCTTCCTGGCCACTCTGGCCGCGTCGATCGCTCTCGGCTACATGCTGGCTTGGCCGATCACGAGGCCGATCTCCCGGCTGATGGGAGCGGTGGGAGCCATGGCCGAGGGAAAGCTCGAGGCGCGCGTCCTTCCCCGCTCCCATGACGAGATCGGAAGGCTCACGGAGGCGTTCAACGACATGGCGGAGAGCCTTTCGCGGCAAATAGGGGAGCTGGAGGAAGTCGGCTACTGCATGGCCCACGATCTGCGCACGCCGGCCAGGAATGTCGAATCGTTCTCGGAGATCCTTCTCGCGAAGACGGACGGCCTCGACGAGGAATCCCGGGGGCATTTGAGGCGCGTCATGGAGTCCGGACGGCGCATGGGCTTGATGCTGGACGGCTTGGTCGAGCTCGAGCGCATCGCGCAGAGCCGTCCCAATCTCCAGAGGGTGAACCTGGCCGCCATCGCCCGGACGTATTTGGACCGTCTTGCCGCCCGGGAGCCTCGACGGCGCGTCCAGGCCGCCGTCGCGGACGGGATATTCGCTTATGGAGACCCCGGCATGCTCGGTCTCCTCATGCGCCATCTCCTCAACAACGCCTGGCAATATACGGTCGGCCGTCCCGAGGCGCGCGTGGAGGTGGGATGGACGGCGCCGGAGGCCGAGAGGCCCGTTTATTTCGTGCGGGACAACGGCGTCGGCTTCGACGCGGCCGCGCAGGAGCGGCTGTTCGCTCCTTTTCATCATCCGCGCGGGGCCGGGGAGGGAGGCGGCGTCGGGATCGGGCTCGCCGCCGCGGCCCGGATTGTCCGGGCCCACGGCGGCCGGATTTGGGGCGAGAGCCGTCCGGGAGAGGGGGCGACCTTTTATTTTCAATTGGGGCGCCAGCCCGCGATTGGGGAGCGCGAGGCCCTGCCGAGTCCGAGCCCTTAGCCCCGGACGAGTTTCTTGTAGTGGATGCGCTTGGGGGCGAGATCGCCCAGGGCCTTCTTGCGGTCGTCCTCGTACTGGCTGTAGTCGCCCTCGAACCAGCGGACGCGGCTATCGCCCTCGAAGGCGAGGATGTGCGTCGCGATGCGGTCGAGGAACCATCGGTCATGGCTGATGACCACGCAGCATCCCGCGAAATCGTTGATCGCGTCCTCGAGCGCGCGCAGGGTATGGACGTCGAGGTCGTTGGTCGGCTCGTCGAGGAGCAGAACGTTCGCGCCGGCCTTGAGCGTGCGCGCGAGATGGACGCGGTTTCTCTCGCCGCCCGAGAGGCTCTTGACGGGCTTTTGCTGGTCCGAGCCCGAGAAATTGAAGCGCGCGGCGTAGGCGCGGGCATTGACCTCGCGCTTGCCGAGCCACACGGTGTCCTTGCCGTCCGAGATCGCCTTCCAGACGGGCGCGTCGGGATCGGCGTCCTCCCGTTCTTGCCCCGCGTAGGCGAGCTTGACGGACTCCCCGACCACGAAGGATCCGGCGTCCGGCTTTTCCTGGCCGGTGATAAGGCGGAAGAGCGTGGTCTTGCCGGCGCCGTTGGGGCCGATGACGCCGACGACGGCGTTGGGAGGGAGCTTGAAGCTCAAATCCTCGTAGAGGAGCTTGTCCCCGAAGGACTTGGAGACGTTCTTCGCCTCGACGACGACGTCGCCCAGCCTCGGGCCGGGCGGAATGAAAATCTCGAGGGCCTCCGGCTCCGCGTCGCCCTGGGCGCGCTTGAGCATCTCCTCGTAGGCCTTGAGCCGGGCCTTGCTCTTCGCCTGGCGGCCCTTGGCGCCCATGCGGACCCACTCGAGCTCGCGGGCGAGAGATTTTTGGAGCTTGGACTCGGACTTCGCCTCGAGGGCGAGGCGATTGCGCTTCTGCTCGAGCCAGGAGGCATAGTTGCCCTTCCACGGGATTCCCTCGCCGCTTGAGAGTTCGAGGATCCAGCCCGCGACATTGTCGAGGAAATAGCGGTCGTGAGTGACGGCGATGACGGTTCCCTTGTAGAGGCGCAGGTGCTGCTCGAGCCATTCGACGGACTCGGCGTCGAGATGGTTCGTGGGCTCGTCGAGGAGCAGGATGTCCGGCTCCTGGAGAAGAAGCCGGCAGAGGGCCACGCGGCGCTTCTCCCCGCCCGAGATGGTCTCGACCGATTGCTCGCCCGGGGGGCAGCGCAGGGCGTCCATGGCGAGATCGAGCTTATGGTCGAGGTCCCAGGCTCCCGCCGCGTCGATCTTTTCCTGGAGTTTGCCCTGCTTTTCAAGCAGAGCCTCCATCTCCTCGGGGGTGATGTCGCCCGCCAGCTTCTCGCTCGTCGCGTTGAAGTCGTCCAGGAGGGATTTCGTCTCGCGCACGCCCTCCTCCACGATCTCCTTGACGGTCTTCGCCTTGTCGAGCCGGGGTTCCTGTTCGAGTAGGCCGATCGTGTAGCCCTTGGAGAGGGTGATCGCTCCGGTATGCTCCTTGTCCTGGCCGGCCAGGATGCGCAGCAGCGTGCTTTTGCCGCTGCCGTTGTCGCCGATGACTCCGATCTTCGCGCCGTAATAAAACGAGAGGGAGATGTCCTTGAGGACTTGCCGCTTGGGCGGGTAGATGCGCCCCACGTCCTGGAGGGAGCAGATGATCTGCTTGGAGTCGGTCGTCGCGGCCATGGACTCCTATTCTAGGAAATCAGAGGGCGCCGACCAAGGCGTAGTGGTAGGGAAAAGACGATGCGGCGAGGATGGACCATCCAAAGCTCTCCAGCCGTGAACGGCCCTCGGACGGGCTGAAGACGTGGCCCTTGGGAGGGCCCACGGGGCGGTCGACGGAGGCGTTCCAATCGATGAAGACCGCTTTTCCGCCCGTCTTGAGGAGCGAGGCGAGGTCCCCGAGGGACGCGTCGCCGATCTCATGGAGCACGTTGAGGGCCAGCACGCGGTCCGCCCGGCCGCGCAAGGAGGCGATCTCGCGGGGGGTGGAGAGCGCGGGCTTGATGTTGGCGAGCTTTTCGCGATCGAGGGCCGCTTGGAGGAGGGCGAGCATCGGAGGCTGTTCGTCGAGAGCGACGACGGCGGCGTCGGGGCGCAGGCGGGCGATGGCGCGGGCGTAGGCGCCGGTCCCGGCGCCGAAATCCACCCAAAGCCCGCCCTGGGGAATGTCGAGGAGCGAGAGAACGTCTTGGACCGGCAAGTAGGCGAAGCGCGACGGATCGTCGAGAGCGGCCGCCCTCTCGGGATCGAAGCGTTCGGGCTGCCTGGCGCCGTGCCGGTGCGGGTCCATGGGTCAGCGCGCTTTGCGAGCAAGGCCCCGGCGCAGGACGTCCCGTCCTCGCTGAAGCCTTTCCTTGGCCTTGATTTCGTCCCAATGCCGCATGACCTCCCCCGCCGTCTTGAACCGGCGGCGGCCGAAGACGTGGGGGTGGCGGCGTCGGAGCTTCAGGCGCAGGCTCGCGGCGACGTCGGCGATGTCGAAAAGCCCGGCCTCGCGGGCGATCTGGGCGTGGAGCAGAACCTGGAGAAGGACGTCTCCCAGTTCGTCTTCGATCTCGTGCGGCTTTCCCTTCTTGAGGGCCGCCGCGAGCTCCCGGGACTCCTCGCGCAGGTAGGGGATGAGGGAGCGGTGGGTCTGGCGTCGGTCCCAGGGGCAGCCCTTGGGAGAGCGCAGATAAGAGACGGTGCGGATCAGCGAACGCAGGGAATCGCGCATGGTCAAAGGGGGGGCATGTGGGGAGTCACGAGGATCCGCCCCGTTCCTGAATCGGGGCCGTCTTCTTGCGGATAAGAGAGCCTCTCAATTGGTTGGAAAGCAGGGGGCCGAGCGTCGCCACGACCGTCGTCATGAAGGTGCTCAGGCCGGCCACGATGAGGCCCACGACGTAGAATTTCGCCTCGGGCGTGGCGGGATAGATATTGCAGCCCGCGGTCGTGATGCTCGTGACGGTGAAGTAGATCGCGGTGGCGAGGTCCAGGATGGGGGGCTTGAACTCCGCTCCGAGGAGCAGGGAGCCCAAGATGCCGTAGGCCAGCACCGCGGCGAGACCCAGAAAGGACATGAGATAGGCGCCCGCGAGAGACTGGACCGCGAAGCGCTTCTGCCATGCGATAAGCGCCATCAGGGAGGCTCCCGGCGCGATCAATCCGGAGAAGGCGCGGTGGCGGGCCATATCGACCGTCAAGGCGGCGCAAAGCACGAGGATCGCGAAGGCCCAGGCGGAGCGCAGCCGCCAGAAGAGGGCGACGCCGACGATCAGCATGCCCGCTCCCAGGAGGACCTGGACGCCGTTTCCCAGCGTGCCCAGGGAGAGATCCCGGCTCAGCTGGCCGAACGGTCCGACCTGGGAAAGGCTCTGGTAGGCCGCGCCGAGCTGTCTGATCTTGGAGCCGGTCAGGATGTTCGTGGCCCCGGAGAGAAGCATCAAAAGCCCGATCGGAACCTGCGGCCACAGCTTTGAAAGTTTCCAGTTCTTCATGGAAGCGGTCTCCCGCTGAAAACGATAGACTATATCAATGTGCGGACGCTACACACAGACCGCGAGCATGGGGACGCTTCGGGAGCGCTTCGGGTTCAGGCCCGCGAGCCTCGATCTTAAGCCCCGGTATAACATCGCGCCCTCGCAGGACGCCCCGGTCATCGTGCTGGACCGGGACGGCCGCCGCTTGGATCTCTTCCATTGGGGGCTTATTCCCTCCTGGGCCCAGGATCCCGCGATGGGGCGGCGCATGATCAACGCCCGGGCCGAGACTCTCATGGAGAAGCCCAGTTTCCGCCGGCCCTTCGACGAGCGGCGCTGCCTGGTGGTCGCCGACGGTTTCTACGAGTGGACGGCGATTCCGGGCAGCAAGGGCAAGACGCCCATGCGGATCACGCTTCCAACGCGGGAACCCTTCGCGATGGCCGGGTTGTGGGACGCCTGGAAGGATCCGGCGGCGGGCGAAATCCGGTCGTTCGCGATCGTGACGACCCGGGCGGCGGGCATGATGCGCCGGATCCACGATCGCATGCCGGTCATTTTAGACGCCGAAGCCGAGCGCCTCTGGCTCAATCCCAAGTCCGAGCCTCCGGAGCTTCAGGAACTTCTCGTCCCTTGGGCCGGGGAGACGCTCGACGCCTATGAAGTCGCGCGGCTCGTGAATTCTCCCGACAACGATACGGCGGCATGCGTGGAAGCCGCGGGCGGGCGCTGACCAAGCCGAAGCGCCGGCGCCGTCAGAGGCCCATTTCCGGCCCCGTCATCCAAAGCAGGCGCCAGGGGCCGCTTTCGCGCGCGAGACAGGCCATGGCCGCCGTCCGGAACGCGAGGAGATCGAAGCCCGTGTCGCCGGTGAGAAGATAGGAAGCGAGGCGTTCCATAAAAGGCAAGTGGCCCACGAGCATCAGATCGTTCATTCCCTGTCCGGCGCGCTCTCCCCAAGGCTCCACGGCGTCGTTGGGGAAGAGCCCCGCGGCCTGCCGGACCGGCGCGCCGAGCTTGGCCGCCAGGATTTCGGCCGTTTCCCGGGCCCGGGCTTTCCCGCTGTGCCAAATTTCAAAGGGCTTCACGGCGAGCCTGGCCGCGATCAAGGCGCAAGCCTCGGCCTCGCGGCGCCCTCGATGCGTCAAGGGCCTCGCCGAGTCCTCTCCTTGGACCAAGGCTTCGCCATGGCGGACCAGATAGAGCTTCATCAGGGGTTGTTAGAACCGCCGGCGCGCGCGGTTCGCGTATTGCGGGCGGAGGGGGCGGCGGCGGAACCATCTTCGGCGCGGCGCCCGATAAAGGCGAACGCGGCGGACGGGCCCCTTGAAGGCGGCGGGATAGCGCCGGCGCACGCGCGGTTCGATCGTGGACCATGTCGTCGGGGCGGCGCGCAGCCGCGGATGCCGGGCATAGTAGGCCTGCATTGGGCGGATGACCCTCGTGACGCGGGTCAGATAGGTCCGGGTCTCATAGGACCCGGGGGCGTAGGCGCCGGGCGGCGCCAGGATCACATTCTCCTTCTGGACGGCCACGTACTGGCGCGCGAGGAAGAAGTCCACGTCGTCCGCCATGGCGGTCGGGGGCTCGGGGGGGCCTTGGGAGGCGCCGCCCGCGGGGGCTTGCTGGGGCGGATTGCCGATGAATTCCTGATAGCGCTTGAGCTCCTCCATGAACGGAGCGCTCGCGAGCGCCTTGATCTGCGCGGGCTGCACGGTTTGCTGGGCTTCCTCGCAGACGTCGTAGTTGACGGCGATCGTGGCGTAGGCCTCGAAGCCCCCTCTCGCGCGCGTCATGAAGTGGTTCTCGATGCGGGCCCGCTTCGGCACGAACGAGCATTCGTTGGCGAGGTCCTGGATGGCCATGCCCTCGGCCGCGAACTGCGCCTGGTTGGGATCGGCCTCCAGGCCGTCGCCCAGGTAGACGATGTAGCCTTCGTCGACGATGCGGGCGGGCTCTTGCGCCCACTCGGGGAGTCGGGGGCCGGTCGCGCAGCCGGCGAGGATGACGACGAGGGAGAAGGAAAGAAACGCGGTCGATTTCGCTCCTGATCCGCCCGGCATTTTACGCTGATATTTTTAGCATATAATAGAGCGCCCAGCCGTCTCGCCATTCCGCTTTTCTCTGACGGCTGGGCGCGTCCTGCGGGACGACGAAATTCATGAGCGGACAATGATGTGGCGGCGAAGCGCCGCTCTTTTTAAAATTCCAGGAGGCGCGGCGGCTATTTTATCCGGTCTGGCCCTGTTGTGGCCGCGTCCGGATCTCCTCGGCCTGGCCCGGCATTTTGACGAGATCGGAGACGTTCGCAACATGCGGAAGATCGCTCGAGAGATCATTCGCCGTCCCGATCTTCCGCTTCCGGAGTTCGACGCGGTCTCCGACGTCGCCTTAAGGCATTATGAATCTTGGAATTCGACCCCGCCTCGCTGGGAAACCGATCTCCTCGACCAATGGGCGCGACGGCACAACGTGGCTCAAAGTCTGCGGTGGGAGAAACGGCGCGAACCGGTCCCGGTCGATTTCGTTTTCAAGTCAAGTCCGGGCCGATTTGGAAAGCTCTTTTTGGAAGGCGGTTGGGACGAGAGCGGTGCCTTGGCCGATCTGAGCGGCTGGAAGGCGATTCCTTTGCGTCCGGAGGGCGGCGGGGGGACGTGGGGAACGCGGCTTAAGCTGCATCGGACCAGGCAGAGGAATCTGTATCATGCCGTCGTAAGAACAGCGCCGTGGCCTTCGGGGGCGGCGGTGGGCGCCGTCAATTTCGCCGTTCCAGGGCCCTGCCGAGTGGAGGCGCTGGAACGGAAAGATTTGATTCCGGAGTTTCGGGAAAGACGGGCTTTTCCAGGTTCCTCCAAGATCGGCGTTTCGGTCCTGGTCGTCGATGGGGCGACTTGGCACCTGATCTTGCCGTGGGTGCATGCCGGATTCCTGCCTCATTTCGCACGCCTCCTTAAGGAAGGCGCCGCGGCGAACTTGACCAGCTGCCCACTGGGACCGGGACCGGCCCCCTATCCCAGCGAACAAAACATCTATTCGGCGTTGACGGGAGTGCTGCCCTACCGCCACGGGATGAGGAAGGGCCTCGGCGTCCATGGCATCGCGTCCAATACCAATCTTCCCCGGCGCGCGGCCCCGCTTTGGGTCATGGCCTCGGAGGAAGGACGCCGGAGCGCGGTCGTCGGAGTCTTGAACGGCTTCCCTCCGGATCGCATCATCGGAGAGTTGGTTCCCCGGTTGTTTTTCGCGGCCAAGATCGGGGATTCGAGCCGAACGATGGAAATTCCCTATGAGCCGGACTCGGTGGCCCTGGCGGGACTCTTCGGCGTTTCCGCCGAAAGGATCGGCCGCATCGCGGGCGCCCTCGGCGGCATCGGGCGGATTTTTCATTTGGTCTACCCGTCCTCCTTGCGATCGGAGCTTGACCGCCTCCTGCCGCCCCCAACTCTCTCCGCGAGGGACGGGATCCTGGGATTGGCGCGATCTCTCGATTTATATTCCGCCCGGACGGCGGATCTTTTGGCCGCGAAGGATTATCATGATCTTCTCGTCGCCTACGATCTCAGCGTCGACGTCGCCAGCCATCTTCACTGGAGCGGTGTCGAGCCAGCGCTGGGATCGGGTGGCGCCGCTCGCCCGGATGCCGCCCGCGGCCCCGTATGGGCGGCCTATGAAAGAGCTGACGAATGGTTGGGACGGCTCATGGCGGTTTCGCGGCATCTCGTCGTTTTTTCCGATCATGGCTTTGGGGCCATGCCCCGGGACGTCGCCGTCGAGGTCCTGAATGTCCTTCGCTTGATGCGCGCGGCCCGGCAAGACATGGATCTGCTTTCCGAGGAGCGATTGCAATACGAGCCGGCGCCGCCCGGCTCTCGGGTCGCGGGCGGCTGGACCGTATGGTTCGGGCGCGGGGGCGCCGACTCCGCGGCCAGGTTCGGGTCCTACCTGCGGCGCTCCTTTTATGAACCAGGAAAAGAACCTCTCTTCGCTGATATATCATTGCGCCGGCGAAACAGCCAATGGGGCGTGCGTTTTGGGGTCGCGGCCCTGCCTTCCCATTATGCGGCTTTGCGCCTGGGAGGGCGGCGGCGGGAGCCGGGCGATCTGCTTGAACGGATTCTTTTCCGCGGCCAGCATGTCGGCAATGGCATCCTGGCCCTGTGGGGGCCCAAGATCAAGCCGGGCGTGTTGTCCGCGGGCGCTTACATCACGGACATCGCGCCGACGGCGCTTTACTTATGCGGGTTGCCGGCAGGAAAGGATATGGACGGGCGCCTCTTGCGGGAGGCGATCCTTCCTCAAGAACTCGCCGCGCGCCCCCCGCGGGCCATTCCCAGTTACGGCTCGGGAGGCTCGGGATGGCTGCGGCTTTTAGCCGCCGTCCGATGGAGGAGCGGTGTCATACGTTGACTTTTGAATGATTGCGATGGGAGCCCCGGAGGATTCTATGAAGTCAAAAACTCAAAGTCGGACACTCATTACGGCGATTGCCGCTTGCGCTCTGGCCCTCCTCCTAGGACAAACCCCGGCTTTCGCCGGCGACGCGATCTTGAACGCCTCGGGGAACGTCCCGACGAGCACGACGACCATCCATTCCGATGTTTTCACGATCTTTGGCGAGTTGCGCTTTCTTCTTCAACAGATCCGCCGAATCGAGCCGGGCTACGCGCCCCCTCCCGTGATTCCTCCCCCGACGAAAACCCCGCCGCCGCCGAGAGGCGGCTCCTGCCAGGCGGCGGGCGGGGCGTGCATCGACGACGCGAAGCCGTGCTCGCATAAGCTGGCGAACGCCTGCGGCCCGGACCAGATCTGCTGCGACGGCGGGAATGGCGGCGGCGGAGGCGGCGGTGGTTCGTGCGGGTCGGGGGGCGGGACGTGCATCGACGACGCGAAGCCGTGCTCGCATAAGCTGGCGAACGCCTGCGGCCCGGATCAGATCTGCTGCGACGGCGGGAATGGCGGCGGCGGAGGCGGCGGTGGTTCGTGCGGGTCGGCGGGCGGGGTTTGCAAGAGCGCGGCGAGTTGCTCCCAGGGGCTTCCGTATTCCTGCGGCCCGAGCCTCGCCTGCTGCAAGAAGACCCCTTCGAAGTCCTGCTCGTCGGCGGGCGGGACGTGCATCGGCACGTCCTCCTCCTGTTTCGACAAGCTTCCTAATGCCTGCGGCGTCGGCCTCATCTGTTGCGGCGGCGGAGGCGGCGGGAGCTCGGGCTCCTCCGCGGGCGGGAGATGCGTGGCGTCGAAGAGATGCTTTAATCCTTTGCCTCCCTCCTGCCCGGCCTCGGGGGAGGTCTGCTGCAAGACGCCCTCGCCCTCCTGCGCGTCGGCCGGCGGGACCTGCGTCGCGAGCTGCTCCGCGCCCCTTCCCAACTCCTGCGGCCCCATCCTTCTATGCTGCAAGAGCTCTCCCCCGAGCGGTTGTTCTCAGGCGGGCGGAAGCTGCGTCAGCGCCTCTTCCTCCTGCTCGGACAAGCTGCCGGAATCCTGTGGGTCGGGCCAGATCTGCTGCGGCAACGGCGGCGGCGGACTCAATCCGGATTGGTGGGGCTCTGGAGAGTCCTATACCTATTATAATCCGCCGACCTCCGTGACCACAGTGCTGAATTCATGGAACGCTATATTGCCGGCGATGCTCCAACATAAATTCCAGACGATGCGTCTGGAGTTTGCCTTCTCCAACGCCCAGGTTTCCGATCCCTATTACGGCACCCCTCCCTTGAATCTTCAAATCATGGACGCTGTCATCTCTCTCCTTGCTTCCAAAGGAATGAATGTCATCCTTGATATGCACAACTTGCATGACATGGACGGCTTTTTTGGCTCCGACACCTGGGTTCAGGATTGGGTCCAGCTCGCGGCCCACTACAAAAACAACGCCAGTGTCGTGGCCTATGAGATTTATAACGAACCCTATTGTGATTCCAGTTATTGCAATTGGGACAAGCAGTACGTCTCAAGCACTGCCCAGACTGGGGCCGGGTATTTGCGCGCGATCCAGGCGATACGCGCCTCAGGGGACAATCATACGATCGTCGTCGAGACGCCGCTCCATTCCGCATACGCCGGCGACGCGTCATTGCTCTCGGTTCCGAACTTGGCCTACACTTACCACGTCAACGCGCGGTATTGCCAGAGCCTGGGGTTCCCCTACTCGGCGGCTGGAATGACGGCCTGCGCGCAGTCGATCGGGAAGCAATTCCTGGGCTTTACGAGCCAGTACCACAAGCCGCAATGGTTCGGAGAGCTGTACTTAAACTTTAGAGGCACGCCGGTTGTTGAAAATGCCCTGGGATCTGGAATCATTAATTTCGCGGTTCAAAACCATTACGATGTTGATATCCTGGGCTATCATTCCGGCGGGGTTGCTCTCTATAACACGGTTTTGAACGGCTCTCAGTGGGCAAGCCACTGAATATTTTTCGCCGCTCGATAATGCGCGATGGCCTCACGCATTCCCCACAAGAGTCCCAGCGCAGCCGCACCGACAGCCGCGCGGCGGCGGGGGGAGAGACGAAGGAAGGCGTCCCGCAAACGACGTGCTGTGTTCCATGATTAAAGCCTTTTTTTCATCAACACCGTC
Organism: bacterium; assembly: GCA_021799485.1. Taxonomy (GTDB): domain Bacteria; phylum Elusimicrobiota; class Elusimicrobia; order UBA1565; family UBA9628; genus JAJZAK01. The sequence continues at coordinate 69,849 of JAJZAK010000004.1, read as the reverse complement.
GACGCCGCAGCGGTTGCCTTGACGACGGTCTCTCCCACCGGGGTGCGAGAGGCAGACTCAAGGACGTCGACCATGTCCTTAAAATGATGCGCCGTCGCGATGGAAAGCGGCGTCGTCTCGCCGTCGGACGCGGCGACATCGGGCTTCGCCCCGCTGGCCAGGAGGGCTCGCACAACGTCCGCACGGCGATGCATCACCGCATACATGAGCGGCGTCCAGCCATGAAAATCCCGGGCATTCAACTCGACCCCGGCGGCCGCGAGGAGCAGGATCGCTTCCGCGGAACCCGCCGAGGCCGCAAGGCTCAGAACCGAGTTGCCCACATGGTCCGACGCCTTTGGGTCCGCCTTGGCAGCCAGGAGAATCTTGATGATGTCGGCATGGCCGTCCCTCGCGGAAGCAAGCAGAAAGCCTAGGGGCGGCTTGGCCCGGCAGGGCGAAGCGGCGAGGAGGATGATCAGCCCGGCTGCCGCCGCCGCGATCGGTCCCCGGGCTTGTCCTCCCGGATCGGCCGCGACGACGCCATGCTCCGGCCGATCCGGGAAAGACATTTGTTTCGCGTCGTTACTGCCCCGCAGCTGAAGAGGCCTCCGATCCAGGAGCCGACGCGTCCCGATCAGAGGCGGCGCCGTCGCCGGAAGGGCCGAGGCGCATCGACGTCCTTCCGCCTCCATGGCGCCGCATCATGCCATGCTTTGCTGGGCATCCGCGCCGCCACGCGAGCTCGCCTCCTCGCATACCGGCCCGGCGATGCATGCGAAATAACAATGCGCGGGCGCGCTGGGTCGGCGTCAGGATGGCGTCGATCTTCGCGCGGAATTGCCGCCGCTCCGCCTGTAGCGCCTGCCGGGCCTTCGTCACGCCGTCAATGGACGCTTGGACATCGGCATCGGACGCCTTATCCTCGACTTGATCTTTCAGCTTGATCGCGGAATCGCGCAGGGCGCGCCGCAAGGGTTTGATCGCAGCCCTCTCGCTCTTGAAGGCATCCTGCATCTTCCGCCTCTGCTCCTTCGACAACCCGAGAGGGCCGCCCTTGCCCCATTGTCCGCCATGCCGATCTCCATGGCGGCCCCCAACCAATCCGCCGCTCCCGCCAGGAGTATTTCCGTAGGCCGGGGGAAGGCCTGCGGCAATCCCAAGCGTCGACGTCAACAACACCACGCCTACGCTCCGCCTCAAGTCAGCCATATTGTCAACACCTCCTTGCTTCTCTTGCCGCGCCTGACGCATGCCGTCTCCGGATGACGCGGCTTGTATTGGACGCCAGGGCGAGATCAAAAGTGTCGCGGGACGCAACACTCACGAGTCCAACGGGCCCGTTTCGGAGACGACGGGCTCATCCACGACATCGATATCGCGAAGACGGCAGGCCCCTATTTCGACGCCGCGGCCGAGAAAGTGGCGCGGCTCATGCGCTTCGCTCCCGCCGAAGTCGGAAACGGCCCCGTCCCGGTCAAGATCTCGCATCAACTCATTGAGGCGGACAGGAGTTGTGGCGGCTTTGGCATTGTTGAAGGAAGGACGCCAAAACGTGCCCCCAAGCATCTAGACCCCTGCCTCATCATGAGCGCCCGCCACAGCTCCTCCTGGCGGGTCCAGAGGGCCTCCTGGACGATGTGGCGAATCTGGCGCTCGGCGATTTTGAGCAGCGGCCGCCGGTCGCCGAGAAGAATCTCCTCCTGGATGGCGGGGGAGAGGTTCAAGAGCGCCATGATCTGCGAGCCACGGGCGGAGGTGATGCCGGCGCGCCGGCAAAAAGCCTTCAGGGAGGAGATTCCGTTGCCCTTCATGGAGTCGGCGATCTGATAGGCCAGGACGATGGTCCTGCGGATGGGGGGTAGGCGCGGCTTGGTCGCGGGCTTGGGCCGGGCGACGGCCGATCTCAGCTCGACGTCGAATATTTTTAATTTAGCGGCGACACTTTCAGGGCTCGGCTTGCGTCTAACGCTCGGCAACCCATGAGGCTTCCCAATGGAGCGGCTCTCGGCGTCGTTGCCCTGCTGTGCGGCTGCACGCTCTACGCCAATGTCCAGGCGCCGTATGCGTGGCGTTCCCAAACCGCCATCGACGTCAAAGCGTCCGTGACGGACCCGGTCGCCACCGGCAAGTCCTGCAGCCGCTCTGTGCTTTGGATGTTCAGCTGGGGGAATTTCGGCTACCAGGCGGCGGTCCAGAACGCGCTGAAAAACAGCCCGCAGGGGTCGATGCTCTACGACGTCAAGAACGACGAGCGGGTGAAGACCTATTTCTTCGGCGTTTACTCCAAGGTCTGCACGATCGTGGAGGGCAAGGTGGGACGCGTGTGAGGAAGGCTCTCGAGGGGCTTCCGGGATGAATTTTCTCGTGTGGCTCGCCTCCGCCCTCTCGCAGCCCGTCTGGTATCAAGCGCGCCCCCGCCTCGTTCCCACCAGCGGCAACGTGGTCTTCAACGATAGCCGGGGCCCGCTTTCGTCCTTGTTCATGACGCGGCGGGAGATTCCTCCGGGGAGCCGCGATATCGGAGCGGTGCGCGGCGAGAGCTGCCAGCATTCCTTCGCAAGCCCCCTCTCCCTTTCGCTGCGAGCGGCTAAGATTTCCGGAGCGTACGGCAACGGCGGCTTCAAGAAAGCGTTCGCGAACATCCGTCGCGACTATCCGGGAATCAGCGGCGTCTACGACGTACGCATCGATCTGCGCCATATCGTCCTCCTGGACGTCTACCAGAGGCTCTGCGTCGAGGTCGCCGGGCGCGGCTTCGTCGGCGCGCGACCTTCCTCAAAATAGCCCCTTTGGGCTTCAGACCGCCCCCTGGCGGTCACGGTGCCGCTTTGCGGCTCTAGCAACTGGATTTGGAGGGGGGAATCGGTGCCAAACGCCCTTCTGGAGCCGCTTCGCGGCGTTTCTCTGACGGTTTGGCGATAGCCCCCAGGTTTCGCCGCAGCCGGTGATCGGATACCACCTGTCAAGGAAGTCTTGACGGGCGGCGCGAGGGAGGGTTTTGAAGTCGGGTCCAGAAAACTTCTGCGGTCATGCTGGGACGCTCATCTGTAGATTTCATGCGTGCCCACATCGTAGTAGATGACTTCATCGCTCCCGAGAAACGCGAATAAAATCCGATGCTGATAGTTGACCGAGTAGGCCCAGTACCCTGCCAATTCACCCTTCAATTTATGGGTCTCAAGACGAGGGTCGAAGGCATCCGAACGAAACCATCGATCTTTCTTTTCCGCGAGACGTCGAATATTTTTCGGAAGGCGGCGGAAAGACTTTTGAAAATCGGAAGTTAAGTGGACTGCCGCGATGGGACGGCGCATTACGCCGCGTGGAGTTCCGATAAGGATTTGGTCGTAATGCGGGTTCTTCGCTGAAGCAGTTCCTTGTTTCCCCGCCGGATTTTTGCCATCGCGTTCCTAACTTCTCCAAGATGCTTGTGCAGCTCCTCGTAATCCTTCCGGCGCACGACGACAAGCTCGTCCCCGTGGGTCACATTTTTCGGAATGGTGATGGTGGACATTGAATGTTCTCCTTGGGACTTAAGCGTAACAGAAACCTTGCGGCAAATCAACAGCGCATTGAGGCGGACAGGAGTTGTGGCGGCTTTGGCATTGTTGAAGGAAGGACGCCAAAACGTGCCCCCAAGCATCTAGACCCCTGCCTCATCATGAGCGCCCGCCACAGCTCCTCCTGGCGGGTCCAGAGGGCCTCCTGGACGATGTGGCGAATCTGGCGCTCGGCGATTTTGAGCAGCGGCCGCCGGTCGCCCAGTAGGATTTCCGCCTGGATGGCGGGGGAGAGGTTCAAGAGCGCCATGATCTGCGAGCCACGGGCGGAGGTGATGCCGGCGCGCCGGCAAAAAGCCTTCAGGGAGGAGATTCCGTTGCCCTTCATGGAGTCGGCGATCTGGTAGGCCAGGACCAGGGTCCTGCGGATGGGGGGTAGGCGCGGCTTGGTCGCGGGCTTGGGCCGGGCGACGGCCGATCTCAGCTCGACGTCGAATTCGTGGCGCACAGCTCCCGCTCCAAGGCGGCGATCCCCTCGGGGTTCATCTCGACGGCCAGTTTCACCCCCAGACCGTCATATTCGACCTTCTTAAGAAGCAGGTTGAGCACCCGCCGCCGCTCCTGGGGGAAGAGGGCCTGCCAGGCGGGCGTATTGATCGCGAGCTGCCTGTCCTTATATTCCGGCCTTGTGGAGGCGATCTCCGCGACCTTGGCGACGACGGCGTTTTCGATGGCCTGGGCGTTGACGGAGCTGGCTTGGCAGGCGGCTTGGCCGGCTCCGGCGCGGCGGCCGGCCGCGCGGGGGAGCTCCGGGGGGACGATGCCCGGGTGCAGGCCGTCGTAGAGGGCGCCCCGGTAGAGGACCTTGCCGAGGCAGAGGGGGTTGGCGAGCAGGCGGGCGACGTCGGCCTTGCCCCAGGGCTTGCCGCCGAAGGCCTCCTCCTGGATTTTGTAGGCGATGCGGCGCAGGAGATAGGCCTTGTTGGCGGGGGGATTCTCCCCGCCGAATAGTTCCTTGTAGCGGGTCTGCAATTCCTTGAGCCGCAGGCCGTGGAGCGCGTTGATTCGGCACAGCGCGCTCCCCTCCCGCGGGTCCGGCTTCTCGTTTTGATCCATGCTTGCCCTCCTTGGGCAGGACACATTCAGCATCAGCTGGGCGCCCTCGATCAAGGCATTGTCGGGCCGGCCGAAAGATTGAGCTTGAACTCAGGCGGCCCAACGAGGTAGCCCTGTCCCTCGCAACGGGCGGTGCCCGCCGGCGAGCGGGGCCGCGCCCGAATCAAAAACGAGGAGGCGAGCATGACGAACGCGAAGAAGGCCGTGAAGAAGGAGGGGGAGGAAAAGCCGATCATCCGGGCGATCCGGGTGAACGCGGCGATTCTTGAGGCCGCGAGGGCCTACAAGAAGGCGACGGGGACGAGCTTCTACGCGCTGGGCTTTGAGGCGATCTCGGAGCGCTTGAAGCGCGAGGGCTACCTGAAGGGAAGCGGCACGGGCGCCTAGACGGCCCCAGGGAATCCGCAGGCGGCCCCGGCGTCGCCGGCGGGCCGTCTGCGAGTGCGCGGGCAAATACTGATTTCTCTCAGCAAACGCTATAATAGGCGGGCCAATGGCTCACGGGACGCTCTGTCTGGCCAAGCTGGACCAACTATTGAGCTCATGGCCCTATTCCGTTTCCGATAAATCGTGAAGGCAAATTCTGCGGCGGGGGGAGCAGCCGCCGTCATGCGGCGCTCCACAACCCTCAACGACATCCTGGCCGAGTTCCGGCGCGAGGCGGAGTCCTCTCGCGAACTGGGCGACAAGTTCGAGCGCCTCATCGCCGCCTACCTGAAGATCGATCCCCTCTACCACGACCGATTCAGCGACGTCTGGCTCTGGTCGGAATGGCCCGAGCGGGGCGGCCGCCCCGACACGGGCATCGACATCGTGGCCAAGGAGCGCGCGGGGGGCTATTGCGCCGTCCAATGCAAGTTCTACGCGCCCGAGCATGTCCTCCAAAAAGGCGACCTCGATTCGTTCTTCACATCCTCCGGCAAGGAGCCCTTCACGAGCCGCCTCATCGTCTCGACCACGGACAACTGGAGCCTCAACGCCGAGGAGGCCCTGAGCAACCAGCGCATTCCCGTCAGCCGCCTGCGCGTCCAGGACCTGGAGTCAAGCCCCATCGATTGGAGCCTGTTCAGCGCCGGCCGCCCTCAGTCCATCGGGCTCAAGGGCAAAAAAAGAATCCTTCCGCACCAGGAAGCCGCGCTCAAGGACGTCCTGGCAGGCTTCAAAAAGCAGGACCGAGGCAAGCTCATCATGGCCTGCGGGACCGGCAAGACCTTCACGGCGCTCAAGATCGCGGAGGAGCTGGCCTCGCCCAACGGCCGGGTGCTTTATCTGGTCCCCTCGATCTCGCTTGTTTCCCAATCGCTGCGGGAGTGGACCGCCGAAGCGGAGGCGCCGCTTCGCGGCCATGTCGTCTGCTCCGACGTCAAGGTCGGCAAAAGATCGGCCAGCGAGGACATCGGCGTCCACGACCTGGCCTATCCCGCGACCACGGACGCGGCCAAGTTCGCCCGGCAGGTCAAGGCTGGGGCGAGCACAAAAAGCCTGACCGTCGTTTTCTCGACCTACCAGTCCATCAAGGTCGTCTCGGAGGCGCAGAAGAAGCACGGCTTGCCCGCCTTCGACCTCGTCATCTGCGACGAGGCGCATCGAACCACGGGCGTGACGCTCGCGGACGAGGACGAGTCGTATTTTGTCCGCGTCCACGACGCCGACTTCATCAAGGCCAAGAAGCGCCTTTACATGACGGCGACACCGCGCATTTACGGCGACGAGGCCAAGACCAAGGCCAAGGAAGCGGACGCCCTCCTTTGCTCGATGGATGACGAGCAGGTCTTCGGCCCCGAATTCCACCGCCTCGGGTTTTCCGAGGCCGTCCGGGAGGCTCTGCTCTCCGACTACAAGGTCATGGTGCTGGCCGTGGACGAGAAGTTCGTCGGCCGGACGTTTCAAAAGCAGCTGGCGGATCGAAACACCGAGATGAATCTCGAAGACGCGGCGAAAATCGTCGGCTGCTGGAATGGGCTCTCGAAACGCTTTGTCGGGAAAGACAATGGCTACGCCGCGCTCGACGCCGCGCCGATGCGCCGGGCCGTGGCCTTTTGCCGCTCCATCAAGGATTCCCAGAGGATCGCGGGGCTGTTCTCGGTCGTCGTGGGCGAGCACCAGAAGATGAGCGGCGCAAGCCGCGCGGCGATCGCCTGCGAGGCGGAGCACGTGGACGGCACCTTCAACGCCTTGAAGCGCAACGAGAGGCTCGACTGGCTTAAGGCCGAAACGGAGGACGGCGTCTGCCGCATTCTCTCCAACGCCCGGTGCCTGGCCGAGGGCGTGGACGTGCCTGCCTTGGACGCGGTGCTGTTTCTCAACCCGCGCAATTCCGTCGTGGACGTCGTGCAGTCGGTCGGCCGCGTCATGCGCAAGGCTCCGGGCAAGGAATACGGCTACATCATTCTCCCCGTGGCCATCCCGGCGGACATGCCGCCCGAGGAGGCCCTCAGGGACAACCAGAAATACAAGGTGATCTGGCAGGTCCTCCAGGCCCTGCGGGCTCACGACGACCGCTTCAACGCCACGATCAACAAGATCGATCTCAATAAAATGCGCCCGGATCAAATCCAGGTCATCGGCGTCGGCGGCTGGGACGGCGAGGGGGAGGCTTCCTCGCTTCAGGACGCCGCCCGGCTCGCGGTTGATTTCCCCCATATCGAGGAGTGGCGCGACGCCATTTACGCCAAGATCGTCCTTAGATGCGGCCAGCGCGAGTATTGGGAGAACTGGGCCAAGGACGTGGCCCGGATCGCCGAGCGGCACTCAACAAGGATCAAGGCTGTCCTCGATGGCCCAAACAAGAAGGCACGGGCGGTTTTTGCTTCATTTCTCAAGGGCCTCCAGCGCAACATCAATCCCAGTATCGACGAGGCGGCCGCCGTCGAGATGCTCTCCCAGCACCTCATCACAAAACCCGTCTTCGACGCTCTTTTCGAGGGCTACGAATTCACCAAGCACAACCCCGTCTCGATCGCCATGCAGAAAATGGTGGACGCTCTGGAGGACCAGTCTCTTGAGAAGGAGACGGTGGCCCTCGATAAGTTCTACGCGAGCGTCCGGGAGCGCGCCCAGGGCCTCGACACGCCGGAGGGCCGCCAGCGCGTCGTCACGGAGCTCTATGAGAAGTTTTTCCGGGCGGCCTTCCCGCGCCTGGCGGAGCGGCTCGGCATCGTCTACACGCCGATTCCCATCGTGGATTTCATACTCAAAAGCGCCGCGGCGGCGCTCAAGCGGGAGTTTGGCGCGGACTTAGGCGACAAGGGCGTCCATATCCTGGACCCCTTCACCGGCACGGGGACCTTCATCGTGCGTTTGATCCAAAGCGGGATGATCGCCCCCAAGGACCTGCCGCGCAAGTACGAGGAGGAGCTTCATGCCAACGAAATCGTCCTCCTCGCCTACTACATCGCCGCCGTCAACATCGAGGAAGCCTATCACCGCGCCGCGGGCGGGAAGTATCGCCCCTTCGACGGGATCGTCCTGACGGACACCTTCCAGCTCTCCGAGGGAGTGGAGCCGGGGCAGGAGCCGACCTTCCCCGAGAACAACAAGCGCGCGGCGCGGCAGAAAAAGGCCGACATCCGCGTCATCATCGGCAATCCGCCTTATTCGGCTAGACAGACCAGCGAAAACGACGCCAACAAGAATTTGAAGTATCCCAACTTGGATGCGCGGATTAAAACGACGTATGCCGCACATTCTTCCGGCGGGCTCAAGCAAACGCTTTACGATTCCTACATCCGATCCATCCGTTGGGCCAGCGACCGAATCAAGGACAGGGGCGTCATCTGTTTCGTGAGCAACGGCTCGTTTATTGACGGCAACGCCGCCGATGGCCTGCGCAAGTGTCTGGCCGATGAGTTCTCGTCCGTTTACTGCTTCAACTTGAGGGGCAATGCCCGCACCTCTGGCGAACAGCGTCGAATGGAAAAAGGCAATGTTTTTGGCGAAGGAACGCGGACTGCGATCGCGATTACCTTGCTGGTCAAAAATCCAGCGGCCAAGGAGAAAGGACGGATTTTCTACCACGACATCGGCGACTACTTGAGCCGCGATGAGAAGCTAAAGATCATCCAGGACTGCGGCGACATCACGGAAGTCCCCTGGAAGAAGATCGTTCCCAACGCCAACCATGACTGGATCAACCAGCGCGATCCGGCCTTCGAGAAATTTATCCCCACTGGCGACAAGGAAGGAATAGAAAAACGGCCGCCATTGTGGACGCTCTACTCTTTAGGTGTGGTCACAAACCGCGACGCCTGGACCTACAATTTTTCCAAGGAAAAGGTGGCGGAGGACATGCGCCGGATGATCGGCTTTTACAACGATCAGGTCTCGGCCTACCACAAGCATCAAAAGAAGATCGGCCGGATGGTCTCCGTCGAGAATTTTATAGACAACGACCCCAAGAAGATCAGTTGGACGGTGAATCTCAAAAATGATCTTGCCAAAGGGAAATATTACGAATTCGAGCCCGAATCTCTCGTGCAAGGAATGTACCGCCCCTACTGCAAGCAATGGATGTACTTCAACCGGCGCTTCAACGAGAGGGTTTATCAGATGCCGCGCATTTTCCCGGAGCCCGCGCTGAAGAATCTGGCGATTTCAGTAAGCGGTGTCGGAGCGAGCAAGGAATTTTCCGCGCTGATAACGGATGCCGTCCCAGATCTGAATCTGCATGATGCCGGCGGACAATGCTTCCCGCTCTATTTTTATGAGCGGGCCGAGGATTTCGGCGAGCTTTTCGCGGCGGGCGCGAAATCAAGCGGGCCGGTCAAAAAAGATGCCATCAACGACGCGGCCGTAGCCGAGTTCGAGAAGGCCTACGGCGGCAAGATCGGCAAGGAAGACATCTTCTACTACGTCTACGGCATCCTGCACTCGCCGGAATATAAGCGCCGCTTCGCGGCGGACTTAAAGAAGATGCTTCCGCGCATACCCCTGGCCAAGGACTTCTGGGCCTTCAGCAAGGCCGGACGGGAGCTCGCCCGCTGGCACTTGAACTACGAGACGGTCGAGCCCTACCCGATCAAGGAGCGCCTCGATGGGTCTTCCGCCGATCCCAAGAAGCTCTACCGCGTCGAGAAGATGCGCTTTGCCAAGCAAGGCAAGGACGAGGACAAAACCAGGATCATCTACAACAGCCGCCTGACCTTGGAGAACATCCCTCTCGAGGCCTACGAATACGTGGTGAACGGCAAGCCCGCGATCGAATGGATCATGGACCGATACCAAGTCGCCGTCGACAAGGACAGCGGCATCGAAAACGACCCCAACGACTGGTCGGACGACCCGAAATACATCGTGAACCTCGTCAAGCGCATCGTCCGCGTGAGCCTGGAGACGATGAAGATCGTCAAAAGCATTCCACCGTTATATGAGAGGCAATCGGCTGCTGAAGCGATGGTGCTAGGGAGGAGCCACCTTTTCAAGGGAGCCTAACGTGTCTAGCGAGATAATTTACAAAACAGATGAACGCCTGAAAAAGTATCTTGATTCCAATCAGCTGGACCGGGAGCGACTTTGCCTGGCGGTGATGAGGTTAGACCGTCGATTCTCGGATGTTCGGCCGCGCCATCCGCGCGGGGGCCCAGATGGAGGCCGGGATATAGAGGCGCGTCTTAATGGAGTACGGCAGGTATTTGGCGCAATCGGATTTGTCAATCAAGCGACCGACTCGAACGACAATAAGAGGAGTGCTCAGGAAAAATTTCATTCTGACCTCGAAGAAGCTCTTAAACAAAAACCTAGGCCTGAGGGGTTTGTTTTTTTTACAAACATAAACCTGACGATTGGAGAAAAGGAGGCCCTGATTCAGGCTGCGAAGTCAAAAGGACTTCTTTATGCGGATGTCTTTGACAGGGAGCGAATCAGGATTCCATTGGATAGTCCGGATGGGTTTGGCATTCGGGTCCAATACTTGGGCATTCCAATGTCCCAAGAGGAGCAAACAAGTTTCTTTTCGCGATGGGGGGACGACATCCAATCCTTAATCGGCAATGGTTTAGGACAAATTCAGCAGTCGCTAAACCGCATCCATTTTCTTCAGGAAGCAGCGTTGCCTCTGGCGTATTTTGGATGCGAACTGGAACTCGATCGAGAATACTCTTGCTCTGAAATTGGCCACTTCAGGGCATTTGCGGAGGTGTTTCTAAGGAACCAGCCAGATGCGATCGCGGGCATGATGTTCGGTTCAACCGATAATAGGGATCGACCAAAGGCGCGATCGGTGAGCGATTTGCATGACGATTCGGGTATTTGTGGCGGCGTAAGTGGCGGACAGTGGCTGAAGAAATGGAATTCGGCTGCAGTAGAATCTTTAGCCGGGATAAGGCGCGATCTTGAGTTGGAGCTATCCATGAGTTCGTCCGGTGTTGGCTTAACTTCAATTAAGGCAATACACCTGCAATACTCCTTTGATGATCTGATCCGTCTTAAAGCAGCCCCCAATTTACGGGATATTGATGAATGTTGGATCTTATTTATTCTAAATCAGCGGCTAGCCGAGAAGGTCAGTGCCATCCATCTCTACGCCAACGAATACAAACTCGCGGAGATCAAGGCTCCTGGATTTCGAATCGATGATACGCCATTTGATCCTTTGGTGCCTTTCCAATACAATTCTGCGGAGTTGGCCGATCCATGGGTAAGGCTTCGGCCTGAGGTGGCCTCCGCCTTTTCTATTCGGTTCTCGGAGCAAACACCCAAGCGCTTGTTTAGCACCCAGGAGGTTGGCGTGGCACAAGTTAAGTAGCGTTCGACTTTAGTGTTGCCGAAGCCATGTCGTTTTGGTGTTGAAATGGGGGAAGAAAACCGTCGTCGGCTTGTGAAGCGCGGCGCGATTCCACTGGTGTCCGGCGAAAAATCAAAGCGCGAAGTATAGCTGGGGGCCCCGATTGAAGAAAGGCGGGCAGTTTCTTTTCCGGTAGCCGCAGCAGGTCGATCAAGCCGCTAACCCCGGAAGCGGCGCGCTTTGCGAATTCCGATGCTTTGATGCTTCGAGTCGCACCAGGGTGCTGCGGTTGGTGCGAAAAGATGCTCGCTCGGGAGCATCGGCCGGGGCGGGCGGGGGATTCCTCGACGAGGAAGCGCGGCCCGGCTGTTAAGCGGCGGGGCGGCGCGCCCCGTCCATCAAAAATTGGCTCCGGGGACTCGAACTACCCCGGCTTGTCCCGTGGGAGGGGAAGCATCTTCCCGTCGAAGAAATTGCTTTTTTGGCTGTTAACCGCGAATTGTTCCAAAAAATCAAGGGTTTTTCGGCAGCCTGCTAGCTGGGGAACCGGGAGCAAAAGGTAGGCTAGAATGCGACTTTCAGGCGCAGTAGCACGCCTTGGCTTAGAAGGTCGTAGCTTCGAGGGAGCGGCTCAAATTGCCCAACGCCAGGACCGACGACGCTTAAATTTGGTGCGGCGACCAAGAAAATCCCTACCTTATACCCGATCCCGAAGGAAACGGGGATCCCGTAAACTGGGTATTTCCACCGCATGCCGGCGTCCAGGCTGAAGTCCGAAAGGAAGTCGATGACGTTTCTGGTGGCAGCCTGCATCCCCGAGTTGGCGGCCGATGCCTCCGCAAGGGTCTGGGCGTCAAGAGAAGTTGTCCCGAATCCAAGCCTCTCGTTGAAATCAAGGAAAGGAGCTCCCGGAGCCGGTTTTTGGTCAAGCATAATATGGAAAACCTTTCCCATCCCGAAATGAAGCATGTAGGCGCTAATTGGATAATCGGCATCATAGACGGACTGACCTGGGAAACTACCAGAGCCGTTATATTGCCCTGCGGGTCCCACCTCCGTATCGATCGTCATCGGCAGCTTGAATGCGGCGTAGCTCGGGCCAAAGACCATATTGACAGTGGGGTCGGCGCGCGGGTATATCTGATAGTCAGCGTCGACAAGCATGAATACACTGTTAAAAGAGGTTTGTGCCGCCTCGCCGGATGGCAAGGATCCGCTCCAGGAGGCATTGCCCGTCAGTCGGCTGTTTTCGACCTGCATAGTGACCTTGCTCCAGCCGATGTAGCCCGCGAAATAATTATAGATGCTCGATCGGCCGATCCAGTTGTTGGCTGAAGCCGCGTTGAAACCCATGAAAATCCCACCGCCTTGGTGGATAGTGAAATCTCCCTGATATGATGTGAGGGCAGTGGAGTTAAAGTGATAAGACAGCGGCCCGCCTCCCGAGGCGCTCCATCGCATATCGGGTATGACGTCTATTTTTAAACTGCCGGAGTTTTCCTGCGCCGAGCAGGTTCTTGGCGGATAATACACTGTAACAAAGAAAAACGCACAGAACAGGATGCTTCGGGGGGACATCCAACACATGGGTTATCGAAAGATAATATGAATTTCTTCTATTGACTGCGCCATAATATATATATATATATTGTCACGGGGACGTTGTAGTGCAATATGCCTGGAAAGAGGAGGTCGGAACGTGAAAAAATCTGTTGGTTTTGGTATTGGTTCCATTATTGCGATTGGGATTTTTGCGCTGGCATTGGGTGCCTTTCATGTTATCTTTCCGGCGCGGGTGGAGGCTGGTTGTGCGGGGCCTTATAACCAACCCTCCGGCTGCACTTGGCAAGGGTGCTGCGAAGATAATGGATGCTGGGCTTGGTGTTGTTGCAGCGGTGCGTGTGTCAAGCAAAGCTATTCGGCTTCCTGCTGATCCCATGAGAGTTTTGGGGATGGGCGTGATGAGGAATGTGGCATGGGGGGCGTGCTTGTTCCTTGTCCCTAGCGCTTTCGCCACCTCCAAGCCAGCGGTAATGGGCCCACTCCAGTTTATACGGGAGAAAGTGGTGTCCATTGACGATAAAAGTATCACCCTTGAGAACTCCAAAGGGAAAAAGCGAACATTACCGCTATCCTCAAGTCTCATGGTTTACATGACGGTCGATACGCGGAAGGGATTGGAGGATATTACGCCCGGCTCTCATGTGATCGTGGAAATTGAGAAGGCTGGGGGGAAATCTGAAGTCGACAGGATATTCATCAAGGCCCAGGCGGTTTCCCTAAACAATAAACCTAGCAAGTGACGCATCTGCCGCGTTCCCGGGAGGGGGTGCGAGCGGGAATCCTGGGATTTCTCGCTGTGCTTTCGGCCCTAAGCGTGGGGCTCAATTGTATCTTGGCCTGGAAGCTCTATAGTCCACGGGTCATTGCCCGCCTCGCTCAGCTCAGGAAGCCCGGACCGATCGTGGCGCACGACCATGTTCTGGGGAGAGCTGATGCTCCCGTTTCCATTATTGAATACGCCGACTTCCAATGCCCTTACTGTGCCAAGCTCCATGAGACGTTGTTAGTGTTGACGCGGGAGGGCCGGGTTCGATGGGCTTTTCGGGAGTTTCCCCTACCCTTTCACCCCGACGCTGAGCACGAGGCGGAGGCCGCAGAATGCGCGGGGCTCCAAGGAAGGTTCTGGCCGTTCGCGAATTCCCTTTTTGCGCATCCGTCCAAAATGCATTCGGTGCGCTTCCTCAAGAAAGTAGCAGGGGAAATGGGTCTGAACATGGGGAGCTTCGTGCGTTGTGTTGAAGACCACGAGGAGCGGGGTGATGTCCTAGGCCAACGACAGGGTGGCGAGGACCTATGGGTCACCGGGACTCCGACGTTTTTCATCAACGGAGAGCGTTATGTTGGCGCGCTCCCGCTTGAGAAGATCCGCGCTCTTGTTGCGGAATCCAGAGGAATCTAGGCCTAATCGGCGAAGGGATCACGGAAAGAATATCGGGACAAAGGGAGCCTTCAAATGATAATGCTGTTTATCAGTGACAAAAGCGGCCAAACAGTCATCGGCGCCAAGCCTAAAGAAGAAGGGTTTGTTGGCGCGAGACGTGAGTTGCGCCGCCTTCTAGTCGTTTTGGCTAGTTTCGGGCTTCCTTACCTATTTTGGGGATGCGCGGCCTTCGCGCCTACTCCTCCGCCTCCCCCACCAACCTGTAATGGAAATCCCACTTGGTGCATAACAGTAGTCGACGAAGGGACGAATGTCGGCATGATGGGTGCTATAAACTTCAATGTCGATGGGACTCCTACCAATGTTCCTAGTGGGGGAAAAGTCGTTGTTCCCGTTACTCCCGGACAACACATTATAAACCTCTGCACACAAGTCTGGCGTGGCGGTATTTTTACAGGTAATTTTGTTAACCATTGCACTACACCCAAAAACGTTGATATCGAGAGCAATCGGAATGAAGTTAGTTACCCCTTAAATCAATAAACCAAAATTAAGGGCAAAATCGACCGTCCACGCTCCTCAGTAAAGTCCCTTAACATAGTAAGTCTTCCTACGTGCTGTATGTTCCCGAGGAATGGCGGTTTCGGCCGCTAACCCCGGAAGCGGCGCGCTTTGCGAATTCCGATGCTTTGATGCTCCGGGTCGCGGGAGGACCGCGAGCTTCGCGCGAAAAGATGTTCGCCAGCGAGCATCGGCCGGGGCGGACGGGGGATTCCTCGACGAGGAAACGCGGCCCGGCTGTTAAGCGGCGGGGCGGCGCGCCCCGTCCATCAAAAATTGGCTCCCCGGGTAGGACTCGAACCTACAACCTAGCGGTTAACAGCCGCTCGCTCCACCATTGAGCTACCGGGGAATAAGAACTGCATTATAGTAGTTCGGAATTATTCTCTCCAGAGAGGGAGGGTGAAGGAGAACGTGGAGCCGCGCTCGGGGACGCTCTCGATCTTGAGGGCGCCTCCGTGCTCCTCGATGATCTGGCGGGTGACGGCAAGGCCGATGCCGAAGCCGCGGGCGGACATCCTCTTGCCCTTCTCGGTGCGGTAGTAATAGCCGAAGATTTTATTCTGCTCATCGGGGGGGATGCCGATGCCCGTATCCTTGACATAGAGGCAGGCGAACCCGGGCTTGTCCGGGCGGGCGCCCATCTCGACTTCCCCGCCGGGGCGCGTGTATTTGATGGCGTTGCTCAGGAGGTTGCTTAGCGCCAGGGAAAGAAGGGTCGGGTCGGCCTTGACCAGGAGGGGCTGCTCCGGCGGGCGCACGGAGAGCTGGATGTTTTTCTTGGAGGCCAATATCCCGAGCCGTTCGGCCGTGTCCTGCAATAAGTCTCCCGCGGCGGCGCGGACGGGGGTCATCGCGAAGCCTCCGGCCTCCAGCCGGCTCAGGTTGAGCAGGTTGCTGACGGCCGTTCCCAGGAGCTCGACGTTCGCCTCGATCATGCGGAAAAAGGGCTCCGACTCGGCCGTCTGGCTCGCCGGGGTCTTTTCCTCGAGCAGGATCGCCGCGTTCTGGATGACCGCGAGGGCGTTGCCGAACTCATGGGAGACGAGGGAGAGCAGCTTGGTCTTGAGCTCCCCCAGTTCGCGTTCCTTCTCGTATTGGGCGTTGAGACGCTTCGCCATCTCGCCGAAAAGCTCGAAATGCCGCTGCAGCTCCCAGGCGGCATGGATGGGCGGCGCGACCCAGGGCTTGCCCAGATTCCAGGCGTCGGCCGCTTTGTGGAAAATGCGGAAGGGCCTCAGGATGGAGAGATAGATGTAAAGGGCGATGGCGGCGGCGGCCAGCAGTTCCGCGGAGAAGCGCAGGAGGGCGTCCCGGTAGCGGGCGCGCCAGAGACCTCCGGCCCGCTTCTCGATGTTGGAGACGGCGTGATCTCCGACGGCGTTCAAGCTGTCCAAGAGATCATCCTTGGCGTTGCGGACGATGAGCGCGGCGGCCGGGGACGGTTTGCCGCGTTTCTGGCAAATGTCGATCTGCCGTTTTTCGGTGACGATGAGAATGTGGAAATCTTCCTGCGCGCGCCACAGAAGCTTGACCAGGGTGTCGTCTTGGATGTCGGAGGCCATGTCGGCGAATTCGCGGGCGACGTTGTCGATGAAACGATCCCGGCGGACCAGCCAGCGGGCTTCGGTGGTGCGCAGGTAGAGCATGGTCGTCAAGTCCATGCCTCGGATTTCCGCGCGCAGGTGAGGAAGCTGGGAAAGGATATGAAGCGATTGGTCGAGGTGGATGTCCCAGAGCCTCTCCGAGCGGATGAAACGCCAGGAGATGAAGGCCGAGAGAAATGAGAAAATGATCACGAGCAAGGAGAGGATCGCGAGATGCGTGCGGATGCCGAAGGGACGCGCCCTGTGGCTTGCGGGTGGAGGATTCATGGTTGATGGTGCGATCTTGCCGCACGGAACAGCCTCGCGAGCCCGCGGCGCGCCATCGCCTGATAGCCGGGGTCTCGAGAGTCTTCAAGGATTTTACGATAAAGAGCGGCGGCCTTGGCGTTTTCGCCGAGCTTTATATAAAGGAAGGCGGCGATGCTTTTGATCATGGCGGGGCAATCCGGCGCGTCGAGCGCGGGTTCCAAGAGATCGACCGCCCCTTGCCTGTCCCCGTTTTTCTCAAGGCCTATCGCCCCGATATAGGCCCGATAGCGCCAATTGCCGGGATCGGCGGCAAGGCCGCGCCTTAAAAGTTCGATGGCTTCGCCGGGGCGGCCGAGATTGAAGGCCAGGGCCCCGGACGCATAGAGGACCGCGTAGCTGAAAGAAGGGTCGAGGGCCAGGATGCCGGCGGCGCGGGCCGCGATCTCGGGGTAGCCGCCGCTTCCCGAGATCTCGGCTTGCTCGCCCGCGGAATTCGTCATGGCCTCTTCCGCGGCGCCGTAGTAGAGGAGAAGCCGGACCATCCAGACGTCCGCCAGGAGCCTTCGCAGTCCCAAGCTTAAAAAGAGGGCTTCCTCGCAAGCGCCGCCTCGCGCCGTCTCGAAGCGCGGCGGCGGCCGCGGCGGGACGAAGCCGGGGAGGCGCGGCAGGAAGGCGCCGCCGGCCGCGATCAAAACGAGCGCCACGGCGCTGATCATGCGCCCCCTAAAACTCTTTGAGCCGCAGCCTGTCCCAGGCGATGAGGAGCCAGAGTCCCGCGTAGGCCCCCGTGTAGGCGAACCAGGCGCCGACGGGCGGAAAGCCGGGGGTCAGGCTCAGGACGTCGCGGTAATTAAGGAAGCTTAAATTCGGGGGAATCCAAAGGAGCGGCTTGAGCCAGGCCAGCCGCGTTCCTCCGCGGCCCAGAAGCTCCCCGACTTCCGGAAGGAAGTGGCCCAGGCTCCAAAGAAGGGCCGAAAATCCCATCGCGGCCAGGGCCGAGGTCGACCAGAGGGAAATTCCCAAGGTCATCGAGAGCGCGATGAGGACCTTGAGGTAGATTCCCACGAGCGCGTAGAGGTAGGCCGGGGTGAAGAGCCAGCCCTTGAGGAGAAGCATCGCCAGATGCAGGGCCGAGGTGAGGAGAAGCGAGACGCCCGCCGTGAGCGCGAGGCCCAGGAACCGGCCGAGGAGGTAGCGCGCGCGCCCGATCGGGCGGCTGAGGATCAGGTCGGCCCGCTTCGTCTCGCCCTCCCGCAGGAAAAAAACCGCGCCGCCGAACACCGCGATCCCCAGCGTCACGAGTTCGATGAGGCCCAGGCCCAGGTCGAGAAGCGCGCGGGTCTCCTCCTCGGCCGCGAGCGCGCTGACGGCCTCCCCCAGATAGAGAAGGACGGCGGCCGTGAGCAGGCTCACGAGGATGAGGCGGCTTGAAAGGGCCTCTTCCAACGAGTCCTTGGCGAGGATATAGAGAGCTCTCATGCCGATTCCCTGGCGCCGAGGGGCGCCGCGACCGCGGCCACGAAGATGTCCTCCAGGCCGCCTTGGGCTTCCTTCCAGGCGCTTTTTTCCAAAACCTTGACGAGCCGCCCCTCGCGCAGGATGGCGACCCGATCGCAAAGCCGTTCGATCTCCGAAATGCTGTGGGAGGACAGGAGGATGCTCGTCTTGAGTGTCCCGTTGAGATGTTCGATCGCGCGCCTCATCTCGAGGATCGCCAGGGGATCGAGGCCGCTCGCGGGCTCATCCAGGATGAGGAGTTCCGGATTGTGGAGGATGGCCTGGGCGAGGCCCAGGCGCTGGCGGTAGCCTTTCGAGAGCTCCCGCACCCGCCGGCGGCGCAGGAGCTTGAGCCCGCAGAGATCGAGCGTGTCGGCGATGCGGGTTTCGAGGAGGCGGCCTCCAAGCCCGGAGAGGCCTCCGTAGAAGGCGAGAATCTGCTCGCAGCTCAAGTGCTGGGAAAAGACCGGGACTTCCGGAAGATAGCCGGCCTTGCGCCGCGCCTGCGCCCGCGCGGGGGACAGGCCGAAAAGCCGGGCCTCGCCTTGGCTCGGCTGGATGAGGCCGAGGGCGATTTTGAAGGTGGTGGTCTTGCCGCTGCCATTGAGGCCCAGGAGGCCGAAGATTTCTCCGGCTCGGATTTCGAAGCTCGCCGAGCGCAGCGCCTGCTGGCGCGTCGTGCGGCCCAGATGGGATTGCTCGTAGACTTTTCCGACCGAGGCGAAAACAAGCGGAAGGGCCGTTGGGTCAGGCACGGACGGGTTGGGAGGGACGGCCAAGCCTGGCCTCGAGGGCGGCGAAGGCGCGCGCGACGTCGGCCTTGCGGATATGGCCCATATGCGCCAGGCGCACAATCTTGCCCTTCAGCTGCTTTTGGCCGTGGGCGATCCAGATGCCGTCCTCGCGCAAGGCCTCCACGAGACGGCCGGCATCCTCTCCCTCGGGGGGGAGAAGGGCGGAGAGCCCGTGGGCGGGATGCCGCGCGAGGGGGGAAAAGCCCAGAGCCTGGGCGCTCTCGAGGGCGAAGCGGGAGAGCTTGACGGCGCGCGACCAGACGTTCTCCAGGCCCTCCCGCTCGATGAGCCTGAGGGCCTCCAGCTGCCCGGCGAAGAGCGGCGTCGCGGGGGTGTAGGGGGTCTGCCCGAGCGGGGCGTGATGCCGCATGGTCCGCCAGTCGAGATAGAAGCGGGGGAGACGGGCCTCGTCAAGACGCTTGAGAGCGCGAGGAGAGAGGGCGGCGAAGGAAAGCCCAGGGGCGTTCATGAGGCCTTTTTGGGAGGCGGAGAGGACCGCGTCGAGGCCCCAGGCGTCCATCTCGAGGCGCTCCACTCCGAGGCTCGATATCGCGTCGACGACGACGAGGGCGTCGGAATTCTCGCGGACGGCGCGGGAGGCCGCCTCGATGTCGTTGAGAACGCCGGTCGAGGTCTCCGCATGCTGCAAGAAGACGGCCTTGGCGCCCGGATGCTCGCGCAGGGAGCGGACGATCTCGTCCGAATCGGCGCTTTCCCCCAAGGGCCGTTGAAGAAGGATGGGACGGGCGCCGTAGGCGGCGAGGATCTCCGCGAAGCGCTCGCCGAAAAAGCCGGTCGAGATGACGATGGCCTCGTCGCCGGCGGAGAGCAGATTGACGACGGAGGACTCCATGGCCGCCGTTCCAGAGCCCGTCATGAGGAGAATTTCGCCGGAGGTGCGGAAAAGCCTTTTGAGAGAGGCTCCGAGTTCGTCGAAAAGGGCCTTGAATTCGCGGCCGCGGTGGTGGAGAGCCTCGCGGGAGAGAGCGCGCCTCACGGCCGGCGGAAGCGGCGTCGGCCCCGGCGTGAGCAGCAGCGGTTTCTTCAGGAGAGTCCTCGTCCGCCGGGGGCGGAGGGTGGCGCGGAGGGCAGCCAGGGCTGCGGGGGAACCTGAGGCATGGAAAGCCCCGGCGCCGGCGATGAGGCGAGGCCGAGCGCCAGTTCGGCCACTTCGTCGAAGCGCTTGACCGGCACGAGCTTGAGACCCGACAGGACCTCGGCCGGGGCTTCGTCCAGGTCTTTTTTATTGAGCTCGGGGTAGAGAACGAGATTCATGCCGTCGCGAAGCGCCGCGAGAAGCTTCTCCTTCAAGCCGCCGATCGGAAGGACGCGGCCGCGCAGCGTCATTTCCCCGGTCATGGCGACGCCCGGCAGGACGGGCCGTCCCGTCATGTAGCTCAAGAGCGCGGTCGCGATCGCGATGCCGGCCGAGGGGCCGTCCTTGGGGGTGGCGCCCTCCGGCACGTGGATGTGATAATCGACGTCCTTGAAGGCCTCGGGCGCGACGCCGAAGACGCGGGCCATGGACTTGATGTAGGAAAAGGCGGCCTGCGCGGACTCCGTCATCACCGAGCCCAGCTTGCCCGTAAGCTTGAGATCGCCCTTGCCCGGCATGGCCGTCACCTCGATCGCCATCGTAACCCCGCCCGTCTCGGTCCAGGCGAGCCCCGTCGAAACCCCGATCGAGTTGTAAGACGGCGTCTCGCGGGGAAATTTCGGAGCCCCGAGAAAGCGCGAGAGGTTTTCCGTCGTGACGGCGATGGGGTCTGTCTTGCCCAGCACCACGTCCTTGGCGGCCTTGCGGATGACGGTCGCGAGTTCCCGTTCCAGCTGCCGGACGCCGGCCTCGCGCGTGTACTGATCGATCGCGGCGGCGATCGCGGCGTCGTCGATGCGGATCTGCCCTCCCTTGAGTCCGTGCTCCTTGAGCTCCTTGGGCCAAAGGTGCGCCTTGGCGATGGCGAGTTTCTCCGCCTGTGTGTAGCCCGAGAAGCGCAGGATCTCGAGGCGGTCCTGGAGGCTGTGGGGGATGCCATCGAGGGTGTTGGCGGTGCAGATGAAAAGCACCTGCGAAAGATCGAACTCCACGTCCAGGTAGTGATCGAGGAAGCTTGGGTTTTGCGCGGGATCGAGGACCTCGAGCAGCGCCGCGGCCGGGTCGCCGCGCCAGTCGGTGCCCATTTTGTCGATTTCGTCGAAGAGGAAAAGCGGGTTGCGGCTCTGGGCCTTGCGCAGGGACTGCACGAGGCGTCCCGGAAGGGAGCCGATGTAGGTGCGGCGGTGGCCCCGGATTTCGGCCTCGTCCCTCACGCCGCCCAGGGAGATGCGGGCGAATTTGCGGCCCAAAGTCTTCGCGATCGATCGCGCGAGCGTCGTTTTGCCGACTCCCGGAGGGCCGACGAAGCAGAGGATCGGCCCTTTGAGGCTCTTCGTCAGCTTGGAGACGGCGAGATACTCGATGACGCGGTCCTTGACCTTCTCGAGGCCGTGGTGCTCTTCATCGAGGATTTTTTGGGCGCGATCGAGATCCAGGTTGTCGCGGGTGCGCTTCGACCAGGGCATATGGATCATCCAGTCGAGATAGGTCCTGGAGACCGTCGACTCGGGCGAGTAGGGCATCATTTTCTCGAGCCGGGCGACTTCCTTCGTGGCGGCCTCGAGGGCGGCCTTCGGCATGCCGGCCTCGGCGATGTTCTTGCGCAGCTCCTCGATTTCCTGGGCGAAATCGTCTTTCTGCTTCAACTCCTTCTGAATCGCCTTCATCTGCTCCGTCAGGTAGTATTCCTTCTGGGAGCGCTCGATCTGGGTGCGCACGCGGGTATGGATCTTCCGGTCGAGGTTGAGGATCTCGATGTCGGTCTTGAGAAGCTCGAGAAGCCGGCGCAGGCGCTCAACGGGATCGATGATCTCGAGGAGAGACTGGCGGTCGGCGGTCTTGACGAGGCAGTTCGCGGCGACGATGTCGGAGAGATGGGAAGGATCTTCAAGGGCGGATAGGGTTCCGGCCAGCTCCGGCGGGGCGCGGCGCGAGAGCCGCACATGCTCTCCGAAGAGCTCGAGCGCGTGGCGCATGAGGGCCTGGACCTCGCTCGTCGTCTTGGCGGCGGGGACCGTCGGATAGGAAAGCCGGGCGGTCCAGAAACCCCTCTCGGCGGAGAGTTCGCAGCGCTCGATCTTGATGCGCTCCGCGCCCTGGAGGAAGACTTTGAGGGTGCCGTCCGGCATTTTGAGGTACTGAGTGACTTCCGCCAGGACCCCCGTCCCATAGAAGTCGTCCCGGCCGGGATCCTCGACCTTGACGTCCTTTTGGGCGACGACGGCGATGAGCCGCGGGGTCCCGCCCATCGCGGACTCGATCGCCCTGATGGATTTTTCCCGCCCGACCGAAAGAGGAAGCACCATGTAGGGGAAGAGAACGACCTCCCGAATGGTGAGGAGCGGAAGCTCCGGAGGCCGGCGAGGGGCGGGCGCCTGCGGGGCGGCGGGCGGCGGGGTTTTCAACTGCTTGCCGCCTGGCCCTTGATGAAGGACATCGTCTTGCGGTCGAGAAGAATCGCGCGGATCTCGTCGCGGCGGCCGCCAAAGGCCTTGCGGATGCCCTCCTTTTTCTCCTCGGTGTCCGCCGATTCGAGGCTCCGGTCGAGCTCCTTGGCGAGATCCTCGTCCGGCACCTGGAGTTTTTCCTTGCGCGCGATCGCGGCGAGGAGATAGGAGATTTTGAGGTCCTTCTCGACGAGCGGCCGGAGTTTGTCGGTCCATGACCGGAGCTCCGCGTCGGGCCATTGGCCCCGCGGCCCCAGAAGGCGCGCGCGGACGCGCTCCAATCGGTGGCGAAGCTCGCTCTCGATGAGCGAGGGCGGCAGGGGGATCCGGTTCGCCTTGAGAAGGGCGTCCTCGATCTGCTCGTGAACGTCGCGCTCCGCCTGCTTGTCGGCTTCCTGGGAGACCAGCTCCTTGAGCTTGAGCTTGAGCTCGTCGAGCGTCTCAAAGCCCATGTCCTTGGCGAACTCCGCGTCGAGGGTCGGGAGCACCTTTCTTTTGATCTCCTTGACCACGACCTGGAGTTTCGAGGGCTTCCCTTTCACGGCGACGGGGATTTCCTTCGCCTCGCCCCGCTTCATGCCGAGAAGGCCCTCGGCGAGCCCCTCGAGAATCTGTTTGGACGACATGTCGACGAGCTCGGCCTCGGATTTGGCGGCCAGCGGCTTGGCTCCTTGGAGACCCGAGTAGTCGATGACGACGTAGTGATCTTTGCCGACGGCCTCCTCGGGGGCGGGCTCGAGGCGGGCGTTGGCCTCGCGCAGCTCGTTGAGGCGCTCCTCGACCGCCTTCTCGCCCGGCTCGGCGGCCCGGCGCTTGAGCGCGATCTTCGTGTAGCCCTTGGGATCGATCTCGGGCTGCGTTTCCACGAGGACGCTCAGGCGCATGGACTTGCCGGGGGCGTAGTCGACCGCCTGGATGACGGGAGGCGCGACCGGATGGAGCTTGAGCTCGGTCAAGGCTTCGGGGACGTGCTTGCGCGCCAGCCGCGTCACGGCGTCCTGGCGGATCGCCTCGGAGAACTGTTTCTTGATGAGGTCCAATGGAGCCTTCCCCGCGCGAAAGCCGCTCAGCACCGCGCGTTCCTGGTAGCGCACGAGCGAATTCTCCTCCTCCGCGCGGGCCTCCGGGGCCGGTATCTCGACGGAAAAGAGAGCCTCGCAATTTTCGTGCTTGATCTTCTTGATTTTCAGTTTTTCAGCGGATCCGAACAGTCCCATGTTTATTTTCCTTTGGGCGGGGGGGGAGTCGAACCCCCACGCCTCGCGGCACACGGTCCTAAGCCGTGCGCGTCTGCCAGTTCCGCCACCCGCCCTAAAACGGTGCCATCCAGAGAATGAGCGGGCGATGGGAATCGAACCCACGTATCAAGCTTGGAAGGCTTGTGTTCTACCATTGAACTACGCCCGCGGCGGCGTTGCGAAATTCGTTTGGGCTATGTAGGACTCGAACCTACAACCTTATCCTTAAGAGGGATCTGCTCTACCATTGAGCTAATAGCCCGATGACGCGCATTATAGCAAAATGGACGGCAAACGCCGCTGTTGCCTGGCAGGCCGCTTGAAACAAAAACGTCATTGATTTTTTGATCTTCTCTCTTTATACTTGCATCCCATGCGCTACTGGGTCTTCCTCGACAACCAGGTGAAGGGGCCGTTTTCGCCGGACGAGCTCGCCGAAACTCCGGATTTTTCCGAAGACTGCCTCGTCTGCGCGGAGGGAAGCAAGGGGACCGCGCTGGGCGATTGGCGCCGCGCCTCCAAAATCGAGTCTCTGTCGTCCGAGCTCGCGGCGCGCAGGCGGGCCCTGCGAACGGCGACGGCGACCATGGAGCCGGCGGCCTTGCCTCATGAGCCGACCCTCAAAGACCTGGCGACGCTGGCCTCGGTCGAGGAGAGGCTCTCGAAATTGGACTCTTTCCTCGCGCATCTGCGCGAGGCCTTCGGCATCTCGGAGGAGGGGGCGTCCAAGATCGTCGACGATTTGCGCAGGCTCGCGGAGGCGGGCGCCGCCGAAAAGCTCGCGATCCTTGAAGGCGAGATCGACGCTCTCAAGGGGCGTTTGAGCGCCAAGGAGGCGGAGATTTCCAAAATCCGCGAGGAGATGCAGCCTCGCGGAGCGGGCCTTGACGTCCCTCCGGGCGTCGTCGCTCCGGAGCCTCCCTCCGCCCAAGGACTGCAAGCGCCCCTGCTGGCCTCCCCGGGGCCCGACCAAGGATTGGCTCCGGCGATCGGGTCGATTCCCTCGTCCGCTCCGCAGCCCGCGGCGCCGCCTTTCGGCGACCCCCCTGTCCTCTCGGCGCCGCCGGTTCTCGCGCCCGCCGCCGCGTCGCCCGCGGCTCCTCCGGACGTTCCTCTCTTCGCGCCCGAGCCCGCGCTCCCCGCGCCCGCTCCGGCCCTCCAGGCGCCCTCCCTTGAAACGCCGCCTCTCGAACCTCCGCCGCTGAGCAATGCCTTGCCCCCAACCCCGGCGGAAACTCCGGCGATGCCCGACATTTTCGGCGGCTCGCCGCTTTCGGCGCCGCCGGGACTGGGAGATCCGGCCGCCCCCGCCGCCGCTGCCCCAGCCGCCGAACCGCCGCCGACCAAGCCGGCCGGACCCGGCCTCCAGGCGGCCATGGGGCCCGTTGATTTGGCAGGACCGCCTTCGGAGCTCGCTTCCGCTCCGGCGGCCGCCGAGCCTTCCTCAAAAGGAGGCAAGCCCGCCGCCGTCAAAACCTCCGCGGTCGCTCAAAAAGCGGCGAAAGCGCCGACGAACTTGGTCGCCAAGCCCGTGAAGAAGGGCTCGAACCCCGCCCTGGCCGCTCTCCTTCTGGCGGCGATCGGCGGCCTTGGCTTTCTTCTCTACCGGGATCCTTCGTATCTGCGCCGCCTCTTGCCTTTTCTGGGCGGGTCCCGCCCGCGGGCATCCCAGGCGCCGGCTGGAATGAAGCTTTCCGCGCCAAGGCCTTCTTCCGTCCCGGCCTCGGCCGCCCAGCCGAAGGCGACGCCGCTTCCCGCGGCGCCGGTCGTTCCGGCTGCGTTCGCCGGCGATCCCGAGTTGGCCAAGGCGCGGGCGATCGCTCTCGTCAAGTCGTGGCCCGCGCCCGACGGGAAGCGCAGCTTGGGCCAGATCCTGGAGCAGTTGGGCTCCGTGAGAGGGGCCGGGATGACCTCTTGGCTTGCGGACGCCGCGCGGGGTTCCTCCTACGAAGTGGACTATTATGCCTCCGTCGGCGCGGGCCCGGTCGTCGCCTACCGCTTCCAAGCCGATCTGGCGGCCTCGACCGTCAAGCCCCTCAACCAGGCGGCCCAGGCTCTGATGAACGGCAGGGCGAAGCCCGCCGCCGTCGCGATCCAGCCGAAGCGGCGCCCGGCGCGCCGGACAACGCGGCGACACCGAAAGGCCGCTCAGCGCCCATCGAATGAGAACATGCCGGCCGGCAAGCCTGCCGCGCCGAGCCTGCCGGGGGATGCTCCCTCCTCCTCTCCATCGGCGCCTTCCTTGCCGGGGGCCGCGTCCCAAGGGGCTTCCACGGCTCCACCGCTTCCCGGCTTCGGATCGCCCTCCAGCCCCTAAGGCGCTGTCAACAAATAATATGAACGATTTGGCCGGGCAAGTTCGGAGCGAAACAAGGAGCGAGGAGCGAGCATGCCTGCGGCGGCATGCAAGCGACGAGAGACGCGGTTGCAGCCCGAAATCGCCCGGCCCCTCCGGGGGAGCGCGATCCCGGCCGATTTCTTCGTTGCTCGTCGGTTGCAAGGCCTCGGCATTGCGCCCTCCTCGCGCCTCGGACTCGGGGCAGGCTCGCGCTCCCAAATCGTTCATATTATTTGTTGACAGCGCCTAATGCCGCTCCGGGCCCTGTGGCTGGCGGGCGGCATGGCGGTTTTGGCGTCCGTTGTCGCGTGGAAGGAACGTGCGATGCTTGATGCGGCCTATGAGCGCTGGCGCTACCCGCCGGCCCCCTCTCCCGGCGCCTTGGCCCGTCCCCTTGAGGACGCCTACGAGCGCGAGCGGGTCCGCCGGTCGAAGGCTCTCTACGAGCGAGTGATGAGCGAGCTCTCGCAGGCGAGAAAAGAGGGCTTCGCGGTCGAGGGCCTCAAGGCGCGGGCCGACGCCGCGATCTCCCTTGCGGACGGACCCTACCGCCGGGAAGCCCTCGAAGAGCTTTCCCGCGTGGAGCTTTCGATCCCTCGCCGCGGCGTTCAATACATCCCTCTCTATTCCGAACCGAAGCCCGCGGCGGCGACGCGGCGGAATCGGAAAGCCGGGAAAGCCCCAAGGAGGCGTCCTTGAGAAGCGCGTGTCGCGCCGGCTGCGTCATCATCCTCGCCCTTGCTCCGGCGGTTGCCCGCGGGACGGACGTCGTCTCGGCGCTCAACGCGGGCTATAACGCCTATCTTCTGGGGCATTATGACGAGGCGATCGGAGACTTCAAATACCTGGACATGCTGGGCGTGCGCGTCCCGGACCCCGTGTCCAATTCGGCCTTGATGGCGCGCGACGCCGGCAGAAGCGAGGACGCGGCCGCCTACTGGCTCAAGGCCACGCTGGAATCGCGGGCCGACGGCTTCGTTTGGACCCAGCGCGGCTGGTCGCTTCTCGCGATCGACGAACCCGGGGAGGCCCAAAAGGCCTTCCGCAAGGGAATCGAATTCGCGCGCGAGACTTCCACGCAGGCCGAGGCGCGGCTTGGCCTCGCCATGGCCCAGATCGAGGACGGAAGGCCGCGCTGGGCCTACTCGCATTTAAACAGCGCCCAGACCCAGAGCGCCTACCTCCTTCCGATCGTCTATCTTGAAATCTCCCGCGCCGCGTCTCTCATGCGCGACAAGGAGCGGGCGCTCAACGAC
Source organism: bacterium (assembly GCA_021799485.1). Classification (GTDB taxonomy): domain Bacteria; phylum Elusimicrobiota; class Elusimicrobia; order UBA1565; family UBA9628; genus JAJZAK01. The sequence continues at coordinate 42,503 of JAJZAK010000004.1, read as the reverse complement.
TTGAAGGCCGCGGCTCAACTCGATCCGCTCGACTTGGAGGTCGTTAAAACGCTTTCCAACTTCGACTACAAGATCGGGCTCAATGAGTCGGCCTGGGCGATGACGAACTGGTACCGATCCCTCGATCCGGCGTCCCCCTGGGCCGTCGAGCGCGTCAAGAAGCTCCGGCGCCGGATCGCCGGCGATCCCGACAAGCAGCTTCCGATCCGGCGGCTCTTCAGGCCGTTTCTGGCGCCCGCCGGACGCCGCGGTTCGTCCGACGGGGGAAAAGGGCCGGAGCTTCGCGTCGCGCTTTTTTCGGACCGGCGGGGATCGCCCGAGACGGCGACGCGCATCTATTTCATGCCCAACGCCGATTTCAAGATCGTCGCCGTCAACAACAAGGAGACGCTGACGGACGCGGGACGCGCTTACGACCAATGGGAACTGCGCTTCCGCCCCGACACCGCGGTGATCGAGGTTCGCGACGGCCAGGGAAACATCCAATATCTCGCCCGTCAGCCGTTCCGCATCGTCGTCAAGGACTCCCAGGGATCGATTCTGCTTAAGAGCGGGCGGTTTCTCGAGAGCTACGGCTTCGACCCGGGGGATCGCGAGCTTCGCGGAGAAGTCGAGGTGATTCCCGTCCCGTCGGGCTTTAGGATGGTCAATATCGCGCCTCTCGAGGAGTACCTGAAAGGGGCGGTGGGCGCGGCCCTGCCGGACAAGAGCCCGGCCGCGGCGTACGAGGCGGCCGCCGTGGTCGCGCGCACGAAGGCCTTGTGGCTCAAGAGCCGCGGCATCCCCAACATGGAGCACAGCGACCTCTGCGATTCGGAGCGTTGCCAGCGATACCTGGGCGTCACCTCGGAGCTCCTCTCCGCCACGGACGGCGTCCGGGCGACCGCCGGCCAGGTCTTGGCGATGGACGGCCGCGTCGCGCACGCCCTGTGGCACCAGGACTGCGGGGGGGTCACCGAGAGCGGGGAGAGCGACGCGGAGCCGAGCCTTCATTACTTGAAATCGATCGAGGACGCTCCCAGGTTCAAGTATCCCAAGACTCCCATGGAACTTGAGCGCTTCCTCCACGGATTCCCGCCCGCCGACTCCTACGGACTCGCGAGCGGGCTCAACCTTCCGGTTCAAAGCCGTTGGACGAGAATTTTGGACGCGAAAGAGCTTTCGGAGCGCGCCGCGCGCGCGAAGGACATCGGCTCGATCCGATCCCTTATTGTGACGAGCCGGTCAAGAACCGGGCGGGTCTTGGCTTTGAACGTCGTGGGAAGCGCCGGCACGATCCGTTTGAAGGGCGCCGCCGCCGTCGCCGACTTTCTGTCGCCGGGTTCCTTGCGCTCCACGTGGTTCTCGATCCAGCCGATCGGCCCCGCGAAAAAGCCGCGTTCCTTCATCCTTTGGGGCGCGGGGGACGGGCGGGGGCTGGGCTTCTGCAAGGCGGGGGCGTTGGGGCTGGCGGCCCTCGGCAGAAGCCACCAGGAGATCCTCGCCCACTATTTTCCGGAGCTCACGATCCAGAGCTTCTACCAAGCTCCGAAACCGGAACAGCCGAAAACGGCGGCCTCGAAAACGGCCGCGCAAAAAGGCAAGGCGGCGCCGGCTCGGCGAGCGGCCCGGCTCTCGGCCGGGAAAGCCAAAACGAAGCGGCATCTCAAATACCAACTCCAAAGGGCCAGGAAGGCCAAGGCCGCGGGATCACAATAAGTAGAATAGCGGCATGACCGGGTCCCGAAAGCCGGCCGTGCTGCATCTGATCACCCGTCTGGAACTGGGCGGGGCCCAGCAGAACACCCTTTATACGGTGGAGCGCCTGGATCGTTCGCGCTTTGATCCGGTCCTCGCCTGCGGCCGCGGCGGCATCCTGGACGCGGAGGCGTCGGCTCTCGCGGGCCGCGGCGTTCGTGTCGTCCCCCTGCGCTTTTTGTCCAGGGAAATCCATCCGGTCAAGGACCTGCTGGCCGTGGCCGAGATCTGCATCCTTTTGATGAGGCTGAGGCCCGCCGTCCTCCACACGCACAGCTCGAAGGCGGGGATTTTAGGACGGCTCGCCGCCGGGCTTTGCCGGGCGCCCGTCGTGGTCCACAGCTTCCATGGATTCGGCTTCCACGGACGGCAGCCGAGGCTCGTTCGAAGGCTCTACATCGCCCTCGAGAGGATTTGCGCCCGCCTGAGCGGCGCGCTGATCTTCGTTTCGAAGGCCAACTGGAGCCAGGCGGAGTCGCTCGGCATCGGCAGCCCCGAGCGCTATGTCCTGATCCGCTCCGGAATCAGGCTGTCCGATTACCCGGCCAAACTCGACGACCGTTGGCGCGAGAAGTCGGCCTTGGGTCTTGGGCGCCACAAGCCCCTGGTCCTCTCCATCGGCAATCTCAAGCCGCAGAAGAATCCCCTCGATTTCATCGAGATGGCCGCGCGGGTTTTGAAGGGGAAGCCCGACGCCGAGTTCGTCTTCGTCGGCGACGGCGTCCTGAGGCCCGCCGTCGAGGGCCGTATTCTCGCCCTCGGCATCGGCCATCGCGTCAAGCTGCTGGGCTGGCGGCGCGACGCGGCCGAAATCCTGGCGCTGGCCGATGTCTTCGTCTTGACGTCGTTGTGGGAGGGCCTCCCCCGGGCTCTCGTCGAAGCGCTGAAAAGCGGCGTTCCCGCGGTTGCCTACGCGACGGACGGGGTGAAGGACGTTCTCAAGGATGATGAGAACGGCTATGCCGTCCAGACCGGCGATGTCGCTGCGCTATCCGAGCGCGTCTTGAGGCTCTTGACGGATGACGCCTTGCGCGCCAGGATGGCCTCCTCGGCCGCGGCTTCCATCGGGCGCGAGTTCGACATCGACGGGATGGTGCGTTCCCAAGAAGAGCTTTATTCCCGTCTTCTCGCCAGCAAGAGCAAGTAGAAGCCCCGCCGCGCGGTTTTGTATAGTGAGCGCAGATTTCTCTTATATAACAAGGAGACGCTCATGAAATCCTTCGGCTACCAGAAAATTCAGGTCCCCGCCGGAAACCGCATCGAGTTCTCCGGCGGCAAGTACGTCGTGCCGGACGATCCGATCATTCCTTTTATTCCGGGGGATGGCACGGGCCCCGACATCTGGCGCGCGACCCGCGAGGTCCTTGATGCCGCCATCGCCCGCGCCTACGGCGGCAAGAGGAAAATTTCGTGGATGGAGATTTTCGCCGGGCTCTCCGCCCTCAAGAATTACGGAAAGGACTCTCCGCTGCCGGATGAAACGATCCAGTCGATCCGCGATTTCCGCGTCGCGATCAAGGGGCCTCTCACGACGCCGTCGGGACGCGCGCCGTTCGTCTGCCTCGTCTGCGCCCACGAGCAAAAGCAAAATTCGATCTGCGATGAATGCGGGGCGGAGTGGGTGACGGGGCGCTTTCGATCGGTGAACGTCGCGCTGCGCCAAAAGCTCGATCTCTACGCCTGCGTGCGCCCCGTCCGGCATTTCGATGAAGTGCCGGCCCCGGTCAAGCATCCCGAAAGCCTCGACATCGTGATATTTCGAGAGAACACGGAGGACGTTTACGCCGGCATCGAATTCGAACAGGGAAGCCCCGAACAGAAAAAGGTCTACGATTTCCTGACCATGGAGATGGGGAAGTCCTTCCGGCGGGACTCGGGGATCGGCATCAAGCCCATCTCGGAGACGGGATCGAAGAGGCTTATCCGCATGGCGATTCGCTACGCCGTCGAGCGCCGCAAGCCTTCCGTGACCTTGGTCCACAAGGGGAACATCCAGAAATTCACCGAGGGAGCTTTTCGCGATTGGGGCTACGAGCTCGCGGCCGAGGAATTCGGCGGCGTGGCCATCAAGGAGTCGGAGCTTCGGGACGGGAAGGTCCCGGCCGGCAAGGTGGTCATCAAGGACCGCATCGCCGACCAGACCTTCCAGCAGCTGCTCCTGAGGCCAAGCGAATACTCCGTGATCGCCACTCCGAACTTGAACGGCGATTACCTCTCGGATGCCGCCGCGGCGCAGGTGGGGGGGTTGGGCATCGCCCCGGGCGCCAACATCGGCGAGGGTTACGCGGTTTTCGAGGCGACGCACGGCACGGCTCCGAAATACGCCGGCAAGGACGTCGTCAACCCGGGTTCGCTGATCCTCTCGGGCACGATGATGCTCGATCTCCTCGGCTGGGGGGAGGCTTCCGCGCTGGTCGTTGAAGGGCTCGAGGAAGCGTTCCGCCGCAAGACCGTGACCTACGACCTTGAGCGCCAGATGGCGGGCGCCAAGAAGCTCAAGACCTCGGAATTCGGCCGGGCGATCGTCGAGGCGATGGGCAAGGCCGGCCGCAAGGGCGCCGCGAAGAAAGCGCCGGCGGCGGCGGGCGCCCGGGGCGCCTGACAGCCGCCCGGTGGGGATCTCCGCGGGCGACGTCGAGTTGAGCGTCGTCGTCCCCGTTTATAACGAGAAGGAAACCCTCCCGGAGTTCGGGGCGGAGCTCGATTCAGCCCTGCGGGGACTCGGGAAAAGCTACGAGGCGATCCTGGTCGACGACGGCTCCCGCGACGCCTCCTTCGACGAGATCGAGGGTTTTGTGCGGCGATACCCGGGCTTCAAGGCCGTCCGCCTGGGGCGCAACGCCGGCCAGACCGCCGCCCTTTCGGCCGGCATCGCCAGGGCTCGCGGCCGATTCATCGCCTGCCTGGACGCGGACGGCCAGAACGATCCGCGCGATATCGGAGCTTTGTTGGGGAAAATGAGCCAAGGCTTCGACGTCGTGAGCGGCTGGAGGCGGGAGCGAAAGGACCCTTGGCTCTCCCGCCGGCTTCCTTCCCGGATCGCGAACGCTCTCATCTCGCGCGTGACCGGAGTGCCTCTTCACGACTATGGCTGCACGCTCAAGGCCTATCGCGCGGAGTTCATCAAGCCCTTGAGGCTCTACGGCGAAATGCACCGCTTTATTCCCGCCCTCTCCGCCTTTCTGGGCGCCAAGATCGCGGAGGTTCCCGTCAACCACCGCCCGCGGGTCAAGGGCCGGTCCAAGTACGGGATTTCGAGGACGTTCAAGGTGCTGCTCGATCTGCTCACGGTCAAATTCATGGACGCCTATTTGGGGAAGCCCATCTATTTTTTCGGCGGGTGGGGTGCCGCGATGGGGGCCCTCGGCGCCCTCATGGCGGCCTTCACTCTTTACAAGAAATTTTTCCTCGGCATCTATGTGAAGGACCAGCCCCTCTTCCAAGTTTCGATTTTTTTTGCTCTTATAGGGTTCATGCTTATTCTGCTGGGGTTGATGGCCGAGGTCGTCGTGCGGATTTATTTCGACCTTAAGGATAAGTCCCCTTACTTTGTCGCGCAGACGTCGGGATTTTAAGATTTAAAGGAGATCGACCATGCCGAACCCGAAACGCAAGCACACGCGCTCCCGGCGCGACAGTCGGCGCGCCAAGAATTGGACGCTGGACCTCCCCTCCTTCGCCCCGTGCCCCAACCCCGCGTGCGGAAAAATGCGTCCGCCCCATCGGGTCTGCCCCCACTGCGGATTCTATGGCGACAGAGTCGTCGTGGCGCCCAAGACCGCCAAGCAGAAGGGAGAGGAGGGGGGCGGCGCCGCTCCCGAGACCGGCGGCGAGACGGCCGCTTGATCGTGGGAAAATAGTAGGATCAACCCCATGGAAACGACAACCGCCCCCGCCGTCGCGGCCGCCGGGCCCGGCGCCATGCGCCTCAAGGACAAAGTCGCGATCATCACGGGAGCCGCCCAGGGGATCGGCTACGCGACGGCCGAGTCCTTCGTGCGGGAGGGCGCCGCCGTCCTGATGGTCGATCTCGACTTGGCCCAGGTCGAGTCCTCGGCGAAAAAGGCGTCGAGCGTCCGCGCGGGCGCGGCGGCCTTGGGGCTCCGCGCCGACGTGAGCAGCTTCGCGGACTGTGAGACGGTGGTCAAGACCGCGGTCGAGCGATTCGGCAGGGTCGACATACTCGTCAATAACGCCGGAATTACGAGGGACAACCTCCTCATGCGCATGAGCGAGGCCGATTGGGACTTGGTCCTCGCCGTCAATCTCAAGGGCGCCTTTAATTTCTCGAAAGCGGTCGTGAGGCCCATGCTCAAATCCCGCGGCGGGCGAATCATCAGCATCGCCTCGGTCGTGGGAGAGGAAGGCAACGCCGGCCAGGCCAATTACGCCGCCTCCAAGGGCGGGATCATCGCCTTCACGAAATCTCTCGCGCGGGAATTGGGCTCCCGGGGCATCCTCGTCAACGCGGTGGCGCCCGGTTTCATCCGGACGCGCATGACGGACGCCATCCCCGAGGCGGAGAAGCAGAAGATCCTCGAACAAATCGTGCTCAAGCGCATGGGGGAGCCGGCCGATGTAGCCAATGCCGTGCTTTTTCTTGCCTCGGATGAGTCGGGATATGTCACCGGTCACGTCCTGAATGTCAATGGCGGCGCGTACATGTGATGGGGCTCAAAAATAAAAGGAAATAAGAAAGGAGATGCCATGGCAGAAAAAATCGACACGTCGAACGTCGCGGAGAAGGTCAAGAAGATCGTCGTCGAGCAGTTAGGCGTCGATGCCGCCGAAGTGACGCCCCAGGCCCACTTTGTCAACGACCTGGGCGCGGACTCCCTTGACACGGTCGAGCTGGTGATGGCGCTCGAGGAGGCCTTCGACACCGAGATTCCCGATGAGGAGGCCGAGAAGATTCAGACCGTCGGGCAGGCGATCGACTACATCACCTCCCACGCCAAGAAGTAACGGGGGGCCGACGCTCCCTTCCATCGTGCCCGATGTCCCGGAGGTCCCGGCGGCCGAATCAGGCTGGGACCTCGGGGCCTTCGAGGCAGAAATAGGCTACCGCTTCCGCGACCGCGAGCGCTTGCGCCAGGCCCTGGCGCACACGTCCTACGCCAGCGAGCGGGGGCTGGGCGAGTCCAATGAGCGCCTCGAATTCCTGGGAGACGGCGTCCTGTCGGCCGCGGCGGCCCAGCAATTATTCGAGAGCTTTCCCGGAGAGGACGAAGGCGAGCTTTCGCGCAAAAAGTCCCATCTTGTTTCGAGGGCCCGGCTGGCCGAGGTCGGGGCGGAGCTCGACATCGGCCGCTGGCTTTATCTGGGAACCGGCGAGGACAGGACCGGAGGCCGCCAGAAGCCGAGCGTCCTCGCCAACGCCGTCGAGGCCCTCATCGGCGCGATCGCCCTTGACGGGGGCTTCGAGGCGGCGAGGAGCTTCGTGGCGCGTCGCTGCCTAGGAGACATGGCAGCCCCCGAATCGGATTTTAAGACCCGGCTGCAGGAGGTCTCTCAAAACCGCTTCCACGCGCTTCCCGTCTATGAAACCTCGCCATCGGGCGGACCGGAGCATGACAGGACCTTCGAGTCGGAGGTGCGCATGAGGGGGAAGGTCCTGGGCCGAGGCTCTGGAAAGACGAAGAAGGCCGCGGAGCAGAGGGCGGCTCAGGAAGCCCTGAGAAGCCTTGAATAAAGGAGGGGTGACCCCATGATGGACTATCAGCTTACCGAAACCCAGCAGGAAATCGCCGCGTTGTCCCGGCGCGTGGCCGAGGAGAAAATCAAGCCCGTGCGCGAGCATTACGACCAGACCGAGGAGTTCCCCTGGCCCGTGGTCGAGGAGATCCGCAAGGCCGATCTCTTCGGGGTTTACCTCCCCGAGGCCTACGGCGGCCTGGGCGGCGGCACCTTCGAACTCGTTTTGGTCGTGGAAGAGCTTTCGCGGGCCTGCGGCGGCATCGCGTTGAGCGTCGCGACCGGCGGGCTCTGCACGATACCGATCCTCCTCTTCGGCAACGAGGCGCAGCGTAAAAAATGGCTTCCTCCGGTGGCGGCCGGCAAGCGCCTGGGCGCCTTCACGATCACCGAGCCCGGCGCCGGCTCCGACGCGACGGCGACCAAATGCACCGCCACGAGGGAGGGCGATTATTACGTCCTCAACGGCGTCAAGAACTTCTGCTCCACGGGAGAAGCGGCCGAGATCTACACCCTCTTCGCCTCGACGAACCCCGGCCGCGGCGCTCGCGGCCTCTCGGCTTTCGTCGTCGAGAAAGGGACTCCCGGCTTCAGCTTCGGCAAGAAGGAGCAGAAGATGGGAATCCGGGCCTCGTCGACGTACGAGCTCGTTTTCAAGAACTGCAAAATCCCCAAGGAAAACCTGCTTTACAAAGAAGGCTACGGCCTCTTCATCGCGCAGAACACGTTCGACTGCTCGAGGCCCGGCGTGGCGGCCCAGGCCCTCGGGATCGCGACGGGAGCGCTCGATGAGACGATGGCGTATGTCCGGGTCCGCAAGCAATTCGGCCAGACGATCGCTTCTTTCCAGGCGATTCAGCACATGATGGCCGATTGCGCCACCGCGATCGAATCCTCGCGGGCTCTCCTCTACGCCACCGCCAGGGCGATTGATGGCGCTCTCAAGCCCGCGATCGACGCGGCGGTTTCCAAGGGGACGATCGTCTTCGACGAGATGGAGGCCCTTGACGTCCGCCGCTTCACGAAAGAGTCCGGAATGTGCAAGGTCATGTGTTCCGACACCGCGATGAAGGTGACGACCGACTGCGTCCAGATGTGCGGCGGGATCGGATACATGCGAGATTTTCCCGTCGAGAAATTCATGCGCGATGCCAAGATCACGCAGATCTACGAGGGAACCAACCAGATCCAGCGCAACGAAATCGGCATGATGCTCATCAAGGAGGCCGCTTCCGCCCGCCGCGAGGCCGTCGCCGCTTGAGGCGGGACCTCGATTTCCTAGGCTGTTCGCGCGGCGGGGATTGGCGCGGGACCGGGGCGGGCGACCTTCGCTCGGCCCTCATGGGTCAAAGGCCCCGTTATGCCCCGGACCGGGATTTCGACACGGTCCATGTCGCCCTCGAGCTCGACATCGACTTCCGGCGCCGCTCCGCCCGAGCCGTCTGCCGCGCCCACATCGTCCCTTACCGGAAAGGACTGCGTTCGGCCGAGTTCGACGCGGAGGGCTTCCGCGTCCGTTCGGTCGCGGTGAAAGGCGCCCCCGCGCGATTCACCCATCAAGGCGGCAAGCTGCGCGTGTCTCTCCCGTCGCCGCTGATTCAAGGCGACCGGGCGGAGATCGAGGTCCGCTACGAGATCAGGGAGCCGAGAGCCGGCCTGCGTTTCGTGAGCCCCGGCGAAGGCAGCGGCGCCCGATATCCGCAGCTCTGGAGCCAGGGCCAGCCCGAGGAGGCGCGCTTCTGGTTTCCCTGCCACGACAACCCTCATGAGAAGGCGACCTCGGAGGTTCGGGCCGTCGTTCCTCGGGGCTTCACGGCCGTTTCCAACGGCCGCTTGGTGGCCCAGGAGCGCTCGGGGGGCAAGGACGTCTTTCATTGGCGGATGGACCGCCCCCATGCGCTTTACCTCATTAGTCTCGCGGTAGGCCGATTCGCCCGGGTCGAGCAACGGGCCGACGGCGTTCCGGTCGTCTTTTATTGCGAGGCAGGGCGGGAAGCGGACGCCGTTCGCGGGCTTGGCAAGACCGCCAAGGCTCTTGAGTATTTTGCCCGGATGACGGGGGTCTCCTATCCTTATCCCCAATACGCCCAGGTGGCCGCCGCGGAATTCCCGGGCGGCATGGAGAACACAAGCTCGACGACCCAGACCGACGCGGTGCTCATCGACGAGCGCGCGGCCCTCGACACCGACATGGACCTCCTGGTCGCCCACGAGCTGGCCCACCAATGGTTCGGGGACCTGGTGACCTGCCGGGATTGGTCGCATGCGTGGCTCAACGAGGGCTTCGCGACCTACTTCGAGATCCTCTTCCAGGGCTACGACAAGGGACGAGACGAGGCCGACTACGAGCTTTTTCGCAACGCGCATCTCTATTTTGAGGAGGATGCTCGACGCTACCGCCGCCCCGTCGTCTGCCAGAACTACAACAACCCCTGGTCCCTCTTCGACCGTCACACCTACGAGAAGGGAGCCTGGGTCCTCCATATGCTCAAGCACGAGCTGGGCGAGGATCTCTGGTGGCGGGGGGTCGGGGAATACCTTCGCCGGCATAAGGACCGAAGCGTCGAGACGGACGATTTCGCCGGCGTGTTGACGGAACTTTCCGGGAGGAACTTCAAGCCCTTCTTCGACCAATGGCTTCATCGCCCCGGCTATCCGACGTTCCGACTGCGCTATGACGAGGGGAGTTCCCCTCGCTCGGCTGCTTTATGGGTCCATCAGACGAACGCCGCCGGCCGGGATGCGGAGTCCTTCAAAGTGAAGGCGGTATTCCGGTTCAGCGGGCGGACATGGGAACGCGAATTTATACGGGACGTCTCGGAAAAGATGCAGGAGTTGACCTTTCTCCTTCCGGGAGAGCCCCTCAATGTCGAATTCGATCCGGATCAAATTCTCCTTAAGAAGGCGAGAATGATCAAGCCGCATTCGATGTGGCGCCATCAGCTGCTCCAATCGAGAAGCGCTATCGGACGCATCGAGGCCGCTTTCGAGTTGGCGCGCCTCAACGCCGCCGGCACCGTCCGCCTCTTGGAGGGCGCCGTGCGCCGCGAGAGGTTCTGGGGAGCCGCCTGCGAGATCGCGCGGGCCTTGGGCAGGATTCCCAGCGAAGAGGCTCGCGGCGTCTTGGAGGGGCTCTTGACGGCCGATCACCCGAAGCTGCGGCGCCAGGCGGCGTCTTCCCTCGCCAATTTCGCGCAGAAGGCCCCCGGCAAGCTTGCGAGACTGGCCCGCCGGGACCCCAGCATTCACGTCGCGGCCGAGGCCATCCGGACGCTGGGCGCTCTTGATTCTCGCTATGCCCGGCCGATCCTCATGAAGGGGTTGCGCCAAAAGAGCTGGCGGGATACCGTGAGCGCCGGAGCCGTGGCCGGGCTCGCCTGGGCGAAGAACCCGGGCGACATCCGCATCCTGAAAAAGGCGGCGATGAAGCCCAACGGCTACGGCACGCGCTCCCAGGCCATCAGGGCGCTTGCGGGGTTCGCCTCGATCGATCGGGGCATCGCTCCATTCTTGCGCGGCCGCCTTGAGGACGCGGACGAGCGCATCGTCCTTTCCGCCGTCAGCGCCCTGGGCGATATCGAGGATAAGGGTTCCGCGGCTGTGTTGGGGCGCCTGTCGCGGGAGGCGGCTCGCAGCCGCGTCAGACTCGCGGCGCGCGAAGCACTCTTTCGTATCCGGGCCGGAATCGAGAATTAGGGGAGGCTAATCCTGATGGGCCGAAATGAGGCCCCGCTCGATCCCCTTGACGACCGCTTCGGTCCGATTCTCGGCGCCCAGCTTCTGAAATACGCTGTTAAGATGGTTCTTGACGGTCTTGATGCTGCAGGGAACCGAGTCGGCGATCTCCTTGTTGGATTTCCCTTGGCCGAGGAAAGACAGGATCTTCATCTCGGTCTTTGTGAGCGATGCGAAGGCCGGAGGAGGCTCCTCGCCCATCTTCTGGCGGATGCCGGTGAGCAGGCGGTTCATGATCGGCTGAGGAATCATGACGCCCTGGTTCGCGAAGGCCTTCAGGGCGTTGACGAGCTCTGAAGCGGGAAGCATTTTCGAGAGATAGCCGTTGGCGCCCGCCTGGAGGGCCTCCATGACGTGGGCCTCGTCCTCGAAGGAAGAGAGGACCAGGACGTTCGTGTTGGGGCATTCCTCGTGGATTTTGCGCGTCGTCTGAATGCCGTCCATGTGGGGGAGCTTGATGTCCATGAGGACGACGTCGGGCTTGAGCTTCTTGACGAGGCGCAACGCCTCGGGGCCGTCCCCGGCCTCTCCCACGACTTCGAGAGAGCGGTCGTTCTCGATTAAATCCTTGATGCCTTCCCTGAAGAGAGTTTGATCGTCGGCGATTACGACGCGGATTTTCTTTTTATCGTCGGCCATGGTCATCCCCCGCCTTGTTGAAGATGGGTCAATATATCAAATAAAAGGCGGCCGCTAATCGATTTAGCTATAATGTCGCGTCTTTCGAAGGCGCCGTAGCTCAGGGGCAGAGCGGACGTTTCATAAGCGTCATGTCGGAGGTTCGAGTCCTCCCGGCGCCAGATTTGACGCGGTGGCGATAATTCGTTAGGATTCCGGCTACAACGGCGCCGAGTCCCGGCGCCGGACTGAGTCGGCATCGCGACGCCGTTTAAAAAAGGAGGTAGCATGGCGGAAACCCTGGTCGTCGTCAGCAAGGTCAAGAAAATTATCAAGGACGCGGGATACCGGACCGGCGGAGATTTCATTGAAGGCCTTTCCGAGCGCATCAACGCCATCGTGAGCCAGTCGGTCGAGAAGGCGAAGGCCGACGGCAAGAAAAAGACCGTCGGCCGGGAGGATCTGCCCTAGCGGCGGGGGGGAGATCCGCTCCCCCGCTGTGGGCCGTCCGCTGCGAGTCGCCATCATAGGCTCTGGCCCCTCCGGCTTTTATGCCGCCGAGGCCTTGCTCAAGCAATCCGTCCCGCCCGTCTCGGTCGATATGTTCGACCGCCTTCCCACCCCTTTCGGCCTCGTCCGCGGGGGAGTCGCTCCCGATCATCAGAAGATCAAGAGCGTCATCGCGGTCTACGAAAAGATAGCCGCTTCGCCCGCCTTCCGCTTCTTTGGAAACGTCCTTGTGGGAAAGGATGTCTCGACGGAGGACTTGAGGGGGCTCTATGACCAAGTCGTCTACGCCGTCGGCAATGAATCCGACAGACGCCTGGGCATCCCCGGCGAGGATTTGAAGGGCAGCCATTCGGCGACTTCCTTCGTGGGGTGGTACAACGCCCATCCGGACTTCCGCAAGGAAAGTTTCGACCTCTCGGTTGAAAGCGCCGTGGTGGTCGGCGTGGGGAATGTGGCCATGGACGTCGCGCGCGTCCTCGCGGAGGACCCGGAGCGCTTAAAGCCCACCGACATCGCGGAGGCGGCTCTGGAAGCGCTCCGCCACAGCCGCGTCAGGACCGTCTACCTGCTGGGCCGTCGCGGCCCCGCCCAGGCGGCCTTCTCGCCGGCCGAGATCCAGGAGATCGGCGCTCTCGAAAGCGCCGATCTCGTCGTGGACCCTCGCGAGGCGGCCTTGGACGAGGCCTCGAAAAAGGATTATCAGGATCCCAAGAACAAGAAAAACGTCGACTTCCTCCAGGAGCGAGCCAAGGCGGGCGAAGGCGCCAAGCCCCGGAAAGTCCGGTTGCGATTCTGCGTCTCCCCCATTGAGATTTTAGGAGAAGGCGGCCGGGTGCGGGCCGTCAAGATCGAGAGAAACCGCCTGGCATTGGGCGAGGACGGCCGCGTGAGAAGCGAGGGGACCGGAATCCATGAGACGTTGCCCGCGGGACTTGTCCTGCGCTCGGTCGGCTATCGCGGCATCCCCATTCCCGGCGTTCCTTTCGATGAAAAATCGGGGCATATCCCGAACGCCTCCGGCCGAGTCCTCCAGGCCGCCGGCGCGGCGGCGGCCAGGCCCGGGGAATACGTGGTCGGATGGGCAAAGCGCGGCCCAACGGGGCTCATCGGGACGAACCGCGCGGACGCGATCGAGACCGTCAAGCTGATGGCGGAGGACGCGTCATCGGGACGCTTCTGCCCGGCGTCGTCTCCCGATCCGGAGGCCGTCACGGCTCTGCTTCAAAAGCGAGGGGTTCGTTGCGTGAGCTACGCGGACTGGAAGCGCCTCGACGCCATCGAACTCGCGCGAGGCAAGGAGCGCGGCAAGGCGCGTCTCAAGTTCGACGACGTTTCCCGGATGCTCTCCGCCCTTTCCTAACCCAGCTTCCGCCGGTTCTCCAGGATTTTAAGGAAAGATCGCGACTCGAACTCCTCCTGGGACAGCCCCGTGGCGAGAGCCTCTTCGAGAGTGATCGCCCCGCAGTTGAGCCCGCGCAGGAAGAAGTTGAGAAGGCCCTGCCCCGTCGCCGCGTCGTCGAAGACGTCTCCGAGCAAGGTCGCCTGGGCCGCCTTCTCGACGAAGTTCTTGAGCCTCGAGGCGGAGGATTCGAGGCTCTCCAGGAAAAAGGCGTAGACCGCGGCATAACGGATTGGAATCTGCGCCGGGTGGAGATCCCATCCTTCATAGAAGCCCGTCACAAGGGAGTGGCGCGTGTGGTCGTAGGCCAGCTTCCAGGCGCGATGGACGGCTTGGGCGTTCTCCCGTTTCTGGGCCTCGGAAAGAGTCGTCCCGGGGCTCGGCCGATGAACCGGAACGGGCATGACGTTCGTCGCCCCGTCCGAGAGCTGGATGCCGCGCTGGGCGAGCGCCACCTGCATCACATGCTTGGCGAAATCGCAGCACGGATGGGCCATGGATTGATGCGCCGCGATGATGCCGCAGAGGGCCGTGTAGTCGTACGTGCCCAAATGGGCCGAAACGCAGCGCCCTTGGGCCGCCTTGAGAAGCTCGGGAAGCGCGGCGCGTCCGTCGTCCGCGAAGATGGACTGGGGGGTCTCGACCATGAACTCGATCTTAAGCGTCCCCTGGGGAAGGCGAAGCTTCTTCTCGAGCATTCCGAGCGCCTTGGCAAGGGCCGAGGGCTGGCGCGCGCTCGTGATCTTGGGAAGCGTGATCACGAAATGAGGGGGCAGGCGCCTTGAGGCCGTTGAGACGAGCGTCGTGAGGAAGATGTCGAGCGTGCGAAGCGAGCGCCTCCGGCAGGGCTCGGAGAGCGGCTTGATGCGGATTCCAAGAAAGGGGGGAAGGGTCTTCGCGGCGAGCCCCTCGGCGGCCTCGGCCGCGGCCGAGGCCGCGTGCCCATCCTCCTCGGCGTCGGGACGGTTGCCGTAGCCGTCCTCGAAATCGATGCGGAAGTCTTCGACCGCCTCGCGCTTGAGCTTCTCGACCACGCGGGCATGAAGCTTCTGGGCGAAGGCGCCGCCGGGCAGGCCCAGGGCTTGGGCGAGAGACTCGGGCGTGGGGGCGTACTCCTCGAGGGACTTGAGGGCGAGCCCCCCGATCTTGGCGGCGGAATCCCTCTTAAACAGGTGGGCCCCTCCGTAGAGGACATGGACCGGCTGGCGTTCCCCCGAATCGCCGGGATGGGCCTTCAAGAAATCGGCGTTTCCGCGCCTGAGTTCGGCGTGAACGGCCTTAAGCTCGGCCTCGCGCAGGCTGGGCGCGGGTCGCACGGATGTGGTCGTCGTCTTGGTCATCGTGGGCGGCATTCCAGGAACTCCTTTAATAAGTTTTTAGATACGGCGAATCGATAGGCGGCCGTCGAGCGGACGTCGTCGATCGGGGCGATCTCGGCCTCGACGAGGTCCATCGCGCGGCCGACTGTTTCCGCCGTCAGCTTGCGGCCGCGAAGGTAATCCTCCGCCTTCCGCGCCCGGCGGATCGTCGGCGCGACGCTTCCCAGGGCGAAGCGCGACTCCGCCACGGTCTTGCCCCTGGAAAGCCAAAGAAGCCCCGCGGCGACGGTCTTGGAGAGCGCTTGGGCCGCCCGGGTGCCGACTTTCCGGAAATAGGCGGCGGACGGGCGGGGGCGCGCGTAGGGAATCTCGATCGCCTCGATGAGCTCTCCGGGCCGCAAATGGGTCTTCTTGGGGCCCGCGAAGATGCCGAGAAAAGGGATCGCGCGGCGTCCCTGCGGGGAGGCCGTGTGGACGACGGCTTCGTAGACCGCCAAGGAAGGGAAAGTGTCGGCGGCCGGGGAGGCGTTGGCGATATTGCCACCGATCGTGCCGCGGTTTTGAATCGCGATCGCGCCGATCAAGGCGCAGGCCTCGACGAGAAGAGGGAACTCCCGGCGGATGAGCGGGTGGCGCTGGAGCTCCGCGTGCGTGACGAGGGAGCCGATGCGGACGCCGGTCTTCCCGGCCTCGATGCCTTTCCACTCCGCGATCCTTGATAGATCGACGACGGTCTTGCCGTTGAGAAGGCCCATGTTCCAGCCGACCATGAAATCGGTGCCGCCGGCCAAGGCAAGGGCGCCGGGGGTTTTTTGGAACGTCTCGAGGGCTTCCCGAACGCTCCGAGGGCGCAGGAACTCCATCGTCGCGGGAGCGCCTCTCACGCTTTTTGACCTCGAGCTTTTTTGCGTCTCCGTCCGAGGGCTTCGATCACGGAGTCGACGATGTGTTGGTAGCCGGTGCAGCGGCAGAGATTGCCGGCGAGGACGTTTCGAATGGCCTCGGGCTCGGGCGAGCCTCCGACCCTTCGCCAATACTCGGCCGTCATCACCATGCCCGGGGTGCAGATGCCGCACTGGGCGCCGCCGCGCTTGAGAAACGCCTCCTGCATGACCCCCAGCTTCTTGGCGTTCGCGAGCGACTCGATCGTTTCCACCTTGCGTCCTTCGGCGTGGGCGACGGGAATGAGGCAGCTGTTGACGGGCTCTCCGTCCAGGAAGACGGTGCAGGCGCCGCACTCGCCCTCGCCGCAGCCTTCCTTCGTCCCGGTGAGACGGAAATCCTCGCGCAGGACGTCGATGAGGCGCTTGAAAAGAGGGCCGCTGAAGGAGCGCCGCTTACCGTTGACGTTGAGTTTGATCATGATATCGATGAAGGGTCTCGGGGATCAGCGGGAGTTCGGGAATCAGGATGCCGGTCGCCTGATGGACCGCGGCCGCGATCGCGGGGGCGGGAACGTCCATGGGGAGCTCGCCCACGCCCTTGGCGCCGAAGGGGCCTCCCGAAAAAGGCTTCTCGACGAGGATCACGTCCATGGGAGGGGTGTCGAGCGCGGTGGGGATGATATAGTTCGTCAGTTGGGGATTCGTCATGCGGCCGTTTTTCATGACGACGTTTTCGTAGAGCGCCCAGCCCACCGCCTGGGCCGTGCCGCCCGTCACCTGCCCCGCGGCGAGGAGCGGGTTGATCGCCCGGCCGATATCCTGGGCGGTCGTGATCTTGCGCACCCGGACTTCGAAGCTCGTCTTGTCGACCTCGATGTCCGCCGCGACGGCGGCGTAGGAGTAGACGGCGTAGGCGTCCCCGCTGTAGCTCTTGTCGTCCCAATGCACGCCCGCCGGCGGCTCGTAGCTCGCCTCGAAGCGCCTCTCCTTCTCTCCGGCGCAGAGCCGGACGGCGGCCTGGCGCAGCTTTGATCGTGATTGAGGGATGGAACCGCCGGCCGCCTCCAGGAGGGCCGAACGCAGATCATCCGCCGCGCGGCGCAGCAGGCCTCCGACCACCATGCAGGTGCGGCTGGCGACCGTCGGGCCGCTATCGGGGACCTTGGCCGTGTCGGGGTTTTCGATGGCGACCAAGTCCCGGGGAAGGCCGAGAGCGTCCGCCACGATTTGGGAGAACAGGGTGTTCGTTCCCTGGCCGATTTCCGTCGAGGCGGCGAGCACCCGCACCAGGCCGTCGCGGCCGATCGAGACCGCGGCGCGGCTTGCGAGATAGACCTCGCCGCTCCCCGTGAAGCCGCCTCCATGGTGAACGAGGGCCAGCCCGATCCCTTTCCAGCAGGGCTTTTTTGGATCGCGGTTCCAGCGCTTGTAGGACGACCGCTTCTTGAGATAGCCCGACTTCCCGACGGCGAGATCGAGAACCTCGCGCGCGCCCACGCTCTCCTTGAGGACCTGGCCGGTCGCCGTGACGGAGCCTTCCCGAAAGGCGTTTTTGCGGCGCAGGGAGAGGGAGTCGATTCCGGTCGCCGCGGCGATTTTTTCCCAGTGGAGTTCGGCCGCGAAAAGGGTCTGGGGGGCGCCGAAGCCGCGGAAG
The DNA here is from genome assembly GCA_021799485.1 of bacterium. Taxonomy (GTDB): domain Bacteria; phylum Elusimicrobiota; class Elusimicrobia; order UBA1565; family UBA9628; genus JAJZAK01. The sequence goes on along the minus strand of JAJZAK010000004.1, from coordinate 24,953 downwards.
GCGCCGTTCGGGGGGGTGTTCGTGGCCAGGACCGAGGCGTCGACGCGGACGTTCGGGCATTCGTAGGGGCCCGGCGCGTGTATCGTGCCTCGCGACAGGACGACGGGAGAGAGCGTGACGTAGGCCCCGCCGTCCATCAAGACTTGGATATCCTGGGCGATAAGCCGCCCGTCGCGGGAGAGCCCGGTTCTGTGGCGCACGATCGCGGGATGGCGTTTCGTGGTCGCGGCCATGTCCTCCGAACGGTCGTAGACGATCTTGACGGGGCGGCCGGCCTTCCGGGCGAGCGCCGCCGCATGCCCCCCGATCATATTGGGGTATTCCTCCTTGCCGCCAAAGCCCCCGCCGGTCGTCGCCTGGATCACGCGGACTTGGCCGTCCGAGAGCCCGAAAAGCTTCTTCATCGCCTTGTGGACGTAGTAGGGGCACTGCAAGGAGCCCATCACCGTCAGGGCGCCGTCCTTCCACCAGGCGGCCATCGCGTTGTTCTCGATGTAGGCCTGCTCCTGGTGCGGGACTCGATATTCACCCTCGACCACGACGGGAGACTCCCGGAGCCCCTTCTCGACGTCGCCGCGGCGGACGAGATAACGCTTAAAGACATTGTCGGATCCGTAGAGAATCTCGCGGCGCGACAGGGAGTCCTCGATCGTGAGAACCGGCGGAAGCTCCTCGTATTCGACGCGGACGAATCGCAGGGCCTCGTAGGCCTTCTCGCGGCTCTCGTGGGCGATGAGGGCGATGGGTTCCAGGGCATGGCGCACGATCCCGTCGGCGAGGAGCGGCTGGTCGTCTTCGATGAGAGCGACGATGTTGGTGGGGATGTCCTCGGCGGTCGCCACGACGCACTCGGACCAGGGGAAGGCGCGATCGAAAACGACGTTCTTGATCCGCCCGCGCGGGATTTCGGAGCGGAGCGTGACGCCGAAGAGGCAGCCCGGAATGTCGTGGTCGTCGAGGTAGAGCGCGCGTCCGGAGAGTTTCTCCGGGCCTTCGTAGCGCCGAGCGCTCGTCCCCACCGCGGGCATCCGAGGATTTTATGATTTTTCGCGCATTTTGATAAAATCCTTGGCGTTATGATGAAGACGCATGAGTTTATGCGCCTGGCGATCGCGTCCGCGCGGCGCGGCTACCGGAAGGGATGGGGGGGGCCCTTCGGCGCCTGCATCGCGAAGGAGGGACGGGTCCTGGCCGTCGCGCATAACAGCGTTCTTCATGCGCGCCAAGCGACGCGGCACGCCGAGATCTGCGCGATCGAGGAAGCGTCCAAGCGCTTAAAGACCCATCAGCTCGCGGGCTGCGAACTGTACTCGACGACGGAACCCTGCGTGATGTGCTTCGCCGCCATCAACTGGGCGAGAATTCCTCGCGTTTATTTTGGGACCACCGTCGCGGACGCCAAAAAATTGGGCTTCAACGAGCTGATGATTTCGGACGCCACTTTGAAAAGACTCGGCGGAAGCGCGATCCGCCTCCGCTCCGGATTTTTGCGCGATGAATGCCGCGGCCTCTTGGAGGAATGGCGGCGTTTCCCGGGGCGTCATACCTACTGACGGAATTCATGCCCCCATCGCGCTCCCTGCCCGAGGCCTATGCGGGGCTTTCTCGCCCCGCCGTTCTCTGCACGCTGGTCAAGGTCGTGGGATCGGCCCCGCAGACCCCGGGCGCTAAAATGTGGGTCTCGAGAGCGGCCTTCGCGGGGAGCTTGGGCGGAGGCGAGCTTGAGCGCCGCGTCATCGAGCATGCCCGCCGTCTCCTCGAGTCCCCGAGGGCCGGGGCCGAACTCAAGGAATACGTCCTCTGCAAGGAGATGGGCCAATGCTGCGGCGGAAGGGCGCAGGTCTTCTACGAGCCCATCAGGCCCGCGCGGGTTCTGAGCCTTTTCGGGGCGGGCCATGTGGGGAGGGCCGCGGCCCAGGTCTTCTCGCGCATGCCTTTTTCCGTCTCGGTCGTGGACGCAAGGCCCGAATGGGCCGATAAAGCCGCCTTCCCGGAGGACGTGGCGGTCGCCTGCGAGGACCCCCTGGAGCACGCGCGCTCGCGTTCATGGGGGGAAAGCGACGCGGTGTGCATTTTCACTCACAGTCATGATCTCGACTTCGAGCTCGCGCTCTGCTTTCTCGCCCAACCCTTGGGCTATCTGGGCCTCATCGGTTCCGAGCATAAAGCCGACGTCTTCCGGGCGCGCCTTAAGTCCCGCCCCGAAGGAGAGGCTTTGATCCGTTTTTGGGACGAGCGGATGCATTGCCCCATGGGGATTCCGCTCAAGAGCAAGGAACCCAAGGTGATCGCCGTCTCCGTCGCGGCGGAGCTGCTGAGGGAATGGGGCCTCAAGGACCCTCAAGAAATGGAAGGCGGAAGGCGGACGAAGGAAGGCGCTGTCCCGCCCTCCGCCGTCCGCCTTCCGTCCCCGGGGTTTTGAGGCGATGCTGCCGGAGCAAGTCTATCTGCTCGCCGCCGGAAAAGGCAGGCGCGCCGGCGGGCCCAAGGCGTGGAGGCTCGTCGATGGCCGGAGCCTTCTTGAGCGCCAGATCGGCTTCCTGCTGACTCTCTTCGAGCCCTCGTCGATCGCGGTCACGATCCAGGAGGCATGGCGCGAGCGCGTCTTGAACATCCACCGGGAGATCGCGTGGGTCGCGGAGGATCCCGATGCCTCGCCGCTCGCCGCCTTGAAGTCGCTAGTCGCCGCCGCGCCTTTGAAGTCCTGGGCTTTCGTCTATCATGTCGACATGCCGCTCTGGGTTCCGGGACTCTTCGAGGCCTTGGACCGGCGCATTTCCGCCGCTGAACATGAGGGGTTCGAGGCCTTGGCGCCCGTCTGCGCCGGGCGCAAGGGGCATCCGGTCCTGCTTTCCCCGGCGCTTGCCGCCTCGCTCGCGGCCCTCGACCCCCAAAAAGACAGGCTGGATTACTGGTTGAGGACGCGCAAGGAGGGGGGCGTGGAAGTCCCCTTCGGCTGCATTCATGAAAATTGGAACTCGCCGGCGTTGAAAGGCCATGCGCTGGGCGCTTAGGAGCCGCCACGTCGTGACGCCGCAGGGAAAGAGGCCGGCGGCGGTCCTTGTCGCGGGGGAATCAATCGAGGCCGTGGCGGCGCCCGGAGAACTCCCGGCGGGAATGGAGATCGTCGATGCCGGCGATCACGTCGTCATGCCGGGCCTCGTCGATCCTCATGTGCATGTCAACGATCCGGGCCGCGTCGATTGGGAGGGCTTTGAGACCGCGACCCAGGCCGCGGCGGCGGGCGGGACGACGTCGATCGTCGACATGCCGCTCAACAGCATTCCCGTCGTCACGACGATCCGGGCTCTTGCGGCGAAGCGGCGCGCCGCGAGCGGCCGGCTATGGACCGACTGCGGCTTCTGGGGCGGCGTCGTCCCTGGAAACGCCCGGGAGCTCGCCGACATGGCCCGGGAAGGGGCCCTGGGCTTCAAAGCCTTCTTGATCGACTCGGGCATTCCGGAGTTTCCCGCGGCCGGGGAGCGGGACCTTCGCGAAGCGATGCCGATCCTGGCCCGCCTCGGCGTTCCGCTCTTGGTGCACGCGGAGTTGGAGACGCGCGTCGGAGGAATAGAGAGGGCGTCTTCCAAATATCAAAATTACCTGGACTCCCGCCCCCCAAGCTGGGAAGACGAGGCGGTGAGCCTGATGATGCGGCTGTGCCGGGAAACCGGATGCCGCGTCCATATCGTCCATCTCTCGTCGTCGGGGGCCATGCCGCTTATCCGGCAGGCGAAGCGGGAGGGCCTGCCGTTCACGGCGGAGACCTGCCCGCATTACCTTGTCTTCTCCTCCGAGGAGATCGGCGACGGCCGAACGGAATTTAAATGCGCGCCGCCGATTCGCGAAAGGGAGAACCGAGAGAAGCTTTGGGAGGGGCTTGGGGACGGGACGATCGATTTTGTCGCCTCGGACCACTCGCCGTGCGCGCCCGAGCTCAAGCGCGCGGCGTCCGGCGATTTCATGTCGGCCTGGGGAGGCATCTCCTCGCTCCAGCTGAGGCTCCCGGCCTTTTGGGCCGAGGCTTCTCGCCGAGGCTTCCGGCCGGCTGATCTCGCGCGCCTTCTTTCTTCGGCTCCCGCGCGCTGGGCCGGGCTCGCCGGGAAAGGGGAGATCGCGCCCGGCCGCGACGCCGATTTCGTCGTCTGGGACCCGCAAGCCGAGTACGTTCTCGAGCCCCGGATGATCCGGCACCGGCACGCGCTCACGCCGTATCTCGGCCGCAGGCTGCGCGGAGAGATCCGCTCGACCTATCTGCGCGGGCGGCGCATCTTCGATCAAGGAGAGCTTCATGGACCTTTCGGGAAAACTCTTAAGCGCGTCGGCGCAGGCCGGCCCGGCTCCGGAATTCACGCGGCTTCTTGATCTTGCCGCGGAGAGGCTGGGGGGACGGGCGCTCCTCGCCAACGACGAATTCTTCGCGCCCAAGGAGAATCTCCTCAAGCTCTCCAAGCCGGTCTTTATCGAAAATAAATACACGGGGCGGGGCAAATGGATGGACGGGTGGGAGACGCGCCGCCGCAGGACCGCGGGGCACGACTGGTGCATCCTGCGCCTGGGGGCCGAGGGGATCGTCCGCGGCGTCGACGTCGACACGAGTTTTTTTACCGGCAACTATCCCGAGGCGGTTTCCATCGACGCCTTGAGCTTCCCGGGGCGGCCTGCCGCCAAGCGGCTTGCCGCCGCCCCATGGATCGAGATCCTGCCGAAGTCGCCCCTCAGGGGAGGCTCGCATAACTATTTCGCGATCCCGCGCGGCGGGCCGTGGACGCATTTGCGCGTCAATATCTACCCGGACGGCGGGGTGGCCCGTTTGCGGGCCTACGGCGAGGCGGTCTTTCGTCCGGGACGCGGCGCCGCATCGAGGAAGGCCGTCGACCTCGCCGCGGCTCAAAACGGGGCTTGGATCATCTCCGCCAGCGACCGATTCTTCGGCTCGCCGGAGAACATGCTGATGCCGGGCCGGGCGAAAAACATGGGAGAGGGATGGGAAACGAAGAGGAGGCGCGGGCCCGGACATGATTGGGCCGTCGTACGCCTGGCGCACCCCGGCACGATCGAGAAAATCGAGATCGACACGAATCATTTCAAGGGGAACTGCCCGGAATCCTTCCTGCTCGAGGGATTGATGGGCTCGGACCCTTCGGCGGTCCAAGGGGCGGCGTGGACATTGGTTCTGCCGCGAACGAAGCTCAAACCCCATTCCCGCCGACTTTTTGCCAAGGAAATCGCCGATCGGGGCCCTTTCTCGCACGCGCGGCTCAGCATTTACCCCGATGGAGGCATCAGCCGCCTGAGAATCTACGGGCGCCCCCTCGCGGCGCCCGGCATTAGAAAAGCGCCATGATCCAGGCCAAGCGCGTCTATGAGGCTCCGGCCGCGGAAGACGGCTATCGCGTCCTCATCGACCGGCTCTGGCCGCGCGGCCTTTCGAAATCCCGGGCGAAAGTGGACCTGTGGTTGAAGGACGTCGCGGTATCGGACGCGCTGCGCCGATGGTACGGCCACGATGTCGCGAAATGGCCCGAATTCAGGAAGCGCTTCATGGCGGAGCTCAGGAAAAAGCCCGGGGCTCTCTCCGCGATCAAAAAGCTCGCGGACGAGCATGGCACGGTGACGCTGCTTTTCGGGGCCAAGGACGCCCGCCACTGCAACGCGACGGTGCTCATCGAGATGCTTAAGAAATAATCACCGGTCGAGATCGTCGAGGAGCGCCGGCGCCTGGGCGAGCATTCGGCGCAGGGAGTTCATCGGCCGGCGGGCCATCTCGCGGCCGGTGGGGAGGCTCGACAAGAGGCCGGGGAAGGTCCTGAAGGCCCGGCGCACGGTGTCGATGAAGAGCGCGCCGCCGTGCCTCTCGAGGAGCCCGATGAGCGCGGAATGCCGGAGCTCCTCCGAAACGCACGCGAAGCCCACGGTGAGGAGGAGCGCTCGAAGACCCATGCGAAGCCCGAGACTGGGTTTCCCGAGGATCAATCCCGCGAGGAGCGCCGCCCCCACGATCCCGGCCCATAGCCCCGGCCGTCGCAGCCGCTTGAAGACCAGCGTCTGGCGGGAGAGCCCCCAGCCCGTGTAAAGCCCCGTGCCCAGGAGCAGCCAAGGCATGGGAAGGCGTTGCGTCGCCGCCATCGCCAGGATGACGAGAGCCACGTGGAGGATCGTCAAAAAGGGCGGACGGCCGCCTTGCTCGGGGGACGGGAAGCGGGAAGCGGGAGCCGGCGAGCCGCCGACGGGGGGAGGAAGAGCCGACGGCTTCGTTTCTTTCCTCGGCTCTCCGTTTTCCCTCTCCCATCTTCCGAGCCTCATGCCGGCCGCCGCCGCGGCCGCGCCCAAGACGGCGTTGGCGGCGAGGAGGGAGAGAGCCGGCGTCCAGAGGCTGGCGCCGGCAAACCCCGACCACTGGGCGATCTGGCGCCATCCTTGCGCGTAAAGAAGAGCCGCATCCGGGCCGTAAAACAGAAACTGGCGCAGGAAGGGCTGAAGGAAAGTCCAGATCATGGCGATGACCCCGCCCGTCAAGCAGCCGACGGCGCCTTCTCCGAGGACGCGCAGGGCGGCTTCCATGAGAAAGCCTTCGATCGAGATCGCGAGCATCGGGCCGATGATGAAGGCGCTGGGAGAGATCGACTTCATCGCCGCGCAGACGAGAGCCGAGCGCCAGAGGAGGCCCGGCTCGGGCCAAAGCCGGCGTCCTCCCGTCATCAGCATGATCCCGAGGGCCGTGAGAAGATGCCCCCCGAAGGGGATTCGGGCGTTATGGAGGAAGCTTCCGAGGACGATCTCGGCCGAGGCCCACAGGCTTCCCAGCGCGGCGGCCTTCCTCCACAACAGGGATGGGGGATCCATCTCCCGGATTCCAGCTCTTATTCGGGGGCCGGCAAGGCGGCGATCTCGGCGTAGAGGCGGGACTTGTCGGCCTCGGGCAGGAAGCTCGCCTCGATCGAATTGCGCGCGAGCTGCGCCATGTCGCGCGCCGAAAGCCCGAGAGCCGTCCGCGCCGCGAGAAAGTTCTCGAGAACGTAGCCCCCGAAATAGGCGGGGTCGTCTGAATTCACCGTCACGCAGAGCCCGCGGCGCAGAAGCTCGCCAAGGTTGTGGTCCCGCAGATCGCTGAAGACCCGGAGCTTGACGTTGGAAAGAGGGCAGACGGTGAGGGGGATTCTTTCCCGGGCGAGCCGTTCAAGGAGCTCGGGATCTTCGGCGCTGCGCACGCCGTGGTCGACGCGGGAGACCTTGAGGAGATCGAGCGCCTCTCGCACGTACTCGGGAGGGCCCTCCTCGCCGGCATGGGCGACGGCTTTCAGCCCCTCGGAACGGGCCATGGCGAAGACCCGTTCGAATTTCTTCGGGGGATGGCCGTTCTCGGAGGAGTCGAGCCCGACCGCTTCGAAGAACTCCCAATAACGGCGGGATCGGCGGAGGGTCTCGAAAGCCTCGTCTTCATCGAGATGCCTCAAAAAGCAGAGGATAAGCCGGGCGCTGACATGGAGCTCCCGCTGGGCGCGCTTCATGGCCGCGGAGAGGCCCTCGACGATCGCCTCGACGGGGACGTTCCGGCTCGTGTGCGTTTGGGGATCGAAAAAGATCTCCGCGTGGCGCACCCCGTCCATCTTGGCGCGCGACAGGTACGCCCAGGCGAGGTCGTGGAAGTCGCGGTCCTTGAGGAGAACCGCCGCGCCCTCGTAATAGATGTCGAGGAAGGACTGGAGATCGGAGAACTCGTAGGCGCGTTTGAGCTCCGCGACGCCCGGGTAACGGAGCTTGACCTTGTTGCGCCGCCCGATCTCGAAGAGGAGCTCCGGCTCGAGCGTGCCCTCGATGTGGAGGTGGAGCTCGGCCTTGGGAAGCGCCCGGACATAGTGCTCGATCGTCATCGATTCCATATGATATCATAAGGCGATTTTCCCGCCATGAGTCTTCCGCCGGGTCTTGAACGCCTCAACGCCTTGGACGCGGACGAGGCTCGATCGGAGTTCCTGCGCTGTTGCGGGTCCGCGCGCTGGGCGGGCGCGATGGCGTCGCGGCGCCCCTTCCGGGACGCAGGGGATCTGTTCGACTGCGCGCGCAAGATCGAGCGGGGGCTCTCCCGCGAGGACTGGATCGAGGCTTTCAGGCATCATCCGCGCATCGGCGACAAGGAGGCCCTCCGGCTTAAGTTCGCCTCCACGCGGGCTTGGGCCGCGGGGGAGCAAGGGGGGGCGGCGCTCGCGTCGGAGAAGACGCTTGAGGATTTGGCCCGGGCCAACGGCGAATACGAGAAGAGATTCGGATATATCTTCATCATCTGCGCGACGGGCAAAAGCGCGGAGGAAATGCTCCAGGCCTTGCGCTCGAGGCTCTCCAACGCTCCCGACGCCGAGCTCGGCGCCGCCGCCGCGGAGCAGTCGAAAATCACGCGGCTTCGGCTGGAGAAGTTGCTCCATAATTCCTAGTATAAGCAACGGCTTTCTGTCGCCTTCGTTGACTTTCCCATGAAAAGCCCCATCACGACCCATGTCCTCGACGTCGGTCGCGGGCGTCCCGCCGCGGGCGTTCCCGTCAAGCTCGAGCGCTTGCTTCCCCATGGCGGGTGGGAGCCGTTGGGCCAAGGAGAGACCGATCAGGACGGGCGCGCTTCCCGGCTTTTGCCGGCCGGGTATCCGCTCGAGAAAGGCTCTTACCGGCTCCTCTTTGACACGGCGGCGTATTGGAGCGCCTTGAAATCCAGGGGATTTTATCCCTCCGTCGCCGTCGTCTTCCTCGTCGAATCCGAAAGCGAGCATTACCATGTTCCGCTTCTTTTGAGCCCTTTCGGCTACTCGACGTATCGGGGAAGCTGAGTTATGAGCGCGTTCTGGCGCGAATGGCTCGATCTTCTCCTGCGTTGGACGCACGTGATCGCCGGCATCATGTGGATCGGCCAGACCTATCTTTTCAACTGGATGGAGAAGGCCTTCGCCCCGCCCGCCCAGCCGGCCGACCCCAATATCGCGGGCGAGCTCTGGATGGTCCACGGCGGCGGCTTCTATCTCGTCGAGAAGCAGAAATGGCCTGAGATCATGCCGAGGACGCTTCATTGGTTCAAGTGGGAGGCCGCGATGACCTGGATCTCGGGGATGCTCCTCCTCGCCATCGTCTACTGGATGGGGGCCCCTCTCCTTCCCTACGGCTCGGCCCTCTCGCGTCCGGAGGGGATCGCCCTCTCCCTCGGGGTCCTGGTTCTGGGCTGGGTCGGCTACAACGCGATCTGGCGCTCGCCGCTAGGCCGCCATGAGCCCTTGGGGCTGGCCGTCTCGTGGGTGGCGATCGTTTCGCTTGCCTGGGCCCTCACGCATATCTTGAGCGACAGGGCGGCCTATCTTCATATCGGGGCCATGTTCGGGACGATCATGGTGGCCAACGTCTGGATGGTCATCATCCCCAATCAGAAAAAGATCATGGCGATCACGGAATCGGGCGGGCCGCCGCGCCCCGAGCTATCCGTCCAGGCCAAGCGCTGCTCCAAGCACAACACCTTCATGAGCGTCCCGCTCATCTTCATGATGCTCAGCAACCACTTCGGCGGCATCACCTTCGGCCGACGCTATTCCTGGCTGATTCTGGGAGGCCTTGTCCTCTTGGGCTGGATCGCGGCGAAACTCATCCGGGATCACGTTTAATGGAAGGCGGTCTCCGGTTTTTGTCATAAAAACGTTATAGCCCTTTATTTTTGTTTCGCAAGTCTGTAATGTAATTCAGACAATGATTCTCTAAAATAGCGTTTCGCGTAGGCCGCAGATCAATACGGAAGCGCCATCAATGCCACGGGAGAATCAATCAGCCTGGGCGGCAGCATCGGCGTGGAATGGGATATCCGTCATGATGGCCATGGCCGCATTGGCCGCCATGGCCATTCCCGCTTTCGCCCAGGTTTCTCAGACCCTCGCTTTCCAAGGCAAGCTCGGCGACGCCAACGGCAATCCGCTCACCGGCAGCTACAACTTCACCTTCTCGATCATTCCCTCGACTGGAGGCGCCGCGGTCTACACGGAGACGGATAGCAACGTCTCGGTCACGAACGGCATCTACACGGTTTATATCGGGTCCTATGTCGCCGGGGGCATTCCGGCCTCGACCTTCAATGTCCCGGTCGTCCTTCAGGTTTCGGTGGACGGCGAGCTTCTGGCGCCCGACATCCCGATCGCCTCGGTCTCCTCGGCCTTCCACGCGATCTACGCCGACCAACTCTTGTCTCCGATGACGACCGCGACGGGAGGAACGGGACAGAATTGGGGGCCGGGAAACGCCCCGGCGGGCAGCATCCCCTATTTCATCACGAACGGAAGCATGACTCTCCTCGCCCCGAGCCTCAATACTTACGTGTTGACCATGAACGCCTCCGGCCTGCCCTACTGGGCGGCGCCCGGCGCGGCTTCGGTGACATCGGCGACGAATACGTGGTCCGCCCAGCAGACCTTCGACAACGCGCTTTACGTCTCGACGTCGCTGGCGCTCTCGGGGCCTCTCTCTCTCTCCAACGGCGCCGGAGCCTACGGCCAAGTTCTCGAGTCAAGCGGCGCGGGCTACGCTCCCTTCTGGGCGTCCGTTGCCGGACCGTTCCAGCTTCTCAACGACACGAACACCTGGACGGCCGAGCAGCAGTACGACGCTCTTGTCGTCGTGAGTTCGGGGATCGCCTCGTCTCTCTACGGCGCTCCGGTCTTGACCCTGAGCGGCGGCGACGTCGGGATCAGCACGACGAACATCGCGCATGCCCTCGAAGTCGGGGGGACGATCAATGCGCAAAACTACCTTCTCAACGGCTCGCCGCTCTCGTCCGCGGCGTCCCTGCTTTCGACGACCAATACGTGGACGGCCGAGCAGCAGTACAGCGCGCTCATTGTCGCGAGCTCGGGGATCGCCTCGTCTCTCTACGGCGCTCCGGTCTTGACCCTGAGCGGCGGCGACGTCGGAATCAGCACGACGAACATCGCGCATGCCCTCGAGGTCGGCGGCATCGTCAACGCCCAGGGCTTCGACGTGAACGGCGCCCCGATCCCGCTGCCCGACTCGCTTTTGAGCTCGACCAACACCTGGACCGCGCAGCAGAATTTCCTCAATGAGGTTTTTATTTCTTCTGACATTAGTGTTTCGGGCAATATCCATGGAAGCGGACAGGACTTAACTAATTTGCCGTGGAATCAATTAACCCCTTTTCCAAGTAATTGTCCCGGCGGCTCATTTTTTACAGCTCTTTCTGTTTCTGGGGGGACTTGTACTGGCTTTGCTACGGCTGTATCCGCTCATAGCATCACAGAAATGAATGCTACAGATGATAAGGTGACAGCTTCCCCGTTATATGATTTGAATGGTTTTGTCGGCCTTGGGACGGTGTTGCCGAACGCGGAACTGGAGATCTCAAGCCCCGCCCTCGGCGGCACGACGAACCCGGTTCTTATCGTCTCAACGGGCGCTTCCGCCGCCGACCGGCTTTTCATCGTCAACGGCAGCGGATCTGTCGGCATATCGACGGGCCTGCCCCAAGCGCCGCTCGATATCGAATCGGTCAATAGTGCCGGCTACAGCCTCCAGCTTTCCTCCGGGATCAGCATGCCGGTTGGAACGATCAACGCCCATCTCGGCCTTTTCGGCGGCAGCGTCGGCATCGGCACGAACAGTCCCGAAACGACCCTTCACGTCAACGGCTCCGGCGGCAACGGAACCATTCCCAGCTCCGCCTACACCAGCGCCCAACTCGGGGCGGCGACGCCGCCGGCCTTGGGGATCATGGTCTTCGATTCAACTCTCAATGAAATATGCCTTTCGACCGGCACCACGGTCGGCTCATGGGGCTGCGCGGCCTTCACCGGTACGCCTTAATACTCAGGGGGCAGGTCTCAACATTCAACATGTCGCCTCGTCGACGCCCAAGCGATTGCTTGAGACCCTACGTGCCTGTTGGCGCGCCGTGTATTGAATGCTGAGACCTGCCCCCGGCCTTTTTTGGTAAGATACCGGTCTTTCCTGGACACCCTCGGCATGGATTCCTCGACGCGCCGCGTCTACGCGGAAAATTTCAAGGAGCTCAAATCCGCCCTTTCGCCCGAGGACGCGCTCGTCGAGGCGAACCGCTGCCTGTGGTGCTATGACGCCCCCTGCGCCAAGGCCTGCCCGACCCACATCGACATTCCCCGCTTCATCAAGCAGATCGCCTCGGGGAATCTCGCGGGCTCGGCCAAGACGATACTCGAGGCCAACGCCCTGGGCCACTCCTGCGCCCGCGCCTGCCCCGTCGAGGTGCTCTGCGAGGGAGCCTGCGTCTATCACGAATGGCAGGAGCGCCCCATCGAGATCGCCAGGCTCCAGCGCCGGGCGACCGACGCCCTCCACCAGAATGGGAGCCGGCCCTTCGAGCCGGGGCCCGACAACGGCCGAAAGGCGGCGGTGGTCGGCGCCGGCCCGGCGGGCTTGAGCTGCGCGGCGTATTTGAGGCGGCTGGGCTTCGCCGTCACCCTCTTCGACCGCGAGAAGACCCCCGGCGGGCTCAACACCCACGGCATCGCCGAATATAAGATGACCCAGCGCGTTTCCCTGGATGAGGTCAAGCGCCTCCTGGGCCTTGGAATCGAGAGCCGGCTCGGCAAGGAGATCGGCCGGGATATCCCGGCCGAGAAGCTCCTGGCGGATTTCGACGCCGTCTTTCTCGGATGCGGGCTTGGCGCGACCCGGAAGCTGGGCATTCCCGGCGAGGGCCTGCGCGGGGTCTGGGACGCCCTTTCCTTTATACGGTTCGTCAAGGAGCGCAACCTCAAGCCCCTGGGAAAAAGCCGCGTCACGGTCGTCCTGGGCGGCGGCAACACCGCCGTCGACACCGTCACCCAGTCGAAGCGCACCGGCGCCGAGCGGGTCATCCTGGCCTACCGACGCGGCCGGGAGGATATGGGGGCCTACGATTTCGAGGTCGAGCTCGCGAAATCGGACGGGGCCGAGTTCCTCTGGAACGCGGCTCCGACGAAGATTCTTGGAAAAACGAAGGTCGAGGGGATTGAATTTTGCCGAACCCAGATCCGCCAAGGCCGGGTCGTCGCCATCCCCGGCTCGAAGTTTAAGCTCGCTTGCGACCGCGTCGTCAAGGCCGTGGGCCAGGAGAAGAACCGGAGCTTGGCCGAGTCCCTCGGCCTTAAAACCGACTCCGACGGGCGGCTCAAGGCGGACCCGGAGACGCTTGGGACGTCGAACCCCAAGGTCTTCGCGGGCGGAGACGCGGTGAACGGCGGCGCCGAGGTCGTCAACGCCGCCGCGGACGGCAAGCGCGCCGCGTGGGCGATTTGGAGATATCTCAATCCCGGCCTTCCGCCGCCGCCGGGCAACGACTATTGGGTTTCCACGATCGAAGGCAGGCTCGTGGCGCCCATCCCGGAAAGGGGGGGGCGCGGCCATCATGGCTGATCTTTCGACCGACTGCGCGGGGATCAAATCTCCCAACCCCTTCTGGCTCGCCTCCGCGCCGCCCACCAACTCGGGCGAGCAGATCATGCGCGCCTTCGATTACGGCTGGGGGGGGGCGGTCTGGAAGACGCTGGGCTTCGACCCGCCCGTCATCAACGCGACCTCCCGCTATGGCGCGATCACGATCGGCGGGCTCAAGATGGCGGGCTTCAACAATATCGAGCTCATTACGGACCGTCCCTTGGAGGACAACCTTCGCGAGGTCGCCCAGGTCAAGAAGCGCTACCCCAAGAACGCGGTGATCGTCTCCTTGATGGTCCCGTGCGAGAAAAAAGCCTGGCACGAGATCGTCGAGCGCTCGGTGGACGCGGGGGCGGACGGGCTTGAGCTCAATTTCGGCTGCCCGCACGGGATGAGCGAGCGGGGCATGGGCGCGGCCGTCGGCCAGGTTCCCGATTACGTCAAGATGGTGACGGAGTACGTCAAGGAGAAATCCACGGTCCCGGTGCTCGTCAAGCTCACCCCCAACATCACGGACGTCCGCTACTCGGCGCGCGCGGCAAGGGCGGGAGGGGCGGACGGGGTCTCGCTCATCAACACGATCAATTCGATCATGGGCGTCGACCTCGAGACGATGCGGCCCAAGTTTTCGGTCGGGGGCCTGGCGGCGCACGGAGGATACTGCGGCCCCGCGGTCAAGCCCATCGCGCTCCACATGCTGAGTTCCATCGCGACCGACCCGGAGACGCGGGGGCTGCCCATGTCCGGCATCGGCGGGATCTCCAACTGGGCGGACGCGGCGGAGTTCATGCTCCTCGGGGCCTCCTCGGTGCAGTTGTGCACGGCGGTGATGCACTACGGCTACCGCATCATCGAGGAGCTCACGTCCGGGCTCTCCGACTGGATGGACGGCAAGGGCTTCAAGAAGGTCTCTGATTTCGTCGGCATGACCGCTCCCTCGATCGTCGGCTGGAAGAAGCTCAATTTGCACCACAAAACCGTCTCCCGGATCCATCCGGAGAAATGCATCGGCTGCCAGCTCTGCTACATCGCCTGCAACGACACGGCGCACCAGTGCATCGCGGTCGACCGCAAAAACGGCAGCCGCGTCCCCTACGTCATCGAGGAAGACTGCGTCGGATGCAATCTTTGCTCGCTCGTCTGTCCGGTCGAGGGCTGCATCACGATGGAGGAGGTCAAGACCGGAAAGCAGCCCCTCACGTGGGAGCAGTACACCGCCGCCGGCATGGCCGGTTACGGCGAAGTTTACAAGAGGATGCATTCTTAGGAGGAATCGTATGCCCCGAATCGTGAAGGCCGGACTCATCCAGGCGTCCTGCGACTGGGCGACGCCGCGATACACGCTTTCCCAGATCAAGAAAAAAATGATCGACAAGCACGTCGCCATGATCGAGCGCGCGGGCCGCCAGGACGTGCAGGTGCTCTGCCTCCAGGAGATTTTCTACGGCCCCTATTTTTGCGCCGAGCAGGACGCGAAGTGGTACGAGACCGCGGAGCCCGTGCCGGGACCCACGACGAAGCTCATGCAAGAACTCGCCAAGAAGCACAAGATGGCGATCGTCGTCCCGCTCTACGAGACGCCGATGGCCGGCACCTACTACAACACCGCGGTCGTCATCGACGCGGACGGCAAGGTCCTGGGGACTTACCGCAAAAACCATATCCCGCACTGCGCCCCCGGCTTCTGGGAGAAATTCTATTTCAAGCCCGGCAATCTCGGCTATCCCGTCTTCCAGACCCGTTATGGAAAGGTCGGGGTTTACATCTGCTACGACCGCCATTTCCCCGACGGCGCCCGCATCCTGGGCTTGAACGGCGCCGAGATCGTCTTCAATCCCTCGGCGACCGTCGCCGGGCTTTCGGAGTATCTCTGGAAGCTCGAGCAGCCGGCGCATTGCGTCGCCAATCAGTACTTCGTCGGCGCGATCAACCGGGTGGGCTGGGAAAAGCCCTGGAAGATCGGCGAGTTCTACGGGCAGTCCTACTTTTGCGACCCCCGCGGGCGCATCCTGACCTCGGGTCCCCGGGACAAGGACGCTCTCGTCACCGCCAGCCTCGACCTCGATCAAATCCTCGAGGTGAGAAACGTCTGGCAGTTCTTTCGCGACCGCAGGCCCGAGACCTACCAGCCGCTCGTCGAGCAGCTGCCTTAGGGGCCGGGGCGCGGGAGGATTTCCGTGGGCTATGACCTGATCATCAAGAACGCGACCGTTTTGACCGCCGCGGATAAATTCACGGCCGACATCGCGGTCGACGGCGGCCGCATCGCGGCGCTGGGCGAGATCAAGCCGAACGGGGCCGAGACCCTGGACGCGCGGGGCTTGATCGCGGTCCCCGGCGGCATCGACGTCCACACGCATTTCGACATGCCCTTTATGGGCGCCACCACGGCGGATGATTTCCGATCGGGCTCGGAGGGGGCGGTCTTCGGCGGGACGACGACCGTCGTCGATTTCGCGATCCAGAAAAAGGGGGAGGCCCTGAGGTCGGCGCTCGATGCCTGGCACGGGAAGGCGGAGGGGAAGTCCCTCGTCGACTACTCCTTCCATATGATCGTGACGGACCTCTCCGAGAAAAACGAGTCCGAGATGGACAAGATGGTGGACGAGGGGGTTTCCTCCTTCAAGCTCTTCATGGCTTACCCGGGCATCTTTATGTCGGATGACGCGACAATCTTCCGGGCGCTCCTGCGCACGAAGGAAAACGGCGGGATGATCTGCATGCACGCCGAAAACGGCGGCGTGATCGACATTCTCGTCAAAAAGGCCCTGGCCGAGAAAAAGACCGCGCCCAGGTACCACGCCCTCACGCGCCCCATGTCCGCGGAAGCCGAGGCCACGAGGCGGGCGATCGCGCTCGCGGAAATGGCCGGCGTCCCGATCTATATCGTTCACCTGTCGGCCGCGGACGCGATGGAGGAGGTCCGCCGCGCCCGGGAACGCGGGTTGCCCGCCTTCGCCGAGACGTGTCCGCAGTATCTTTATCTCTCCTACGATGATTACGAACGGCCGGGCTTTGAAGGCGCGAAATTCGTCATGTCGCCGCCGCTGCGCCCCAGGGGCAATGAGGAAAGGCTCTGGAAAGGCTTGGCGCAGAACGACCTTCAAGTCGTCTCGACGGATCATTGCTCGTTCTGCATGAAGGCGGGAGGCGGCAAGCCCGGCAAGGAGCTGGGAAAGGGCGATTTCTCCAAAATCCCCAATGGCGCTCCCGGAGTCGAGACGAGGATGCTCCTTTTGTGGAAGGCCGTCGAGGAGGGAAGGCTCTCCGAGCATCGCTTCGTCGAGGTGACCTCGACCACGCCCGCCAAGCTTTTTGGGCTCTATCCCCGCAAAGGGCATCTCTCGCCCGGGGCGGACGCGGACATCGTCCTCATCGATCCGCGCAAGAAGCACGCGATCTCGGCCACGTCGCATCACTCGAAGGCGGATTACAACCCCTACGAGGGCTGGACGGTCCCCGCGTCGATACGGGACGTCTTCATCCGCGGCAAGCGCATGGTGTCGGGGGGGAGTTTGCTGGGGCCCAAGGGCTACGGCCGCTTCCTGCGCCGCGGCACGCGCCCATTCAATTGATTTTAAGGAGTTGAACATGAGAACGGCCATTCAGGAACAGAAATCCAAAATGGCGCCGCCGGCACAGGCGGCGCGACTCAAGCTTTATATCGGCGGCGAATGGGTCGAAGGCGGCGGCGCCTCGGAAATCATTTCGACCAACCCGGCGGACGCTCGCCAAGTCCTCGCGCGCTTCAAATCGGCGAACGCCAAGGACGCCGAAAGCGCGATCGCCGCGGCCCAGGCGGCCTTTCCCGGCTGGCGCGCGACGCCCGCCCCCGTGCGCGGCCGCATCTTGGCCCGCGCCGCCCAGATCGCGAGAAGCCGCCGCGAGGAATTGGGGCGGCTCATGACGCGGGAGGAAGGAAAGATCCTCTCCGAGGCCCTGGGCGAGATGGACAAGGGGACGACGCTCATCGAGTGGTTCGCCGGCGAAGGCCTGCGCCTATCGGGCGAGACGATGCCTTCCGAGCTGCCGAAAAACTTTCTTTACACGGTGCGGGAGCCTTTGGGCGTCGTCTCCGTCATCACTCCCTGGAATTTTCCATGGGCGATCCCGGTCTGGAAGATGGCGCCGGCTCTCGTCGCCGGGAACACCGTGGTCTTTAAGCCCGCGTCTCTTGTCCCCGCGATGGCGGTCGAGATCGTCAAGATCTTCGAGCAGGCGGGCCTTCCGCCCGGCGTCTTGAACCTCGTGATGGGCGCCGGCGCCCAGATCGGCGACATCCTTATTAAGGATCCGCGCGTCAAAGCCGTCTCCTTCACGGGTTCGAACTCCGTCGGACGCCGGGTCCACGCCTTGGCCGGCGAGCGCGGGATCAAGGCGACGTGCGAGATGGGCGGCAAAAACGCCCTCTGCGTCTGGGAAGACGCCGACATGGATTTGGCCCTCGCGGGAGTCCTGAAGGGCGCTTTCGGCTCGACTGGCCAGCGCTGCACCGCGACCTCTCGGCTCATTCTCCACGACAAGATCGCCGACGCCTTCATGAAGAAGCTGCTGGGCGAGGTCAAGAAAATCAAGGTCGGCGACGGCCTTGACGCCTCCGTGGGGATGGGGCCCGCGGTGGACGAGGGCCAGCTCAAGACCGACATCGAATACATCGAGATCGCGAAAAAAGAAGGCGCCCGGCTTCTTATCGGAGGCGAGCGCTTGGACGGCGGGAATTGGAAGCATGGATGGTTCATCGCTCCCACGGTGTTCGATGGGGTCAAGCCTTCGATGAGGATATTTAAGGAAGAGGCCTTCGGGCCGATCCTGTCCGTGACCCGGGTCTCAAGCTTCCAGGACCTCGTCAAGGCGGCCAACGCGACCGAGTTCGGACTCACGACCTCGTTCTACACCCATGACCTCAATCTCGCCATGCGCTACGCCGACGAGGCGGAGTTCGGGATGGTTCATGTCAACTCTCCGACGATAGGCGGGGAGGCCCAGGCGCCCTTCGGCGGGATCAAGGGCTCCGGCTACGGCGAGCGCGAGATGGCCAAGGAAGGCCTGCTCTTCTTCACCGAGCTCAAGACCGTCTTTATCGACTATACCGGCGAAAGCCGCAAGTCGAATCTTTATTAGAATCCACACGGAGGCTCGAATATGGCACGCACGCAGTCTCAGGCCGGCATGAGGGTCAAAAACGGAGCGACACCCGCCGCGATGCTCAAGGATGGGGAAGCTTTGGAGCTCCGCGAGCGATACGTGATGCCGCTCCCGGGGCCGATGTACTCGACTCCCTTGGAGCTCGCCCGCGGCCAGGGCCAGTTCGTTTACGACAAGGACGGCGTGAAATACCTTGACGCCTTCGCCGGGGTCGCCACGATCTCGATCGGACACTGCCACCCCTATTTCGTGGAGAAGATCCATGAGCAGATGAAGGAGTTCTTCCATACCTCGCCGATCTACGTTCATCCCCAGCTCGGCCGCTATGCCATGCGGCTTATCGAGCGCGTGCGCTCCGCGAACCCCGAACTCGAGATGTGCTTCTTCACGAACTCCGGCGCGGAAGCCAACGAGCTCGCCGCCATGCTCGCCAAGAACTACACCGGAAGCCACGAGTTCGTGGCTCTGCGCCACGCCTATCACGGCCGCACTTTGATGGCGGCCGCGCTCACGGGGCAGGCCGCCTGGCGGCATTCGATGCCCTATCCCTTCGGGGTGGTGCACGCCATGGCGAATTACACCTACCGAAGGCCGCGCGGCATGACCGCGCAGGACTTCACGGCCTTCTGCGTCCAGGACTTCAAGAATCAGATCGAGACCTCGACGTCCGGCCGCATCGCGGCCTTCTACGCGGAGCCGATCAACGGCGTCGGCGGCGTGATCACGCCGGAGCCGACCTATTTCCCGGCCGTTTATGAGATCGTCAAACGAGCGGGCGGGCTTTGGGTCTCGGACGAGGTCCAGACCGGGGTCTACCGCACGGGCGGAAGTTTTCTCGGCATCGAGAAATGGGGGGTGAAACCCGACATCGTCACGATGGCCAAGGGGCTGGGCAACGGCTACCCGATCGGGGCCGTCGTCACCACTCGAAAAATCGCCGACGCCATGAAGGGCAAGCCCCATTTCAACACTTTCGGCGGCTCGCCCGTCCAGATGGCGGCCGCGAACGCGGTCCTGGACGTTCTCGAGATGGAAAAAATCCCCGATAACGTCACGGCGGTCGGCGCCAAGCTTTTCAAGGGTCTCAAGGAGATCGAATCGAGATCTCGTTGGGCGGGGGAGGCGCGAGGCAGGGGCTTGATGCTCGGCCTCGAGCTCGTCAAGGACAAGGAAACGAAGGAGCCCGCGGCGCAGGAAGCGTCGCGGGTCCTCGACCTCATGAAGGACCGGAAGGTCCTGATCGGGCGGGGAGGGCTTTACGGGAACGTTCTTCGCATCAAGCCGCCCTTGTGCTTCACGTCAAAGGACGCGGATGTCCTGGTCGAGGCGCTTGACGACTCGCTCAAGCGGCTCTAAACGTTCGGCGAAGCTCATCGAGCTCGCCGAGCATTTCGGGGCGCACAACTACCATCCGCTGCCGGTCGTCCTGACCCGCGGGCGCGGGATATTCGTCTGGGACGTCGAGGGAAAGCGCTACTTCGACATGCTTTCCGCCTACTCGGCCCTCAATCAAGGTCATGTCCATCCAAAGATCGCGACGGCGGCCAGGAGACAACTCGGGCGGCTGACCCTGACGTCCCGCGCCTTCCACAACGAATTGATGGGCCCGCTTTTGGAGCGTCTCTGCAAGCTTGCCGGCATGGACCGGGCGATCCTCATGAATTCCGGCGCCGAGGCCGTCGAGACCGCTATCAAGGCGATGCGCCTTTGGGGCTATCGAAAAAAGGGAATTCCCGACGGCAGGGCCGAGATCATCGTCTGCGAGAACAACTTCCATGGGCGAACGACGACGATCGTCGGCTTTTCCTCGGACCCTCTTTCCACGGACGGTTTCGGCCCCGCGACCCCAGGCTTCAAGATCATCCCTTATGGGGACGCCGCGGCGCTCCGGGCGGCCATCGGCCCCAACACCTGCGGCTTCCTGGTGGAGCCTATTCAAGGAGAGGCCGGAGTCAACGTGCCGCCCCGGGGCTATCTCAGGGAGGTCCGCGCGATCTGCTCGGCTCAAAACGTCCTGTGGGCCGCGGACGAGATCCAGACCGGACTTGGCCGCACGGGAAGGATGTTTTGCGTGGACCACGAGGGCGCCAAGCCCGACCTGCTGATCTTGGGCAAGGCGCTTTCCGGCGGTTTTTATCCCGTCTCCGCCGTCCTTTCGCGGGAAGACGTCTTAGGCCTTTACGCGCCGGGAACCCATGGGAGCACTTTCGGGGGCAATCCCCTCGCCTGCGCGATCGCCCAGGCTTCCCTGGACGTCCTCGAGGATGAGAGGCTCGCCGACAAAGCCGAAAAGATGGGAGCCTATTTCATGGAGCGGCTCCAAGGCCTCGATCATCCCGCCTTGCGCGGGATTCGCGGCCGCGGTCTTCTCATCGGCGTGGAGTTCTCGGGCGCCGCAAGGCCTCTCTGCGAAGCCCTCATGAAGCGGGGCCTTCTCGCGAAGGACACGCATGAGAAAACGTTGCGCTTGGCCCCTCCCCTCGTCATCACGAAGCCTCAGATCGACGCGGCTCTTAAAATCCTCGCGGCCGCGCTCAAGGAGTTCGTCCTTTGAGGCTTTCCGGGATCGCTCTTCTGTCGCTCGGTTTGGCCCCCGCGGCCTTCGCGAGCCCCGCCGCCGTCATTTCCACCGGCCCCGCCATCGTCGAGGCGGCGAAATCGGGGGACTTGGCCCGCGTGCGGAGAATATTGGCGCAAGGCGGGGAGCTTCATTCCGCGACGGTCAACGCGAAGGACAAGGAGGGGATGACCGCCCTCATGTGGGCCGCGCAGAACGGGCAGGCGGAAATCGTCGATCTCCTCCTTGAAGGCGGGGCCTATCCCGACACCCAGGGGCCCTCCGGCCTCACGGCGCTGATGCGCGCGGCCTACAACGACCACCCCGCGATCATCGCCGATCTCGTCAAGCACGGCGCCGAGCTTGAGGAGAGAAGCGCGAGCTCCATGACGGCGCTCGGCTTCGCCGCGACCGGCGGCTCCGTCCTGGCCCTGGAGGCCCTCGCCAAGGCTGGGGCGGATTTAAATCCAAGGGAAAGCGACGGGAGGACGCCGCTGTGGCTCGCCGCGCAGAGCGGCGACGCCAACGTCGTCCGCGCCCTTCTGAAAGCCGGAGCCGATCTCAAGATCAGGGACCGCTACGGCCGCAGCGCGCTCATGGGCGCCGCGGCGGCCGGCCATGTGGATGCCATGAAGCTTCTCGTGAAGGCGGGCGCGGATATGAAGGCGAGGACGGGCGACGGCCGCACGGCCCTGGCCTTTGCCGCGACGTCGGGGCATGCCGACGCCGTGCGATGGCTCCTCAAGGAGCATGGAGATCCCAACGAGCGCCTCGCCGACGGAGCCTCGATGCTGATGCTCGCGGCCGCTCAAGGCCGAGACGGCGTTGTCGAGACTCTTCTTAAAGCCGGCGCGGACGTGAAAGCGCGCGATAAAAAAGGCGCCACGGCCCTCATGTACGCCGCCGGCCAAGGACGCATCGAGCCGCTCAAGCTCCTGTTGAAGGCCGGCGCCGATATCAATGCCCAGGAAAGCGGCGGGCGCGGCTTGACGGCGCTCATGATGTCCGTCCGGGACGGGCATCTCGATGCGGTCCAATGGCTCCTGACGGCCGGCGCCGACTTAACCAGGAAGGGCAAGGACGGACGAACGGCACTCGACATCGCAAAGCGCTTCCAGGCTTTGGATATCGCGGCCGTCTTGGAAGCCGCCGCCGCGCGGGGAGGATCGAAATAATGCCTTTTGCGAAACTCGGGCTTCACTGGGATTTGCTGCGCGCCGTGCGGTCCATGGGCTTCACGGCTCCGACGCCCATTCAAGAGCGGGCCATCCCGCCGGCGTTGGAGGGCCGGGACGTCCTGGGCTGCGCTCAGACGGGCAGCGGCAAGACCGCGGCTTTCGCGCTTCCCATCCTGCACCGCCTGCTGACCCGCCCCGCCCACGGAACACGGGCTCTCGTCATCGTGCCGACGCGGGAGCTCGCGGCCCAGGTCGAGACGACTTTCCGCGACTGCGGCCGTTTTACCTCCTTGAAGGCCTCCGTGATCATCGGCGGCGTCGGCTACCACGGCCAGCGCCAGGCGCTCGCCCAAGGATCGCCGATCCTCGTCGCGACTCCGGGGCGGCTCCTCGACCATATGCGAGAGGGCGCGGTGCGGCTCGGGGGAATCGAGCAATTGGTGCTTGATGAGGCGGACCGCATGCTCGACATGGGCTTTATGCCCGCGATCCGGGAGATTCTGGGGAAGCTTTCCCGGGATCGGCAGACGATGCTTTTCTCGGCGACCCTGGGCTCCGAGATCGAGCGCATCGCGTCGTTCACGCTGAGAAACCCCGTCCGAATAGAAATTTCAAGCCCCAGCACGGTCGCCGAAGGGATCAGCCAGGTCGTCTACCCGGTCGACCCGCGCCAGAAGCCCGATCTTCTCGTCGCCATTCTCGAGGCGAGCCAAATCCGCTCGGGAGTCATCTTTTGTCGAACCAAGCACGGAGCCGATCGGCTCGCCCGCAGGCTTAAGGAACGGGGCTTCTCGATCGGGGTGCTCCATGCCAACAGGACCCAGGGGCAGCGCGCCGCCGCGATGGAGGATTTCAGGCGCGGCCGCGTCCAGATCCTGGTCGCGACCGACATCGCGGCCCGCGGCATCGACGTGCGCGAGGTAAGCCACGTCGTCAACTACGACCTGCCGCGGCATCCGGAGGACTACGTCCACCGGGTGGGCCGCACGGCCCGCGCCTACGGGGCGGGGGACGCGATCAGCCTGATGGCGCCCGACGAACAGCCCTTTTTGTCCGCGATCGAGCGTTTCGTGGGGGCGACCTTCCCGCGCGCGATGCTCCCGAATTTTAATTATACCGTCCCTCCTTTGTTGACCCCGCCGAAGCCGAAGACCTTCCAGGACCTGCGCTGGGGCCGGCACCGCCGCTCCACGCGGCGCTTCAAGCGCCTATCCTGATGAGGGCGCTTGGCGGGCCGATGCACCGTCCTGGAAAGCCTTGGAGGCGCGCATGAATCAACGGATTTCCTCTACCGCCGTGACCGTAGTTGCTTCGATCCTCGCCGTCTTGCCGGCGGCGCATCCCCGCTTGGCTCGCGCGGACGCCTCCTGGCCGGGTCTCTCGTCGCCCGCGCCCGCGGTGGGCGGAGGCCGGCGCGACGCGGCGGTGGTGGTGGGGCTTGAAAAATACGCCTTCGTCGAGGGCGTTCCGGGGGCGGAGCGCAACGCGAAGGACTGGTATTCCTATTTGACCGGGACCCTGGGGACCCCTCCCGAGAACGTGCGGCTTCTTCTCAACGACGAGGCGGCGAAGGAGGACATCCTGCGGGCGGCGCGGCACGCGGCGGCGGAGGCGGGGAAGGACGGGACGCTGTGGTTTGTCTTCATCGGCCACGGGGCGCCTGGCGGAAACGGTAAGGACGGGCTGTTGGTCGGGGTGGACGCCCGGCAGACGGCGAACTCGATCGAGGACCGAGGCGTGCGCCAGGCCGAGCTTTTTAAGGCCCTCAAGAAGAGCCAAGCGAAGAGGATCGTGGTGGTGCTGGACGCGTGCTTCTCGGGGCGGGGCTCCAACGGACATGCGATCGCGAAGGGGCTCCAGCCTCTCATGGTCGTGACGGCGGCGGGGGCCCTCGACCCGCGCATGGCGGTGTTGACGGCGGCGAAGGGGAACCAGTTCGCGGGTCCGCTGCCCGGCGCGGATCGTCCCGCCTTCAGCTACCTCGTTCTCGGAGGCTTGAGGGGATGGGCGGGGAAGGCGGAGCTGACGGCGAAGGACCTGTGGAGCTACGCGAAGACGGCCTTGCAGGCGACTCTTCAAGGTCGTGACCAGACGCCGGACATCATGGGGACGCGGGACCTGCCGGTCGCGCGCTCGGCGGGGGAGAAGGCGCCCGACTTGGCGGCTTTGGCGATGTGGGCCGCGCAGGCGCAGGGGAGCGGCGGGGGCTTCAGGATTTCGGCGGGCGATCTGCCCGCGGTTCCCTCAGCCCAAGCGCCCGGCTCCCTCGACGCCGCGGTGGGGGGCCTCAACTTCTCGAACGTGAACGTCGCGGTGCTGACCGAGTACAACGACGCCTACGTCCTGGACAAGAACCCCGACGCGCCGGCCGCGGACAAGGCGGCGGCATGGGAGAAATTGGCGTCGGACGCGCCGCAGTACGCGGACATGGCGAAGAAGCGCGCGGCGGCGTGGGCCGCCTTCGCGGCGCAGCAGAAGGTCGAGGAGGCGGCGCGGGAGAAGCGGGCCGAGGCGCGTGACGCCGATTGGGGGAAGCTGGGGGCGCTCTTAAAGCTGGCGGTGGTGCCGGACTCGGACAAGCGGGCCTGGGCGGGGCAGTTCGTGCGCGCCTACTTCAAATTCCCGGGTCTCAACCCGTTGATGGC
>JAJZAK010000054.1 GCA_021799485.1 bacterium | reverse complement strand
GGGCTGGCTGGTTCCCATCATTTCGGCGTCCTCCTGGGCGTCTTTGGTATTCCGTCCAGAGTTTTACGAACTTCGGACGCGCCGGACTGCCGACCTCAAGCCCTTGACGGGGTTTTTCGGCAGCCTGTTAACCGGAATGGGCTCCCCGCGCGGCTTAAAAAGGGGCGAAGGCGATTTTATAGAATGACCCCGGATTCTTCAGTTCGTCGCCCCGGCGCCTAAGGCAACGTCGATGGATCCGCTAAATCTTTGTGAATCAAAACACGGGACGGAAGGCCGGCGAAATTCGGCGGAATTTTCTCAAGTTTTTCGAGAGCCGCGGCCATCGGATCGTTCCATCAAGCTCTCTTGTCCCGCAGGATGACCCGACCCTCCTCTTCACCTCCGCGGGCATGGTGCCGTTTAAGGCTTACTTTCTCGGCTTTAAGACGGATTTAAGCCGCGCGGCAAGCGCCCAGCGATGTTTCCGCATGACGGACATCGAAAGAGTCGGTTTCACCCGCCGGCACCTGACATTCTTCGAGATGCTCGGAAACTTTTCCTTTGGAGATTACTTTAAAGAGGATGCCTTGGAGTGGGCGTGGCAGTTTTTGACCGAGGAATTGGGGCTTCCAAAGGATCGGCTTTATCCCACCGTCTATAAGGACGACGACGAGGCGGCGCGCATCTGGAAAAAATTGGGCGCCGGGCACGAGGCGACGCGGATGGGGGAGGAGACGAATTTCTGGGCCATGGGCGCCACCGGCCCCTGCGGTCCCTGCTCCGAGATTTATTGGGACTTGGGAAAGGAATACTCCTGCGGCAAGCCCGGCTGCGGCGACGTTCCGGGCTGCGAGTGCGATCGGTTTTTGGAGGTTTGGAACCTCGTCTTCACCCAATTCGACCGGCGCGAGGATGGCCGCTTGGAGCCCTTGCCGCGCCGCAATATCGACACGGGGATGGGCCTTGAGCGCGTCGCCTTGGTGGCCGCGAACGCCGGCTCGCCGTTCGAGACCGATTTATTCAAGCCGGTCATGGAAAAGCTGTGGGAATTGCTCCCCACGAAGCCCCATGATCCGTCGCGATTTTGGGGGAGGGCGGGCAGCGCGGAGAGAAATCCCTATTGGCTTATCGCCGACCACGCGCGCGCTTCGACCATGCTGGCCGCCGAAGGCCTGATCCCGTCGAACGTTGGACGAGGCTACGCCCTGCGGCGCTTGATTCGGCGCGCGGGGCAGCACATGGAAATTTTGGGCTATGCCGAGCCGTTCGTCCACCGGCTTGTGCGGCCCGTCGCGTCGATCTTCGCGGGGATCTATCCGGAGTTGAAGCCGGAGGCCCTGGCGGCGATCGAAAAGGTCGTCCTGGAGGAAGAGGAAAAATTTTCGAAGACGCTGGCCGTCGGGAAAAAGGAGTTGGAGCGGATGCTGGAAAAGGCCGGAGCGGCTCTTTCTGGAGCGGATGCTTTCAGGCTCTATGACACGTTCGGCTTTCCCCTTGAGATGACCCGGGAGATCGCCTGGGAGCGCGGCGTTCGGGTGGACGAGGAGGGATTTAAGCGCGCGTCGGAGGAGGCGGCGAGGGCGGCGAGCTCCTCCTGGCGGGGAGGCGCCATCCCTTCGGCCGCGGCTCTTTTCAAGGGAGCCGCCAAGATCGAGAGCGTTTTCGATGGGTATGACAGGCTTTCCGAGAAGGCCCGGGTGGTCGCCTGCGCTCCGGTCGAGGCCGAATGGGTCGTGGTGCTCGATCGCACTCCTTTTTATCCGGAGGGCGGAGGCCAGACCGGAGACCAGGGCGAGTTCCTGTCGGCCGACGGGAGAGAGAAGTGGGGCGACGTTCTCGATGTTCAAAAAGAGGGAGCGGCCATCCTCCATCGAGTGAGGCTCCTGCCGGGAAAATCGCTCAAGCCCGGCGCGGAGCTGACGGCGTCGGTCAACGCGCTCAGACGCGGCTTCATCCGGCCCCACCATACGGCGACGCATCTGCTCAACGAGGCCCTGCGCCGCATCCTGGGCCCGCATGTCCGCCAGGCGGGATCCTACGTCGGCGCGGAGAAGCTTCGCTTCGATTTTACCCACCCGAAGGCCCTCTCTCGCGAGGAGATACTCAAGGTCGAGGAGATGGTCGCGCAGGAGGTCCGGAAAGCCGAGCCCGTCTGGACGCGGGAGGAGGAGATGGCCCGGGCGCGCGCGCTCGGGGCCCTGGCGCTCATCGGCGAGAATTACGGGGAGCGCCCGCGCCTCGTCCTGATCGGCCGGAAGGGCTGGGAGGACCCGCGGGAGCGCTTCAGCCTCGAGCTCTGCGGAGGCACGCACGTCGCCAACACCTCCGAGATCGGAAAATTCCGGATCGTCAAGGAGTCCTCCGCCGCCTCCGGGATCAGGCGCATCGAGGCGGTGGCGGGCGCGGCCGCCGAGGAATACGAAGCGGAGCGGGCTCAAGAGGAGACGCGCGGCTTGGAGTCCCTGCGCGCCCGCGAGAAGGCCTATGTGGACGAGATCGCCTCCCTCGGAGGCCAAGCGGAGCCCTTGGGCTCGCAAGCCGTCCCCGCGGATTTGAGGAGGCGCGAGAAGGAGCTGAGGGAAATCCTTTCGCGTCTTAAGGAGAAAGCCGTCGCCGAGCGCGCCCGTTCCGCGAAGTCCGTCGCCCGGCTGGGGGGCGTTCCCGTGCTGGCCGAACGGCTCGACGATGCCGACCCGAGGAGCCTGCGCGGCGCCTGCGACCGCATGCGCGCCGAGCTCGGCAGCGGGGCGGTCTTCCTGGCGACCGGCAAAAACGATAGACTCTCTTTTGTCTTGGCCTTGACGGAGGATATGACCCGGAAGGGCTACGACGCCGCCAAGATCGCCAAAACTCTGGCCGGGCGACGCGGCGGATCGGCGGGCGGCCGCTCCGATTTCGCGCAGGGGGGATTCGCCGAGGGGCCCTGGCAGGAGATCCTGGGGCAGCTCGGCGAGAGCCTGAAGCTTTGACGCGCCCGTAGTGAAAAGGATATCACGACAGCCTCCGAAGCTGTAAGTCCAGGTTCAATTCCTGGCGGGCGCAATTGAACGGCTTCTCCGATGGAAAAGACGGCTTTCCGGTTTTCCCGATAACGCCCGAGCTTTCGCGAGGCTGTTGTGGCCGCAAGCCTTGGCTCGACCCGTCTCAATGAACTTGACGACCCGTAGAGCTTACAATTTCCCGGGCTTGAGGAGGCTGGCCCCGGCCGCGCCTCATGCCCTCGTGTAGACATACCGCCTAGAAAAATTGGTGACAAAAATTGGTGACAGCATACCGATTTCTCCACAGGGGAACTGGAAATAGGTATGGTGTCACCGGTTTACGCAGGTCTTCACTTTTCACACGGCACGAAGCCTTGGTATCTTTCCTGTGGGAAAGCCGACGAGTCTTTTTCCCAGCGGCCAGGCGCGGACGTTCTCCCCTCGCCCAGTCCCTGCGAGGCGTCGGGTATTGATAAAGTAGGTTTTCTCCGCTACAATCGCAACCGTCGGTGCGTCGCCGGTGTTGACCCCCTCAAAAGGAGAGCGAAAGCCCATGGTGAGCGCGCAGCTTGACGGCGACAAAATGAAACTGTCAGAAGCGTGGCAGAGGATCGAAGGGCTCTGCCAGAAGCTCTGGTCCGAGAACTCTCCCCAGGCCGTCTCTCTCCAGGCCGTCGTCGAGGAATTCCGGGGCGAGGCCCAGCATGCCGAGCACCTGGTGGCGTTTTACAAGAAGGCGCTGGCGGAGCAGAAGGAGATTTTGGAGAAGGATCTCGCGCAGTACTACGGCCGCAAGCTGGAGGATCTGTCGGAGCAGCTCAAGAACGCCCAGGCGTCCCGACAGGCGCTCGAGCAGTCTCTGTCCTCCCGGGACAGGGAGATCGGGGTTCTCATGGACAAGGTGCAGGCGAAGGAAGCCGAAAACCTTCAATTTCACGAGAAGTATTTGAAGGCCATCGCGCAGCTCGACGAGTCCCAGGGGCAGAAAATGGAAGCTTTCTACCGCGACCTTCAAAAGAGGCAGGCGGATCTCGAGTCCGCCTGGGGCTTGAGGCACGAAGAGGAAAACCGCAGGCATAAGGAATTGGAGGACTCCCGCGACAAGTTTCTCAAGGAGGTCCGTGAGTGGGAGTCTCGGAAGGTCGAGCGGGAGCAGGCGCTTATCAAAAAGGAAGAGGAACTGGCTTTGAGGGCCTCCGAGATAGCCCAGGAATATAAGAAAAAGCAGGCGGAGCTGGAGATGCTCAAGGACGGGCTCAAACGCGAGGTGTCCGATATCATCCGCCGCTACCAGGCGGCGAATTCAGGCGCCTAAAGAGCTGGAACCCTGATGGCGGACGACTCCCTCTCCAACAAATTGGAGAGCCTTCTTCGCGACTATGGGCTCAAGATCGACGGCGTCTCGATCGATCCGCGGGGCTCGGCGAAGACCGCTCCCGCGGCCCGGCCGAGGCCGCCGGCCGAGCCGCCCGCGGAGTCCGAGCAAGCTTCTCCGGCGCCGCTCAAGCCTCGCGAGCCCGCTCCAGCTCCTTTGCGGATCCTGCCCGGCCCAGCCGCGCCCAAGCCTTCATTGCGGACGGTGGAGCCGGAGAACCCCGAGTTGCCGGCGGATGGTGGGCGGCTTCCCTCGCGGCAGGGCGGCGCTGGGATGCGCGGGCCTGTTCTAGCCTCGGCGATCGCGGCGGCTTTTTTGATCGCCGTGGCGGCAGGCGGGATGCTCCTGTGGCCTCGGCATCAGCCGCCGCCGGCTCCCGCGCCGACGCATCGATCCTTCGCTCTCCCGCGCGAAAAGCTTTTTGGGCTTGTATTAAAGGAAGGGATTCTCTACGCGGCCTCGGCCGAGGACCAACTCTTGGAGAAGATAGACCCCGCGACCGGCCGGGTGCTGGGAAGCGAGAAATTCTGGAATCCGTCGCCCGCGGGCCTGGCGTGGGGAGACGGATTTTTTTGGAGCAGCGACCGAGAAACAGGCTATATTTATCGCCATAAAAACGACGCTTCCAAGGCGCCCGAGAGGGTGTACATGAAGCTCAAGGGAAAGCCCTCGACCCTTTACTATGACGGAGGCGAATTATGGGCGGCGAACACGCTGGATGACGAGGCGGACCGATACGCGGTGGGCCCCGGTCCGCGCTACGATCTGACGATCAAGGCGCGCTATCCCCTGAGAGGAGCCATCCCGGCCGGCCTTTACTTCTCCGGCGGGCATTTATGGGTTCTCGACGCCCTGACCCGCCGGCTGATCCGTTACGACACGCGAGAAGGAAGGAAGCCCCGGAAGATCGATTCGGCCGAACTCGACGGCTACCTGCCGCTGCGCTCCGAGGCGGCGGGGCTGGCCCTGGATACGGAGAAGGGCGTCTTATGGCTTCTCGCCCAGAACCCCTCCGTTCTGCAGCGCTTCGCGCTGGACGCGCTTTTTAAGAAGTAGGGTTCCGAAGAAGCGCCTGGATGCGGCTGCGGAGTTCCTCGGGCTTGAAGGGCTTGTTGATGAAGCCGTCCGCGCCGAAATGAAGGGCCTCGGCCTGATCGTCCGCCTCCTTCTTGACGGTCACCATGAGGATGGGAAGGCGGGATCTCTTGGGATCGGCCCGCAAGGCCCTGCAGAAGGCCTCGCCGTCCATGCGCGGCATCATCCAGTCGACGAGCGCGATGTCGGGGTCGAAGCTTTTCAAGAGTTCGAGCGCCTCCTCCCCGTTCGTCGCGGCGCGGACCTCCATGCCGGCGGGCTTCAAGTAGTCCTCGATGATCATGCGGTAATCCCGGTCGTCCTCGACGACCAATACTTTCACGGTCATGTCATGCCTCCTTGGCGATCTTGAGCGAGAAGCTGAACGTCGTCCCGAATTGCGGCTCGGAGCGCACGCGGATTTCGCCCCCATGCTTCTCGATGATCGATTTGACGATGTAAAGCCCGAGCCCGCTCCCTTGCGAGCCGTCTTGGGTGCGGTCCGAGTTCCTGCCCTTTGAGAAAAGCTTAAAGAGCTTCGAGACGTCGTCGGCGTCGATGCCGGATCCCGTGTCCGAGACCGACAGCCAGACCTGGCCGTCTTCCCGGCGCGCGCCGATCGTCACGGACCCCCCGGCGGGCGTATATTTCAGGGCGTTGTGGACCAGGTTGGAGACGACATGGCGCAACTTGTCGGCGTCCCCGAGGACGGAAGGGAGATCGGAGGGCACTTCGTCGCGCAGATAGACTTTGAGCTCGGCGGCCCTGGCCGCGAAGAGCTCCTGAATCTCCTTGGCGGTCCGCGACAGGGACATGGGCGAGAGCAGGCAGGCGATGGAGCCCCGCTCGATGGCGGCCGATGTCAGAAGGTCGTCGACGAAGAGGCGCAGGCGCTGGATGTTGTCGCGCACCCGCTCGAGGTAGACGCGGCGGGAGGCGCTCGCGGCGGAGGACGGGACGTCGAGGTTTTCTTCGATAAGGGTGATAAAGCTCTCGATCGCGCCCAAGGGGGACCTCAGCTCGTGCGTCACCGAGGAAACGAAGTTTTTCTTGGACTCGTCGAGCGTGGCGAGCCTTTCCGACATCGCGTTAAAGGCCTCGACGAAGCGCCCGATCTCGTCGCGCGAGCGCCAGGAGAGCTTCCGTCCGAAATGGCCTCGGCCGATCTCCTCGGACAAGTCCGCGAGAGGGCCGAGCGGCGAAGTGAGCGTTTTCGCGAATTCATAGGCGAAAGCCACGAAAAAAATGAAGGCTGAGGCTCCCGCGAACAGGGTCATTTTCGCGATCCGTTGAAACGATTGGTTCGACTTGGCCTCGAGCTCCGCGAGGCTGATCTGGAAGTCGATGGAGATGCTTTTCGAGGGGGACAGCGGGTCGCGAACCGAGACGGTTTCCGAGAGGGCGCTTCCCTCGGTCCGTTCGCCCACGGCGATCGATTCGTCGGCGCCGGGACGCTTCCAATGGATGCCGGCCCATGCCAGGGCCGGGTACTGGCGCTCCAGGAACTTGAGATTGCCGACAAGGAGCAGGTCATCCGACTGGAGGAGCGCGTCGTAAGCCGCTCGCTTGATCGAATTTCCGATGATCTCGACGCGGTCGGCGGCGTCGCGCTGGGCCAGCGTCCACTGGGTCAGGAGGATGCCGCCTCCCATGAGCGAGATGACGCCCAGGAGGATGCCGCAGAGCCAGAGGGTGAGCCTCGCCCGGATGCTCATGGACCCTGCTCCAAGAGCTCGGTCCGGATGCGCTTCAAGGCCCGCCGCGCCGGCATGTTCCGCGGATCGGCCTCGATCACCGCCTTGAAGACCTTTTCGGCGTCGCGGAGCTTGCCTTGGCTGTAGAGATCGACCCCGTTCTGGTAGAGCTGTTCGACCTCCTCCGGCGAGAGCAGCTCAGGCGCCGTCTTGGCCGCCGAACCGCTTCGATGGCTCTTTTCGATGACGGGGACCAGGGCCTCGATGTAGAAGCGCAGCTTGCTGCGGATTTCCGGATCCGCCTCCAAGGAGTAGGCGAGGCGCAGGGCCTTGAGGGCCTCGTCGTAGTCCATGCGCCCGGCGTAGGCGATGCCGAGCCTCCGGTAGACAAGCGAACTCGGATGGGACTTGGCGAGGCGGCGGCCCGCCTCAATCGCCCGGTCGTAGTCGCCCCGGCGCAG
>JAJZAK010000053.1 GCA_021799485.1 bacterium | reverse complement strand
GGCTCTGCCACCGTTCCTGCTGTTGGTTCCATGATTCCTCCGTGTCTATTTTACAGGCTCAGACACGGCTTCAAACCGCAAACTTCTCAAACGACCAAAGTGTCCCACTGATTATAAACCTCAACACCCCGAGTAAGAGTTCCCGGAAGAGCCCCCCAGCCCCACCGTGACGGGGTCGAGCTCCAGATAGGGATCGAAGCCGGCCCCCGCACTCCCCGCTTCGAAGGCCCGGCTCGTCAGGGTCGGATTGTGGGCCTCCTTCTTGGCTTTTTCCTGCGCCTGGGCGAGCATCGTCGCCGCGCCGGCGCCGCTCCACTTATGGCTCCACGTCAACGCATAGACCTCCGACCCGCTCAATAGTGAAGCCGTCGCCGCCACGTTCCATGGCCGCCAGAGGAACTGGACATAGGGATCGCCGCCGCTCGGGGCCGCGGTGAGTTTGAGGGGGTAATTGGTGATCGTCCCATTGTTATCGACGACGTAGGTGTAGGGGGCCTCCCTGCTCGCGAAGCCCTGGAAGATTAAAAGCCCGGGGATGACGCGAAGATCGTGAAAAAGGAGGAAATCCAATGAGATGTTCCCCATGACCCCGGCAAAGCTGCGGCGGTAGTTGACGCTTTCGGTGTCGGTGGCGGAGATGTTGTTGACGAAGTCAAGGCCCTGCCAGCCGTAGAAGGGGCCCAGAGAGACGGGCATGCGGAAGCCGCCCGGGTTAGTGAAGGGGTCGTAGGTCACTAGGAAGGCCGCGACGCCGCCGTTGTCGTTCTTAAATTGCCCTCCCGGCGAACCGACGCCAGAGACGCCGTCGGGCGCCCAGCCGCTTGCATAGCTCCCAAGATCGACCGGCGAGAGCTGGCGGTCGTAGGCGAAAACGCCGCTCAAGCCCCAATGGGCGGTGAGTTCGCGCTTCAACGAGGCCGCGCATCCCCGAGCGCGTCGGTCGCTGATTGGCCCAATTTGGTGTTCCCGCCGGTGGCGCGCGCGGGGATGGGCGCCAGGGCCGTGAAAAGGACCAGGGCCACGGCCCGCGCGGCGCGAACCATCAACAGAAACTCCTCATGCCTATGGCTGCTTCGTCATCACGATCTGCGGGCATTCGTTTGGGTCGTAGCCGGTCGAGCATGAGGTCGCGGAGGAGCAGCAGCCCATATGCTGGCAGGTGCCGCCATTGTCGAAATAGACGGAAAGCGTCCCGGAGCTTGTGATCGTCCCGTTGACCATGGAGGAGGACGCGGTCCCGCAGGTGACGGCGTTCGTCGGCGCCGAGAATTGGCCGTTCGACACCGCGACGGTCAAGGTCTGCCCCGGCGAGGAGCAGCCGTAGCCGTTCGTGAAGCTCGTCGTCGCGGCCACGATCTGCAGCGTCCAGGTCCCGTCCGGGCTCGGTATGGAGCTCACGCATCCCTGCCGCGATCCGCCGATAGAAATGGTCCCGTTTCCGGCATAAGGGCTCACGCCGCCGGGCACGGGGACATCGCCCGAGACCGCGCAGGCGGCTCCTCCGGAGGCGGCATGGCAGTTCATGGTCGCCGTGGCCCCTCCGGTGTAGGTCTGGCTCAGGCTCATCGAGTCGCCGTTCAAGCACCCGGACCAGGTCCCCGTGAGGGGGCAGTTATAGCTCTGGCTTCCGGTGGAGCAGGTCCCTCCGGTCATCTGGACCGCAGCCCCATTCTGGACAAGCGTGAAGGACAACGAGTAGGCCGTGCTTGCGCCCTGACCCATCGAGATCGTAAAGCTCCCCGGCCAGCTCCCCGCGACCTGGGCCGAGCTCGCCGTCACGCAGGACGGCGCCGGCTCCGTGATGGACGCAAGAGTCTCCGTCGAGCGCGTCAGGATGGCGTTGCCCGAGACGGTAACCGCGTCGTTGCCGCAGCGGCCGCAGGTGGAGCCGCTCGTCTTGCAGCTCATGGTCTCCGTCCCTTGCAGCGAGCAGCGGACCTTCATGACGGGGTTCGCCCCGCCGCAGGAAGCATTGGAGGCGTTGATGAGAACGTTCTTCCCCTTGAGACTCCCCGTCCAGCCCGCCTTCCCGCAGGAGCTCCCGCAGCAGCCCTCGATAACCGAAACCGCGGAGCCCGACTGATCCAGCTGCATCCCCCACGGGTCGCAGACCGTCGTGCGGGCCGGGCCGCAGGAGTCTCCCCCGACTTTTTGGGTGTAAAGCCCGCGCCATGTCCCCGCGACGCTTGCCGAGGCCGGCGGCGGCGTTTGAGCGGCACAGGCTGGAGCGGCGGCCTCGGGAAGCGGCTTGCTTGAAACCGCGTAGACCTTGGACGTGACGTAGCCCATCAGATCGACCGCCGCGGAGACCGTCCCCGCCGCGTCGTGCCAGCAGGAGATATGCAGGATCGTCATCCCCCCCGCCGACCGCCATTCGTCCCGGCAGAGAGGAAGTTCGGCTCCCGGCGCGCATTGCGTCACGTCGAACTCCAGGCCCTGCGAGGTCGGAACCGCCCCCGAGACGGAGGGAGCCTTGCTCTCCGCCGCGCTGAAAACCGTGTCGGAGTCGGGCGCTTGGCCGGAGGATATGAACCCCAGAGGAACCACCTTGAATTCCGGCTCCTGCATGGGGCCCATGGCATGGCATTCGGCGTGGCCCGCCGAGGCCGGAGGGCAGCTCAGGACGGGCGGCTGGAAATTGGCGCCCACGACATAGAGGCTTTTCTCCCGGACCCCGTCCCGGCCGTACATCTTGAGCTCGAAGACGCCTCCCAAGCCGTCGGCCGACGGCGCCGCGCCCTTGCCAAAGAGGGCATTTAAGTCGGCATAGCTTGATATCGTGGAAGGCGAAGCCGCGGGAGGCGGCGGAGCTTGGACCGGCCGGGAGACGGCCGGCGGCTTCGACGAGGCCTGGCC
Organism: bacterium; assembly: GCA_021799485.1. Taxonomy (GTDB): domain Bacteria; phylum Elusimicrobiota; class Elusimicrobia; order UBA1565; family UBA9628; genus JAJZAK01. The sequence goes on along the minus strand of JAJZAK010000053.1, from coordinate 4,836 downwards.
CTTCGAGCCCGACGAGGCGCAGGCCGCCGCCAAGACGGATGCCGATGCAGCGACAACGAGAGCTTTCAAATATCTCATGGAACCTTCTTCTCCTTTTTGAATTTGAACGGGGTTATGAACGGCGCTTCAGCAGCATCGCCCGCGCGCTTATGGCGACACCTCGGCGCCGCCGCCCGACATGATCTGGTCGAAAGAAGCCGCGGGAGGCTGGGGCGCGGCGGCGGGAGGCGGTGGAACCGGTCTCTGAACGACGGGAACTTCATTTTTCATCTGCGCCGCGACGGAGGCGGCGGCGCTGCTGACCGCCACGGGGGCTCTGGCCGCAGCGGCGGCGACTCCCTGCGCCGCGGCGGTGCTTTTCTGGACGGCGCGGCTGATCTTATCCTCGATCTTCTGCTTGACCTGATCGAGCTTTTGTTGAACTTGGGCCTGCGCTTTTTGCTTGAGCCGGTTTTCCTGTTGTTTCAGTTGGGCTTTCGCCTGATCCTCGGCGGATGTCTCGATCTTTTGTGCCTCGGCTTTGCGGCCCTGGCTCGTCCCGAGTTGCTTGGCCTCGGACATGAGGCGGGCTTTCTTCGCCGCATCCGCCGCGAGCCGCGACTTTTCCTTGGCGATCTCCGCGCGGGCCTCTTCAAGGGCCTTCTTCTTGAGGGCGGCGGCTTCGGATTTCGCGGCGGCCTCCGCGGAGCGCGCGACGGAATGATCAAACGTCGGCGACAGGAGCTTCGAGACCACGCTCCCCGCGCCCTTTAACGCCCCGGAAACCGCGTGGCCCGCGACGGCGGCCTTCGCGCCGGTCTCCGCCGCCGCGGCATGAACCGCCGCCCCCGCCCCGTGGGAGGCGACCCCGGCCGCCGTCTTGGCCGCGACCTTCGCGCCGGCCTTCGCCGCGGACTTGGCGGAAGCGCTCGCCGCCGTTTTAGCGGCCGTCTGAGCTGAACTCTTGGCCGCTGTCTGATCGGCCGTCTGGGCGGAGGCTTGAGCCGCCGTTTGCGCGGAGGTCTGGGCCGCCGCTCCGGAAGCGGCCGCCGCCGCGCCCGTCACGGGATCGGCGCGCAGAGGCCCGGCCAGCAAAACCGCAAGGACGCCCGCCGCCTTGGCATGGATCATTGCGCCTCCTGACCGTGAGTTGCGCCGCCGATTTTGGCCAAGGATTCCGACAAGGCGCCGGCGAGACGGCTCAACCGGCATCCCCGGCCGTAAAGAGACCAGTAGAGTTCACCCGTGCCCACGTTGGCAAGCCTGGCGGCGTAGGCGCACAGGGGCGGCGCGGCCTTGTCGGGAAGCTGCATGATTTCGACCGTCCCGAAGGCCAGAGCCTGGATGCCGGCGATCTTGCCCAACTTCGCCATGTCCTCGGGACGCACGGCCCCAGTCAGCGAGAATTTTTGCTCCTTCAGGATTTGCCCCAACTGCGCCCGATCAATGACGTCATAGCCCGCGGAGAGGAGGGCGTCGGACATTTGATCCGCCCAAACGTCGGCTTGGGAAAGATCCGATGTCTTGAACGGATAGACCCCGACGCGAATCCTGGTTGATTGGTCCAAGGAAGGACTGAAAGCGATCGTCAGGCCCGATTCCCCTGGCAGCAGCGCCGACGGAGCATGGTAATACATGTTGGACGGCGCCGGGAAAAAAGACCAGTTGGCGCCCAAAAGCATGGACCGAAGCTTGCGGCGCAGGGACGCCGTGACGGCATTTTCATGTCCGAACATCAGGGGGGTGGCGTCGTTTCCGGCGCTGTCTTGGGCCTGAGGGAAGAAAACCTGCCACAGAATCCTGGCTGTCTTGATGTCCACGAGCTTGACCGAGACGGGGGGCGGCTCGCTCAGCTGGTAGTCGCCCGCGCGATCATAGGAGATGCGCGGAGGCAGACCAGGCTGGCCGATGACGAGGCCGTCGACCCCCAGAATCCGGCTGATCTTGGAGGCTTCGGAGGGGTCCACGGCTCCGGAAATGGAAAGGCCGTTCTCGCGCAGAAGAAGATCGACCGAGCCGCGCTCGACCACCTGGTAACCCAGGGAGAGAAGCAAGGTCTGCCATTCGCCCGTGACGCGGCTTTGGGCGGCGCTGTCCGCGAAAGGAACGACCGCGATGCGCCGGACGGCGGCAAGGTCGGCATTTTTATTGATCGCCAACCGGACGCTCGAGCAGGCCGCGGCGGCCCCCAGCAGGAGGAAAAACGCCGCGCGCCACGGCGGTCCACGGCGTTTCATCGCCGCCGCCGTATCAACTGTCCCCGACGCCGCGGCTGGCCGCGGCGTCGGGGGCGCAGGAGCAGGGCGGATTCTCAGCTTTTCGTGTCCGTCTTATACTCAAAGGCCTTGCCTCTCACCGTGGCGCATTGTTGCTTGTAAAAAAAGCTGATCCAGGAGTATGTCTTCGACACCACGACCCGCGGCGACATGATCGAATCGGCTCCCGGCATGTTCTCAAGCGCGTTATAGAAAGCCTCGTTCGCGATGGCTTCATCGCCGCAAAACATATCGCCGATGATCGGAATGCTGCACATGAAGCTGCTTCCTCCGTAACCGACGGTCTTGGTCGGGATGCCGCCAAACCACGGCCAGCGCGCATACAGGACGTAGTCGCCACAGGCCTTGCCCTCGGTGTCACCCAATATCTTGTACTCATTCCTATGAAGCGGCAGAATCTCCGGGTTCGGCGTGTTGAAGCTATAGGACTTCGACAACGTCGTGCAGCCGGAGGCGAGAGCGCTCGCCGCCGCCAGCAGGACTCCCAGCAATTTGGTTCGTGTCGTCATACTGTTGGTAGTTCTCCTTGTTTGGTTTCTCTTTGATCTGCGCGCCCCAGAGGCGGCAGCGGCTCCATTCCCTGGATTACTCAGCCAAGCTCCGGAGCCGCCGCCGTATTTTTCTGGTTAAGGACATATCCGGCCCCGCCAGCAAGGCCTTGTGAAGATTCTTGACGGCATTCTCCTTGTCCCCCTTCGCCTTCAGACAATCGGCCATGCCAAGAAAGCAGGCCGCCGCGTCGGGGCCGCTGACCTTCAGTTTTTCCGCCAGCCGGATGCCCTTGAGGAAAAAAACTTGCGCCGCATCCCGGTCGCGCTTCCGATAAGCGATGGTTCCCAACATCCGATAGACGCCGATGCGCCGCGGATCTGCCGCCGCCGAATCCTTGAGCACGGCTTCGAGTCTGGAGCGGGCGGCATCGTAGTCGCCCGATTTCAGGAGCGGCTGGATGGCCGCGAGCGCCGTCGGCTGGCCAGGCCGCCGCGAGCCGGCCTGGCTGCTCGGCGACGACGGAATGGAGGGGGCGTCGGAAAGCGGGGAGGGAGGAAACACCTCTCCTCCGGCGGCGAGCGCCTCCGTCATCACAAGGTAGACCCGGTTTCGATACTCCCTGGCGAATCCCTGCATCAAGGCATTGGCCTTCTTTTGTCGATTATGCAGTATCACTTCCGACATGCCGATCGTATAGGCGCCAGCGACAAGCCGCGCATAGTCCTTGATGGCCCGCGCGATCATCCCCGAATTTTTTTTCCCGGATTCGCCTACGGACACGTCGGCGTCAACGGACACCAGGGCTGAAAACGGCTTCTCTTCGTCTCTCAGGACATAGAGCCTGAATCTGATGGGTCGGGCGCCGTCCCGAAGCCAATCGGTCTGGAAGTAGTCCTTGTCCTGGATCAAGATGTCGAAGCCGAGTTCCTTGACGGCGGTTTTCTTGAGGGCCGCCCAGGCCCGGTCGGCCGGCAGAGAGCTGTCGACCCCGAACCATTGCGCCTCGGCCGGCCACGGCCCGAGCCCATGGCTAAGCTTTATCTGAGCATCCGCGCGGCGCAGGAGCCCGGCAAGGAGAATAACGGCTCCCCAAAATACAGCAAGGAATTTCGCCTTCCGGAACATCTTCTTTCCAGTGTCCCTTAAATATTTCTTAATTTCGTTATGGATTCCGGCCCCTGCGCCTTTGAGGCGCCACCGACGCCTTCCAGCGCCGACGGCAAGCGAGGATTGTAAACAAGTCCAATGGTTTTGTCAATTTTTTAAAAGCGCCCGCCCTCCCCCGCGAAAACCCATCAACGCGCGAGCCGGAAGCCGCGGTTGCTCCCCTCATTGCCTGGGTCGTCGTAGAAGCGATTCGATGACCGGGCGTTGGAGGCGACGTTGTACCACGACCCGCCCCGATTCACTCGGTTCGAGCCCGCCGGATCAACCCAGGCGCTGCCGTCCGCGGGAGCGCCGTTGTAGGAATCGTGATACCAGTCCTCCACCCACTCCCAGACGTTTCCCGCCATGTCGCAGAGCCCCTGCTCCGTGTTCCCCGCGGGCTTCGAGCACACCGGCGCCGTCGCGTTCCAGCCGCAGCCGTCGATCACGGCGTTGTCGCAATTGGCATCCGAGTTCCCCCAAGGATACTTGTAGTCCTTCCCCGCGCTCCGGGCCGCGTACTCCCACTCCGCCTCGCTCGGAAGGCGTCCTCCCACCCATTTCGCGAAGGCGCGGGCCTGGTTCCAGTCCACCCCCACCACCGGCTGATCGTCCCCGTCGAAGGCTTGGCCCTTGTCATCATTGGCCGTACACGCCCCCGCCTTGACGCAGGCTTGATACTGCTTGTTCGTCACCAGGGTCTTCGACATCTCAAAAGAATGGACCGTCACCTGGTGCGCGGGCTGGGTATTGCTGAAGTCGCTCGTCCCCATCATGAAGCTGCCGCCCGGAATTTTCACCCATTGAAGGCTCCGGCTCGCCAGCGACTTATCCCTCTTCATCTGTTCCCGCTCCGCCGCCGTCATCGGCCGCGCGGCCAGAGCCTTGAGCGCCGTCAGCGTCGGCCCCGCGGCAACGTAGGGGACCAAGCCCTTCGCCATCA
>JAJZAK010000030.1 GCA_021799485.1 bacterium | reverse complement strand
CGGTTTCGCGCATAGCCTCATGACCGGCAGCGTCGTCGTGCAGTCGCCCGATCAATTCCAGGCCTGGCTCAAGAGCCGCGCGCCGGCGAAGCCCCAGCAGGCCGCCGCCCCCGGCGCCAACTTTTAAAAAGGAGATCACTCATGTCAGACGCCCAGCACGGACACGCCCCGCAAAGCTTCTGGAGGCGATACGTGTTCGCGACGGACCATAAGGTGATCGGGCTTCAGTATTTTTTCACCTCCTGGGTCTTCCTCCTGGTCGGCTTCTCGATGGTTCTCCTGATGCGCTGGGAGCTTGCCTACCCCGGAGTCCCGATCCCATTGGTCGGTCGGCTTATCTCGCCTCTTCTGGCTCCCGGCGGCATCATGACGGGGGAGCTCTATAATTCCCTCGGAGCGATGCACGGCACCTTGATGATCTTCCTGGGCATCGTGCCGCTGGGATTCGCCGCGTTCGGAAACTACATTCTCCCCCTCCAGATCGGCGCGGATGACATGGCCTTTCCGCGCATCAACATGGCCTCCTATTGGCTCTATTTCGTCGGCGGCATCCTGATGCTTTCCTCCTTTATTCTCCCGGGAGGCGCCGCCCAGAGCGGCTGGACCTCCTATGCGCCCCTGGCGGAGTTCAACCCGGGGCAGACGACGTGGCTTGTCTCGATGGTCCTCATCATCACCTCCTCCCTGTTGGGCGCGATCAACTTCCTGACGACCGGCATCAATATGCGCGCGCCGGGCCTTTCCCTCTTCAGGCTTCCCGTTTTCGTCTGGGCGCAGCTCGTGACCTCGGTCCTGCTTCTGCTCGCCTTCCCTCCGCTTGAGGCCGCGGCGGTTCTCCAGCTCATGGATCGCGTGCTTCATACGAGCTTTTTCATACCGGCGGGACTCGTCGTGCTGGGGACGAAGGTGGCGGCCTCGGGAGGCGGAAGCCCTCTTCTCTGGGAGCATCTCTTTTGGTTTCTCGGGCATCCCGAGGTCTATGTTCTTCTCCTCCCGGCGATGGGCATCGTCTGCGAGATCATCGCCGCGAACACTCGCAAGCCGCTCCACGGCTACAAGATCATCGTCTTCTCCATGCTCGCGATCGGCGTCCTCTCCTTCGTCGTATGGGCCCATCATATGTTCGTGAGCGGCATGTCTCCCATGCTGGGCAACTTCTTCCTTGTCACGACCATGATCATCTCGGTCCCATCGGTCGCGATTTTGACCTCGATGATCTACAGCCTGCAAGGAGGGTCCATCCGGTTCACCGTTCCGATGCTTTTTGCCCTCGCCTTCATGCCGCTTTTCGGCATCGGAGGCCTGACCGGGCTGCCGCTGGGACTGACCGTCACCGACATCTACCTTCACGACACCTATTACATCATCGGGCATTTCCACTACGTCGTGGTGACCGGGTCCATCATCGCCCTCATGGGCGGCGTCTACCACTGGTTCCCCAAATGGTTCGGGCGCAAGATGAACGATTTCTGGGGCAAGGTCCATTTCTGGGGCAGCGTCCTCGCCATGAACGGAGTCTTTTTCCCCATGTTCATCATCGGCCTTCAAGGCCAGTCGCGCCGCCTCTACGACCCGACCGCGCAGCTCCACAATCTGCCGGGCCAGCCCTGGCATATCGTCTCGACCATCTCCGCGGGGCTTTTAATGCTCTTTCAACTGCCCTTCGTCATCAACGTGATCCACGGCATCTTTTGGGGCGAAAAAACGGAAGAGAATCCTTGGAAGGCGACGACGCTCGAGTGGGCCTGTCCTTCGCCGCCGCCGCACGGCAATTTCGAGAAGCCTCCGCGCGTCTATCATGACCCCTACGGCTACTCGGTTCCCGGCTACCGCCAGGATTGGCTGCCGCAGAACGTCGAATGGGAGGGCGCATGACGACCGCCGCCGCGGCCGCTCCCCCCTCCGAATTTCGGACGGGCCTGACGAACGCGAAGCTCGGCGTCTGGCTCTTTCTCGCCTCCGAGGTGATGCTTTTCGCGACGCTTTTTACCACCTACATCGTGCTGCGACTGGGCGCTTCCGAGTGGCCTCGCGGGTGGGAGGTTCTCAACGTCCCCCTGGGCTTCACGAACACCTTGGTCCTCATCGTCTCGAGCGTCACGATGGTGATGGCCTATGCCAAGTGCTGGGACCGCGACTACAAGGGCTTTCGGATCTATCTGGGCGTCACGATCGCCCTGGGCTTCGTCTTTCTTGGCATTAAGTCGTTTGAGTGGGCGGCGAAATTCCGCGTCCATCATTTCCCCTCGACGAGCATCTATTACGCGCTCTACTTTACGATGACGGGATTGCACGGCCTGCACGTCATCTGCGGAATGATCGTCAACGGCGCCTTGTTCGTGCTTTCAAAGAAAGAGTGGGACCATCCGCTCTTCATGGGCCGCGTCGAGGGCTCGGGGCTGTTCTGGCACTTTGTCGACATCGTCTGGATATTCCTCTTTCCGACCTTCTATCTTCTATGAGCGACCGCGCCGCCGCCGCCTCGATCGATCCCCGGGTCCATCACCCGCATCGCCCGGAAGTCAACGTCTACGTCGCCGTCTTCGTCGCCTTGGCCGTCCTCACGGTGACGACGGTTCTTGTCTCGTATTGGCATCTGCCCATTCTGGCGGCCGTGGCCGTCGCCATGATGATCGCGACGGTGAAGGCCTCCTTGGTCGCCACGTTCTTCATGCATTTGAAGGGAGAGCGGGCCTTTATTTACGGCATTCTGGCGATGACGGTCTTCTTCGTCCTCTTCCTCTTCATTCTTCCCATCTCCGATCAGGACCTTCTCTCGGGAAGGACGACGCATACGAACGTTACGGCCGAAGCCGAGGCGCGGTGAGCGCGGACGAGGCCGGCATGATCAGCCTCAGGTCCTTTCATCTCTTTTTCATCTATCTGGCGCTGTCGCTCATGGTCTTCACTTTGGCCTGGGCGGGCCGGCAGGCGATGGCCGGGCGGCTCGACATGGGGCTGTTGGCCGCCGCGGGGGCGCTTCTTTTTCTCGGTCTCGGCTATCTCTCCTGGTTTAAGCGCCGCTATAAAGGTCTGAGATGATCCTGGCGCGGTTCCTCTCCTTGCTCGCCGGATCCAACGCCCGGGCCTGCGCGGTCTGCTTCGGTCTCACGCACGACAATCGAGGGCTCATCCTGGGGATCACCGTCGGCATCTTCACCCTGGCGGGATCCGTCTTCGCCATGATGGCCTTTGTCGTGAGGCTTGTCGTCCAAGCGGAACGCGAACGCTCCCTGAGGGGGTCGTGACCGTGGAGGCTGCCGCCGCCAGCGAGGCCCGGTTCCACTCTTTCGCCGTCTTTGTCGCCGTCTGCGCCTTTATTCTCCTTGGGGCCGGAGGGCTCGTGACCTCGACGGGTTCCGGGCTGTCGGTCCCGGATTGGCCCCTTTCCTTCGGCGGGTTTTTCCCGCGAATGACGGGCGGAGTCTTTTTTGAGCATGGCCATCGCATGATCGCCGGGGCGGTGGCGCTTCTGACCATCGGCCTGGGACTGCGGGCATGGATCGGACGGGAGCGCAGGCCTCTCCGGGTGACGGCCGCCTTCTGCGTCGGGGCGATCGCGCTCCAGGCGCTGCTCGGCGGCCTCACGGTGATTTTGAGGCTGCCGCCGGCCGTTTCCATCCTCCACGCGGGTTTGGCGCAGATCGTTTTTTGTCTCTTGGTGGCCTTGAGCGAGATGAGCTCCGGAGCCTATTCCTCTTTTTCTCCGAAGCTCGCGGCGCCGGTGGCGCTCCGGAGCGCGTTGGCCGTGGTGATGGTTTATTCCCAGATCATCCTTGGGGCCGTCGCTCGCCACACGGGGCTGTGGGTGGGCGTGCACGCGTTTTGGGCGGCGGCCGTCGTCCTCGCGGCCGCCATGGCCGCTTCGGCGGCGCTGGGAACGGGCGCCGTCTCGCTGAGAGCGCCCGGAATCGCGGTCGCGACGCTTCTTCCGCTTCAGATTTTTCTCGGCGTCGCAAGCTACTGGTGGCTTTACTCGGACGCGCCGTCTCTGGGCTGGACTGGCGGCGTGGCCTTGCGCACGGCGCACGTTCTCGTGGGCGCTCTTTTGCTGGGTGCCTGCCTGGTCCTGGCGTTGAGGTCCTGCTGTCTGCCCGAGAAGGCCGGAGCGGCATGAAAGCTTACTGGGAGCTATCGAAGCCGCGGATCGCTTTTTTCTCGGTCGCGACGGGAATCCTGGGATTCGCCATCGCCGGCGGCTCGATCCGCCTTCTTTTTTGGGCGGTCGCCGGCCTGGCCCTCGTCGCGGGGGCCTGCGGCGCGCTGAATCAGGGTTTGGAGGGCGCCGAGGACGCCCGCATGCGCCGCACCGCCGCCAGGCCCGTCCCCTCGGGGCGCGTCGCCGCGAGATCGGCGATCCGATTCGGGGCTGTCCTGGCCGTCTTGGGATTGGCCGTCATGGCCTTCCAGGTCAATCGTTGCGCCTTTTGGATATCGGCTGCTTCGATCGCTCTTTATGCCGCGGGCTACACTCCCCTAAAAAAGATGACGCCCCAGGCGACTTGGCTTGGTTGCGCGGCGGGCGCCGCTCCGCCGTTGATTGGATGGGCCGCGGCCCGGGGAAGCCTCGCCTGGCCCGCATGGCTCCTCTTTGGCGTGCAGTTTCTCTGGCAAATTCCTCATTTTCTCGCCGTTTTTTGGATTCATCGCGAGGATTACGCCCGGGCCGGCTTTCGAATGATGCCGGCCGTCGACCCGTCGGGACGCCTGACCGCGATTCAGATCGCGATCCACTCCTTCGGCCTCCTTCCGTTGACTCTCATCCCTTTTTTCGGGGGCGCGGCCGGCATCGGCTACGCCCTGGCCGCCATGGCGCTGGGCCTTCTTTATTTGCCTTTGGGGCTCCGGACGAGCGTCACGATGAGCTTGGCGGATGCCCGGAGGCTTTTTCTCGCGTCCCTGGCGTATCTTCCCGCCGTTTACGGGCTATTCTGGTACGGGGTGAAGGCATGAACATGCGACAATTATCCTTGTTGGCGATGGCGGTTTTTGGGTTTTCGGCCTGCTCGCAGCAGGCTCCGGGCTCGATCGCGGGCGGTCCCGCCGAACTTGCCAACATGGGAGAGGTCTATTTCAAGGGCTACGGCTGCGTCAAATGCCATGCGATCGGCGGCGAAGGCGGGACCTACGCCCCCGACCTGACGATGGTGGGATTCAGGAAGAGTTCTCCATGGCTTGATCGCTGGCTGAAGAATCCGCACGCTTGGCGCGACAAGACCGTCATGCCGAACTTTCATCTCCCCGACAACGTCAGGCATGCGATGGTCGCGTATCTGTCGGAGCAGAAGGGACAGGCCTGGGGCAAGAACCGGCCTTGGAACGCGCCCGCGTTCATGAAGGACCCCCTCGCGCGCGGCCACGAGATCTTCGACATGGCGGGCTGCGATACCTGCCATGGCAAGGGCGGCCAGGGCGGCTATCCCAACAACAACGTCGTCGGCGGCCTCATACCCTCGCTGACGATGGTGGCGGAGGGATACACGCGCAACGAGCTTCTCAGGAAGATCGAATTCGGAGTCGTTTCGACTCCCGCCGATCCGTCGAAGCCCGCGCCTCTCCTGCGGATGCCCCCCTGGGGCCAGGTGCTCGACAAGAGCGAGATCGGGGCCGTCGCGTCCTATGTCTTGTCCCTCGACAAGAACGCCGCCAAGCAGTCGCAAAGCGACTTCTAAAGCGCAAGCAGGAAGCCGCGTCTCCGCGGGCGTCCGATTTTTTTATTCCGCGCTGGGCGCGGTGCCCATTCCGTAGCGATAGACGAGTTCGCCTCCGTGGTAGGCGGCGTAAAAAATGGCTCCTAAGCAGACAAGCCAGCCCGCCAGGAATAGCCCCGGTTTCGGACGAGGGAAGAACCGCCACGCGGAGAGGAGGGAAAAGAGAAAGCCTGCGGCGTAGGCGGCGTTGCGGTGCGCGATCAGGGTCTCCCAAGCCTCCGGCACATGCGGCGCGGTCTTCGCGGCAAGAAGCCCAAGCCCTATCGCGGCGAGGGCTGAGACAGTCCCCAGCCACAAAAGCCAGGACGCCGCGTCCTGGAGCCATGGAAGATGCGGTGCGGCCTCCGTTATGTTGTCCCGCTTTTTAAACAACACTCGCGCGGCTTCGGCGAGGAAACCCGTCGTTAAAAGAGCGATCGGAAAATGCACCACCATCGGATGCAGCAGGTACCATTTCATGGGGGTTCAGGGCTGAGCATTCAACATTCCACCGCGTCGGCGCATGGGTGCTAAATGTTGAGACCTGACCTCCGGCCCCTTCGGGTCAGAGCTTCGAAACGCTGTCGACGACGATCGCCTGGATGCCGCCCCGGGCCACGACGCTGCCCGTGACGGAGGCCTTCGCCCCGGCGAGATTCTTGGCGGCATCGTAGGCTTTCTTCGCCTTCTTGCCGGCGTGATTCTCGACGAGAAGGTAGACCGTTCCGCTGTCGGAGAGCAGGCCCATCGGAGCTCCGGCGGCGACGCAGCCCTTGGCGCAGCCCGCGTGCTTGGGACCCTTGGCGCCGTGGCCCATGTAGCAGGCCATGTCGAGAATTTCCCCCTTCATCGTCTGGACGGCGGCCGCGGGATTGGCGGCGAAGGTGGCGGGCGTCAAGGCGAGCGACGCGGCGAGGAACAATAGTTTCTTCATGGTCTCACTCCTCTGTTTCATTTTAGATGCTTCTCACGCTATTATAGCATGGGTTTAAAATGGCGACAGAGCCGGAAAGGTTGTAGAATTTTAATATGGGATCCATGAATTCAAAAAAGAATCCTCTTAAGGAGTTGGCGCGCTTTGGACAAAGCCCGTGGTACGACAACGTGAGCCGCGCGCTGCTCCAATCGGGGGCTTTGCGCCGGATGATCGAGGAGGACGGGTTGCGGGGCATCACATCGAACCCCACTATTTTCGAGAAGGCCATTTCGAGCGGGGAGGGCTACGAGCAGTCCCTCCTCGACTGCGCGCGCCGAGGCGAGACCGCGCCCGCGAAGGTTTTCGAGAAGCTCGCGACGGACGACATCCGCCAGGCGTGCGATTTTTTGAAGCCGGTCCATGAGGAGACGAAAGGCGAGGACGGCTTCGTCTCGATCGAGGTCTCCCCGGAACTCGCGCGCGATACGGAGGCAAGCGTCGCCGAGGCTCGGCGGCTTTCTCGGACGATCGGCCGTCCGAATCTTATGGTTAAAATTCCGGCGACGCGGGAAGGCATCCCGGCGATCGAGCGGCTTATCGCGGACGGCGTCAGCGTCAACGTGACGCTCATTTTCTCCAACGACCGATACGGGGAAGTCATGGAGGCCTATCTGGCCGGCCTTGAAAAACGCAGCCGCGAAGGCTTGGACATCTCCCGGGTCAGCTCCGTCGCGAGCTTCTTTGTCAGCCGCATCGATACGGCGGTCGATAAGGAGATCAACGCCTTGATGAGCCGCAAGCCAACGGGGGACGGCGCCGAATTCAAGGGCTTGCTCGGCAAAACGGCTATCGCGAACGCGAAAATGGCGTATGAGCGATTTAAAGAAACCTTCCAGGCGGACCGGTTCAAGGCGCTGGAAGCGAAGGGCGCCCGCGCCCAGAGGCCCCTCTGGGCCAGCACCGGGACGAAAAACCCGGCTTATGGGGACGTCTACTACGTCGAAGCCTTGATCGGCTCTGGCACCGTCAATACAATCCCTCCCGCCACCTGGGACGCGTTTCGAGACCATGGCCGGCTCGCCATGACGGTCGAGGAAGGCCTCGGATCGGCCCGCGACCATCTGGCCAAGATCGGGGAGGCCGGGATCAGCTTGGCGAAGGTCACGGAGAAGCTCGAGGAGGAGGGAGTCAAGGCCTTCGCCGACTCGTATCATACGCTGCTGGCGACGATCTCCGCCCGCCTTAAATCCGTGGCGGCCGCGTAATGGCCCGCCAGGCTTGCCTCCCGCGCGCGGGCGGCGGCCTTGAAGAATTTGTGAGGCAAGCGGCGGAGTTGTCGGGATGACCATCGTTCTCGCGGGCGACATCGGCGGGACGAAGACGAACCTGGGCCTCTTTCGCCTGAAGGGGACCCGGGGTCTTTCCCCCCTGGCCGAGGAGTCCTTTTTCAGCGCGGACTTTCCGGGCGCCGGGGAAATGCTCGCGGAATTCCTGAAAATGCATGGAAAGAGAGGAACGCCGTCCGCGGCCGCCTTTGGAGCGCCGGGCCCCGTTCGTGACGCCCGGGTGCATGGCGTGAATCTTCCTTGGTCGGTCGTCGCGAAATCCCTGGCGAAGGTCGCGAGGCTCCCCAATGTCGGCCTCATGAACGACTTGGTCGCCAACGCCCGCGGCCTGGACGCCTTAAAGCCGCGCGATTATGCGGTTCTCAACCGCGGACAATTCGCTCCCGGAGGGACGCGGACTCTTGTTTCCGCCGGAACGGGGCTCGGAGAAGCGTTCTCATTCTGGGACGGGAGACGCTATCATCCCGTTCCCTCGGAAGGAGGCCACGCGGATTTCGGGCCTCGGGACGGTTTTCAGATAAGGCTTCTCGAGCATATGATGAAGGAGTATGGGCATGTGAGCCTCGAGCGCGTCCTATCCGGCCCCGGGCTCCACGCGATCTATGTATTCCTAAAAAAGACGCGCTTCGCGCGGGAACCGCGTTGGCTGGGAGAGGATCTTGAAAACGGCGACCCCTCGGCCGTTATCGCCGCTTCGGCGATCGCGGGACGCTCGGCCCTTTGCGTCAAGGCGCTCGATGTCTTTGTCCAGGTCTACGGCGCCGCGGCCGGCAACGCGGCGCTTGCCGGCTGGGCCACGGGCGGGGTTTTCCTGGGCGGCGGAATCGCGCCGAAGATCCTTCCGGCCTTGAAGCGGGGCGGCGTCTTTCTGCGCGCGTTCCTTGACAAGGGGCGGCACGCCGAAAGCCTGTCCCGCATGCCCGTCCAGGTGATCCTCAACGACCGCGCCGCCCTCCTCGGCGCCGCCCTCGCCGCGGCGGAACGGGACGCATGATGCCCTTCCCCCTATCTTTAGGCCAAGTTGAATTGGGGGACCGAACTTCACGACGTTTGCGGTGGCGCTTCCAAGCCACCCTCCATTAACGACGCAAGTTCAGGAAAGGTCTGCTCGAACATTTCCCGCCGCACAATATCCAGCAACGCTGTCCACCTTCGGAATTCATACAAACGGCTGCTTTCGTCCCGGGCCATCATGGAGTCGATGATGGTCTGGTAATATCTCAGGACCGCCTTGGCGCGGGCGCCGTAAGAACTCGAAATCCAATACGCATGCTCGCGGTATTTCCCCTCAACTTGGCGCTTCAGTGCCGGCGGCAGGACTTGAACGGAGTAAAATTGCGGGCGGCTTAGTAGAATGGCAGAGGTTCCTAGTCCTGTTTCGATGTCGATATAGCCGCGAACGAGCCATTCCCGATGAAAATCCGGAAGATGCAAGGCATTCATGAGGCTTATTGTTGGAGAGATCATAAAATGGACTCGCGGGCAAACCTTCAGCATCCGTTCCCGGTTCTGGATGACTTGGTCCCAACGCTGCCCCTTGCGAATGTACTCGCCGCGCTTTCCCATGCCGTCGAGACTGGCCGCGACTCCGACGGATTTAAATTCGTTCCACAGAGTCATAACGTCATCCCCGCCCCGACTCATTACGGAGAAATTAGTGTTGTAGGTGATGGATGGGCGGGGCCCGCCGCGATCAATCAGGAACCGTAACAACTCATAGTGCTGTGGCTCCAACAGAGGTTCTCCGCCAGCGAAATGAAGGCGATCGAGATAAGGCAGGAACGGCTCCAAGACGCGCCGCCATTCCAGGGTGAGTGCCGCATTCACCCATGCAGTTCCGAAGATCTTCTGGGCGTCCTCGTTCCAGGCGCTGCTGGCCCATGGACCGCACATTCGGCACCTGAAATTACAGAGATTGCTCAACGCGATATTGAGGACGGCCGGGGGATGTTTTGCCTTGCCGTCTACGGAGGCTTCGACTCGGCAGAAATAACCTGCATACTCCTCATTCATTTGTTGACGTAGGCTGCGGCAGGCATTAGCCTCCGTGGCGTAGCAGCCGCGGCAGATCGGATTCTTCTTTCCTGCCAGCATGTCGTTTCGAAGCCGTCTCAGTTCGGGACCGTTCCAGAATTTATTAATCTCGCGCTGCTTCAAGTTCCAGTTAACATTATTTGACCAGCAACATGGCTTGGCTGCGTTCCAGTTGATATCCATTTGTACCCATGGCGCCATGCAGAAGACTTTGGATTCCTGGAGGAGATGGTCGCGTTCGAAGGACTGTTGTGGGTTCGGAATTTCAATCGATTTCTTCATGCGACAGCCAAAGGAGATGGAAATTGGTAGTGTCGAGGGCCCCCGGAGCTTCGCGTCGGCCATCGGTTCATCAGCAGGTTGCTGCTCTGAATATGAGCCTGTCTCAATTCGGATGGACGGCCTTTCGGAGGCGCTCAATGACCTTCTCGCGGCCCAGGGCTTCCAGCATGTCGAAAAGGCTCGGGCCCTCGGTGCGCCCGGAGACCGCGGCGCGGAGCGGATGGAAGACCTGCGAGGTCTTGAGGGAACGCGCGGCGCAAAAGCCACGTATCGTATCCTCCAAGGGCTTCGCCGTGAACGAATCCAGCTTCGACAGCTCTGCGGCAAGGTCCCCGAGCATGCCCCGCGAGCCGTCGCCGACAAGCCTTTTGGCCTTTTCGGTCCAATCCAGATCGTCCTTGTAGAAGAAATCAAGAAGTTTCGGGACGTCCGAGAGAAGCTTGTATTTCTCCCGTTCGAGAGCCGCCACTTTCTCGAGGCCCGGCTTCCCCCAAAGCTCCGCCTTTTCAAGGAACGGTTTCGCGGCGTCCAGGAGTTCCGGCGTGGGGAGCTTCCTGAGGTATTCGCCGTCCATCCAAAGAAGCTTCGCCGGGTCAAAGCTCGCGGGGCTTTTCTGGCAGCCTTCGATCGAGAACTTGCGGAAAAGCTCTTCCTCCCCGAAAAGCTCCTGGGATTCCGCGGTCGCCCAGCCCAAGAGCGCGAGGTAATTGCGCAGCGCCTTCGGGTAATAGCCTTGATCGCGGTACTCCAGCACCGAGGTCGCGCCGTGGCGCTTGGAGAGCTTGGCGCCATCCGGGCCCAGGATCATCGAAAGATGCGCGAAGGCCGGCGGCTCAAATCCCAAGGCCTTGTAGATCTGAAGCTGCGACGGGGTGTTCGAGAGATGCTCGTCGCCGCGGATGACGTGGCTGATCTCCATCGCGTGGTCGTCGATCACGCAGGCGAAGTTGTAGGTCGGGACGTTGGAGGCCTTCATGATGACGAAATCCTGCAGGAGGGCGTTCTCGAATTGGACGTTGCCGCGGATGAGGTCCGGCACCGTCGTCGCCCCCTCGTCGGGCATCCGGAAGCGCAGGACGGCTTTTTTTCCCGCGGCCTCGAACTCCCGGCGCTTCTCATCGGCGAGCTTGCGGCATCGCCCGTCGTAGCGGGGAGGCCTCTTTTCCAGCTGGGCGAGCCGGCGCATCTCCTCCAGCTCCTCCTTCGTGCAGTAGCATGGGTAGGCCCGGCCCTCCTCAAGGAGCTTCCGGGCGAAGGCGCGGTAGGAGTCGAGCCGCTTCATCTGGAAGTAGGGGGCGTAGGGGCCTCGGTCTTTCTCCAGGGTTTCCGGGCCCTCGTCCCAATGAATTCCTAGCCAGCGCAAGGAATTTAAAATGGCGTCGACGGAATCGTGGGTTGATCGGACCTCGTCGGTATCCTCGATGCGCAGGACGAAGGTCCCGCCGTGATGGCGCGCGAAAAGCCAGTTAAAAAGCGCCGTCCTGGCCCCGCCGATGTGGAGGTAGCCGGTCGGGGACGGCGCGAAGCGCGTGCGGATCTGGGACGGCGTCGTCATGTCAGTAGCTCCTTGGCGTGGCGGCGGCCCGCCTCGCTTCGATCCTCGCCTCCCAACATGACGGCGAGGACCTTCACTCTCGCTTCCCCGGCGAGCCGCTCGACCGTGACGACGGTCCTTCCGCCGTCACGGACCTTGCGCACGGAAAAATGGGCCTCGGCCATGGAGGCGATATGGGGCAGATGCGTGACGCAGAGCACCTGGCGGCCCGCGGAGAGAGCGAGAAGCTTGCGGCCCACCGCGCGCGCGACGGCCCCTCCCACTCCGGCGTCCACCTCGTCGAAGACGAGGATCGGGACCCCGTCCGCCCCCGAAAGCGCGGTCTTGAGAGCGAGGGCGACGCGGGACAGCTCCCCGCCGGAGGCGGTCTGGCGCAGGGGCCTTTCCGGCTCGCCCGGGTTCGCGGCGATCATGAACTCGGCCGAGTCCGACCCCGCGGGGCCCAGATGCTCGGGGTCCATGGTGATCGCGACCGAGAAGCGCGATTCCGCCATGCCGAGGCTCTTGAGCTCCTTTAAGACCTCCGCCTCGAGCTCGCGCGCGGCCTTGAGGCGCTTGACATGCGCCTCCTCGGCGGCGCGTTCGAGGTTGCGCCGCGCGGCCGCCGCGCGGCGGTCAAGTTCCTCTCGGCGCGCATCGCCGCTTTCAAGCGACGCGATCTCGCCCGCGATCTTCCCGCCGCGTTGGAGCGCCTCCTCGACGCCGCCGTATTTTTTGGCGGCGCGGGAGATCTGGTCGAGCCTGTCGTAGAGGACGTCGAGCTTTCCCGGGTCCATGGAAAGGCGGTTCCGATAAGCAAGCAGGGTCCGGGAAGCCTCCTCGACGGCGGCGCGGGCCGGATCGAGCGCCGCGGCGAGGGATTCGAAGCCCGGATCGAGACGGGCCAAATCCGCGACGCTCTTGAGCGCGGCCGAGAGCCTGGAGGCCGCCGAGCCCTCGTCCTCGCTTAAGTGGGCCCGCGCCGCGTCGATCAAGGCCGCGGCCTTTTCCGCGTGCTTGAGGAGCGGAAGCGCGGCTTCAATCTCGCGCTCCTCTCCCGGCCGCAGGCGGGCGGACTCAATGACGGAGAGCTCCAGGCGCAGGATCTCCAGGCGGCGCTCGCGCTCCTCGGCGGACATCCGCGCGGCGTCCCGCTCCGTCTCGAGCTCGCGGCATTCCTCGTGGAGGGCGCGAAGCTCGCGGCGCTTTTCCTCGAGGCCCGCGTAGCGGTCGAGGAGATCGAGCTGCAGGGAGGGCTTGAGCAGGGTTTGGTGCTCGTTTTGGCTTTGGAAATCGACGAGGCTTTCGCCGAGGGCCGCGAGCTCGGAAACGGGAAGACGCCGGCCGTTCCATTCGGCGCGCGTGCGCCCTTGCCCGTCGAGCTCGCGGCGGACGAGGAGCGACGGGGTTTGAAGCTCCAAGCGCCGGCGCAGCTCCTCGGGGAAGGCGGCCGCGTCGAAGAGGCCCTCGACGCTGAGCCCCGAGGCTCCCGCGCGCACGAGCTGCGCGCTGGCGCGTCCTCCGAGCAAAAATCCAACGGCCTCGAGAAGAATCGATTTCCCCGCCCCCGTCTCTCCCGTGAGCACG
Organism: bacterium; assembly: GCA_021799485.1. Classification (GTDB taxonomy): domain Bacteria; phylum Elusimicrobiota; class Elusimicrobia; order UBA1565; family UBA9628; genus JAJZAK01. The sequence goes on along the minus strand of JAJZAK010000030.1, from coordinate 17,690 downwards.
TTGAAGCCCGGAGCGAATTCGATGGCGGCCTCGCTGACTAGGGCGAAATTTTTGACTTTGAGCGTCTTGAGCATCAGGCTCCTCCCCAGCGCAGCTTCTGGCGGAGAACCTCGAAATAGGGGCGGCGCGGGTCGCCGTAGAGCTTGAGAGGCTTGGGATAGCGCCGGATATGAATCTTGTCGTGGACCTTGAGCGCCGCCGTGATCTGGCCGTCGAGCGAGACGAAGACCTGCGGGGTTTCGGTCTCGTGCCGGCGGCCCAGCGTCAGCGTCACCGCCTGCGAGGCCGGCAAGACAAGCGGCCTTTGCGCCAACGTGTGCGGGCAGATGGGGGTCAGGACGATCGCGCCCAGGCTCGGCTCCACGATCGGGCCTTGCGCCGCGAGGGCGTAGGCGGTGGAGCCGGTCGGCGTCGCGACGATGAGGCCGTCGCCGAAATAATCCGCGAGGTAGGACTTCCCCCAATGGGCCCTGACGAGGATCGCCCGCGCCTCTCGTCCCGCGCGAACGACGCAGTCGTTGAGGGCCAAGGTGGGCCCCATCACGGAGCGTCCCGAACGCTCGACGGTGACTTCGATCAAGAGCCTCGACTCGACCTCGAAGCGGCCGTTCAAGAAGGCGCCGGCGCCTTCTTGGAGAAACTCGTCGGATTCGACCGCCGTCAGGAAGCCCAGGTGGCCGGATTTGACCCCCAGAAGAGCCAGCCCCAAGGGCGCGGAGACCCTGGCGGCCGCGAGCATGGTGCCGTCTCCGCCCACGGCGAGAGCCAGGTCGAACTTTCCCGCCGCTCGCGTCGAAATCTGGCCCGTCGCCATGACGACCTTGAGGCCTAGCTTGACCAGCGCCTGGCGGACGTTCTCCGCCGCGCTGTATTCTTTTTCCTTGGCCGGATTATGGAAAAGAAGGATCGAACGCACCGGTTCGTGGGTTGTAACGCCGAATCGTGAGCTTCTCGCCATCGCTGGAGATGAGAGCCGCGCCCAAACGGAGCTGAAGTCGAATTATATCACATTGCCCCGGAGCGGCCCGGCGGAGCGCCGACCGCCCTGGAAACAAGAATTTCGTTTGGCCGAGGCGCAGGGGGCTCGGGATATTCGAGCGAATCAGGAAAAAGCGGCGGGGTTTCCCCCAGCCCAGGGCCTTCAGCGCGCGGCGGGCGGCGCCGGCGCCTTCGGGTCGGGCCAGCACCCAGGCGTCGGCGCCGTGAAACCTGAGGAGGGCCGCGTCGGACTTCGCCAGCCAAAGACGGCAGATTTGGAGGGGCGGCGACAAGCATCTTCCGGCGGTCCAGGAAGCGGCCGTGGCGGCCATGACGGAGGCGATCGCGAGCGATCTCGCGCGCGGGTTCCGGGGAAGCAAGAGAAGGAGGACGGTAAGGTAGTACAGGGCGATTTCCCAAGGCGCCATGGCGGGCAGGTCCATGGCGGCGGCGGGCAAGCTCGCGAAGAGCGCGCAAAGCCGCCGGAAGCCGGTTGCCAGGAGATCCGCGGGACAGGCGACGGCGCGAAAGATCGGCATGAGGCCGAGCGCCCGGGCGAGGCAGAGCGCGAAGCCGAGCCACGCCAGCGCGCCCGCGAGAGGGATCGCGAGCGGGTTGGCCAAGGCTCCCGCGAGAGGGCCCCGGTGGAAAAGCTTCGCGAACAACGGCCAAAGCATGAGATCCACGACGATGGTCGCCCGGATTGATTCCCAGGCGCGGCGCCGAAGCTTGGCCGCCAAGCCCGGATCAAGACGGCGCTCGTGGTCGAGAGGATCCCTCGCGGCCATGAGCCCAAGAACCGCGAGATAGGTCATTTGAAATCCGGCGTCGAAAAGCGCCGCGGGATCGAGCATCAGGATCAAGAGCGCGGAGACCGTCAGAGCCTGGAATCCCGCCCCCGTCCCCCGGCCGAAAAGCTTGGCGGCGTAGAGGGCGGTTATCGTGAGGAAGGCCCGCAGGTAGGGCGGCAGAGCCCCCACGACGAGGGTGTAGTAGCCGCCCGCGAGGATGCCCGCGAGGAAGCGCTGCCAGGGCCAGAGGCCGAGCGCGATCCCCGCGATTTCGGTTCCCGCCATGGCGAAAGCGATTTTCGTCCCGGAGGGAACGAGGAGATGCATGACGCCCGCGTCCTGGGCGTCGCGGCGCGCCTTGAAAGGCAGCAGCCTTTTCTCGCCCAAAAGGACTCCCTCCATGACGCCTCGCGTCGCCCGCGTCGCGAAGGCCTCCTCGATCGTCTCCAGGGCGAAGCGGCGCGTTCTCTCCGCGGAGCGCGCGAGGGTCCATCGCCCGAAGCTTCCGGCCGCGGTCCTCTCCAGGTCCCGGACATCCATGACCGCCGCCACGCCGTGATCGGAAAGATAGCCGCGTTCGTCGAAATCCCCGGGATTGCGCGCGCGACGCGCAAGGCGGAGGCGGCCGACGAGCCGGCACGACTCTCCGGGAAGCGGAAGGGCCGGCGCCGGGACGTCGCCGGGAAGATAGGCGAGCAGGCGCGCCTCGACCGGTTGGCCCGAGACCCGACGTGCTCGCACGATGAGTTTGCGTCCCCGCAGGTCCTCCCGGGCCGGAGAAAGAACAAGGGCTTCGACCGGAGTTTCCTCCATGTCAAGATACGGCGTCAGCGCCTTGGCCCCCGCGGGCGCGAATCCCCCGCGGCTCTTGACGGATGCCGCGACAACGATCCACCCCGCGAGGAGCCATGTCAGCGGCCTGCCGAGCCAAGAGCTTATCATCCGTACTATAAAGACGGTTTGGCCCCTCAAAAGGTTCCCGAGCGGGTTTTGCTACAATTGCGGACACGGAAAAAACAAATGAGCGGAAAGCCCCAAGTCAGCGCGATCGTCCCGGCCTTCAACGAGGAAGCGGCGGTGGGCGAGGTGGTTTCCGGGATCGAGAGGGCCTTCTCCAACGCCGGTCTCTCGCGGGGCGAATTCGAGGTCATCGTCGTCGACGACGGATCGACCGACCAGACGGCCGCCGCGGCTTCCCGGGCGGGAGCGACGGTGCTGTCCCATCCCGCGAACAAGGGATACGGCCGGGCCCTGTGGACCGGCATCGAAGCCGCGCGCCATCCCTGGATTTTGACGATCGACGCCGACGGTTCCTACGCGCCCGACGACGTCGTGAGGCTTTTAGATCGCGTGCCGGCGTTCGATCTCGTCGTCGGGCGCCGTCAAGGGAGGCTCTTTTGGGGAAGCCCTTTCCAGGCCCTTTTGCGCTGGATCTATCTTGCCTTGGCGTCCTTCGTGGCGGGAGAGCGGATTCCGGACGCGAATTCCGGCCTGCGCGTCATGCGCAAGGAGGCTCTCCACGAATCCCTTCCCATTCTCTGCCTTGGGTATTCCTTTTCCACGACGCTCACCCTCTCCTTCATCCAGGGCGGACGATTCGTCGCCTTCGTTCCCATCGAGTACCGGGCGCGCAGCGGGAGATCGAAGGTCAAGCCGCTGCGCGACATCCTTAGAACGCTGCAGCTCATGACCCAGGTGATCCTCCACTATAATCCCATCAAGTTCGCCGTCTTCCTGGCGGCGATCCCCGCGGCCGTCTCCCTCGGCGCCGCGATCCTTCTTTGCCGAAGGCCCTCCTGGGCCTTGGGATCTTTCGCCTGGGCGAACGCCGCCGCTTCCGTGCTCGTCTTCCTCATGGGATGCGTCCTCGAGCGCATGCGCCCTCATCGGCCCGCGCCCTCGAAGCTTTCCCGATAGTCCTAGGCGTCCTTAGGACGCAAGACCTCGCCCCTGCGTGCCCGGAAGTCCCTGGGCGGCGCTCCTCATCGGATTATGCTGGCCTCAAGGGAGGTCATCAACCATGACACATCACATGAAACGGACAGGGGCGATTTCGTTGTTTCTGCTGTCGGCGGGAGTCGCGGCGGGGTTCGCGGCGGCGCTTTCGGAATCAAGCGACAAGGCGTTCGAAGCGTCTCTGGCGCCCATCGGACGCTTCGGGCTCGGCGCGCCGGCGCTTCTGAGGAGGGCGGGCCCTTCGGGCATGGAGAGGGGAACGATCTCTCCCCTCCTCATGACGCGGGCGGATGCGGCTGGAAGCGGAGTGCTCAGCGTTCCCTGCCTTTTGGGCCGCTCCTCGGCGCGCTGCCAGTTGGACAGCGGCGCCGCGATGTCCCTCATCGAGGACAACGAGGCGTCCGAGGCCTATCCCGCCGTGGGCCGCGCCCAGTTCTCGGGCGCCTCCGGCGCGGCGATGGCCGCCGAGCTCGTCCGGGTTTCGGACGTGAGGGTGGGCTCGATCGACTTGGGCGCCATGGAGATGGTGCGGGTCGCCATGGGCTTCGGCGTCCGCCAAGACGAGCCCGCCTTGATCGGGATATCGGCGTTTAAGCGCCTTGGGAGCTTGAGCTTCAATTTCGCGGCCGGGCAGCTGCGCGCCGGGGAGCCCTCCCCGGGGCCCGCCTACAAGCTCTACCGTTCCGCGCAGGGGCATCTCATCCTGCCCGTCGCGATCGACGGCGAGCGGGGGCTGGGCCTCTGGGATACGGGCGCGAGCTTGACCGTGATCGACCCGCGCTTTATCGCGGATCATCCCGAAGGCTTCGAGCTTCTGGGGCGCACGGTCATCCGCGACATCGCCAACAAGCCCATGGAGGCCGGGCTCTACCGGGCCCGTTCCATCAAGCTCGGCCTCTACGACTTCCAAGACGTGGTCGTGGCGGGCGTCGATTCGAGCGCCTTTTTCCCCGAGGTGCGCTCGAAGGGCCTCGTTCCCGCGATTCTGGGATATAACCTCATCACCCGGGCGAACTGGACGATGGACATGAAGCGCGGCCTTTGGGCCGCGTCGCGTCCGATCGCCGAGGACTACCTTGCGTCGTCGGTCCGACGGCGGGTGAAGGGAGGGCTTGCCTCGGTGACCGGCCTTGAGGGGCTTGGCCTCCCGGCCACGATCCGCCTTCGTCTGCCGAGAGGCCGCATCACGGTCACACCTTGATGAAGATGCGCCTGCGGTAGAGGAAGTCCATCGCGAGCCAGCAAAGGAGCAGATAGGCGAAGGCGTAGGCGAGAGCGGCTTGGGGCGCGGAGAGGCGGCCGAAGAGCTCGACGCAAAGCCAGCGCTTGACGTCCCCGAGGCTTCCGTCCGGCATTCTCGCCGGGATAAACTCCTGCAGCCCGTAGAACATCTCCGAGAGGAAGTAGGAAGCCAAGGGGTTGCGCCCGAAGACCAGCAAGGGCCTTGCGAGCCGGGCGCGGTGAAGGACCTCGTAGAGGGCGTGGAAGGCGCCGAAGGCCGCGAGGGAGATCCCGCCGGTGTAGAGGACAAACGAGCTGGTCCAAAGATTCTTATTGATGGGAAACCATGGGCTCCAGAGCGCTCCGCCGATCGTCAGCGCGGCTCCCCATGCCATGAAGCGCGAGGCCTTGACTTGGGCCGGAGCCCGATCCACGAGACGCTCCCCCGTGATGACCCCCAAGAGCGTCGTCGCGATGGCCGGCAGCGTGCTCAGCAAGCCCTCGGGGTCGTAGAGCGGGTGAAGCAGGTGCCTTCCCAGGATCAGGCGGTCGAGATAGGAGGCCCAGTTGAACTGAGGCGAAAGATCGCCCGGGCCGTGATGCGGCAGCGCAAGCCTCTCGAGGATGGCCCAGTAGAGGATGAGAATCGAGGCGACAACCCATTTCTGGCCGCGCATCGGAGTCCTGAGAAAGACGAACGTGGCGCCGAGGTAGCAGAGGGCGATTCTCTGGAAGACGCCCATCGGCCGGAAGACCCCCGAGGCGCCCCACATGATGGCCGAGGAGATCAGACCCACGCCAAAAATGACGGCGGAACGCAGGAACACATGGCGCAGGATGTTCCCGTGCGGCTCGCCCTGGCCCAGGCGCTTTCGAAAGGAGATGACGGAGGAGACGCCCATGATAAAAAGGAAGGCCGGAAAGACCCAGTCCGCGGCCGTGCACCCGTTCCAGGGCGCGTGCGCGATCCAGGGGTAGGGGCGGTCGTTTCCCGGGGAATTGACGAGAATCATTCCCGCGACGGCGAGGCCCCGGAAGGCGTCGACCGAGGGGATGCGATGGGACTCGGCGGCCTCGACCTGGGTGGCGGCTATGGACGGCATGCCCGTTTTACTCCCGGGAGGCGATGAAGGCGGCGAAGGCGGCGAGCGCCGCGCTCATGAGGGCCAGAATGGCGAGCGAGGCCCCGAGATGGGGAAGGCCGGCGATCCCCTGGGCGGGCGCCAGCGATTCTTGAATGGCCGCGATTCCGTAGCTGACGGGATTGATCCGCATGACGAAACGCAGCCAGGAGGGAGCCGTCTGGAGCGGGAAAACCGCCCCCGAGAGCATCCACAGGGGAAGGAGAAACAGGTTCATCACGGCGTGGAAGGCCTGCGTCGATGAGGATTTCCAGGCGATGGAGAAGCCCAGCGCGGTGAGCCCCAAGGACGACAGGAACAGCGCGAGCGCCGCCACAAGCCAGCCGGACAGGGAAGGCGAGAATCCCGCCTGGCGGACGAAGAGCAGGAAGGCCAAGCCCTGCAGAAAGCCCACGGCACTTGCCCCCGCGACCTTTCCCAGGACCACCGCAAGCCTGGAGGCGGGGCTCACGAGCACGGCCTGGAGGAAGCCCTCCTTCCTGTCCTCGATGATGGAAATGGTCGCGAAGACCGAGGTGAAGAGAACGATAAGCAGGAGAGTCCCCGCGAAGAAGAACTGGAGAAAGCCGACGGAGCCGGCCGTTCCCGGCAGCCGGAATGAGGAGCCCAGGCCGCTGCCGAGCAAGAGCCAGAACAGGACCGGGGGCAGGAAGGCGCCGATCACGCGGCCCCGGTCGCGGTAGAAGCGCAGGATCTCCCGTTCAAACAGCGTCGCCGCCGCGAGGATCATGCGGCCGCCCCGGCTCCCTTTTTGATTTCAAAGCGCCGCCCGGTCTTGGCGATGAAGACATCCTCCAGGGAGGGTTTCGAGAAATGGACCGCCTGGGCAAGCTCCGGAAAGGACTCGACGATCTGGGGGAAGAGCTTGTGGGCTCCCGGCTGTTCGACGCGCAGGATTCCGTCGATGAGCCGGGACTTGATGCCAAGCCGATCGAGCATCAGGGCCTGGAGTTTTGGGGGCTCTGAGGATTCGATGGAAAGGACGTCCCCGGACACGGCGGCCTTGAGCTCGGCGGGGGCGCCGAGGGCGATCATCTGGCCCCGGTCGAGGATGGCAAGACGGTCCAAGGCCTCGGCCTCGTCCATGAGATGCGTCGTCGTGAGGATCGTGAGGGAGCGCTCGGAGCGCAAGCCTTGGAGATGGCGCCAGAATTCGCGCCGGGCGACGGGATCGAGCCCGGTCGTGGGTTCGTCGAGGATGAGGATCTCGGGGCCGTGGAGGAGGGCTTTCGCGAGTTCGACGCGCCGCCTCATGCCTCCAGACAGAGTCTCCGCGGCGGACCCGGCGCAGGAAGCGAGCCCGAAGCGCTCGACGGCGACGGCGACGGCCTTCGAGAGCGCCGAGCCCGAGAGGCCGTAAAGCCTTCCTTGAAAGCGGATGTTCTCGCTGACGGTGAGCTTAAGGTCGAGGCTCGGATGCTGGAAGACGACGCCGAGCGATCGACGGACGGCGTTGCGCTCGCGCACGGCGTCCCTCCCAAGAATGAAGACGGAGCCGGAGGCGGGATAGGCGGCGGTCGCGAGGATCTTAAAGAGCGTGCTTTTGCCGCTTCCGTTGGGGCCGAGGAGGCCGAGCGATGTCCCCTTCTCGGCGTCGAAGGAAACGCCGGAGAGCGCCAGGAGGGCCGGCGACTTGCGGGCGGCGGGATACATGAAGGAAAGGCCGCGCACGGAGACGGCGGCGGAGCCGCTCACCGGGGCGCCTCCCATTCCGTTTCCGCGGCGCCGCCCTTGGCGTTCGCCCAGCGGGCGGCGGTGAACAGGTAGTCCGAGAGGCGGTTCAGGTAGACGATCGCGCGCGCTTCTCCCCCTCCGTCCTGGGCGAGCCGGCAGGCTTCGCGCTCGGCCCGGCGAGCCGCGCCCCGGGCGAGATGGAGGGCCGCGCCTGGGATAGAGCCGCCGGGAAGGATGAATCTCTGGAGGGGCTTGAGTTCGGCCGTCATGCGGTCGATCGAGCGCTCAAGCGCCGCCGTTTTCTCCTCGCCGAGGCCCGATCGCAGGGCGGCGGGCAGGGTCGAGCGCTTATCCGGCGGGGAGGCGAGGAAAGTGCCCAGAATGAAGAGATCGCTCTGGATGCGCCGAAGCTCCTCCAGGAGCTCCGCGAGACTGGGCTCTCCGGCCATGGAAGCCAAGGCGAACCCCAAGGCGCAGTTAAGCTCGTCGATGGCGCCGTAGGCCTCGACACGGGGATGATGCTTGGGGACGCGAGCGCCGCCCCAGAGACCCGTTTCCCCTTGGTCTCCCGTCTTGGTGTATATTTTCATCGTCATCCGCGGTCCAGGCCCAGCAGCGCGCGCTTAAGCCATAATACGCCCTGGCGCGCCTGGGGGGCGAAGATCCAAACCGCGATGTCCGCCGCCGCGTAGGCCGCCGCCCAAGGGGCGAGCTTCTTGCCCCAGCGCCGCCAGGCGCCGCTGGCGCCCGCCGCCGCCGCGAGGAGCAGCGGCCCCGTGATCGCCTGTCGGAAGCGGGATTCCGGCCCGAAAAAAAGATGCGCGATGAGATAGAACCCCAGCATCAGCCAGACCGGCCGCAACTCCGGAAATTGGCGCCATTTCGCGAGGGCGTAAAGCCAGAGCGGAACGAAAAGCATGTAGGTCCCGTCGAATTGCGGCAGGAAAGGATAGAACATCGCCGCGTCGTTTAGAGCGTAGACGCGCAGGATTTTGAGGAAAGGCGTCGTGCGGAGAACGTTTTTATACCGATCCATGTAGATGGAAGAGATTTCCATCTCGCCGCGCCCGGCGGGCCATGACTCCTTGGCGACGGGACGATCCTTCATGTCCTGCAAAGGCAAAGCCAGCCCGCGATAGAGCGAAATCGGGCCGTCAAGACAGCCGGGGACGAAGCGGCGGAAGACGATCGCATTGCGGACGATCCACGGGCTCAGGGCGACGGCGAGAACGCCCAGCCCGAGGGCGGCGTGGCCGGGGCGCCACATCGGCGCCTTCGCCCATCGCGGCGCGAGGAGGAAGAAGGCGGCGGCAAAGGGGCCGAATTCGGGCCGCGTCAGGACGAGGGCGCCCAAGACGGCGCCCGACAGCGCCGCCCACAGGTACGGCCGGCGCGACGGCAGAAACCAAGCGGCGAAAAAGAAGCAGACGAGCGGCGAGGCCAGGGACTCGCTGAGGATGCGTCCCGAAGGAGCGATGAGGTCGTAGGACAAGGCGGCCGCGATGCCGCAGAGAAGACCCCAGGGCTCTCCGTAAAGCTTGCGGGCGACGGCGAAGAGCGCGAGGCAGGCGAAGGCTCCCAGGAGGCTCTGGGCGATCGCCACGGGCCATAGGGAGCCGTGGCCGAAGGCAAGATAGAGGAGAGCGAGGAAGGCGGGGTAGCCCGGCATGCGGAGCGCCAGGTGGCCTGTTCCGTCCACGAAGCGCCCTTGGTCGGCGAGATGGACGGCGTAGTCGTGGTAATCGAAGGGATCCGAACGCAGATTCGCCGGATCGAACGACCCGGTGGCGGCGGCGACGAAAGCCAGGCGCGCGGCGATCGCCAGGACGAAAACGGAGAGCGCATCGAGCTCCCATCGCCGGCGCGGCTCGGCGATGGTCACGGCAGCCCCCAGACGGGATGCCATTGGGGGATCAGCCGCGCGTCCCGGAGGCGCTCCCGGGCCACGGAAAGAAAGTGAAGGGCCGTTTCCGGGCGTATGCCGGCCGCGGCCGGCGTCGGCGTCACGGGCTGGAGGATGAGGGGCACATCGGGCGAGACGCCAGCGACTAGGTCCACGACCTTTCTCCATTCGGCGGCGTTGGACGACGCGGTCAAAATGACCTTGACGAAGGTCTTTTCAGGCGCGACGTTCAGGAACTCTTGGTGGACGCCCCATAACTCCCGGCCGGTCGCGGAAGGCAGCTTGACGTCCATCGCGATCGTGTCGCAATGGGCCCGCAGCTCGCGCAAGGCGGCGGGATGGGTTCCGTTGGTTTCCATGTAGTTGGACAATCCCGCCTCCCGCGCCCAGGGGAGCGCCGAGCGCAGAAAGTTTTTTTGGATCAGGGGCTCCCCCCCGGTCCAGGAGACCGCGGCGGCCCCGGAGTCGCGGATGAGAGCCTCGATCGATCGCTGGATGTCGAACAGGCTTCGGAGCTCTCCGGAGCCCAGGGGGATCGTTTCGGGCTCGTCGCAGTAGTCGCAATGAAGGTTGCAGCCGCCGAAGCGCACGAAGACCTGCTTTTCGCCGAGCCGCGTCCCTTCTCCCTGCCGGGACGCGAACACCTCGACGACGCGGACGGAAAGATCAGTCGACAAGGGGATCCTTGTGGGCGGCCTCGTCAAATCCCTTGGCCCGCAGCTTGCAGGAATCGCAGCGGCGGCAGGGCTCGTTTCCTCCTCGGTAGCACGACCAGGTTTTCTCGAGCGGCACCCCGAGCCGCATGGCGAGCTTGACGATGCCTCTTTTGTTGAGCCGCAGAAGAGGCGCCAGAATCCGGAGCGGCCGCCGCCGGGCGCCGGCGCGGCTTCCGAGCCGCGCCGTTTTTTCAAAAGCCCTGAGATAGGCGGGCCTGCAGTCGGGATAGCCGCTGGAGTCGAGTGTATTGGCCCCGATCACGATGGCCTGGGCGTCCCGCGCGTCGGCGAAGGAGAGCGCGAGCGATAGAAAAACGGTGTTGCGCCCGGGCACGTACGTCGACGGGACGCCGTTTCGTCCGATACGGCCGAGGGGGATGTCCGGGAGGGGCTTGCGGCCGCCGACGAGGCTCGTGGAGCCGGGAAGCCAAGGAAGACTCAGGGTGATCGTCGTGAGGTCCGCCCCCGCGGCGCGGGCAAGGCGGCGGGCGCTTTCAAGCTCGCGGCGGTGGCGCTGGCCGTAGTCCACCGAGAGAGCGGACGTCTGATACCCGCGCCGCCCGGCCCAGTAGAGGGCCGTGGCCGAATCAAGGCCGCCCGAAAGGAGGACGACCGCCCTTTTGGTCATTCTTGATGTGCACCGTGCCCGCGCGCAAGAGGAATTTCCCCTCCGGGTCAAGCCTCGCGGCCTCGCGTTCGTGGCAAAAAAAATCCAGATCTCCGACGGTGCGGGGAATCTCCCGGTAGTGGTCGAGCTGGGCCCAGAAGACGGAGGCGGCCGCCTGGGCGTCCGGGAGAGCCCGGTGGGCGACCGGCATGGGACGCCCGCAATAGAAGCGATGAGCCGCGGCGAGATTGCGCGGCTCCATGCGGTGATAGATGACGAGGGAGTCCACGACGCGGCGGCTCTTGAGCGCCAAATCGAAACCAGCCCGGGCGAGCTCCGCCTCGAGAAGAGGAACATCGAAACGGATGATGCCGAAGCCGCAAAGATCGGCGTCGCCCAGGAACTGGACGATCCGAGGCGCCAGATCCTTGAAGGACGGCTCCCCTTCCACCGCCTCGTCCGAGATGTGATGGACGGCCTGGGAATCCGGCGGGATGGGCATGCCGGGGTTGACCAGGGCGGTCAGCGAACTCTCGGAGCCGTCGGGAGAACGCTTCAAGAGGGCGATCTCGACGATCCGGGCCTCCTTGGGGTTGAGGCCCGTGGCCTCGATGTCGATGAAGACGATGGGGCGGTCTAGGCGCATATCAAGAGATGGCGCCGCTATTTTAACAATTTCCAGAAGTGGAGAACGGAGAACGATGGAGAACGGTGTCATACTTTGACTTTTAAACTTTTAGGCCGTAACTCAAAAATTCAAAGTCTGATACCGGAGCACATGCAGCCAAATCTTGAATCGGCAAGAGCTACTCGATCTTTACGCCGTTTTCCTCCAGGATTTTCTTCAACTCGGCAGCGTTGATCTCAGTCTCATGGTGCCATTCGATCAACCGCACTTTCGCCTTCTTGCACTTCAGGCGCTTGCGCTGATCTCGTTCTTGGCTTTCTTTAAGCTGGCTCTCGCCACCGAAATAGTCCACGGCTTCAAAGTGCTGGCTTCCTTGGTATTCGATCGCAAGGTCCAAGCTAGGAACAAATATATCGAGGTGCTGTGGGCTGAGCCATTTCGGACGAGAGTGTTGGAGAGCATCAGGGAATAATCCCTTCACCAGGTTAAACAGCCGAGTTTCTGACACCCAGCCTTCGCCGATCTTCGGCAAGCCGTGCTTTTCCCGAAGCCGATTTTCGGCATCCCTCAAAATCTCATCACAGATGTCGAGGAAAGGGTTTCGATCAAGCATCATGTACGCAGTATCGACGTGGTATCCGCTGTGCCCCCGAATAACCTCATAGAATTTCTTGCCACCGAGCTGAACGAAATTGCCCGTGTAAGAAATTCCGTCCGTCCAAGCAAAACTCTCTTTGACATCTTCGGCCTTTAGCTCGCTGAGCGGCACCTTCTTGTTTCTTCGGAAGTAGCACTCTTCTAGCTTCGCTACTTCAAAATTCCGCTCGACAACAAGCTTCTGATGGACGCTCGGAGTGAGGAGCAGCAGCGGTCTTTCGAGAATCTCGCTCTTGAAAACATATCTCCGGGTACAGAGAAATGGATTAGGGAATTCCTCGAAAAGCCTGCCCTCCTTAACTTCGCCTTCACGGCAATAGGAGCTGGGCACCTGCATCAGTGGAAGCTTGAATCTGTGAACACGCCCGCGTGAATCGACCCGCACTGCCCTTCGGTTTCGTTCTCGGATATCCTTTTCGATCCCCTCCATGGTGGGGGCCTCTTTCACAAGGACATCCGTCACGGTGGGTTTCCCACTGGAACGCCGCTCTGTCAGCTCCGTGTCAATTTCTCGGACATAGGCATCCACGTTTTCGGCTAGAAACCGATCCATGGATGATTTCGGGCGACAGTAAAGAAGATCCCTCCCGACTAGCTCTTTACCGGCCAAGCGTTTAAGGTAAACCAACTCGGGATGCAATGGGCCATAATACTCGCTTCCAAGATTCTTGTAGTACACCGTCAGGGCCACGTCATAGTCTCGCCTTTCGATAGCCTTCCGTATGACTTCATAGTTTCTGACCGGATCGGGAGGCCGCTTTCCCGAAAATCCAAACGTCCCGTAACTATCTATCGCCTGAGCGTGGCCGTGCTTGGCCAGGAGTTGCATCATTTCTTGATGTTTTTCGTAAAACGATCCCGGCCCGACGTAGACGTTATCGCGAAATTTCGATTCGAACCATTTCCGTGGCAGTCGATCACGGCCCAATCCGAAGGATAGCTTCGCAATGAACGCAAGAAAACCAATATCGGCATCATCGACGGTCAATTCGTAATAGAGCTTCTTGGGGTCGCTTCCATTGATGACCCTTAGACCGCGATGACCCTCAATGGCTTCCATAACTTGCTGGAAGCGCTTACTCTTCGAAGGGCCGAAATAGAGCTTGAATTTCTGCATGTGAATTGGTGTCAGACTTTGACTTTTGACTTTCGTGGCTCCCAGCCTCTTTGACAGCAACAACTCAAAGAGTCAAAGTCTGACACCGGTTCCGGTTCTCAAGCGATGGACGGGAGGCGCCGGATGGGAGGCGCTCGACGTCCACCGGCGGTTTCCCAGAAAAGCCGACTTGACGGACAGGGCCGCCGACCTCGCCTCGACCGCGTAAAACAGGATGACGATGTTCGTCGCGGTCCACGCGACCATCCCGACCCGGAAGGCGCTTCCCCAGCGAAGCCAGGCATCGCGGGCTCCCGCCGCCGCCGCCAGGAGCAGCGCGCCCGCAAGCGGCTCCCGGAATCGCAGCGAGTCGTGCCCATAGAATGCGTGAAGGAGGAGGTAGGCGCCGACCAGGGGCCATAGGACGCGCAATTCGGGATGCTGCCGCCAGCGCCACAGCGCCCATAGCCAAAGCGGGACGAAAAGGACGTACGTCCAATCGTAATCGGGCTGAAAAGGATACCAGATGGTTATGAAATTGAGGGCGTAGGCCCTCGCGATCTTCCAGGCCGGGGTCGCATGAAAAACGGCCTTGAAGCGGTGATCGAAATAAGCGGTCAGGGCCAGCTCCGTGTAGAGGCTGGTGGGGGCGGGCTCGTCTCGCGCGATCGGCATGTCTCCGATGTCTTGGAGGGGCGCGCGAAGGCCGTCGTAGCGGGCGCCGGGCCCGCTGCTGGTGAATGGAATGAATCGGCGGAAGACAAAATAATTCCGGATAGGCCACGGGCTGAGAATCATAAAAAAAAGCGCCGCTCCCCATGCGGAATGGCGAAGACGCCACTCCCTCGATAAGCGCGGAGCAAGCGCGAAGAAAATGACCGCCAAAAGGCCGAACTCAGGGCGCACCAGCGTGCCTGCCGCCCAAAGGAGCGCGGCGGCGACGGATTGGAGGCGCGGGCGGCTTGGGAAAAGGAACCAAAGCGCCAATAGAAAGCAAACGATCGAGCTGGAAATCGATTCCCTCATGACGACGGCGGAAGGCTGGATCATCTCATAATAAAAGGCTCCGGCCGCCAGGCCGCAGGAGAGCCCCCATCGTCGGCCGTAGAGCTTCGCGGCCGCGGCATAAAGCGCGGCGCAGGCCATGGCCCCGATCAGGCATTGGACGATCTCGACGGGCCTCACGGAAGCATGTCCGAAGAAGCGGTAGATCGAGGCGAGAAAGAGCGGATAGCCGGGGAACCGGTAAATCCTGTCGCCATTATTGGCGACGTAGCGCCCGTATTTGAGGAGGTTGACCGCGTATTGCTGGTACGTGTTCCCGTCTCCGTTGATCAGGGCCGCATGGGGATCGGGCACCGCCCAGAAGGCGTAGAGGAGGCGGACGGCGAGCGCCGCGGCGAATATCAGGAGCATATCGGCGCGCCGCATTTTCCGCGCCGCGGGATCTTCGAAAGGTCCGGTCATGTCACCCCCCCGCTAGGCGCCCCGGGAGCCCGCGATCGACGATCTGTTGAAGGATTCGGTAGACCTCCGCCGGCGGAATGTCGAGGCAGACATTTCGCCGGCAGGCGCTCTGGCGGCCGTTGGTGACGGTAAAGCAGGGGCTGCAGGCCAAGCCTCGATACAGCACGTGGACCTTCTCGCCCAAAGGACGCCAAATCTGGGGAGTTTCGGGGCCGAAAAGGACGAGGACGTCGATGCCGGTCAACGTGGCGAAATGAGCCGGCCCGCTGTCGTTCGTCACAAGAACGCAGGCCTTGTTGTAAAGAGCGAGAAGCTCCCTGATGCTCGTCTCCCCCGCCCACGAGCGGCAGCGCTCCGAGCCGATCCGCCGTTCGAGGGAGGCGACGGCCGCGACGTCGCCGGGGCCGCCGGTGAGCAGGACAAAAGCCCCGGGGATGCCCGCGAGGATCAGCTTCGCCAGTTCGGCATAGTTCGAGTCGGACCATTTGCGCAGCGGCAATAATTCGCTGTCGCTGATATTGGCGTTGAGGAGAATGAGAAGATCGCGGTCCGTGACGCCGCTTTCCGCGAGTTTCGTTGCGATCTTCGAGGACTCCTCGGGAGCGCTCGCGTGCGACCAGCGGCGGCTCTCCGCCGGAGCCGGAACAAAAGGCATCCGAGGCAGATCGCTCGGCGGCATGGCCGCCGCGCTGGCCAGCGTCTCGAGCATCTGCGCGGCATGAAGGTGGGGGTTGAATTTCACGCGATGAGTCAGGAGATCCCCGCGGTAGGGCCCCTCTCCGAAGTAGGCATGGCACCCCACCCGCCGGCGCGCGCCGCTCAGGAGGCTGAAAAGGGCCGTGACCCGCGAAAAAAACTCGAGATCGATAGAGCAATCGATTTTTAAGGCCCGGCACCGTCGAAGGGCCCCGAGGAAGTCCCGGAGGAATCGGCCCAAGGAATCGGCGCGGATCGTGATGATGTTTTGCGCCGGTATGTAGTCGAGCAGCTCGAGAAGAGGCCGGCTCTCGGCGAAGACAAGGAAGAAAATCTGGTCCCTGCCCGCGAGTTCCGACAGGACGCGCATCGCCGGGCGCAGAACGATGAGGGCGCCCAGCTCCGATAATTTGATCACAAGCAGCTTCCGGGGCCTTTCCTCGGAAGCATCGCCCCTGGATAAAAGCCGCGTCGCGCGCAGAAAGAGCGTGGCGACGCAGCAAAGCGGGACCCCGATCCAGGAGTCCAGCCGCCGCATCGTGGAGACCTTCATCGGCGCTTCGGCTCCAGCAAGGACTCGGCGCAGGCCCGGCCGTCGAGGATGGCGGCCTCCATGAAGGAGTACTTCCAGGCGCCGTAGCGGCCGATGGAATCGACGCCGTTCTTTTTAAGGAAAGGGGCGATCGCGGCGAGCGCCGGGGCGCGGTTGAAGTCGTAGAGAACATAGGCGCACGGGATGCGCATCCAGAGTCTCGCCACGATCCTGTCGCCATGGCGCAGGACGCCGCAGGCGCGCAGGGCCGCCAAAGCCGAGCGCTCAAGAGCCGGGAGGCTCACGGGCTCCGAGGGCTTGCGCGAAAATTCGACGTAGAGGGAGCTCGATCCTCGCGGCGCGTTTGAGGCCGCGAAATTGGAATAAAACCCGACGCGGTAGAAAGGGAAGCGCTTCTCCGGGAAGTAGACCCAATGCTTGTCGGAGACCCTCGTCCTTTCCACGCCCAGATTGAGGCACCAGACCGCGTTCCAGCGCAGCGCGCGGCGGGCCTTCGCCACGTTGGCGGGAAGCTCCCCGGAAAGGTCGAGAAAGGCGGGAAGAGGCAGCGTGTTGACGAGCCGTTCGTAGGCGACCTCGCCGAGGCCGGCGACGAGGGCGCGCCGGCGCCTCAAGTCGAGGCCCAGCACGGCGTGTCCCGTCAGGAGAGTCCCCGGGGCGAGCCTTCCGGCCAGGGCGTCCGGCAGCGCTTGGATCCCCCCCCGGCGGGGATAGTGGAACACGGCGTTATAGCCGAAGCCTTCCCTCTGGTCCATGAGCGCTCCGCGCAGGACCTCGCCCGCCGTCGGCTTTGGGACGAAGCCCCCCTGCCAGTCGGCCGTCAGGCGGTTCAGCGGGACGCGCCACAGCTTCCGGTTGTAGGGGAACATGAAATGCCGGCTGACGCCATCGCCGAAATGCCGCAGGCAAAAGGATCGGAAATCGCCGCGCGGGCCCGCGGCCGCGGCCCGGCCTTCCAAGGTCTTGAGAAAGCCCACGACGCACTCGTCCGCCGTTTTCTCCGGCAGCCCGTAGGTGTTCGCCTGGAAGGGATAGCGCGTGTAGCGGCCCTGGGAGAAGATCCAGGAGCTTCTCGCGATGAGGGAGGTCCGCCCCTTGAGGAGGTCCAGGATGAGCCTTCGTCCGTAGGGATCGTGCAGATGCAGAAGATGGCCCGTATGATCGAAGGTGAAGCCCCGAAATCGCACCGATCCGGCGAGCCCCCCCGCCCGCTCTTTTTTTTCGACGACGAGGACGGATTTTTTCCCGGATTTCTGGAGGTGATAGGCCGTCGAGAGTCCCGCCAGGCCGCCTCCCAGCACGAGGACGTCCGTCTTGATCATTTTATTTCGGATTCTCGCGCGTGGCGGATAGGCGGATGACCTCGCGCGGCGTGAAGTGGTCGCCGGCCTCCTCGTTGGACGCCTCGTTGAAGCGCCGGATGAGCTCCTCGGAGACGTAGCCCATCTCGATGTTGGAGACTTTATCAGGATGCAGGTCGATGTCGCAGAATTTCGAGACGACAAGGTAGAGCCGGTCCGCCTTGTCGAGCTTGGCGATGTGCTCCTCGAAGCCGAAGTGCTCGATGATTTCGCGGGCCCGGCCGGAGAAGCCCTTGATGTAGTT
>JAJZAK010000029.1 GCA_021799485.1 bacterium | reverse complement strand
CCACCGCCTTTCTCGACGGATGGAATGGAAAGGACCGGGATGGGAGAATGTCTCAAGATGGTCTCGGCCGTCGATCCCAGGATCACATCCCGCCAAAACCAACGGCGATGAGCGGCCACGACGATAAGATCGTAATCACCCCCCGCGCCAGCCTGGAGTATTTCCCGGCGTGGGTTCCCCTTCCGGACGAGGGCGCGGTATCCCGTAAAACCGATCCGTCCAAACAGCTTGCGCAACTCCGCATTGAGTTCGCCCGCGGCCTTCTCTCTCGGCGAACCTTCCGGCGCGACATAGAGGATGTCGAGACGGGCGCGGGCCAGGCGCGCCATGCGGGCCGCGTAGAGCAGAGTGCTCCTGGAATAATCCTTGAAATTGTAAGGCGCCAGGATCCGAGAGAGCCTGAAGGGCTTGCGTCTCGCGTGAAGCGTCAAGACAGGCACATGCGCGGCGCGCACGATGGCCTCCGACACCGAACCAAAGGCCAATCGCCGCAGCCCCGAATAGCCGTGCGTCCCCGTCACCACCCAATCCGCCCGGCCGGGGATGGCGAGAGCCGCCAACGCCTTCGGAGGCCAACCGCGCACGCTGCGGATCTTGACTCGGGAGGAAGGCATCTCCTTCATCCGCAGCTCCAAGCGCTCCTCCCGCCACCGGCGCAAATCCTCCAACTGTTCCGCGAGCTCGCCCAGTCCCTCCCCGTCCGCTTCAACCCCCCAACTCATGAGGTTGACCGGGATGTCCCGGGCGTAGACGACCTCGATCTTCGAATGCCAGCGATTGGCCAGGATTTTGGCCGCCTCCAAGGCGGAAAACGCGGGCGAGGACGTGTCGGCCGCGACCACGATGCGCTTGGGAGGAAATTTCAGGATCATGGGGACGTTTCCGCCTTTGAACCTAGCAACATATCAGCCGGGCCTTGCTACCTCTTATGAGACATCGGAAGAAGGCGCCTCGTCCCTCTTTGCAGCCGGCTCATGCGTTCCTCGATCGTTTCAGCGAAACGCTTTTCGAGTTTCATCGTAAGTTTCTCAAATTGGGCGGCATTCTCCACCTTGCGCACCTTGGCGTCATAAGCAAGGAATTCCACGATGTCGTGTCCTTCGGCGGAAGTAAATGCCGCAATGCCGCCGACAGCTCCATGCAGGCGCATCCCGAAAACGTAATATTTCCATGCGCTTCGGCTCGTCGTCGGGGCGTTGATGGCCCGCGCCAGGGTATGGCAGCTGGAACAAGCGCGAGAGAAAAGGAGATAGCGGGCTTTTTGCCTCTGCGGATAGCGAGAGACGTCGATCGTTGCCGGCCCCAAGTCGGCATAATAGAGGGCCTTGAGCTCCTGCTGTGAGAATGTCCTTTCATCAGGAATCAGAGACGAAGAGGCGCCCAGGAGCGCCAAGGCGCCAAAAATCAAAAGCGATTGACCTACCTTTCTCATGACGCCGCCGCCGCGCTCGCAGTACGGAAGTCTGTGAGGCGTCCGGGGCAGGCTGCCCGCGCCGAGTTGAGAATGGCCGCCAGATCAATGACCTCCTGGGCGATCGCGCCTTCGACGGGCGAAAGATGTCCCCAGGCTGCCGCGAGCATCGCGGCCAAACTCAAGACTACTCCTCCCACCGCGCTTTCAAGCGCGATAGTGCGCATGCGTCGTCCGATATGGAGGAGCTCGTCGACCTTGACGAGATCGGGCGTCAGGATGACGGCGCCGGCGGCGGCGGCGGTCACATCGGCGCTCCCGATCGCGACGCCCACCGACGCGTGCAGGAGGGCCGGAGCATCGTTGATCCCATCTCCGACGAAAAGCACCGGACCGCGCTTCTCCTCTGAGGAGACGATCGCAACCTTGTCCTCGGGACTAGCTTGTGCCCTGATATCGGAGACGCCTACGGCGTTGGCCAAGTAGCGCACTTCGGATTCCCGGTCGCCCGAGACGATCATCAGCTTCTCAAAGCGGTGCCGGCGGGGAAGATGCGAGAGAAATGGACGGCTTTCCTCTCGTGGAGCGTCCCGGAACCTCAACAGGGCCGCGAAAGCTCCGTCCTCGGTCAGCACGCATTCAAGGCCGCCTTGCGTGGGGGGGAGTTGGATCCCCCGCGCCTCGGCTTGGCGCCGCCCCGTGATCCGGATCTCGCGCCCCCCGACAACGCCCAAGAGCCCTTCCCCGGGCGTCTCGTGGATCTCCTCCGCCTCCAGGGTCGGCGCCCCTTCCCGATCGGCGGCGTCCAAGATTGAGCGCGCGAGGGGATGGCGCGAATAGCGCTCCAGCCCCGCCGCCACGGAAAGCGCCTCAAGCCTCGTCCAAGCCGGAGCCGGAATCAGCTCCGTCAGGATGGGCTTGCCATAGGTAAGCGTCCCCGTCTTGTCGAAGATGGCCGTGCGGCAGCCGCCAATCCCCTCGAGCACGGCAGGATCTCGAACAACGATCGACCTCGAAGCGGCGAGCGAGACCGCGCCTATCACCGCGACCGGCACCGCGATGATAAGCGGACAGGGGGTCGCCGAAACGACGACCGCAAGAAATCGCTCGGAACCGCCTCCCGCGGCCCAGGCCGTCGCCGCGACGACGATCGCGAGAGGCGCGTACCAAACGGCGATCGAGTCGGCCAACCTCCTCATCCGCGGCTTATTTTGGATCGACTCCTCCATCACTTTCATGATGGCGCTGTAGCGCGAGTCCTTAGCGTGCTTTGAGGCCCTGATCGTCAGAACGCTCTCGCCATTGACGGCCCCAGACAGCGTCGAGGAGCCCACGCTTTTCCCCATGCGATAAGGCTCTCCCGTCAAAAACGACTCATCCATCGAGCCTCGTCCCGACACGACGACGCCATCGACGGGAGATATTTCGTGAGGATGGACGGACAGGACATCTCCGGGGATGATCTCAGCCACGGGCACATCCTCCACGCCCGAACTCGTCACGCGGTGCGCCGTCTGCGGCATGCGTCGGGCCATGGCATCGAGGACGCGGAAGGCGCGCCGCGATGCAAGACCCTCAAGCGCCTCGCCGCCCGAAAGCATGAGGACCAGAATCGCCGCCACAAGCCATTGCGCCAACGCCAAAGCAGCGCCGAAGGAGACGAGCGCCAGCATATCCGCCCGCAATTCGCCGGCGAGGAGGCGCTTGGCGATGTCGGCGCCCAGAGGGAATACGCCGAGAGCGAGCGTCGGCAGGAGCGCAAGGCTCCTCCATGAGGCGGTTCCGGGCCAAATGCATAAGAGGCCGTAAAACCCGATTCCCAAGCCCGCGACAGCCGCGATGAACGGTCGGTCCAGCCTTGTCTGATTATCGGTCGGTGGCGGAGCCGAAGTTCCAGGCATGGAATCGCGCGGCCGGGATCACCGGTTCGGCCCCGCCTATCGCGCTAGAACCGCTTTCCGATGCTGGTGAAGCCTCACCGGGGCCCCATTTTCGGACTTTCGCGCGGCGATCCCAGGCGGAATCGCCAGCACGGGTTTCGTCGAGTGCCTCATGACGCGCTCTATGGTCGTCCCGAGGACGGTATCGTTGAGAAATCCCTTATGATGAGCCGCCATGACGATAAGATCCGAATTCTCCCCCGCGGAAACGATCTGTTCATCGACCTTTCCGAAGCCCAGGCGCATCGCCGGATGCGCCGCGCGCCTCACCTGGGGGGCCAGCCGCGCCAGCGACGCCGCCAGCCGCGATTTCGCATTCTTGATCGCCTCAAGATCGTCGGCCAGCGCCGCGTCAAGAACGTGAAGAGCCGTCAGCCGCGCCTTGAAGGCATGCGCCGCGTAGCCTGCGGCTTGCAGCCCCGCCATCGCATAGGTCTCGAAATTGACCGGGACCAGGACGTTTTTGATCGGCGTCGGCCGGCCGCGGACGACGAGGACCGGGATCAACGAGTGATATACGATTGTCTCCGCGACGGAACCCTGGATCGCCCGCTGGAGGCCCGTGCGCCCATGAGTGCCCATCACGATAAGATCGAAGCCCAAATCCTTGCCCCATGAAAGGATCGTCTCCTCGACCTCTCCGGGGACGACTCCGACATCCGCCGAAAGGCCCAGCCTCGATCGCAATCCTTCCAGGGCCTCGGAGCTCGCCCGGGCGGTCGCCGTGGAGGACGGCATGCCGGCCTTAAGCCCGGAATAAATCCAGGGTTGAACGTAGATTCCCTCGACCTTCGCTCCGAATTCCTTGGCGAGCTGCTGGCCCTCCTCCCAGGCGGGCAGGGACGCCTCGGACAAATCCAGAGCCACCAAAATCTTCTTGGGGGGAAACCGCACCGCGCGATTCGGCGTCTTTTCCATGGGATCATTCCTCCTTGGGTTCTTCGCAGACTTAACGCAACATTTAGGCCCAAGTCTCTCCAAAATAGATCAGGCGGAGCGGGGGGGCCGCTCCGCCTGAAATTTTGCGCCGACTAATTATTCGACTTTGATGCTGATACCGCGGCTTTTGGCCTCGTGCGGTTTTGGCATCGAGACCGTTAGCAGCCCTTCCTTCTGCGTGGCCTTCACGTCTTCGGGATGGATACCAGAGGGAAGCACGAAATCCCTGCGGAAGGAGCCGTATAGGATTTCATGCCTGAGGCACTCCCGATTTTTCTCTTCCTTGGACTCCTTGCGCTCGCCGCTGATCGAGAGGACGCCGTTTTCGACGTTGATCTTGATGTCCTCCTTGCGCAGTCCCGGAACGGCCGCGGTGATGACATACTCCCTTTCCGTCTCATGGATGTCAACGCGCGGCCACCAGGTCGTCGTTTTCAACGACGGATAGCGCATCATCGGCAAGCCGCTCACGAGATCGTCGAATAGATCCCCGAACCCGCCGAACAACGATGGGAAGCCCTTCACTAATGAAGGCATCCCGAGTGCTTCTTCTTCCTCCCTCACCGCCATCTCTCTATTCCCAGCCATGTTTTTCCCTCCTCCAAACAAATGTCCCGTCGTGGCAACGGCCTCGTGGGCCGCCGCTTTTTTCAAGCTGTTTGTCTATTTCGCAACAGAATGGCCTCAGCAAACCATTGGCGGAATTGCTGCGGCATGCACGAGGGCTTGCGTCATATGATTGGGACGCAAGCCCTCGAGGCATGGAAAGACGAAATGTTGCGTCGTTAATCAGAGGATTCTATATGAGCCAGAAGCGTCACCCGTCGCCACCTCACTCCAAGCGCCCCAATGCCGCAGGGAAATTAAAGGATCGCCGCCACGGCACCGGTCATTGGGTGACCTGGATTGAAGAGGCGCGCATGGGCTCCCTCCCGGGCCGGGCAGGCAGGCCTTTCAAGAACCGCAAGCCGCGCCGCGATACATAAGGAAAATGGGGCCGTTTCGTTGCTTGGTTAATAATGGGAGGATGCGATGGCACTATTTCGCAACCGGATCGAGGCGGGCCTTGAGCTCGCCAAGCACTTGAAATCCTATCAAGGCGACTCCATGGCCGTGGTTCTCGCGATCCCCCGCGGCGGGCTTGTTCTGGGACGGGTGATCGCGGAAAAGTTGCGGCTCGACCTCGATGTCGTCCTCGTCAAGAAAATCGGACATCCGGTCAATCCGGAGCTCGCCATCGGCGCCGTGGGGTTGGGAGCGGAGCATTGGGACGCCGACATCCTGAAAAAGACGGACGTGCCCGACTCCTACGTCGCCGCGCGCATACGCGACATCCGGAGGAGCCTGCGCTCCCGCGAGGAGATGTACCGCTCCGCCAAGG
The DNA here is from genome assembly GCA_021799485.1 of bacterium. Classification (GTDB taxonomy): domain Bacteria; phylum Elusimicrobiota; class Elusimicrobia; order UBA1565; family UBA9628; genus JAJZAK01. Next base: position 26,704 of record JAJZAK010000029.1, on the reverse strand, counting down.
CTCCCATCCCCCTTCTTGGGAAGACGGCGATCCTCATCGACGACGGGGTCGCCACGGGAGGAACGATGATGGCCGCGATCTGGCAAGCGCGCCTGCGCCATCCCGCCCGCGTCGTCGTCGCGACGCCGGTCGCGTCTTGGTCCGCCTTCCGCCTGATCGCCCGCACCGCGGACCAGATCGTCTGCCCACACGTGTCCGAAGATTTCACGGCCATTGGGGAATTCTACGAGGAGTTCGGGGCCATTTCCGACGCCGAGGCGCTCCAGTTGCTGGCCCGCTCTCATCCGCCCGTCACGGCCTTTCCTGCCAGCAAGCAAGCGCCGCGCTAGCCCGCGATGAGCGGCTCCGGCCCATCCACGGCGCGGGCATGGAGCGTAAAGAAAAACGTGGCGCCGCCGCCGACGCGGCCTTCCGCCCAAATGCGCCCGCCATGCCGCTCGATGATGCGCCCCACCGTCGCGAGGCCGACACCGGTGCCCTCGAAGTCCTGGCGGGCGTGCAGCCTGGAAAACGGCTTAAAGAGTTTCCCCGCATCCTCCATGCTGAATCCGGCGCCGTCGTCCCGGACGAAATAAACGGCGCCTCCCGGGCCATCCGAACTCCCGAAAGCAATGTGGGCGACGGTCTTCTTCGCCGTGAATTTCCACGCGTTCCGCAAAAGATTCTCCATGGCCACCCGTAAAAACTCGGGATCTCCCGTCGCGGCGAGTCCCTTCTGGACATCAAACTCGACGTTGCGGGACGGCTCTTCGCGCTTGAGCTCCACGGCGATGCCGGCCACGAGCCGGCTCATATCGACGTCGCGCGCGCGAAGATGAGCGCGGGTCGCCTCGGAGAACTTAAGCAGGGCGTCGATGAGATGGAGGAGCTCGTTGGCCGCGCCCGAAATCCTATTTAAGAGGCTGCGCCCGTCGTCGCCCAGGCGGCCCGCGTAGGCCTCGATGAGGATCTCGCTGAAGCTCTGGATGTGGCGCAGCGGGGCCCGAAGCTCGTGGGACACCGCATGGGTGAATGAAAGCGCTTCCTCCATGCGCCTCTCGTGCTCGCGCCGCTCCGCCTCCCACAGCAACTCCCGCTGCTGGCGTATCATCTCCTCCCTGCGCTCGAGTTCCACGAACACGGAAACCTTGGCGCGGAGAATCTCCGGCACGACGGGCTTGAAGATATAGTCCACGGCGCCCACCTCATAGCCCTTAAAAACGGAGGCGTCCCCGGTGAAAGCCGCCGTCATGAAGATGATGGGGGTATGCCTGGTTTTCTCGCGCTCCCGCATCAAGGCCGCGACCTCGAACCCGTTCACCCCCGGCATCTGGACGTCTAGAAGGACGACGGCGAAGTCATTCTTGAGCATCTGGAGAAGAGCCTCTTGGCCCGACCGGGCCGCGACGATGTTCTCCCCCAGTTCCGAGAGCACCGCTTCGACCGCGAGCAACGACTCCGGCTGGTCGTCCACGACGAGGATATTGGCCTTGCTCCTAGAAGACTCCATACGTCACGACTTCTCCCGAGTCAGCCATAAGCGGACCACCGAGAAGAGCTGTTCCCGGTCGACGGGTTTGGCGATGTAGTCCGAGGCTCCCGATTCAACGCACTTCTGACGATCCTCTTCCATTGCCTTGGCCGTCAAGGCGATAATCGGAAGCTCGCGCCAGCGCGGCATACGCCGGATCGCACGCATCGCCTCGTAACCGTCCATGCCGGGCATCATGATGTCCATGAGAACGATCTCGACGCCGGAGGACTTCTCAAGAATTTCGAGGGCCTGCCGGCCGCTTTCGGCGTAGGAGACGCGCATCTTCGCCCGTTCAAGGATCGTCGTCAACGCGAAGATGTTGCGAACGTCGTCGTCGACGATCAGGACGTGCTTGCCCGCCAGGTCCGGGTCAAAGGCGCTCGCTTTCTCCACGATGCGCCGATGGGATTCGTCCAAAGCCTTGTGCGGCCGATGAAGCCAAAGGAGGGCGCGGTCGACAAGCCGCTCCGGAGTGTCGGCGCCCCGGACAAGCGCCCCGGAAGCCGCCTCCTCGAGATTGTGGCCGGCCGCGTCCGCCTTGCCGTTCCCATAGAGGATCACCGGCAGCGGGCCGCCGCGAGCCTTTCCCATCTCGCGCAGAAACGCGGCAGCCTCCTTGTCCGGCAGATGGGGGTCCAGCACGACGCAATCGAAGGCTTCCTGGCCCAAAGCCTCGATCGCTTCCCGGCCGCTGAGCGCGACGGTCGTCTCGATGTCGCCGTTCCCGACGAGGCTGAGGATTGAGTCTCGACGCGTTTTATCGGCTTCGACAAGGAGGAGGCGGCGCTTGCTCCGTTCCACGAACTCACGCATGTCGCGGAACAACTCGACGATCTCTTTTTTAGAGGCGGGCTTGCGCAGGAATCCTTTCGCCCCAAGCCGGAACGCCGTCTTAGCGTCAGCCCCGGCGGATACGACATAGACGGGGATGTGGCGCATCGCGAGATCGTGCTTGATGCGGTCGATGACCGTCCAGCCGTTGGCATCCGGAAGGTTGATGTCAAGGACCACAAGATTCGGCGAAAATTCCTTGACAAGGGCAAGCGCCCGAGAGGCGCGGATGGCCGAGAGGACCCGGAAGCCCGCGGCGCGCGCTAAATCCGCCATCGTCCTATTGAGATCGGCCTCGTCCTCGACGATAAGGGCGACGCGGTCTCCTTTCTGGATGGAGGTCCTGTCGTCCCCAATATCGGGCTCCATCTCGTCTGACGCGCCCATGGAGCCAGGGACCGCCGCTCCCTCCGTCATGCGCGCCGCCGGCTCCTCGGAGGGCCTCGGCGGCGGCGCGGCGGAAGGGGCGGCGCCCGCATAGACAAAGGGCAGAAAGAGCGTGAAGGTGCTTCCCTCGCCGGCGGCGCTCTCCAAGCGCAGCTCTCCTCCCAAGAGCCTCGCCAATTCCCGGCTGATCGAAAGACCCAACCCGGTCCCGCCGTATTTGCGGTTGGTGGTGCCGTCCTCTTGTTGGAACGCCTCGAAGATGATGTCCTGCTTGTCCTTGGGAATCCCGATACCGGTGTCGCTCACCGACATGGCGACGATTCCATGCGCCGCCCGCAAGGCATCGTTTTTAGGCTCCCAACCGGCGGGCGGCGGGCCGATCAGGAAGCTTACGGCGCCATGCTCGGTGAATTTAAAGGCGTTGGAAAGCAGGTTTTTAAGGATCTGCTGAAGCCGCTTATAGTCGGTGGTAATCGTCGCCGGAATTCCGGGCGCGATCTCGACCCTAAACTCCAGGTTTTTCGCGGCCGCGATGTGCCGGGATGTCTTTTCAATGTCCTCCCCCAACTTCGACAAGGCCACCATGCCGATGTCCAAAACTATTGTTCCGGACTCGATCTTGGAGAGATCCAGGAGGTCATTGATGAGATCCAGAAGGTCCGATCCGGCCGAATGGATGGTTTTGGCGAACTCGATTTGCTTGACGGTAAGATTGCCCTCCGCGTTTTCGGATAGAAGCTGGGAGAGAATGAGGAGACTGTTGAGCGGCGTCCGCAACTCATGCGAGGTATTGGCTAGGAATTGTGACTTGTATTTCGAAGTCAGGGCCAACTGGGCGGCCTTCTCCTCAAGAGCGCGCCGCGCTTGCTCAACCTCTCTGTTTTTCTGCTCGACTTCAAGGTTCCGCTGCTCAAGCCGCCGATTTGTCTCGCGCAGCTCCTTGGTCAGCGCCTGCGATTGCGAGAGCAACTCCTCCGTGCGCGTCGTTGCGGCGATCGTGTTAATGACGATCCCGATGCTTTCCATGAGCTGTTCAAGGAAAGTAAGGTTGACTTCCGTGAAGGGCCTTAGGGACGCGAGTTCGATGACGGCCTTGACTTCCCCTTCATAGAGCGCGGGCAGGATGACGACATCGCGCGGCGCGGTCCCGCCCAAACCGGAACTGATGCGGACGTATTCCGGCGGAACATCCGAGAGGCGATAAATCACTTTTTCCACGGCGCATTGGCCGATAAGGCCTTCGCCCTTGCGCAACCATTCGGGGGGTCCTGTCTCGCCCCGATCCCGGGCGTAGGCTGCCATGAGCTTAAGACCCGGCTCATCATCCTTGATGTCGGAAACGTAGAAGACCCCCGCCTGGGCCTGGACCAGCGGCGCCAGCTCGGAGAGGACAAGCCGAGAGACTTTCAAGAGATCGCGCTGCCCCTGCAGCATCCGCGTGAATTTGGCGAGGTTGGACTTGAGCCAGTCCTGATCGATGTTCTTGACCGTCGTCTCTTTAAAGTTGCGGATCATCTTGTTGATGCTGTCTTTAAGAGCCGCCACCTCGCCCTGGGCTTCGACCGCGATCGAACGGGAGAGGTCTCCTTCCGTCACGGCGGCCGCGACGTCGGCGATCGCGCGCACCTGCGTCGTGAGGTTGGCCGCCATGGAGTTCAAGCTGTCCGTAAGGTCCTTCCACGTGCCGGCGACGCCCTTCACTTGGGCCTGGCCGCCGAGCTTGCCCTCCGTTCCCACCTCCCGGACCACGCGCGTCACTTCGGAGGAAAATAGGCCGAGGCGGTCCACCATGCTGTTGACGATCCTGGCCGTATGAAGGAATTCGCCGCGTAGCGGCCGCCCGGCCGACGTGATCTCCATGCGTTGGGATAAATCGCCGTTGGCGACCGCGCCGATGACACGCGTCATCGCGATCATGGACCTCGTCAAATCGTGCAAGAGGGCATTGATTGTTTCGATCAGGCTGCTCCAATCCCCCTTATCTCGCCCCGCCACGGAACGCTCCCCGATCCATCCTTTCCCGCCGACCCTCCGCGCGACCCTCCGCAATTCCGCGGCCCGAATCTCATTGAGGCGTATGATGTCATTGAGCATCTTTGAGACCTCAGACGCGATCCCATCCCGGCCGACATGAAGGCGCGCCGTGAAATCGCCATCCCGGTATAGCTTCAGGACCTCGATTAAACGCCGAGTGTCTCCCTCGCGCAACCCATTCCCACGTTTTGGCGGGGTGGGACTTTTTTTCGATGCAGAGCTTTTCATGGCTCAAACCGGCAAAGTCACGACAAAAACGGCGCCCTGGCCCGGGCGGCCCTTCGCCGCGATGTCCCCGCCGTGCCGCATCGCGATCCTGCGGCAAATGGCGAGGCCCAGGCCGCTTCCTTCGTAATCCGTGCGGCGGTGCAGCCGGCCGAAGGGCTTGAAGATCGTCTCGGCGAACTCTTCCTCGAAGCCGATCCCGTTGTCCTCGACCAGGATGCGCACGAATCCGTCCCGCGCATCCTCGGCCGAAATCCTAATCGAGGGAGCCCCCGCTTTGTTGCGGAACTTGTAGGCGTTCGAGATGAGATTCGAAAAGAGTCGGCGCATTTGGAGGCGGTCGGCGTTAAGAATCGGAAGCCGCCCGATCGAGATGTTTCCTCCCATCTCGGCGACCAGGGGCTCGAAATCGGAGGCCACCTCGCGGGCGACCTCCCCCAAATCGACAGGCGCCAGAGGCGGCGTCTCTCCGGTCGTGCGGGATAACTCCAGGATCCCCTCCACCAACCGCTGCATCCTCCGGGCCGAGTCTTCCATGCGCTCGGCGTATTCCCATTCCTCCCGGCGCGGGTCGGCGGCCATGGTCTTGAGAAGATCGCCAAAGGTCAGGATCTTTCGCAAGGGCTCCTGGAGTTCGTGGGAGACCACGGACGCGAACTGCTGGAGCTCCTGGTTGGAGCTGGCAAGCTCCCGGGTCCGGCGCTCAAGCGCCGTTTCGACGAGTCCTCGCCGGGCGATCTCGTCCTGGAGCTCGTTTAAGGTCCTTGTCAGGCTCTCCGTGCGGGAACGCACCGCCTCCTCGAGCGTCCGGCGGGAGCCTTGAAGGATTTCTTGGTCCCTGCGCCGCTCGTCGACCACCGAGGAGACCGCGAGCGCCGCGGCCGCCGTGATGGCGCAAAAAATCTGAAGAAGCAGCACGGTCTCGAACACGTCGCTCCTGAAAAAAGGCCCGTGCCCGCGTAGGGCTCCTCCCACGGCGGCGCCCGAGAGCAGGAGAGCCGTGAAAGCCGTCTCCCTCCGTCCGAACCGGAACGCGGGCCAGAGGACGACGGGCAGGCAGAGAAAATCCAGAGGGTAATTCCGCGCCGCCGGAGCGCCCCCAAGGACGGCCCACCCCGTCAGAATGACGGCCGCGAAAAGGAGCCCCGCCTCGGCGCTTTTTTCCTTGCTCCAGCGCCCGAATTTTTCGGTTGCCGCGAGGATGAGAAGAGGGGCGACGACGACGATGCCCGCCGCGTCGGCGAGCCACCAGGAAAGCCCGATGCTGCCGCAGCGCTCCCACGGCCGCAAGCGTCCCACGCAGAGGCTCGCCGCGCCGATCGCCGCGCTCGCGAGAGCGGCGCCGAAGCCCGACAAAAGAGTGAAAACCGCGACGCCGCGAGGGTGGCTCAAGGCCTCTTTCCCGCCCGCGAGGCGCCGCGCCGCCCAAGCCCCGAGCCATGCCTCGAGGACGTTCCCCGCGGCGATTGGACAGGCGATCCAAACCGACTGCCCGGAGGCGGCGCTCACGAACAAGGATCCTAGGAAAACACCGGCCCACAGCCAGCCTCCCCCGAGAAGGAGCGCCGCCACCGCGATGCCGGAAGGCAGCCACACCGGGGTCGCGAGGGAGGGGAGGAAAGAAAGACGCAACGAAAGACGCCCGGCCACAAAATAGACCGCCGCCAGCGCCGCCGTCCATGCGGCGCGCCTCCAGAAGGCATCCCCCTCCGGCACCGCCGAGCCGCCGCCTCCCCCCTCCATTTCCCTTGCCCTGAACATGGTCTCAACTATATTTTTCAAGCAGATCCTTGACCGTCGATAACAGCCGCTTGCGCGTGACGGGCTTCGTGAGGTAGGCCGTGCCGCCTACGGAGAGGTTCCTCATGAAATCCTCATCCTCCTTGCATCCTGTCAGGAAAAGGACCGGCAAGTGCGAAAAGCGGCGGTCCGAACGAATTTGCTCGCAGAGCTTGAATCCATCGGGCCCCGGCATGCGCACGTCGAGGATGACGAGATTGGGCTCCAATCCGTCGATCTCGTTGATAAGTTCCTCGCCGTCCGCGAGCCCAATATGCTCATAGGAATCCTTGAGCCAGTCCCGCACAATGGTCTGGAAGTCTGGGTCGTCGTCCACCATCAGGACCAGCGGCCGACCCGCTGCCGCTTTCTCAACCATAAATTCCTTCTCAATGGCCCCTGCTTTTCTCATGGTTTCCTCCCGTGTGCGGCGTCCTCTTCATGATGGCTGGGGAGCGTAAAGTAAAATCTCCCGCCGCGCCCATCGCCCGGTTCGGCCCAAATGCTCCCTCCCTGGCGCTCGATGATCTCTTTGCAGATAGCCAGCCCTAGGCCTGTTCCCTTGTAGCCATGGCCGTCGGAACGTCGGCTGATCTGGACGAATTTATTAAAAAGCTCTCCGACCCGGTCCTCTGGGACGCCCGGGCCGTCGTCTTCCACCGAGAACTGGACATAGCGGTGTTTCTCGATAACGCCCGCCGCCGACGCCATCGGCGCGGTCTTGGAAGCGCCCTTTCCGCGCTCCTCGGGAAAGCCCCGCGAAGCTTGCGGACGGGCGCCGTCCACGGAGCCCGCGCGGATGAGAATGCGGCTCTTCGCGAATCGTACGGCATTGTCGACAAGGTTGCTCAGCACTTGCGCGAAGAGATCCGAATCGGCGTGGACAGGCGGCAGGGGCTCCTCGATATCCTCGTCGATCGAGAGGCGACGGCCCGCCGCCAGCATCTTGAACCCCCCCGTGACGTCATGAATGACCTCCGCCGCCTCGACGGCCCGATAGCGAATCTCGGCCCGGCCCGACTCCAGGCGCGAAAGGTCGAGGATGTTGTCCACGATTTTCTGGAGGCGTTGAATATTCCTGTTTTGAATCCCGACGATTTTTTCTTGCTCCTGGGACAAGGAGCCGCAAAGCCCTTCCCGAAGGTTCGAGCAGGCGGCCTTGATGATGGTCAGGGGGTTGCGCATCTCATGCGAAACCGCGCTGATGAATTGGTCCTTGATCTCGTCAAGCCTCCGCCTCTCTCGAACCTCGGCCTTGAGCTGCTCCATGCGACGCAGTTCCGTGATGTCCCTCAGCCAGGCAAGCCGCGCCGGCCTGTCCCGCCAATCGGTGTCGACCAAGCGCACCTCAAGAATCCGCGCGCCTCCCTCCGCGGCGATTTTCATTTCCCCCGAGACGGAGGCCTCGAAGGGCCGGCCCAGGAGCTCCGGCTTCCTGCGACCCAATAGGACCTCGGCCTTGTCGTTGACGTAGACGATCTTCCCCTCCTCATCGGCAATCGCGACGCCGTCGGGAGCGCGCTCGACGAGGCCGCGCAGGCTTGCCTGCAGGCGGTAGCGCTCGACAGCGTAGCCGATGGCGCGCTTAAGGGCGTAGACGTCGAAAGAGCCCTTGACCAGGAAATCCTGGGCCCCGAGCTTGAGGGCCTCGACGCCTACCTTCTCATCGGACAGCCCCGTCAAGACGACGATGGGGACGTCGTGGGAGCGCGCGAGAACCCGGGAGACGGTCTCCAAGCCCCGGCTGTCCGGAAGCGACATGTCGAGCAGGATGACGTCGGCGCCGTGTTCGTCAAGCATCTCGATGCCCGACTCGAGCGTCTCGGCGCAGTCAAAAACGAATTTAAAGGAAGGCCAATCCGGGGTCGCCAGGTAATGCATGATGAGGAGGCTGTCTTCCGGGTCGTCGTCGATCAAGAGGCCTTTAATGACCCTCTCCGGCTGATTGGGATTCACAAAACTTGCCACCTCGCCGCCGACGGCCGACCGATCGGCCACTCGACCGCCTCGAACCAATACTCCACGATGATCTTCAGCAACCCCGCGAACCGCGCGTAGCTCGACGGCTTGCGAACATAGGAATTGGCGCCGAGTTCGTAGGCCAAATTGATATCCGCGGTCGCGTTCGAGGTCGTCAAAATGACGATGGGGAGGCAACGCAGAACGTGATTCGCGCGTATTTCGCTCAAGGCCTGGCGGCCGTCCTTGCGGGGCATATTAAGGTCGAGAAGGATAAGAAGGTGGGGACATCCTTCGTCGGACGCCGCCCCGATTTCCTCGACTTTTTTCAAAAGAAACTCGATGAGTTCGATGCCGTCCTTGACGCGAAAAAGCTCTCCCGCGTATTGAGTGTCGTGAAGCGCCTTCCGCGTGAGCAGATAATCGTCGTCGTCGTCGTCCGCTACAAGAAGCGCCTTGACCGATGGTTTCTGGAGTTCTGACATGTTGATCCTTGTCCTCATTCGGAAGGAAGGCCGCGAACGCGCGAGGTCGGTCCTTACGATTTTTATTTACCAGTGCTTTCGGATACCAGCAATGAGCCGCTTGTCACCAAATGTCACCCATAAAAGTTGTCGCAGGCAACGGACAAAGCCGCAGAAGCCCTTGCTTTCTGCGGCTACCCTAGGAGTTCGTAGCCGTCGGAGGTCGTCTTGATGCGGCGCCGTTCTGTGGAGGCGAGGGAGCGGCGAAGCCGATGGATCGCTTGTTTTAAGGCGTCCACCTGGGAAGGAGCATAGCCCAGGGCTTTCAAGAGTTCGCCGCGGGAAACTGGACCCGCGCCCGCCATCAGTTCTTTAAGGAGGGCAAACTCCTTGGGAGGAAGAGTCGAAGCCAGCCGGTCATTGATCCAAACGGTTTGAAATCGCGGGTCGGCTCGAATTTGGCCCTTGGTGATGTTAGGGGCCTCGCGTTCCGCGGCCGCGCGCTGGGGGGATTGCCCGAGAACTCCCTTGATGAGACGGGTTAATTCCTGGATTTGGACGGGTTTGCGCAGGCAGGCGGCCGCGCCCATGGTCTCCATGGCGCATTTGAGCATGTCGGCCTCGTCGCCATAGGAGGTCACGACGACGGTCGGTATGTCCTTGACGGACTTTTGTTCCCGGAGCTTCCTTAAAAAGTCAACCCCGTTCATGATGGGAAGCATCAAATCGAGCAGGATCAAGTCGGGGTTGATCGAAAGAACCTTCTCAAAACCCTCCCGGCCGTTCCAGGCGTAATGCATCTCGTAGCCCTCGCGAAAGAGGGCGCGTCCGATGACGCGCTGCAGATCGGCGTCATCTTCGACGCTGAGGATTCTAGCCATGACCCGATAGTTATAGCATACGCAGGCCTGTTGGCCGTTGTAAAGCCTGGATGACGATTATGTCAGGGAAAACTTCGTGAGAAGGGGGCCGATAATGCCGCGGACCGCGGGGTCGGGATGCTCCCTCGCGGAGGAGATGATCCAGACGTCTTCCTCGATCCTCGGCTCGCTCCCCCAGACCGGCGCGAGCCGCCGGCTTGCCGAACTCCTCTTGATGGCATAGGCGTTGAGAGCCGCGACCCCGGCCCCGTCCGCGGCTAGTTCCCGAATAAGGTCGGGGTCGTCGATTTCCGCCACGACCAGGGCGTTGATTTGGCCGCCCCGGCGGCGCAGGTAATCCTCGAGCTTGCGCCGTACCGAGGCGTCGGGGCTGCGGAAAATCATGGGGACCGCGGCCTGCTTGGGAGGAAATGACCCAAGCCGTCGCGCGAGGCCCGGCGCCGCCATGAACCGGATCGGGAAGCGGCCCGCAAGACGGCTGCGGAAGGCGCCGCCCGAGCGCGCCGCGAAATCCTGGTCGGCGATGACGACATCGACTCCCCCGCGCCGCAGCCGCTCCTCCATGTCGTCGACCGTCCCCTCGACGAGCCGGACCTGCAGTTCCGGCCTCTCCGATTTCACGAAGCGCATGATCGGAAGAACGAACTCGCCGGAGACGGGGCGGGCGAGCCCGATCGACAAGGCCGAGCCGTCCAACCCGGGCTTGCCGCGCAAGGCCGCCGCCAGCCTCTCCCCATGGAGGAAGATCCTCTCGCAATGATCGAAGACGAAGCGGCCCTCGGGCGTGAGCTCCACTCCGGATCGGCCGCGCGCGAGGAGTTTTTTCCCCAGATCACGCTCCAGGCGCTTCAACTGCAAGCTCAGAGCGGGCTGGGAAAGACCCAGTTCCTCACGGGCCTTCGCGATCGAGCCCGCCTTGGTGATGCGCCAGAAATAGAATAGATGGCGGTAATTCAAGGATTCCATTTATTAATACAATGTATACCATTTCCATCATTGTCTTTACAAATATCATGCTATTCACTACACTACCGCTAATAAGACTTTATGAATTTGGTCGCGACAGCCCTCCGGCGCCCCATCACGGTCGTGATCCTCATCGTCGGCGTCCTTCTGGCGGCGGGCATGGCGGTCGCCCGGATGCCTCGAGACATTCTGCCCTCGATCGGCATCCCCACCCTCTATCTGGCCGAAGACTACGAGGGGATGACTCCCGAGATGATGGAAGCCTTCATCACGTATTACTTCGAGTACATGGCCCTCTACGTCGAGAACATCAAAGCCATCGAGGACAAGAATGTCCAAGGCGAAATGGTGATGAAGCTCACCTTCAACGAAGGCACCGACATCGCCGCGGTCCTCGCGGAAATGAGCGCCTTCGCGACCCGGGCGCTCGCCTTCATGCCGCCGGGCATCTTTCCTCCGTTTCTCATCCACCTCGACGCCGGAAGCCTCCCGGTGGGCGACGTCGTCGTTTCCTATAGAGACACGGGCCTGCAGCGCGGGGAGCTCTCTTTAGACGAGCTCTCGCATCTCCAAGATGAGGCGATGAACCGCGTGCGCCCCTACTTCGCGACCCTGCCGGGTCTGAGCTCGCCGGCCCCCTTCGGAGCTTCCGAGCCGACGGTCGTCCTCTTTACCGATCCCAAGAAGCTCAAAAAACACTTCCTCTCGCCCCTTGACGTCGCGAAAGCGATGAATACAGGCGAAGTCGTCCTTCCGCCGGGCAATATCTACTCGGGGCCGAACTACCCGATGGTTTCCGCGAACTATTACGCCAGGAACTTCCAGGACCTCAAGGCGGTCCCCTTGCGGCTGGCGACCGTCCCCACGGTCACCCTCGGCGATGTCGCCAAGATCAAATTTGTCTCCAACATCCAGAGAGGCTACGCGGAGTACAACGGTCGCCGCTGCGCCTACCTTCCCGTCGTCAAGGTCGGAAACGCATCCACCCTCGACGTCGTCGACGGCGTCAAGACCGCGCTTCCCACGTTCCGGGAACTGGTGCCGAAAAACATGAACGTCAACTATGTCTTCGACCAGTCCGTCTACGTGGTCGAGGCCATCAAGTCGCTGTTCACCGAGGGGCTCCTGGAAGCGTTTCTTGTGGGCCTCGTCGTCTTCCTCTTTTTACGCGACTTCAAGAGCGTCTTCCTCGTCTGCTCCAACATCCCCCTCGCCCTCATGGGCGGGCTGCTCCTCCTGTGGCTGGCCGGCCAGACCGTCAACATCATGACGCTGGGAGGACTCGCGCTTTCCATCGCGATCCTCGTCGACCAGGGCATCGTCACCATCGAGAACATCTTTTCCCATCTCGGCCGCGGCAAGAGCATCGCGAAGGCGAGCTTCGACGGCGCCACCGAGACCGTCACGCCCAATCTCCTCGCCACGGGCTGCATCATGGCGGTGTTCCTCCCGGCCCTCTTCATGAAGGAGGTCGCCAGGGCCCTCTTCGTGCCGCTCTCGCTTTCCGTGGGCTTCGCGCTTCTCTGCTCGTTTGTGTTGTCGAGTTCCTTCGTGCCGATCTCGGCCATCTGGATCCAGATCAAGGCCCATGAGGGGCATGTCGACGGCCCTTTCGAGAGGTTTCGCCGGTTTTATACGAAGGCCCTTTCCGTTCTGATGAGGGCGCGGAGCCTCGTCGTAGCCTCCTACCTGGCCGCGGCGTCGCTGGCGGCCTTTTGGGTGTTCACCCATATCGGCCGCGACATCTTCCCGCCGGCCGAGACGAGCCAATTTCGCATGCATCTCTCCGCCCCGGCGGGGAGTTCGATTGAAACGACCGAAGCGCTGACCAACCAGGTCCTCGCCATCGTCAAGAAGATCGTCGGCCCCGGCGCCGACACCATCGGCTACGTCGGCATGCAGTCGCCGGATTACGCGGCCAACCTCATCTACCAGTTCACCTCCGGCCCCGAGGAGTCGATCGTCAACGTCGACCTTCCCAAGGAAAAAAAGTGGAACATCCCGGCGATCAAGGAACAGCTCCGGAAACAAATCGCCAAGGACGTGCCCCAGATGTCCGTTTCCTTCGAACCATCGGATCTCGTCTCCCAGATCCTGGCCCAGGGCTCTCCCACGCCCATCGAGCTCGCCGTGACCGGCACCGACTTCAAGGCGGACCGCGCCTACGCCGACAAGTTCCTGGCCAGGATCAAGACCCTGCCCGGCTTCCGGGACGTCCGCTACGAGGAGCCTCTCGACTATCCGGCCGCCAAAATCCGCATCGATCGCTACAAGGCCGGCACCCTGGGCTTCACCGTCGACAAGATCGCCGACTCCGTCGAGAACTACACCATGTCGTCGCGCTACAACCACCGCACCTTTTGGGCCGACCTGGCGCACGGCGTCGGCTACATGGTTCAGACCCAAATCGACCAGCACCTCACCGACTCCCTCAAGAAGCTCAAGAACATGCTGATCCCCCTGCACAACGGAGACCTCTACGGAGGCGCGGTCCCGCTCAAGAACTTCGCGACGGTAAGCACGGGGACGATCGTCGGCGAGTACGACCGCTTAAACGGCGAGCGCGAGATCATGCTCTCGGCCAATCTCTATAATCTCGACCTCGGCCATGCCTCCAAGATGGTGGAGGATGTCATCAAGGACTTGGCGAAGGAGCGGCCGCGCGGCGTCTGGGTTCAGCTTCGCGGCGAAGCCCCGGCGCTCAACAGCCTCTTTAGCGGACTGCGAACGGGACTGATCATGGCGGTGGTGGTGATCCTGATCCTTCTCGCGGCCTACTTCCAGTCGCCCGCCCTCGCCGCGACCGTCCTCTCGACGACCCCGGCCGTTCTTCTCGGCTGCGGGGGCATCCTGATGCTGACGGGCGACACGCTCAACATCCAGTCCTACATCGGCATCATCATGTGCTTGGGCGTCGCGGGCGCGAACGCCATCATGCTCTGCGTCTTCGCCGAGCACGCCCGCCTGCGAGGCAAGAACGCCGCCGAGGCCGCGATCGAGGGCGCAAGCCAGCGCCTGCGCCCCATCCTCATGACCGCGATCGCCATGTTGGCCGGCATGCTCCCGATGGCGCTTGGACTCAGCGAGTCGGGCAAGCAGTCGGCGCCTCTCGGCCGCGCCGTTTTCGGGGGCCTTCTCATGGCCACCGCGGCCACGCTCCTCATTCTGCCCTGCTTCTACGCCGTTTTGCGCCGCAAAGCCAGCATCAAGACCCCCTCCATGCACCCGCATGACCCCACGGGGAACTATTACGAGCCCGAGCGCGCGGCGGCCGCCGCGCCGGACGGACATTCCTCGGCCATCGTGGACGATACGAAAGAAAAGGGGGCTTGACGGGAGCTCCCCATGAGACCTTGGCTTGGACTGTCGACCCTGATGATATTAACGCCGGCCGCCTTGGCCGGCGCCGCGGAGACGAAGCCCCTGTCTCTGAAGGCCGCCGTGCTCCAAGCGGAGTCCTACAGCCCGGGAATCAAAGCGGCGTTGGCCGCGGTCCAGAAGGCCCAGGCCGCCATCACGGTCAGCCGTTCCTATCTGATCCCCAATCTGGAGGCCCAGGGCACCGACGAGAAAGGCTACATCGGGAGTCCCGGCCCCTTCCCCCTCCAAGGCATCGCCGGATCTCCGTTTAAGTTCCAACCGTCGGGGGCGCTGACGAGCTCCCTTGATCTGAATCCGCAGTACCCCTTCGCGATCTGGGCCGCCTACAAGGACCTGGATACCGCGAAGGCGAAGGTCCTCGTCGAGCGCTACCTGGTCGACCAGCAGGCGATCAACTACTATTTCGCCGCCTCTTTCGAGCGCGGGCTTCAGGACGTATGGCGATACGTCGAAAATCAGCTTATCGATCCCCTCTACACCACCGTCAAGACCTTTGTCAGCAACGGACAAGTCAATCCCCAGGACCTCTACCTTTTGGAAGACCAGCGTTGGATCGCCCGCTACGGCCAGGCGAGCGCCTTGGTTCGCTATGACTATAACATCGAGAAACTCGGCATTCTTTTGGGGATCGACAGCGGAACCGTCGCCGTCCCCGCGATCGACATGGTGGGCGACTTGGATATCAACGTCTTTACCATCGGCAAGGAAAGCCCCTACATCACCCGCGCCGTCGCCGCCGCGAAAGCCGCCGATGTCCGCGTGAAACAGAAAATCGCGCAGTATTTCCCGGAGGTGGGGCTGACGGGAGCCTGGGGCGGAGAGGGCAACAGCATTCCGGGAGTTTCGAAGCAATCGTACACGGCCGACTTCGAAGTGCGGGTCCCCATCTTCGAGGGCTTGCGCTACTATGGGGAACACCAGGAAGCCAAGCACTTCTACGAGCGGAGCGCCTTCCTCGTGGGCGACGCCCGCATCTATGTCGGCGAGGGGGACGCCTCCTTCGACAAGGAAATCGAGGACTCGAAGGTCCGCCTGTCCTATTACATTCCCGAACTGAAAACAGACCGGAAAGCCTTCCGGCTTTCTCGCTATCGCTACCTCGCCTTCCAGGGACCCTTGGTCGACGTTCGCGAGGCGATCCGCGACATCGGCGACACCCTGACGCGCATCGAGAGGAGCCGCCGCGACCTCTACGCCGGCGCCGCCTCCAAGGAAGTCTGGGACGGCGGCCGCCCGACGCCCTAACCCGTTCCGCGAACTTTTTCCCTTTTTGAGCGTATCTATTATAAGTGCCAGGCGAAATCGCGTCTGGCCATTTCTCACGCAAGGAGATCAACGAATGCGAAACGCGCGTCTATCATCCGCCCTCTGGACCTTGGCTGCGGCATTCTCGCTCGCGAGAAGCGCTGGGGCGCAAAACCAAGCCCCCGGGGCACAGCCCCAGGCGGGAGCCGCTCCCGCCACGCAAGCCCAACCGACGGCCGCGACGCCTTCCGCGCAGCCGAATTCCGCCGCGACGGCTCCCGCCGCCGCGCCCTCCGCCGGCGCTCATAAGGATACTCTTAGCCACGATCTTGAAACCGGCGCCATGTGGCCCGTCCATCAGGTCGAGAAAGGCGTGAGAGCCGCGGAAAACGCGGTGGATCCGGACTCAAAGAAAGGGAAGCTCGTTCCCGCAAGCCAGGCCAGCCAGACCGCGCTCAAAGCCGTTCCTGGAACGATCACGAAGACCGAACTCGAAAAGAAGCACGACAAGCCCGTCTATGAGTTCAAGATCAAGCCCCAATCGGGCCGAGGGCTCAAGGAAGTCCATGTCGACGCTAAAACAGGAGCCCTCATCAACGTCAAGAACGCCGACTAACGGCTTTGCGACGAGCGCCCATCCCGCCGGCTGAAATGCCGGCGGGATGTTGTTTGTCCCGCGGCGCTTCCTCCCCCAGGGCAAAGAGATTTCCGTGCGCCCGCGCTTGACGGTTTGGCCGGCTTCCGCCGCCTTGCTCGTCGCCGCCTCCTTGCCGGCATGGCCCGCCTTCCAGGACACGGCTTATAGCGCCCGTTCCATGGCGATGGGCGGCGCCTTCACGGCGGTCTACGGCGACCCCGTTTCCGTCTTCTTCAATCCCGCCGGACTCGCCGCCATCCCCCGCCTTTCGATGCGCCTTGATGGGGTCCGAGAGATCCCGTCAGCCTCCTCTCCAGCTCCCGAAGACAATCTCAACGGCATCGTTTCCATGCGGCTTCCCGCCAGGCTCGGCGTCGCGACATTTTCGGGGCTGTCGGGCCAAGAAGGCGCCGCCGGCTCGGAGCAGATGGAAGCCGTCAGTTGGGGGGGCGAACCCGCGCGCCATGTTCCCGGCGGCCAGCTCTATCTCGGAGCGAGCGCCAAGATGTTGGGGCTCAACGAAACCGGGGGCGCGCCGGACTCTGAACGCTTCGGCGTCGACGCGGGGGCCATTTATCGCTTCCGCCGGCGATTTTCCTTTGGCGCCTCCCTCCTCAACGCCAACCAGCCTGCCTGGGACATGCCCGGCTTCGACGAGCGGGCTCCGAGGACGGCCCGAGCCGGCTTCGCCGTCGAATTGCCCGACTTCGTCTTCGCCGCCGACTATGCCCACTCAAACGCGGCAGCCGGGAACCCCTCCCGCGACCAGGAATCCATGGGGGTTGAACGATGGTGGAACAATGAGAGGGGACATTCCCTCTTTGTTGTCCGCAGCGGCGTCGCGGCGGGAGGCGCTCAGCCGCTTTGGAGTTGGGGTTTGGGCGTCAAAAAATTCGGGGTCGAAATTTCCTACGCGATGAGCATAGCCCTGAATAGCGACGCGGGCCCCGGCCAAGCGCTTTCCCTGCGCTTCCGATTCATCGAATCCCCTTCCGGCGCCACTTTGAACGACACGCCGAATTAGGAGGTCGCGTCCTTCCCCAAGGATTGATGGCCGACGCGGCGCGACTCGATCTCGGCGGCTCGTTCGAAATCTTTTTTGGCCTTCTCCCGATAATGATCTGCCTTCATCTGGTAAATGATGTCTTTGAAAACGTTGAAGAAGCCGGCCTGCCGCGCCTTGCGCTCATACACGCGGGCCTTGACCTCGTTTTTGAGGGCCTTTTTGAGGACCCTGGAGGCCGCGCTCTTGTGGGCCGGACGAGATTTCGCGGCCTGCTTGCGTTGAGCCGTCTTGATCGCTTGAGATCGGCGGGAGCTTCTTGCCGCCAAGGGGGCGGAAGCGGAGGCGACGGCCAAAGAGGGACTTCCCCCGAGCGCCAAAATCGCGAAAACCAGGGGGAGGAGGCGCGTCCACGACAACGGGAGGCGCCGACGGGCAGAAGTCATCGCCCCGATCATAAGCAATTCATATTACGAAGAAGCGTCAAAAAAGTTCGCGGCTTTCAGCGGGCGATAAGGGGCCCGGAAGGAGCGGCAGACGGGGCGTCTAATATGCGCCCAGGCGACTCAGGCATCCGTAACGGCGCCAGCCCCGAGGCCGATCAGTCGACCGACGCGAAATATTTTTTCGACTTGACCGGGTCGGGGGCCATGGTCTTCTCGCCCTCGGTCCAGTCCGCCGGGCAGACCTCGCCGGTCTTTTCCACCTGCTGGAAGGCCTTCAGAACCCGAAGCGTCTCGTCGACGCTGCGTCCGACGGCGAGATCATGGACGACCTCGTAGGCCACGACTCCCTTGGGATTGATGAGAAACAATCCGCGCAGAGCGACGCCTCCCTCCGTGAGGACCCCGTAGTCCGAGGCGATCTTCTTCGTGACGTCCGCGAGAATCGGGTAGCGCACCTCGCCGAGGCCGCCTTCCTTGCGGGGGGTGTTGATCCAGGCTAGGTGCGTGAACTGGCTGTCCACCGAACACCCTAAAATCTCGCAGTTGATCTTCTTGAAGTCCTCAACCCGATCGCTGAAGGCCGTAATCTCGGTCGGGCAGACGAAGGTGAAGTCGAGTGGGTAGAAGAAAAGAACGAGCCACTTCCCCTTATATTGATCGAGAGAGATCTCCTTGAAGAGCTTCCCGGAAACGGCGGCCGCCTTGAAAGCCGGCGCGGACTTTTGAACGAGCGTGGACATGATGATTGCCTCCTTGCTAAAAATAAAAATGCCTGTGAGATATTTTAACGAATTTTCTCGCGGGGGATAGGGGGTCGGGTCTTCACAATTCACATTCTCTCCTATGGTGAATTATGAAGACCCGACCCCCTTTCTTCGTCGAGGTGGTAGAGGCGGTTGTCCTCCACCTTGTAAATCAGCGGCGCCACGACGACGCGAGGATAGCGGAGACGGAGCCTCTTGGCCTCCGAGAGGATGAAGTCCGTCTCGCTTCCGATCTCGAACATCGGGGCGAAATGCATGAAATGCTGTTCCGCGACGTCCCGGCGCCAGCCGGCCCTCCTGACGAGCCCGTCAACAAAGACCTTGCGCCTCGCCATGAGGTTCACCATCCCGCATTGAGTATGGCCCATGAGCGCGATCGCCCGGACGCCGCCCACCGCGATCGCGTAGGAGACCTTGAATTCGCTGTAGCGCAGGTTGGCTCCGCCAGCCCTCAGGATGTAGGCAAAATTGTCCGGGATACGCAGGTGCTTGCGGTTATCCATGCACATCCCGATCAGGAGCTTCGCCTGGCTCGTCGGCTGAAGCGGCGCTTCTAGGTTATGATAGCGCAAAAGGTCCCCGATCGGTCCCTGGGCATACGCCTTAGGGATGTCGGAATTCTTTTCGACGGGCCGCAGGCGATACATAGGGGTCAGGTCTCAACTTTCAACGGATTGAGAGATTGAGGCGATCCCGACTGTTGAATGTTGAGACCCGACCCCCTCATGGCTTCGAGGAAGGCGGCGCCGTAACGTTCCAGTTTCCTGTCGCCGACCCCTTTGACTTCGCGCAAGGCCTCCAGGGTGCCTGGCTTGAGCGCCGCCATCTCGGCCAAGGCGCTATCATGGAAAACAACATAGGGAGGAACGCCCAAGGTCTCCGCGATCTGCCGGCGCAGGCGCCGCAGGCGATCGAAGAGCTCCTCGTCCAGGGCCTGCCCTTGGGCTACGCTCCGACCGGAAACCTTGGCTTTTTTTCGCGAGCGAGGCGCTTGGGGGGCGGGGGCGCCCAACCTCACCGTTCCCTCATCCCGGCAGAGCGCTTGTCCCGCCTCGGTGATGCGCAGGAGCGGGTAGTCTCCTTCCTCCGCCACTTCGAGAAATCCCTGGACGATGAGCTGGTCCGTCCACGAACGCACGGCCTGTTCCCCGGCCTCTTTGAGCAGCCCGAAAACTTGAAGAGCATCATGACCGTTTCGCTTCATGCGCTCATCGGCCTTCCCCAGGAGGAGATTGACGACGTAGCCCGCCCCGAACCGTCCTCTCGCCCTCCAGGCGGCGCTCAAGATTTTTTTCGCCGTCAGGAGAGCCTCCTCCGGAGCGAGGCTCCTCGTTTCGCCCAGGCAGACGTCGCAGGCCCCGCAACCCGGGACGCCCTGTCGCATGCTGTCCCCCTGATACGACGCCCCAAAATGCTCGGCGAGAAGCCGGTGGCGGCACACGGGCGAGACGGCGTAGCGCCCGATCTCCCGAAGCTGGCGCTCGATCGCTTGCCGGCGCTCGGGCGCCAAGGGGCCGTCCTTGAGCGCCAGGGCCCGATGGGCCGCCAGGTCGGAGGCGGCGAAAAGCAGCACGCACTCGGCGCTTGCGCCGTCGCGCCCCGCGCGTCCCGATTCCTGCTGGTAGTGCTCGACCGAGCGCGGGGTGTTCGCGTGCACGACGTAACGGACGCCAGGCCGGTCGATCCCCATGCCGAAGGCGATGGTCGCGACGGCGACGTCGAGGCGCTCGTTGACGAAGTCGTCCTGGGTGCGCCGGCGCTCCTCGGCGGGGAGCCCGGCGTGATAGGGGGCGCAGGAAACGCCGGCGCGCTTCAAGCCCCCGGCGATCCTCTCCACATCCTTGCGGGT
Source organism: bacterium (assembly GCA_021799485.1). Taxonomy (GTDB): domain Bacteria; phylum Elusimicrobiota; class Elusimicrobia; order UBA1565; family UBA9628; genus JAJZAK01. The sequence continues at coordinate 6,340 of JAJZAK010000029.1, read as the reverse complement.
CTGGGCGTAGACGATGCCGCCGGCGCCGGGATTGCGGCGCGCGACTTCCAGGATTTGCGCCAGCTGGTCTCGGCGCTGAAAAGCGCGATAGATAAGATTGGGGCGGTCGGGATGGCCGACGAACCTCGCCGGATGGCGCAGCTTGAGCTGGGAGCAGACATCCTCCTGGACCTCCGGCGTCGCTGTCGCGGTGAGCGCCATGCGCGCGGCCTTGGGCAGGCGCTCCAAGACGTCCGCGAGCTTTCTATATTCGGGCCGGAACTCATGCCCCCAATGGGACACGCAGTGCGCCTCGTCGACCGCGACGAGGACGAGCCGGGCGGATGCGTCCTCAAGCAGTCCCTCCATCATCAGCCGCTCGGGGCTGACGTAGAGCAGCGCCGTCTCCCCACGGGCCAGGCGGCGATAGGCGTCGGCGCGCCGGGCGGCGTCCAGATTGGAATGGAGAGCGTCGGCCGCGAGACCCGCTTCCCGCGCCGCGGCGACCTGGTCGTCCATCAGGGCGATGAGCGGGGAGACGACGAGCACCAGCCCGCGGCCGATCGCGGCGGGCAGTTGGTAGCAGAGGCTTTTGCCGCCCCCGGTCGGCAGGACGACGAGGCAATCGCGGCCCGCAAGAGCCGCCTGCACGGCTTCGCGCTGAAGGGGCTTAAAATCGTCGTAGCCCCAAAAGCGCCGAAGGCCTTCCTCGGGGGTCATGGTGGCGCCGCGGCCGTTTTGGCTAAGCCCGCTTCGTGACTTGAACGAGGTGGTAGCCGAACTGGGTTTTCACGGGGCCCATGACCTTGCCGACCTCCCCGGAAAAAACCACGCGGTCGAACTCGGGAACCATCTCCCCGGGGCCGAACTCTCCCAGGGCGCCGCCCTGCTTGGAAGAGGGACAGGAGGAATGTTGGCGGGCCATCTCGGCGAAATCCGCTCCTTCCTCGATTTGCTTTTTGATGTTCTCGCACTCGACCTGGGTCTTCACCAGGATATGACGGGCTTGGGCTCTGGGCATGGCTTCATCCTCCGTAAAAACACGAAACCCGCCTTTCGGCGGGCCGGTCCTGCCATTTCTCGTCGCAGGTTCGAAAACGTTAATGCAGTATATCATTTTTGAGCCAACGACTGCTCCACGGCCAAGCCTCCGTATCAGCGGCGCCGCGGACTTGGAGGGCCGCTTCGCCGTCGAAGCCGGCTTATTCACGCAGGCATCTGCAAGGCCCTATCGACGGACCAGCGGCCGCCGCCCCGGATCATCACGATGGCCGCCAACGCCAGAGCCAAGATGTGGTATTCAAAACCCTCGCCCTTCTGGTTGCCGAACCAGTTCATGAAAAAGCCGTTATGGACATGGACCATGACAATCGCGACCAGCATATTGGAGGCGATGCCGAAGGCCGCGAGCCGCGCGAGGGCGCCGGCGATCAACCCCAGCGAACCCAGGAATTCGGCGGCGATCGCCAGAGCCGCGAAAAGCCCGGGTATGCCCATCTGCCCCGTGAACCAATGGTAAGTCCCGGAAAGGCCGTAACCGCCGAACCAACCGAGCACCTTCTGTGCCCCGTGCGGAAACATCACGGCTCCCAGCGCCAGCCGCGCGACCATCGCCGCGACGTCGTCTTGCGTCTCAATCAATCTTTTCATGAAAGCCTCCTTGTTTTAATCGTCCGCGCTCCTCGCTCCATCATGCGCTCTCCTGACTTTTCCCGTCGGCCTTCCTTTTTGCCAAGCTTCCGGCATAGCCCGCGCAGGGCATCCAATTCCGTCCCCGTCAAGGACGACATCTCCCGAACCACGGCCTCCACATGCCGCGGCATGACCCTGGCGATCAATTGGCGGCCCTTGCCCGTCAGCCGGACGCTGAAATAGCGCCGGTCCTCGGGATCCGGGTCCCGCTGGACAAGGCCGCGCTTCTCCAAATTATCGACGACCGTGGTCATGTTGCTGCCGCTGCGCAGGATCTTCTCGGCCAGCGTTTTTTGGCACATAGGGCCGCAATGATAAAGGCATTCCAACGCTCCGAACTGGCTGGGCGTCAGGCCGGCCTTGGATCCGGCAGGCGACGCGATCATGATCCTGCCCGAGACGGATTCCGCCGCCCTCACTAGGTTGATGAAGGCGCTCAAAGCCCTCACCGTGTCTTCGCGGCCCGGATAGCGGCTCCCCATAATTTGATATCGAATTATATGATGTCTTACTATTTTTGTCAAGCCGCTCCGCGATGCGATATGATGGGACTTGCCATGGCTCCAGGGCATCCTTCGCCCGCTCGTCCCAAGCCGCCTACGCGCGCGGAGCTCGAGGCCGCCCGGAGAAAGACCGTCAAGGATGTCATCCGCGGAGGGCTCGACGTGCTTTTTATCGGGATCAATCCCGGCCTCTACACCGCCGCGATCGGCCACCATTTCGGAAGGCCGGGCAACCGGTTCTGGCCGGCTCTCAATCTCTCGGGGCTTTTGCGCCGGCCGCTGACGCCCTATGATTCCGAGCGCCTGCTCGAATCCAACCTGGGCATCACCAACATCGTCTCCCGCGCCACGGCGAGAGCCGACGAGTTGAGCCGGGAAGAGCTGCGGCGGGGCGCCGAAATCCTCAAGCGCAAAATCCTGCGCTTCAAGCCCCGCCAGGCGGCCTTCCTCGGCCTGGGGCTCTACCGCGACGCTTTCGACCGCCCCCGAGCCGGCGTCGGCCTCCAGCGCGAGACGATCGGCGCCACCAAGCTTTGGGTCTTTCCCAACCCAAGCGGCCTCAATGCCCATTGGCATATCCCGGATTACGCGCGGATGTTCAGGCGCCTGAAATCGCCTGGCGTCGAATAGTACAATGCCCCTCAGGATGCGAGAGCGCCAACGATGAGCGAGCCCGTCCAGATCACCGCGGTCATCCCCGCGCGCTACGGGTCGACGCGGTTTCCCGGAAAGCCCTTGGCTCTGGTCAAAGGGATCTCCCTGCTGCGGCGCGTCTGGGCCCTGGCCAAGGCCGCGCCGGGGATCGATCAAGTCCTTATCGCGACGGACGACGAGCGCGTCCTGGCGGCGGCCCGGTCCTTCGGGGCCGAGTCCGTGATGACCTCGCCGAATCTCCCGAACGGCACCGTCCGCGCATTGGCCGCCGTCGAGCGCGCCTCCCCCCTCCCGACCCATGTCGTCAACGTTCAGGGCGACGCGATCCTCACGCCGCCGTGGGTCATCGGCTCCTTGGCCCGGGCGCTGCGCGATGATCCCGAAGCGGCGATCGTCACGCCGGCCGTGCGCATGACGAGGGCCTCCTACGGGCAGCTCCTTCAAGCCAAGAAAGAGAGCCCCTCAAGCGGCACGACCGTCGTCTTCGACCATCGCCGCAACGCCCTCTATTTCTCAAAACGCGTCATCCCCTTCCTGCGCGACCCATCCGAAGAGCCTCCCGTCCACCGCCACATCGGCCTCTACGGCTATCGCCTTGACGCCTTGCGCCGCTACGTGGCGCTGCCCGAGGGGCCGCTCGAAAAGGCGGAGCAACTCGAGCAGCTGCGCGCGCTTGAAAACGGCCTTCCCGTCAGGGTCGTCCTGACCGATTACCGAGGCCGGACCCATTGGTCCATCGACAACCCCCAAGACATCGTCGCGGCCGAAAAACTCATCGCCGCCGAGGGAGAGCTCCTCGCGTCCTACGACGGCAGCCTCCGCTGGAAGGATTAAGCCGATGCGCCTTCTCCTCGCGCGCCACGGCCCCACATTCGAGAAAGGTCAAACGCCCTTCTACGTCGGCTCCCGAATCGACCTCCCGCTCACGGCCGAGGGCTGCGATCGCGCCCGGGCCCTTGCCCGCGCTCTCAAGGCGTCGAATGCTTCCCCCGTGATCGTCGCCTGCGGCCCTCTCAAGCGCACGCTCCGACACGCCCAGATCGTTTGCGAGGCTCTTTCTCTCCCGGAGCCTCTGGTCGATCCCCGCCTCACGGAGCTCGATTACGGGACGTGGGAGGGCAAGACGCACGCGGAGGTCGACGCCATGAACGGCGGCCCCGCCGCGCGGGAGGCCTGGGATAAAAAGAGGCGGCGTCCCGCGGACGCGGGGTTTTCTCCCGACGAAGCTCGGGCGGAGCGCGACGTGTCGAGCCTCGTCGCGGAGCTGTCCGCCCGGGCGCCCGGGCGGGCGCTGGCGCTCCTCGTGAGCAGCAACGGACTCCTGGGCACATTTCTCAAATCCGTGCCGGGAGCCTATGAGCGGGCTCTTCTTGCCGAATCGCTCAAGATCGCGCCGGGCCACTGTGGTGGCATCGTTCTCGACGGCGAACGCCGGGAAGTCGCCTTCTGGAACCAGAAGCCGGAAACGATGAATCTTCGCCTTCTCCTGTGAGCGCCTCGCATTGGTTTGACGCCTGTGCTTACGGCCCCAGGGCCAAACCACGGCACAACGCCGTGTCCCGAGCGGCGATCGACGGCGCCCGTCCGGGGCCTGCCTGGCTCGTCAACGTGGCCGGCACCGCGGGGTCGGGGAAGTCGACCTTTATCGAGAGCCTTCGATCCCGGCTCGCGCCGGGCTTCGCCCTTATCCAGCCCGACCGGATCATGGAAGCCTACGACGGCTACCGCTCCGACGTCGCGGCGCGCGGAGCCGCCGCGGCCTTCGCGGCATGGGAGCCGGTCGCCTGGGCGACGGCCTTCGACGCGATGTCGAGACTCACGCGCCGCCGATGCCCCATCCTGCTCGAGCTGAGCGCTTCCGACCCGGCCCATCCGGGCCTCGTCTCGGAATTTTCGCGCAACGGCTACAGGACCTGCCTGGTGCTTCTTAAGACGCCGCTTGAGACCTGCGCGGAGCGCGCGCGCCGCCGCTTCGAGTCGGGAGGCCGCCATACGCCGCCGCGCTACGTGGCCGAACGCCATGAGCGCATCCAAAGCCTGCTCCCGCAATACGAAAAGGCCTTCGACGCCGTACTCGAGGCGCCCGACATCGCTCGATCGGACGCCGCGAGCCTGGCCGTCGCGGACTTCGTACGTTCCGTCGAATAAAACGGCGGCCGGCGCCTAGTCCCTGGACCGGACCCGCAGGACGATCTTGCCGTCCACCTCGCGGCGGCGGTTGAAAAGATAAAATGCCAACTGGGGCATGGCCCGCAACGATTGGACGAAGCTTAAGGAGAGGCTGGCCGTCTTGAATGCCGGCCACGGAAGGCTTCTCGTGGGCCTTGATTTCGACGGCGTCCTCTCGGAGATCACCTCCCATCCGGCCGACGCCGCCCTCTCGCCGCGAACCGCGAAGGCGATCGAGAAACTCAGCGGCCGCGAGGACACCCGCCTAGCCGTCCTCAGCGGCAGACGCATTGGCGAGCTTCAAAAGCTCGTCGGCCTGCCCGGAATCTATTACTCGGGAAACCACGGCCTTCAGATCGAAGGGCCCGGCATCCAGTGGACACACCCGGAGGCGACCGCCATGGACCGGGCCCTGTGGCAGACGCTCATGAAAGAGATCCGGGCCATCCCGGGCGCGCTCGTCGAGCATAAAAGCCTTGGGGCCGCCGTCCATTACCGCCAAGTGCCGCCCTCCTATCGGCGCCGTCTGCAGGGCATCGTCCGAGACTATCTTCGCGGTCTCGGCCCCCGCTTTCGCATCCTGCGCGGGAAAAAAATATATGACCTGCGGTCGTCCCTCGATTGGGACAAGGGCCGCGCGCTCGCGATGATCCGGGATCGATTGACAGAGGCCCGATCCTGGAACGCCCTCTTCATCGGGGACGATACGACGGACGAGGAGGCCTTTCGCACCCTCGGGCCTGGCGCCCTGACGGTCCGCGTCGGCCGGGTCAGCCGGTCCAACGCGCGGTACGTGATCCCGCGCCGCCCCTTGGTCGATATCCTCTTGGAAAAGCTCGCCGCGCGCCCCGGCCCCTCAACCTAAAAGAGCGGCGCCAATGACGCCCGCGGTGGACGATGCCGCCCCCGCACCCCGTGCCCAGGATGGCGCCGAAGACCATCTCGTGGCCGCGGCCCGCTCCCCAGAGATCCTCCGCCAGCGCGAAACAGTTCGCGTCGTTTTCAAGGACCAGCGAGCGCCCGAGACGGCGCTCGATATCGCGCTTCAAGGGCTTCCCGTTGAGGCAGGGCGTGCTCGAGTTGATCACCCGCCCCGTGGAATAAGAGAGCGACCCTGGAGCGCCAAGGCCCAGGCTGTGCCTGCGCGCGCCCATCTCGCGGAGCATTCGCCGATAGAGAGACTCGACATTGGATAGAATCGCCCGGTAGCGGGTAGTGTTAGGCGTTTTTTAAAAGTGGACAGTTTGCGGATTAAAACTGGACACCCGAAAGGTCGCTCGTTTTGAGCCTCTGGACGTCCAGCAATTCCGTCTCGCGCCAGAATCGGAGTTCCGTGACACCTC
>JAJZAK010000003.1 GCA_021799485.1 bacterium | reverse complement strand
CGAGCCGTTCCGCGCGAAGGCCTTCCCCGTCGTCAAGGACCTCGTGGTGGACCGCTCCTCGCTCGATCGGATCATCGCCGCCGGGGGCTTTGTCTCGATCAACACCGGCAGCGCGAGGGACGCGAACACGATTCTCGTCGGCAAGGAACGCGCGGCCAAAGCCATGGACGCGGCCGCCTGCATCGGCTGCGGGGCCTGCGTCGCGGCCTGCCCCAACGCGGCCGCCATGCTTTTCACGGGCGCCAAGGTGACGCAGCTGGCGCTTCTTCCTCAGGGCGCTCCCGAGCGGGAGCGGCGGGCGCTCGCCATGAGCGAGCGCATGGACATCGAGGGCTTCGGCAACTGCTCGAACGAATACGAGTGCGAAGCCGCTTGCCCGAAGAAAATCAGCGTCTCCCACATCGCGCGGCTGAATTGGGAATATCTCCGCGCCTCCCTCCTTCAGGAGCCGGAAAAAACCGAAGTCGGCCCGGGTTAAAGGTCGCGGTTGAGATATTTTAGCCGGACCGAGGCCGAAGCCCTGCTCCCCGAGATCGAGCGCATCCTGGGCTACGTGTTGCCGGTCCTCGAGGGCATCAAGGAGAAGTCTCGGATCCTCCTCGAGCTCGAAACGGCGCCGGAAGAACATCCCGCCGAGATCGCCCTGGAAAAGGCCCAGCTTCAGTTCCTCGCCTCCGGAATGGATGAGTGGCTCAGGAAAATCGTGGATTTGGGAGCCATCCCCAAGGGCCTTGAGCCGGCCTTGGTTGATTTCCCCTCGCGTATCGGCGGCCGAGAAATCTACCTCTGCTGGAAAGCCGGAGAAAAGCGCATCGCCTATTACCATGGCATCAACGACGGCTTCGCCGGCCGCAAACCCCTCCTCGCCGAGGACTCCTCGGCGACGGCTTGATTTATTTAAGAAGGATGGGAAGCGGCGAACCCTCGGCGCCCTTTAAATCCAGGCCGAGCCACTTCGCGATCGTCGGAGCAAGATCGATGACGCGGGGTTTTTTGATTTCGCCCCCGCGAACCATCGGGCCGTAAACCAAAAACGAAGCGAGCATCCGGGGATCATCGGGGGAATAGCCGTGCATGCCCTTGAGGGTCGCCGGAGTTCGATAATCCCCGCGGTATCCGCCGGAGATCATGTATCCCGGCGCGGCTTCGATCGCCAAAAATGCCTTCGGATCGCCGCCCAGAGCCTTGATTTCCTCGGCGCCGTATATCCGCTTGATGCCGCTGTTCGGCGCTCCCACAAGGGGCCTCAACAGCGATAAAACCTTCGCTTCAATATCCCGGCCCGTCCCTTCCTTAATATAGATATAACCCATCCCCCCGGCCGCCAGGATAATGGCCTTCCAATCGCTGATCTTAGCGCGGTTTCGCAGCGCCGTGATCATTCCGGCCCGGGACTTATCGCCGGATTCGAAACTGACGAGCCCGGCTTTCGCCAATAGCACTCCGGGATGGATCGTCCACGAGGTCCGCGCGAACCCGTGGTCCGAGACGATGATCATGGCGGTTTCTCCCCACGTCCCGGCTTTCCGAGAGGCGTCGTACAAGCGCGCCAACTGGGCATCCGCATCCTCGATCGAACGGAACACGGGCGGCGTGAAGGGGCCCTTCTCATGCTCTTCGTGATCCACGTCCTCGAGATGAAGAAGAAGAAGCTGCGGCTTGAGCGTCTCCAGCATATAGACCGCCGCGTCGCCCAGCGCGCCGTTGTGATTCGTGGGCGGCGTCAGTCCCCGATAAAAATCCGGAAATCGCGCCGCGATCTTGTCGAGAAGCCCGCGCGTCGAGAGCGCCCGCATGAGCTTGACGTCGTCCGGAGTCCCCGCGCGCCAGATCTCCGGGATCCGTTCCGCGGCTTGAGCGCCCACCGTCACCGGCCAGGCGACGAGGCCCACTTTAAGTTTTTTCTCGGCGGCGAGCTTCCAAAGAGCGGGCCTGCGGATATCCTGCGAATACCAGCGCCAGCCGCCCATGTTGCGCTCGAGCGGATCCCACGCCGCGTTCGTCACGATGCCGTGCGCCCCGGGGTTGACGCCGGTCACCATCGATGTATGGGTGGGATAGGTCACCGTCGGAAAAACGCCCCGCATCCCGCGGCTCCAGGCGCCCTCCCGCAACACCCGGCGGATGAAGGGGATCTTGAGGCCGTATTTGTCGGCGTTCAGGTAATACTCGGGTTTCAAGCCGTCGATCGATACCATGATCACGCGACGAGGCCAAACTGGGGCAGCCGCCACGACGGCAAAGGAGGCCACCGCGGCGAAAGCGAACGCGCCCAGGAATGCCGTCTTCTGTCGCCGCCATGGCCGCCGTCGATGAAAGATTTTCATGGCCCGTACGATATCAAATTCGGGCGGGACCTTTGGCCCTCGTCCATCTAGGCCGTTGATCCCTTGATTTTCATGAAGATCGCCTGGTATGGTTATGTGTCTTTAAAAAGAGGATGCTCGTTAATTTCATTTTTTTAAGGAGAGCGACATGAAGACCCGGCAAGGAAGCTCGACAAAAGGATTGACGGCGGCCATGGCGGCCTTGGGATGCGCCTTGGCTCTGGCCTCACAACCCGCGATGGCCCTGGGCGACTCCTCATGGGACTCTCAGCACGGCGGCCCCCTGCAGGGCCTTGACCCCAAGAGCGTCTCTTCTCTCCTACAAAAAGTGCGGGGCGCGAACGCCCCCCAGTCCCAGAAGAGCGGGGCCTCGGTCTTCCAAAGCTTCGATCGGGCCAGGGCGGACCTTTATCAGAAGGTCGCTCCCGCCGTGGTCCGGATTATCACGGTCGACGTGGGACAGACCTCTCTGGACGGCTTCGAGCCGGGGGCCTCCCCGGAATCAAAGATCGCCGCGCAGCCCGTTTCCGGCGGCTCCGGCTTTATCATCCGGCAAGACGGCATTGTCGTGACCAATTACCACGTTGTCGCGCGGGATGTCGGCGTCGCCGCCGCGAAAGACCCGCTGGATCGCACGCACCAGTTCATCGGCGAGTTTATCAACGGCCAAAAAATCCCCTTGGTCCCCATTGCCACCAACCGTGTCCTGGATTTGGCGCTTCTTAAGGCCGTCGTCGTCGACAAGACCGGCCGCCCGGTCGACAGCCGATCCGTGCGATTCCCGACAGTCGCCCTCGGCGACGCCACCAAGACCAAGATCGGGGAGACGGTCTTCGCCTTGGGCGCCCCGAGCATGCTCGCCGGCACGTTTACGATGGGAACCGTGACCTCGCAGCCGAGGCCGGAGCCCGAGGCCTGGAACGGCTGGGTTTCCCTCAACAGCATGCCGCCGCAAAACGCCATCAAGTATTTGAAAAACTTCAACAAATACAACATGGGGGTCGAGGCGATTGTCCTTCAAGTTTCCGCGGCGAGCGATCACGGCAGCTCCGGCGGCCCCCTCTTCAACTCCCGCGGCGAAGTGATCGGCGTCGTCAACTCTGGAAACGTCCGGCCGACCCCCGTGAGCGTCGAGGATCTGGACAACCCCGACCATCGCCTGGCCGGAGTCGTGGGCGTGGCGACGAACGGCGTCAATTTCGCGATCGTCGCCAATCAAGTCAAGAGTTTCGTGGACGCGGTCCTTCCCAAGCTGGCCAGCTCTCCGGCCGGCGCCGTCATCGTGACGGGCACCGGGATGGATCTCCAAAATCTGACCGCCCAGCAAATCGAAGAGGCCGCCGGCCGCATGGACTCCGCGCGGTAACCATCTCCATCGGATCGAGACCCGGGGTTCCTCGTGATCGAACGAGGGACCCCGGCCGTTTTCAGGAGGAGAGATCGATGAACAAGGGAACGCTGCTGGCGCTAGCGATCTCAGCCGGAGCGTGCTTCTCCTTGCAGCCGCCGATCAACGCGGCCCTGGGGAAATCCGTCGGCGTCCTTGAATCGGCCTTTATCTCATTCTCCATCGGCGCCGCCGTCCTCGCGGCCGCGGCCTGGGCCGCCGGCGGCGGCGGGCTCGCGGCCCTGCGCCAGATCCCTCCCTGGCAACTTTCCGGCGGCTTCATCGGAGCCTACTTTGTCACCATCGCTCTCTTTTGCGCGCCGCGCCTCGGGATGACGGCGCTCATGGTGGCGATCGTCGCCGGGCAACTGGCGGGAGCCCTTCTGCTCGACCACTTCGGCCTGCTGGGATTGCAGGCGAGACCCCTCGGGCCCGCTCAGGCCGTCGCCGCCCTCCTGATCATGGCGGCCGTCTGGCTCGTCCAAAGCCGCGGTTAGCGCGTGCCTTCAACAGACTGCGGCAAGTCGCCCGGGCCCACAAGGACTTGGCCCTGGCAGCCGCAGATCTCTCGCGCGGGGTCAAAGGGCATGACGAACAGTTCAAGCTTGTGTTCGAGGCGCTGCGGGAGCTTATCGCCGGACCCGCCGCGCAAGCCGATAGGCTTTGTAGTCCCCGAAAAGCCCAAGTTGGGAACTTAAGCCCCAAAATAGCCGAGCGGCTTCTTGCAGAGCTTGGCGAAGTCTTGAATCTCGATAAAGTCTACCCGTCTTTCGCCATTCTCAATCTTCGCGACATAGCTCGGCAGTCGCCCCAGCCCGCAGCGGGAAGGCCCATTTCGGGGCCATCGCGGCGTTGCTCCTCGGTTACAGGCCTCTAAGCCGCGCTGTGGAAAGTGGATTTTCTCGGCATTGCTTGTCTTTCAAAACCCGTGACACCCTACCTATTTCTTCCCGAGGGAAAGCCGCTTTTAATCGTTTTTTTCTTGTTCGCATCATTGTTCGCCGGGCGAACAATCCTTTAAAAATAAGGAGAACTTTTTGTTCGCTGGACGAACAATGTTCCGTGAAAAAGCGTTGAAAATCAAGCATTGTTCGCCCGGCGAACAGCGTTCCGGCCCATAAGCTTCTCTGTTCCGTCCATGGACTCCCGACGGGGGTCTCAAACGCCGGCGGCGCCTCCGTGTCGGCCCGAGGACGCGAACGGCGCCTTCAACGGGTTTTGTCCCCCGTTGATACGCTTTTTCAGCAGCGCTGAAGGGCAAGCCCGCCTTCTCCTGGGTCTCCTGGAATACGGCGACAGCAAGATGCCGAGAATATCGGGGCACTCAGGCTTGAACTGAGAACCTCCTGGTCCCAAACCAGGCGCTCTAGCCAATTGAGCTATGCCCCGCAGGACGGAATGATTATATCTTTTGGCTCCGGCTTGCGCGTCCCTCAGGGATTCGCGATCGTGCTCAAAAGCCGCAACGGCATGCGGCAGTAGTCGGCAAAGTAGGGAAGAAGCGCCTTGATCCTCCCCGCCTGCTCCTCGGCGGCGCGCTCTCCGACGGCGATGAGTTCCTTGGCGCGATGAAGATCCGCCCAAGAGAATCCCTTCAAGTTCGGCCAGATGCTGACGTCCGCCAGATGCGCCCGCTTTTGGGCGATCTCGTACTCCATCGTGTAAATCATCTGAAAAAAAACATTGATGATGCCCGGGGACGCCGGCTCCTCGGAAAATCCCAGCTCCTTGAGCCTCCCGGAACCCTTGGCCCGCGCGGCCTGGCGCTCCGACTCGAGCCGCGCGAAGATGCGCTCCGGAGGAGGGACCGTGAGATCCACGGACAATAAAACGTCCGCCCCCAACGCGGAGGTCACGCTCGTCGGCACCGGATTGACGAGGCCTCCGTCGACGAGAAAGCGGCCTCCGAGGTTCAGGGAACGAAAAAAGATGGGCAGCCCGCAGCTCGCGCGCACGGCCTCGGCCACCTCTCCTTCCCGCAGGACGACCTCCTCCCCCGTCTCGATGTCGCAGGCGACGCACGCGAACGGAACCTCCAGGTCCGAGAATCGCTTCGTGCCGAGGTGCGTGCGCAGAAAAGCCAAAAGGGTGTCCCCCCTGAAAATGCCCGCGCGCAGCCAAGCGAGGTCGAGGCCCAGGTTCTTATAGACCCACTGCTTGTCGATCGCGAGCGCCACCTGCTCGATCTCCTCGGGCTCCATCCCGCTCGCCGCGAAGCCCGCGATCAGGGCCCCCATCGAAGTCCCCGCGAGGATGTCCACGGGGATCCCCTCGCGCTTGAACACCTTGAGGACTCCGATCAAGGTGTAGCCCAGCGCCGCGCCCGCGCTCATGGCGAGGCCGACTTTGAGCCCGCCGATGCGCCGGGCCAATCGCCCGAGCCCCTGTTCGCTTTTCGGGCTCGAGCGTATGGCCTCGAACGCGTTTTCCGTCTGGAGAAACGCGCGGTGGATCGCCGCCGGCCACGGGATCACCTGCCGCGGGAGGCTTGGGGAGAGAGCCCACTCCTCCCACTCGGGCTCGCCCAAGAAGACCTCGAAGAGGTTCTCCCGGAGGCCGGCCGAAAGGACGTCGGCCTCGATCTGCCGAAACTGCGGGCGGGCCCCTTCGCTTGCCGCCAGGAACACTTCGTCCGCCTCGGAGACGACCGTTTTTTCCAGGCCCCCGAAGCCCGCCCCCATCAGGACGAAGGAAAAGTCGTAGGCGCCGCGCAGCGCGTTGAGGAAAAGAAAGATGCCCGTCTCGGGGAAGCTGCCCAGGGCGTCGGGGCTCAAGGAGAGGATGGAGAGGCCCGAGGGGTGCGGCTCGGCCAAGCCCCGCATCGAGAGAGGATCGCGGGTATTGAGAGCGCGAAGATCCTCCCGGCCGATCCGCTTGCCCTGAAGCTTCAGGGCCTTCGCCATCTCCCCGGAGTCCTCGGAGAGATCGACGATCAACACTCGGCGGCGCGTCTGCTCGAGCGTCTGGAAGGCGAGATGAAGCCCGAAAAGGACGCGGTCCGTGCGGCCCAGCCCGCAGACAATCGCCAGCAACCGGTTGACCCGAGCGGAGCGGCGGGCCGTCAACCTGTTCATCGCGACAAGGCGCTTGGTGAGCATCTGCGAAAGATGCAGCGCGATCTCGGGAATGTCCCGGAGCAGGGACTCGAAGTCCCGGCGCGAAAGCCTCAGGAATTCGCAGCTCGTGTCGAGCTTGACGGTCATGCTGCGGGGCTCCCCGGTCAGGAGCCCTCCCTCCCCGAGAACCTCGCCGTAGCCCAGGCGGGCGGCGACGCGCTCCCCGCCAAGCTCGTCGTGCGTCACCCGGACCTGTCCGGAGGCGACGACATAGAGGGCGTCCGGCTCCGCCCCCTGTTTAAAGAGCGTCGAGCCCTTGGGGAGAGAGACGACGGAAAAGCGCAGGGCGATTCGCGCGATGTCCTGGGAGGACATCCCCTCGAACAGGGGCACCCTCCTCAGGAAAGGCTCCCATGCCGGTATCTCCTCGGGACGCATCTCGCTCTATCCTATTTTGGTAAAATGACCGCCTGCCGAGCGCTTCAAGGCGCACAGCAGAAGTCCGATGACGGTCTTGGAGTCGCGAATTTTCCCGGAAAGAACGAGCCCCAAGGCATTGTCGAACCCCATGGCCACGACCTCCAGGAATTCGTCCTCATCGGGATGCCGCCTGCCGGCGCGTAGGTCTCGGGCCTCGTAGACATGAAGAACCTCGTTGGCGAAGGCGGGGGTCGGCCAGTAGGCGATGAGCGGCGTCAAGCGCCCAGCCGAATACCCGGTCTCCTCGCGCAACTCGCGTCTCAGGCAGGCGACGGGAGCCTCGCCCTTCGCGAGCTTTCCGGCCGGTATCTCAAGAGTCGCGCGGCGCACGGGGAATCGGTATTGGCGCACGAGAACAATCGTTTCCGGCGAAACGAAGGGGACGACCGCCGCGGCGCCCGGATGATCCATATATTCGCGCACCGCCCGGCGCCCGTTGGGAAGGACGATTTCGTCGGCTCGAAAATCGACTGAATTGCCGCGGTATACGGTGTTTTCCTTGATGAGCCTCTCCAGAAGCCCGCGGCTCGGAGTGGGCTTCGGACGGCTCATGGTGGTTTGGGGATTATAACAAAAGGGTTCCATGGCCGATTCCAAAGCGTCCCAGGCCGGCTTCGTCCACCTGCACAACCATTCGGAGTATTCCCTGCTCGACGGGATGATACGGCTTTCCGACAAAAGCGGAAAAAAGCCCTCGGAAGCCTTGAAGCTCCTCGCCCAGGAGGGCGCCAAGGGCGTCGCCCTCACGGACCACGGCAACATGTTCGGCGCCGTCGAATTTTACAGCCGCTGCAAGGATGCGGGCCTCTCCCCCATCGTAGGCTGCGAGTTTTATTTCGCCAAGGGCTCCCGACGCGAGAAATCAGGAAGCCAGAAGGAGACCTGCCACCTCACCGTGCTGGCGCGCGACTACGACGGATACCAGAATCTCATGGAGCTGGGAACCCAAGGCTATGCCGAAGGCTACTATTACGACCCGCGCATCGACCGCGAGCTCCTGGCGAAGCATGCCAAGGGCCTCATCGTCCTCTCGGGCTGCCTCAAGTCGGAGGTCTGCCAGCTCATCGCCGCGGGAGACATCGCGGGCGCCGAAAAGGCCGCCGTCGCGCTGCGCGACATGCTCGATCCCGGCTCCTTTTATCTCGAGATCATGGACCACGGAATCGCGGCCCAGCAGCAGGCCACCAAGGCCCTGCTCGAGATCCACCGCCGGACCGGCATCCCTCTTGTCGCGACGAACGACTGCCACTACGCCCGGGCCGACGAGGCCGAGGCGCAGGACGCCAGGGTCGCGATCGCGACGGGAAGCAAGCTCGCGGACAAGTCCCGTCTCAAGTTTGAAAGCCGCGATTTCTACCTCAAGACCGCCGAACAGATGTCGCGTCTTTTCTCCTTCGCCCCGGAGGCCGTCTCGAACACGCTCGCCATCGCCGAACGCTGCCGTCTCGATATCCCGATGGGCCGAATCCTGCTCCCGGAATTCTCCGTCCCCGAGGGCCAGACGCAGGATTCCTATCTCGCCCAGCTCTGTTTCAAGGGCCTCTCCGAACGCCTGGAGAACATCCCTCCTTCTTACAAGGAGCGCCTCGACTTCGAGCTTTCGGTCATCCGCAAGATGGGCTTCGCGGGCTACTTCCTCATCGTCTGGGACTTCATCGCCTATGCCCGCCGCGAGGGCATCCCCGTGGGGCCCGGCCGGGGCTCCGGCGCCGGAGCCCTCGTCGCCTACGCCCTCCGGATCACCGACATCGATCCCCTGCGCCACCGCCTCCTTTTCGAGCGCTTCCTTAACCCGGACCGCAAGGCGATGCCGGATCTCGACATCGACCTTTCCGATACGGGCCGCGAGCGCGTCATCGAGTACGTGCGCGGCAAATACGGCTCGGCGAACGTCGCCCAAATCATCACGTTCGGGGCCATGGCGGCCAGGCTCGTCGTGCGCGACGTCGGGCGCGTGCTGGGAGTGCCGCTCGCGGCCGTCGACCGCCTGGCCAAGCTCATCCCCGCGGCGCCGGGAACCGAACTCGCCAAGGCGATCCAGGACAACCCCGAGATCAAGGAGGCCGCCCGCGACCCCCAAATTAAAAAACTCCTCGAGCTCTCCCTCAAGCTCGAGGGCCTCAAGCGCCACTCCTCGACCCACGCGGCGGGAACGGTCATCACGAAGGATCCCGTCGTGCGCTACGCGCCCCTCTCCCGGACCAGCCGCTCCGAGACCATGACGACGCAGTACGACGGCGAGTGCCTGGGGGCCCTGGGCTTGCTCAAGGTCGATTTTCTGGGCCTGCGCACCCTGCGGATCATCGACGATGCCGTACGTCTCGTCAGCCGCCGCCTGGGCCGGCCCTTCGACATCGCCGCGATCCCCGCCGATGACCCCAAGACCTTCGAACTTCTTCGCCAGGGACACGCCCTCGCGGTCTTCCAGCTCGACAGCTCCGGCATCCGCGACCTTCTGACGCGGCTCCAGCCCACGGACTTCGGAGACATCGTCGCCGTCATCGCCCTCTACCGCCCCGGACCCATGAAGGCCGGCATGCTCGACGATTTCGTCGAACGAAAGCACGGCCGCAAGCACGTCGCCTATGCCCATAAGCTCCTCGAGCCCATCTTGAAGGACACCTTCGGCTGCTTCGTCTACCAGGAGCAGGTCATGGAGACCGCGAAGAGCCTCGCGGGATTCACGCCCGGACAAGCCGACGGCCTGCGCAAGGCGATGAGCAAGAAAATACCCGCCGAACTCGAGAAGCTGCGCGCTTCCTTCGTCGCGGGCACCATCAAAAACGGCATCGCCGAGAAACTCGCCAACAAGGTCTACGACCAACTGACGGAATTCGGCGGCTACGGGTTCAACCGCTCGCACTCGGCCGCCTACGGGCTCCTCGCCTATCAGACGGCCTACCTTAAGGCCAACCACCCCCTCGAGTTCATGTGCGCGGTCCTCACCTCGGAGATCGGCCATTCGTCGGTCGCCTCCGAGGAAAAGGAAAACAAGCTCGCGACCTACCTCGACGAGGCTCGGCGCATGGGGCTCCAGGTTCTTCCCCCCGACGTCCAGCGCTCGGAGCCGGCCTTCGCGATCGAGGAGCCCTCCGCCATCCGCTTCGGCCTCTCCGCCGTCAAAAACGTCGGGGAGGGAGCGGCCCGCTTGATCATGGAGGAACGGCGAAAGGGCCCCTTCAAGGATTACGCCGATTTCCAAACCCGCGTCGACCCCCGCGCGATCAACAAGAAAGTCGCCGAGTCCCTGGCCAAGGCCGGCGCCCTCGACGCACTCTGGAGCTCGCCGCCCGCGGCCGCGAGAGCCGCGGCGCTCAAGGCCATCGAGAGCTCCTGGGGGAAATCCGGCAAATCCCTTTCCGATCTTGACCGCGGCCAGGAGCTTCTCTTCGAACTCCCGCCGCCGTCGTCTTCCGAGCCCGCCAACGGCGAGACGAACCGCCCCTTGGAGGCCAAAGAGATGCTCGATTTGGAAAAGGAGGTGCTCGGCGTCTACTTCTCGGGCCATCCCCTCGACGGGCTCGAGCCCCGTCTGAGGGCGCTCCGAACCCACGCTATCTCGGAACTCTCCGACCTGGCGGCCTCGGAGCCCGTGAGAGTCTGCGGCCTCATCCGCCAAATCAAGAGGATGACGACGAAGGACCGCGGGGCTCCGTGGGCGCGCGCCGTCATCGAAGACGCGACGGGCGAAATGCCGATCCTCGTCTTCCCGAAGGCCTACGCCGCCGGCCTGGGACAGAGGCTCAAGGGCGGAGCGATCGTAGCGGTCTCGGGACGCCTCAGCCTGCGCAACGCCGCGGAGGATTCCTCGCCCGAGCTCATCGCCGAGGATCTATGCGAGATCGACGAGGCCGTGTCTCGCTTCGCCAGGAAGCTGTGGATTCTCATTGAGGGCGCGGCTCCGGACCCGGACGCCTTCGCCAGGCTTAAATCCCTCTTCGAGTCCTCCCCAGGATCCTGCGCGGTCGCCTTGGAACGGGAGATCGGCCGCGAGCGCCTGCGGCTCGATCTCGAAGAAGGCGTGCGCCTGACTCCTAATTTGTTAAAATCCGTCGAGTCCCTCCTCGGGAAAAATTCATGGCGGATCGAAAGCGCATTCTCATCGCCGACGACGACCCCGATCTCCTCGACCTCCTCAAATTCGACCTGAGCCACCAGGGCTACGAGGTCCTTGTCGCCACCAACGGCAAGGACGCCCTCGCGATCTCGCTGTCCGACCACGAAATCGACGTCGCCCTCCTCGACGTGATGATGCCCTACATCGACGGCTACCACGTCGCCTACGAGATCACCTCGAAATTGGGCCCCAAGGCTCCCCGGATCGTCATCATGACGAGCCGCGACACCGAACGGGAAAAGGGCGTCGCCGCCATGAGCGGAGCCATCGACTTCATCCAAAAACCCTTCGACATCGCCGATCTTCACAAACGGCTGGCCAAGGAGTTCGAGCAGCGCCCCCGGGACGCGGATGGGGGCTCTGAATAATTTGTTATAATTTTCAAGCATTTTAACCTAGCCGGAGGCCTCATGACGGACCGAAAGCGCATCCTTGTGGCGGACGACGACGCCGACTTGCTTGATTTTCTCAAAGCAGCTCTGACCCGCGCTGGCTACGATGTTGCTACTGTCGACAATGGGCGCGACGCCTTGACCGCCATTTTGTCCGAGCGAGGGCCCGATCTTGTTTTATTGGACGTCATGCTCCCCTATGTCGACGGCTACCATATCGCGCAGGAAGCGGTGACGAAACTCGGGGACAAGACGCCTCCCATCATGATTCTGAGCTGCCGTGACGCCGGCCGGGAAAAAGGCATCGCCCTCATGAGCGGCGCGATCGACTTCGTTCAAAAACCCTTCGAAATCGACGATCTCCAAAAACGGGTGGAGCGCCTTCTGAGCGGGGCGAAAGACGGTCAAGAGGGCCGCCCTTCCGAGTGACCCCATCCCTCATCGCCCTTATGTGCCATCTCGCTTCTCTTCCGGCCCATGCCGCCGCTTCAGGCTCAAGCGCCTCATCGCATTCCGCGATCACGATCAGCCCCAAGGAGAGCCCCGAAGCCGCATCGGACTCCCTTCTCGACGCTCCCCTCTACGTCATCGACGCCCCGACCGGCCACGCCCTGGAGGCGGGAGACTTCGAGGTCCGAAGCCGCTTCTTTTCCGGCGGCGGCCTGCTCGAGTACGCCTATTTCGGCGTCCTCGACCGCCTCGACGTCGGCGCCTCCCTCAACGCCGACGGGGTCATCGGCGGGGGGCCGGCCCATGTTCAAACCCCCGAGGCCGAGCTCAAATGGGAGTTCTTCCAAGGACGGCGATACTGGCCTTCCATGGCGGCCGGCTACGACGGGCAGGGCTTCGACTATAATCCAAAGACGCAAAGCTACAATGAACCCCGCCGCGGCGCTTATCTCGCGTTCTCCCAAAAGCTCGGCCTTCCGGAATTGGTTCTCCACCCGTCCGTCAGCGTCGCGGATTTCAACCAGAACGCCTTCTCGGGCGCCTTGCCCTTGACGTTCACCCTGGGGCATGTCGCCACCCTGATGGCGGAGTGGGACCAACTCGGCCCGGTCGACGAAAGCCGGTTCAACGCCGGCGTTCGATTCCATATCACGCGCGGCTTCGCCCTCGATTTCGACGCCCGATCCATCGGCCAAGGCGGGACCTTTTCAGACGGGACGTCCCGAGGCCCCGAGCGCATCGTCCAGCTTTTTTACAGGGGGGAATTGTTTTAAAACAAGGAGAATCCCATATGACGAAAACAGCGACGGCAGGCCCCAAAACGGACGCGCGAACGGCGGAGCGAGAGCATTTTCTGAATCTCACTCCGGGCAAGCTTTCGGGGCTTCGGCATGTCACCGACGACGGCCACCGCTTCAGGGTTCTGGCGCTCGATCAGTCGAATTCCTTCAAGAAAGCGCTGCGCAAGATGCACGAGCGGGCGGGCAAGCCCGCCGAGCCCTCTTATGAGGAGATCCGGGACGCCAAGCTCGCGATGGTCTCCGCGCTGGGACCCGAGGCGAGCGCCGTGCTCCTGGACGTCAACTTCGGCGCCCGCCAGTCGATTAATTCCCTGGCCCTTCCCCGCGGGGCGGGTCTCATCGTTCGCCTGGAGGCGTCGAAGGACGCGGGCCTTCCCTCCGACTACGAGCCCGGCTGGTCCGTCGAGAAGATCAAGCGCATGGGAGCCGCCGCCGTCAAGCTCCTCGTCTATCTCGACACCGAGGACCCCATGAACGTCAAGCATCAGATGGCCTTCGTCGAGCGGGTCTCGCGGGAATGCGCGGCCGCGGACATTCTTCTGATGACCGAGGAACTCTCCTTCCCGCGCAAGGGAGAGGAAAAGTCCTCGCCGGGCTACAAGGCGCGCAAGGTCAAGAACATCATCGAGGCGACCCGGCTCATCGGCCCCTTCACCGACATCCTCAAGCTCGAATTCCCGGGCTTCATGGGCGAGGAGAGCGCGCAGGCGGTTCAAGAGCACCTGGCGCTCCTCAACGAGACCGCCATCCGGCCTTGGGTCCTCCTCTCGGCCGGAGAGAAGTTTGATCTCTTCGTCAAGCAGACGGAACTCGCCATGAAGGCCGGGGCCTCCGGCTACATGGCCGGACGCGCGATCTTCAACGAATATTTCGAGCAGGACACGCCGCAGAAGCGCGATCTTTTCCTCGCGAAAGACGCGACCGCGCGCATCAGGACTCTCAACCGCATCGTGGGCGAAAATGCCGCGCCGTGGACGCGCCGTGAGTCGATCGCCGCCCGGGATCTCGCCGCGCGCGTCTCGCCGGACTGGTATTTAGACGGCAAGGCCCGTCGCGCCCCCGAGCCCGCGGCATCGTCGTCCGCCGAGTATTGACGTGCCGCGTCTTCTAGGCATCCTTACCGGCGGGGGAGACTGCCCCGGGCTCAACCCGGCCATCCGGGCGGCGGTTCTTCGCGCCGCGCGCCTAGGCTACAAATGCCTGGGGCTCAAAGACGGCTGGAAAGGGATGATCGAGGGGGCGTCCGTCCCTCTCGGCCTCGCTGAGGTCGAGAACATCGTCGGGACCGGCGGGACGATCCTGGGGACCTCCCGGACGAACCCCTACAAGAAAGAAGGCGGCGTCGAGGCCGTCCTCGCGAATTTCCGCAAGCTGAATCTCGCGGCCGTGGTCGCCATGGGCGGCGAGGACACCCTCGGCGTCGCCGCGCGGCTCAACGCCGAGAAAAAATTCCCCGTGGTGGGCGTCCCCAAAACCATGGACAACGACCTCTCCTCGACCGACTACACCTTCGGCTTCGACACCGCGGCGTCCGTCGCCATGGAGGCGGCGGAACGGCTCAAGGACACGGGGCGAAGCCACCATCGCGTCATGGTTCTTGAGGTCATGGGACGCCACGCGGGCTGGGTGGCCCTCTACACCGGCCTCGCCGCCGGCGCGGACGCCGTCTTGATCCCGGAGAAGCCCTATGACAAGGCGGCTCTCGTCTCGGCGGTCAAGGCCGCCCATGACCGGAAAGGCTGCGCCCTGGTCGTCACCTCGGAGGCGATCGACATGGGCCACGACGAGTCTGAAAAGCTCGATGAGTTCGGGCACATGATCCTGCGCGAGCGCGGGGTCGGCGAGAAGATCGCGAAAACCATCGAGACGGCCACCGGCCTTGAGACCCGCGCCGCCGTCATCGGCCACATCCAGCGCGGCGGCCCCCCGACGCTTTTTGATCGCATCCTGGCGAGCCGCGCCGCGGCCGCGGCCGTCGACTTCGTTCACCAGAACAAATTCGGGCTGATGGCCTCCCTGCGAGGCGAAAAGATCGTGGGCGTCCCCCTCCAGGAGGCCTCCGGCACTCTCAAGACGATCCCCTCCGATCTCGTGGAGCTCTTGGACACCTTCTGCCCCGCGGGCGCGGAAGAGGCAAGCGTTCATGCCTGACAATCGCTCCTTCGAACGCCGCACCGTCCTCGTCAAGCACGGAATCCAGTTCAAATACATCGCCCTCATCTTCCTGAGCGTCCTCTGCGCCGCGCTTCTCGTCGGCTTCGAGGTCTATCACGCCTTCGCGAACGTCCTTTTGAACGCGAGCCCGGAGCTTCTCGTTCAAACGGACGCCTTCCAGACGGTCCTGGTCGTCAAGATCGCTCTCTACCTGACGCTGATCCTGTTCATCGCCCTCATGGTTTCCCATCGCATCGCGGGCCCCATCTACCGATTCGAGAAAAGCGCCCAGATCATCTCGACGGGCGACCTGACCCACCGCGTGAGCCTGCGCACGGGAGACGAGCTCACCGAGCTTCAGGAGGAGTTCAACGGCATGCTCGCGGGACTTCAAAGCCTTCTGCGCCGCGACCGGACCCTTGCCGCCGACTGCGCCCGCCGCGCCGCTCAATTATTGGACCAGATCCCGCAAGGAGAGGACCAGCGCCGCCTGCGCGACGAGATCGCCGCTCTTCGGGACGACATCGGCCGGCTTACGCAGTCCTTTAAAATTTGAGCTCCGCCACCGTCCGGTCCTGCTCCTTGCGCGCCGGAGCCGCCGGGGCTATCCTTTGTCTATCGTTGGCGATTGTATGGGCTCAGATTCCGGTTCGCGTCATCACGCTCGAGGAAGCCGAGAAGCTCGCCCTCCTCAACGACTCCAAGCTCCTTTCGGCCGAACAAGACGAGTTGATCGCCGAGGAACGCGTCAAGCAGGCCAAGTATCTTTTCCTGCCGGAGTTGGGCATGCGCGGCGCGGCCACCAGCTATTCCTCCCAGTATCCCTTTGCCACCTCCGCCGAATCCGGGAGCCTGCTTCTGTTTCCCAGGAACTCCGCCTATGGGAGCTCGGACGCCCTTTTCGCCGGGATGGGATACCTCCATATGTCCCTCTATGAAGGCGGCCGGACTCTCAACACCTTGAAGCTCGCCCAAGCGGCCCTCAAGCAGGCCAAGACCAGGCTCGAGTCCTCCCGCCGAGACATCGTTCTTGCCGTGCGCAGGGGCTTTTACGGGCTGTTGGCTCTCGAGGAGAAAACCACCGCGGCGCAGAACGCCCTGAAGGAGGCGGAGACCATCGGCAAGCGCGCGATGATGGGGCCCGTGGACAAAATTGACGCGGAAGGGATCGTCGAGCGCCTGAGCGAAAAGGCCTCCGCCGCCGCCCACCAGGAACGTCTGGCGCGCCTCTCTTTTCTCAAGGTCCTCAACCTCGAGCTTGACACCCCCTTCGAGATCAAGGGCCGCCTGCGGGAAACTCCCGCCCCTCCCGAGATCAACAAGGCCCTTCTCTGGGCGCTCGAATTCCGTCCGGAACTTCAGGCCGAAGGCTACAAAGCTCAAATGGACGCCATCTCGGTCAATCTCGCCCAGGCCCGGCGCATCCCCACCGTCTTTCTAGACGGCGATTACGGCGTCGTCAATCAATCCAACCAAATTCAGGCTATTACCCAGACGAACTGGGACGCGACCTTGGGCGTCAAGATCCCCATCGCCTACGACTACCTGAGCCAGCTCAGCCAGAAACAAGCCGAGCAGCGGCAGGGGGATCTCAAGCGTTCGGAGCTCGAGGACCAAGTCCGCCTCGAGGTCCGCAACGCCCACGAGAGCGTCTCCTATTGGCAAAAAGAGGCCCCGCGAATACACGCGCGCTACGAGGAGATTTCCTCGTCCCTGCGCGCCCTCGCGCCAAAGCTCGGAACCCTTCGCAGGCTTAAGGCCCTGGAGAGCCTCCTCGATCTTAAATTCTCCCTTCTTGACGCTCTGGCGTCGGCGGCGACGGCACGGGCGGAGCTTGTGCGGGCCGTCGGCCGGGATATTCAATGAGCGCCTTCCATCGGCGTCGGTCCGCCTTTGCCGCCGCAGCCGCTTTCGCCGCCATGGCCGTCTCCGCCCCGGCCCAGCCCGATATGTCCTCGGACGGGCTTCTTCGCGATCATCTATGGTCGCAGCTCACGGCTCTTCCCAAGGGCCGCCGCCCCGTCGTGGGCCTGGCTCTCTCCGGAGGCGCGGCGCGGGCCGCCGCCCATACGGGAGTGCTCACGGTGCTGACCCGGGCTCGATTTCCGATCGACGTCGTCGCCGGGACGTCCATGGGAGCCATCATCGGAGCTCTCTACGCGGCGGGGGACCCGCCGAGACGGCTGCGGAAGATCATGCGCTCCATAACCCCCGAGATCGGCACGAATTGGGGCGCCATGAGCCTGCTGCGGCTCGTCCTGGGGCAAAAACCATTGACCAACCGGAAAACCGAGGAGGCTCTGATCCGGGAGTTCGGCCCCAGGCGCTTCGAGGAACTCGCCAAGCCCTTCGCCTGCGTCGCGATGGACCTCGACTCGGGCGAGAAGATCGTCTTTCGCGACGGCCCCGTCTCAAGAGCCGTTCGAGCGAGCTCGAGCCTGCCCGGCATCATTGAGCCGGTCGAATACCGGCAGCGCTTCCTCGTGGACGGCGGCGTCATCGACGACGTCCCCGTGGACGCCGCGAAGCTGCTCGGCGCCCAGTGGGTCCTGGCGAGCGTCACTTTGAGCGATTTCACCCGATCACGCCCTCGCACCGCCCTCCAGGGCCTTCAGCAGGTTCTCGACATACGAGGCTCGATCCTCGCGCGAGAGCAGAGCCGGGAAGCGAACTTTGTCATCGAGCCCGCCGTGGGAGCCATCCCCTTCTACGACACATCCAAGATTCCCGAGGCGATCGACGCCGGCATCGTCGCGGCCCAGCAGCGTCTTCCAGCCGCCGAGGAGAGGCTCATCCTGTCGTCTTTGCCATGGCTCTTGAAGACACCCGGCCCATCGACGGCCGCGGCCGAGATCGTCAGGAAATAGAATGCGGGCTCCTCTCGTCGGCCTGCGGGGGTTGGAGGCGGCCGCGGCGATTCTTCTACTGCTCCAAGCCTCCCCGGCCGCCGCGTTCTGGACGCTGCGCGCGAGGGACCCCTTGAAAGAAGTTTCCGCCCTTTTCGCCGCGAAGAACTACGACGAAGTTATCAAGATCGTCACTCCCCAATTCATCGCCAAGCTTAAAACCAAGAACGCCGCCAAGGCGCAATGGCTTCGAGCTGAAAGCTTGGCGGAGATGGGCCGCTTCTCCCGGGCGCTGAGCGTCTTCGAGCTCGCCACCAAGCTCTACCCCCGCGATCAAAGGCTTCAACTCGGCTTCGCCGAGCTTCTGCGCGGCTCGGATCTCCCGAAGCAGGCCCAGGCCGTTTTTGAAGGCATCCTCAGAAAGGATCCCGCCTCCCCCCAGGCGCGCCTGGGGCTGGCGAGGACGCAGCAGGCCCTGGGATATTACGACCGCAGCGCCGGCAACTACCGTCTCGCCCTCGAAGACTCCTCGCAGGCTCGAAACCCCGATGTCTGGAGGCTCTACGCCGAGACTCTCTCGGACTCAGGACGATGGGACGAGGCGAAAACCGCCGTTGAAAAGGCCCTGTCTCTTCGCCAGGACGCCGCCGCGTACCTCGACTTGGCTCTCATCCAGCGCTCCCAAGGCCGCCTCGATGCGGCCATCGCCGCCCTGAAGGAAGCGCGCGAGCGCCCGAACGCGAGCCCCGCCCTCGGCCGGGCCCTGGGTCTCTGGCTTCTCGAAGCCCACAAGGCGCCCGAGGCCCTCCAGGAAGCGCGGAAACTCCTCAAAACGGATCCGCGCGACTCCCTGGCCCACTGGGTCGCCGCCATGGCGGATCAAAGCCTCGGACATCTCATCGATGCGCGCCGGGAGATGCGGCTTGCCGCGGACTTCAGCGAAAAGACGCCCTTCGTGGCCGCCGTATCCCAAAAGATTCTAAAGACATGGGGCGACCGTTGACGCTGCGATTTGCCAAGATGTCCGGAGCCGGCAACGACTTCGTCCTCCTCGACACGACCCGCCGACGGAACGGACGCTCCACGCCGGCGCGGCTGGGGCTCGCGGCCCTGGCGAAACGGCTTTGCGACCGCCGCGAAGGAATCGGCGGGGATGGGCTCATCCATCTAAGCTTCGGCGGCCGCGGCTCGCCGCGCATGCGTTATTTCAACGCCGACGGCTCCGAGGCTTTTTGCGGCAACGGCACGCGCTGCTCGGCATGGTGGGCGCACCAAAGCGGCCGGATGCGTGCTCGGGAATTCACCCTGCTCACCCAGGCCGGAGATCTGCGGGCCCGGATCGCGGGCCGCGAGCGCGTCGCGATCCGGCTGCCCGTTCCCGGCATCGTGTCCGCTCCGCGGCTCCTCTCGATTGGCGGCCGACGGCTTATGGTCTACTTTGTCGACACGGGAGTCCCCCACGCGGTCGTCGAAACCGCCGATTTGGGACGGTTTCCCGTCCATGAGATCGGCCGCGCGCTCAGGCGGCATCCCATCTTCAAGCCGGCGGGAGCGAACGCCGACTTCGTCGCCTTCGGACGCCGGGAAATCGCCGTGCGCACCTACGAGCGGGGCGTCGAGGACGAGACGCTCGCCTGCGGGACGGGCGCGGCCGCCGCGGCGCTGGTAGGCCTCCACCTTGGAAAATGCCGCTCCCCCGTCTCCGTCCGCGTCAAAAGCGGAGCCCGTCTTCGGGTCCATGTCGAAACGGGAGATGATCCCGCCGAGTTGTGGCTGGAAGGCCCGGCGCGGACCGTCTATCAAGGGAGCATCCGCTTGTGATCGCGCGCCGGATACGCCTGCCCCTCGCCGGCGTCTTTACCGCGCTCGCGACGCCGTTTCGTCCCGGCTTCTCCCTCGACATGCCCGCTTTCCGCCGGCTGCTGCGGCGGCAGGCCGCCGCAGGCGTCGAAGGCGTCGTGATCGGCGGCTCAACCGGAGAGGGAAGCGCGCTTGAGCCCGGGGAGTTGGCGGCTCTGATCCGCGCCGCCATCGCGGAAGCCGGAGACATGATCATCATCGCCGGCGTGGGCGTCAACAACACGGCCGCGGCCGTCCGGCTTGCACAGAGAGCCCAATCCGCGGGCGCGCAGGCTCTTCTCGTGACGGCCCCTTCCTACAATAAGCCGCCCCAGCGCGGCATCGCCGCTCATTACTCCTCCATCTCCAGGGCCACCAAGATTCCGATCATCATCTACAATATTCCAGGCCGGACGGCGGTCAACATCGAGCCGGAAACGGTGGCCCGCATGGCCCGGGAGATCCCCCGCATCATCGCCGTCAAGGAATCCTCAGGAAGCCTCGACCAGGCCAGCGAGATCCTGCGTCTGGCGCCTCCGGACTTTTCCCTCCTCGCGGGAGACGACTCGCTGATCCTCCCCATGCTTTCGGTCGGCGCCCGAGGGGCGGTCAGCGTCCTGTCCAATCTCGCGCCGGCAAACGTCGCCGAGCTTTATCGGGCGGCCCTCGGCGACGACTTTAGACGCGCGCGCGAGATCCATCTTCGAATGCTTCCGGCCATCAAGGCCCTCTATGGGGAGTCGAACCCGATCCCGCTCAAGGCCGCCCTGGCCCTGGCGGGACTCTCCAGGGACATCCTGCGCCCGCCCCTCGTGCCGCTGGCCCCCGAGAAGCGCGCGCTTCTCAAGAAGAGGATGCGGGATTTCGGAGAAGATAGACGACCGCATAGCGATCCTGATAAACCAACTTAAAGTGGTCCTTGAGCGTCCGCGAGATCATCGCGATGGATCTCCTGTCGTCCCTGTAGGCCGCGGGATAGTCTCGTTGGAGTTCCGCGCCGTTCGATACCACGACGCTCACGCCCTCCTCCCGCAGTTTTCTCCAGAGCTCCTCCGGATCCCTTGAAGCGCGCGCCCACGCGAAAGCCGGCGGCGGGTCATAGGGAGCCCCGGCGATCGTCGGCGCCGGGCTGTAGAAGGCGCGCGAATCTCCTATCAATAAAATGGCCCCCTCCTTAGGAAGGCCGTATTTTCTGAGATAGCTCCAGGCCCCGTAGCTGGGTTGGGGATAGAGGTTGCGCTGCTTGCTCAAGTAGGTCTCGGGCGTCATCAAGCCTTCCGCGACAGCCAAGCCTCTTCCGCTTGTCCCCAGCGTCACTTTCGAAAGCTGGTAGAGATTGGCGAACAGGCTGGCCGCGAGCAACGTCCCGAGACACAGCGCGACGGCCCTGGTCGCCGCCGCCGCGACGATGCCGACGGCCAAGAGCCAACAGACTGGAATGAGATACGGCGTCAGAAACCGGGTGACGTATGTCGCGCACAGCCCGAGCCCATAGGCGCTCGCGGCATAGACCGCCAAAAACGGTCCCCAAGTCTCCTGGACCGCCCAAGCGGTCCAGGGAAGGAATGCGACAAAAGCGGGGCCCGTATCGTAATAAGAAGGATGCTCGAACCCGCGCATGGCGTCCCGCCATATCTTTGCCGCCATCGCCGACGGGTGAAATCCCGGAGAACCACCGCGCGCATCCGCGCGCCACCCCTCAAGCAAGGCCGACTCGGCGTTCGGCCCCCCCAGAACGCCGGCCAGGTACGGATAAAAGGGATTCCCCGCATAAACTCCGTTGCGGACCCACCAGGGAAGAAGCGGAGCCATCATCAAGGCCGCGTAGAGCATCAAGGTTCCCAACCGCCTCCGGAGACCCGCGCGCGACGTCGCGACGAACGCCGCGAAAGCCAGGCACGCGACGCCGATGGCTGTCGTATACTTGGAGGCCAGGGCGAGTCCTCCCATAAGTCCCGAAAGATAGAGCCACCGGCGGGCGTCGGCCCCGCGGCGGCGCCACTGGGCGAAGCTCAAGATCGAGAGGGCGAGGTAAAACGCCGCGCCGCCATCCGAGTTGCACTCCCAAAAAAGAAGCAGCACGAGAGGCGCCCCCAGGAAGAGCGCCGCCGCGACAAGTCCCGAGCCCCAATCCTTGAAAAACCTGCCCCCGGCGACGAGCGCCGCCAAAAGGCAGAGGCCCAGGAAAAAAGCGAATATCTTCGCCGCGTACATCCCCCCGGCGGCGAGCGCCCAGTAATAGAGCATCGAAACGAAGAGCGGCAAATACGAATAATGGTTATAGGGAAGGTCGACCATGCGGCCCGAGGCCAGATAGGCCTGCGGAACGGCCAAATGATAAACGAGCGCGTCATAAAAGACCTCGGGAACCGTGGTCCCCAAAAAAGAATACGCAAGGCCCGCGGCTAGGAAAAGAAGCGCGCCACGCTCCAGGATGCCGCGGCGCTCCAAGAGCCATGAGAACGACGCGATCCTTGGCCTTTTTCCAAAGCGCCGCAAGTTCCAGGCTCCAAGTCCAGACACCATCGCGAAGCCCGCGTCGGCCCACCCCCGGCCCGACAACCCCGCGGCCGCCATGAAGAAGGCGAGGTAGCCGACTAAACCGAGCCCCAGCGCGATGGAGAACAACGGACGAAGGGCCTCCGTCTCCGCGTCGCGATCCGCCTCCAGGATTCCTTCAAGCGCCCAACGCCCGCAGGCATGGACGCCCGCGAAAAAAAGGAGGCACAGCGCGAGCCTCGCCGCATGCGCCGCCCAGAACGAAGCGAAATGGGAGCCCACGGCGAGGGCGCCCGTCAACCATCGCGCAGGCGCCGCCGGGCCGCTTGGTTTTTTTGCCGCGACATGGACTGCCCGCGCGATGATCACCGCGCCCGCCCAGATCAGGGCGGCGATCGTCAAAGGAACCGCTTTTCTGGGCTGCGGCACGAACGCGCTATCGCCGCGCGACAGCCTCGATCTCGACGGCGGCGCCCTTGGGGAGCGCCACGACAGCCACGGCGGACCTCGCCGGATAGGGAGGGGCGAAGAACTTCGCGTAGACCTCGTTGACCTCGGCGAAGCTACCCATGTCGGCGAGGAAGACCGTCGTCTTGACGACATCCGCGGGGGAAAATCCCGCCTCCCGCAAGCGCGCGCCCAGATGCCGAAGACAGATTTCCGCCTGGCGCGCGGCCGTCCCCTGGACGAGCTGACCCGACTCGTCCAAGGCGATCTGCCCCGAAACGAAGAGCCACTCGCCCGCGGCCCTGGCCGGAGAGTAAGGGCCGATAGGCTTGACCATGCCCGGCTTAAGGTCCTCTTTCAACGCAGGGCCCCCAGGAGCGCCTTGTTCGTCTTGTAGCTGCGCAGGAGCTCGGTCAGGGCCTTGATGGCCTCGATGTCGGAGAGGCCCGCCATATGACGCCGCAGCTTCCAGGCGCCCTCCAGAAAATCCGGCGGAAGGAGCTTTTCCTCCTTGCGCGTTCCGGTATCGCGGATCTTGAGCGCCGGGAAGATGCGCATATCGGCCGCGGGCCGGTAGAGGACCAGATCCATGTTGCCCGTCCCTTTGAACTCCTGGAAGATGATGTCGTCCATTTTGCTTCCGGTGTCCACAAGGATGGTCGCCAAGATGGTGAGAGACCCTCCCTCCTCGATCTTTCTCGCCAGACCGAAGAAGCGCCGGGGGATCACCATCGCCCTCGAGTCGAGCCCCCCCGACATCGTGCGGTTGCCGGGCGAGAACTGGTTGTGCACCCGCGAAAGCCTGGTGAGGGAGTCGATAAGGAGGAAGACATCCTTGCCGGCGTTCGCGTCCTCGACGGCCTTGCGCATAAGCGCCTCGGCGACGACCACATGGTTTTCGTAGGACTGGTCGCTTGAGGAAGCGTGCACTTCCGCCGGGACGCTGCGCTTGAAGTCCGTGACTTCCTCGGGGCGCTCGTCGACCAGCAGGCAGTACTGCTGGATTTCGGGCGCGCTCTCCTTGACGGCGTTGGATATCTGCTTGAGAAATGTCGTCTTTCCCACCTTGGGCGGGGCGACGATGAGCCCTCGTGTCCCCTTCCCGATCGGACAGAGGAGGTCCACCGCCCGCATCGAGGGATCGTTCGAGCCTTTCTCGAGAGAAATCCACTCCATGGGGTCGACGGGGGTTTTCGTCATGAACTCCTTTTCCGCCGGCCCCAAATCAACGGTCATGTCGGAGCCTTTGTTGAAGCGCTTCTGCGGGTTCTGTTGGTGCTGTCCGCCTCCCTGCCAGCCGCCGTAGCCGTGCTTGGGCCGATGCCTCGGCCTGAAAAACCTCGGACGGTGCTCGTATCTTCTTGCTTCGCTCATGGGCTATTCTCCTTGCGACTTTGTTCGCCTGCCTGCCGGAAGGCAGGGCGGGCTTGGGGGCGGCCGCGGACGATTTCGGACCACAAATCCTCGGCCGCGCCGGGGAAGGCTTTCGGCCAGCGGGTTTCAAGCGCCTTAAGCGCGTGCCCCATGGATATCGCCGCCGCCTCAAGCCAATCCCGCTCCGCGGCATCCGCGGCCGGACGGGCGTCGAAGAGATGGCTCCAGGGAAGGCCGCCGGCTCCTCCCCTGACGAAAGCGATCTGCCAAGCGCGGAGGGCATCCCGCAGCTCCTCCTGGAAGCCCAGGCTCTTGAGGCGCCAGTCGAACTCCGCGCGCCAGCGGGGGTCCCCGCACAGCACGACCGGCTCGCCGTCGAGGAAGCGCCGGGCGCGCGCTTCGTCGGAATCCCGCGCGATCTCGCGCATCTCGGCCGCGAAGCCGATCAGCGCGACAGACAGGGGAGGCGCCTCCGCCGCGTGGTCGCGCAGGCACAAAAGCGCCGCGGCGTCGGCGACGGAGACCATCCGGGCCGTCAGGAGCATGAGGGCCCTGTCGACGGGATGGCTCGCATCAAGCGATTTCCCCAAGCGGCTCAACCCGTTGTCGATCCGGGCCTTCGCGATCTCAAGCCAGCGCGGATGAGCTTGTTTTTCCTGATTCCTGGTCATGGCAAATTCGCGAGCTCGACGCGGAGCTCTCCCGTCCCAAGCCACCGCCGCGCCAAGCGCAGCACACGCCGGGGGGCATCCGAGGCGTAGAACGACCAGCGCCCCCGGCGCGACGCCGCGACTCTCCGAAGCCCCATCGCCTCAAGCTGCCGCGCCGCTTCCTTCGAGGCCTCGACGGCCGAGTCAACGAGCCGAACGCCGGGACCCATGACACGGCCGATCACTCCCTTCAAAAGCGGGTAATGCGTGCACCCGAGGATCAAGGTGTCGGCTCCGAAGCGCTTCATGGGAGAGAGATAGCGCCGGGCCGTCTCCAAGGCCACCGGACCGCCCCACCAGCCCTCCTCCACCAAGGGAACAAAGAGCGGGCACGCGGCGGCCTTGATCTTGGCGCCCGGAAGAGCTCTTCGAAGCGCCTCCGGGTAGGCGCCCGACAAAACGGTGGCTTCCGTCCCGATCACGCCGACCTTTCCTCCGCGACTGGCTAAGGCGGCGGCCCGCGCCCCCGGCTCGATGACGCCCATCACGGGGACTGGAAGCTCCCGGCGCAGCCTGGGAAGCGCCAAGGCCGACGACGTGTTGCAGGCGACGACCAGGGCCTTGATATGTTTCCCCATGAGAAACCGCGCCGCGGCCAGGGAACAGCGCTCGACCTCCGCGGCCGATTTAGATCCATAGGGAACATGGGCGGTGTCCCCGAAATAAACAAGGTCCTCCCCGGGGAGGCGACGAGACAGCGCCTTAAAGACGGTCAGCCCCCCCAAGCCGGAATCGAAAACCCCGATCGGCCGAGAGACATCCGCCCGTCTCATTGCGTCCCCGCCGTCATGGATCCTTGCCGCATCTGCTCGACAAACTCCTTGCTGCGCGCGTATTCCACGATTCCCGAAGCCAAGGCCTTCGCGATCTTGTTCCTAAAACTGGCGGAACGGAGGCGCGCGGCATCCTTGCGGTTCGAGACGAATCCCATTTCGACCAGGGCCGCGGGCGCGTCCGTCCAATGAAGGACGTAGAGGCTCGCCTGCTTGACGCCGCGGCTCGACAATGTCGTCTTTTTTTTCAGGGCCAGAGCCAAGGTCGCCGCGAGCTTCGAGCTTCGGTTCAAATTCTCCGTTCTCGCCATCACGCCCAGGATCGATTGGGCGACCTCGCCGTCCCGCGATGGGTCCGGAGGCCCGGCGTCGGCCGCGTTCTCCACCTCCGCCAGGCGGGCCGCCTCGGGGTCCGAGGCGTGATCGGAGAGGAAATAGACCTCCGCGCCCTTTTCACGGCGATCGTGCGCGTAGTTGGCGTGGATCGAGACGAAGAGATCCGCCTTCCAATCGTTCGCCAGTCGGCAGCGATTCGGCAGCGTCACGAAGACGTCTTTCGTGCGCGTGAGCCTCACGTCAAAAAGGCCCGTCTCCCGCAGGCGCTTGGCGAGATCGAGAGCGGTTCTCAGATTCACGTCCTTCTCCTTCGTCCTTTTCCAGCCGATGGCGCCGGCGTCTTTTCCCCCGTGACCGGGGTCGACGAGGACGCGGATCTTGCGCGGGGGAGCGGCCGCGGCGAACACGGCGACAAGGACCGCCGCCCCGGCGGCCCGCGCGAGCCCGAACCGGATCCTCGAAGCGAAATATCTCCTCATTCGAGTATGATTCTGTAATCCTCCCACAGAAGCTGCGGCGTGGGATCGATCTTGATCGAACGGTGCACGTTCTTTTCGATCGTCCCGAGTCTGGCGTGAAATTGCTCGGCGAGCCCCGGATGAAGCTGAAGGCGCACCTGCCCCCCGGGACGCCCTCCGGTCATCTCCATGATCTCGCGCTGGATGCGGATGCGCAAGGTCTCCCCCGAAAGGACCCTTCCGGAGCCTTTGCATTGCGGGCACTCCTCGGTCATGAAGGAAACCGTCGACTCCCGCTTGCGCTCCCGGGTCAGTTCGATCAAGCCCAGACGGGTGATCGGCAGAATGCGGACCTTGGCGCGGTCGTTCTTGAGCGCCTGGGAAAACGCCTCCATCACCTTGTTGCGGTTCGAAGCCTTCTTCATGTCGATGAAGTCAACGACGATGATGCCGCCGATGTTGCGCAGCCTCAGCTGGTGCGCGACCTCCTGGGCGGCCTCGATGTTCGTCAAGGTGACCGTCTCCTCCTGCGAGCGCGAGCCCGTGAAGCGGCCCGTGTTGACGTCTATCGCGCAGAGGGATTCCGCCTCCTGGATGATGATGGAACCTCCGCTCGTGAGCTCGACCTTGATCTGCCGGAGCTTCTCGATTTCCTCCTCGATCCGGTAGGCCTTGAAGATGGGGGTTTTCCCCTCGTAGAGACGCACTCGGTTTTTGAGCTCGGGAGATGTCCGCTCCAGAAAGTCGAGCACGTTCTGGTAGCTGGTCCTGTCGTCGAGGAGGTAGACCAGGATATCATCCGATAAGACGTCCCGCGCGATCTGGTCGGCCAGGTCGAGATCCTTGTAGAGGAGAGCCGGAGCCTGCGAGGACTCGAACTTTTCCTCGATCGTCTTCCACAGGGACAGCAGATATTGGAGCTCCCGCTCGAGCTCCGAAGCTTGGACCCCCTCGGCCTCCGTGCGTATAATGAGGCCGCGCCCCTCCAGGCCCTTCGTCGCGAGGCCCTGGGCGATCACCCCCAGGCGCTCGCGCTGGGCGGAATCATCGATCGAACGCGAAACGCCGACGAAATCGCTGAAGGGGGTCAGGATAAGGTATTTTCCTGGCAACGCCACATCCATGCTCACCTTCATTCCCTTTGTTCCGATCGCCTCCTTGGCCACCTGCACCATGATGTGCCGGCCGCGCTTCAAACGGGCGTCGATGGGAGCGCTGCGCTCGCCGATGACATCCGAGATGTAAAGATAGGCGTTCTTCTCGTACCCGATGTTCACGAAAGCCGAGGAGATGCCCGGCAGAACGTTCTCGACCGTCCCCTTGTAAATGTTGCCGACGATGGACTCCTCGCTCTTTCGTTCCCAGAAGAGCTCCGCGAGCCTCCCGTCCTCAACGAGAGCGACGCGCGTCTCCTCGAAGTTCGTGGCGGCGAGAATTTCGCGCTTCGAGGGCTTGCCGCCTTGGCGCGGCGCCGGCGCGGGAGCATGCGCGTGCTGATGTCGCTGGGCATGCTCGTGCGCCGGCCCGCCCGCGGGAGCATGGGGATGCGCGTGGCCGTGGCTCCCGTCCCCGTGCCCGGCGCCTCCCCGTCCGCGGCGCCCCCGCCGCGAGCGGAAGCCCCGCGCGTGCCTCTCGCGACGGGCCTCGCCCTCCCGGGCGGGGCCGCCGCTGGATGGATTCGATGGCGCCGGCATGGACGCCTCTTGCGGCTTGGGCGGCTGATCCTGGCCGCCCTGCGCCTCGGCCGGCTCGCCGTGTTTTTCCTGTTCTGGCATCGTTCCCCCTTTCAGGCCTTAAAATTCCATTCTTAGTCTTCGGGAATAAACGTTGGCCACGATCCCAAGCGCCCAAAAAGTCGCCAGGAGGCTCGAACCGCCGTAGGACACCAACGGCAGCGGAAGCCCCGCGACGGGATTCAAGCCGACGCACATTCCCGCGTTCACTAAAAATTCGAAGCCCATCATCGCCGCGATTCCGCTGCAAACGAGCGAACCGAAGCGGTCAGGAGCCGTCTTTGCGGCGGCGAGGATTCGGCGGATGAGCAGAAGATAGAGGGCTAAAAGGCTCATCGAGCCGACAAAGCCGGTTTCCTCGCCGATGACCGCATAGATGAAATCCGTGTGGCGCTCGGGCAAAAAGCCGAGCCGCGACTGCGTGCCGCTAAAGAGGCCCTTCCCGATCACCCCCCCCGACCCGACGGCGATCTTCGACTGCTGGGCGTGATACGCCGCCCCGGACGCTCGGGAGTGAGGCGCCAGATAGGCCAGGAATCGCCGCCTTTGGTAGTCCTTGAGGAGCCGCACCGACGCGACCGCGCAGAGAAATCCAACCGCGACGATCGCGGCCCAACGCAGGGCCTTCGCCAGCGGGAGCCTAGCCCCCAGGAACTCCGCGAGCCGTCTCCAGAGGGCCGCGGCCGCGAAGGGCATGGCGAGAAAGGCAAGGAAAGGACCGACGCGATGGAACGCCTCCAGGAAGAAAAGCATCGCGCGGGGGGCGTAATCGCCGCCCGAATAGCGGGCCTCGTAGAAGAGATCCGCGAGGACCAAGCTTCCAGCGACCGCTCCCCACAAGAGAAATCCCACCAGATGCGCGGGTTTGGCGCCCGCGCAGAAGAGCATGGCCAAGATGATCGGAACGAAAGTCAAGGCGGAGGAGACGTCGGGCTCCCTGAGGATTAAAAGGAGGACGGGAAGCGCGAGCAGGATCGCCCCTCCCACCACTTCAGGGCGGCTTACGGTCTTTTCCCGTCGCGAAAGGTAGTCGGCCAAGGCGATGATGAAGCCCACGCGCGCCAACTCCGACGGCTGCAGAGTGATGTGGAAAAACTCAATCCAGGAGCGATGGCCTTTGTGCGAGGTCCCAACGATCAATACAAGGACGAGCAACGCCAACGACGCCGCGTAGATCGCCTTCGCTTGGCCCTGGTAGACTGGATAGGGCCAGCGCCACGCCAAACCGAAGACGAGAAACCCGACGCCCAAGGCCTCGAACTGGCGGCTCAAAACACGGCCGTAGTGAGGCAACGGGCTCGCCGCGGACGCGACAGCGGCGACGCCGAACGCCACGAGCAAGATAAGGCTGCCCCAAAAGATCCAATCGATGTCGCGTCTCATGACGATTTCGCCGGCGCCCGGAAGGCGGCCTTGAACATTTCCCTGGCAATGGGCGCCGCGACGCTTCCGCCGTGTCCGCCGTTTTCGACGAGGACGGCGACCGCGATTCGGGCCGGTTTCCCTGGGCGCGACGCATAGCCGACGAACCAAGCGTGATCGCGGCCATGCGGGTTCTGCGCGGTCCCGGTCTTGCCCCGCACGTCGAGGCCCGGAACAGCCGCCGCGGGCGCCGTGCCAGACGACACCACCAAGGAGAGCGCCTTCTCCAGATCATCCCATACCCGCGGCTTGAGATCGATTGTTCCCAGGCGGTGGGGTTCCTGGCGGTAGGTGCCCAGCTCTCCCGCGTAGACGATCCTATCCGTATAGTAGGGCCTCCAACGCTCCCCTCGCCGCGAGACGGCGGCGATCATGTCCGCTAATTGCAGAGGCGTCGCCAGGAGGCCCCCCTGGCCGATCGAAAGATTGACGGTGTCCCCTTGCCGCCAGCGCCTTCTTCCCCGCGGCAGCGCATCCGGCCCGGCGAGCTTCCCCGCGGCCTCTCCGGGGAGCGACACCCCCGTCTTGCTTCCGAAGCCGAAACGCCGTTCGTAGCCCTCGATAAGCTCGGCTCCCGTTCGAAGGCCCATCTCGTAGAAATAGACGTCGCAAGACTGGGCGACGGCACGGTACCAGGAAATGAGGCCGTGGCCCGAGTGCTTCCAGCACAGGAAGATCTTGTTGCCAAGCTCGAAAAACCCTTTACAGAGGACTTTGTCCGTGACGTTGAATTTGTCCTCGTTGAGCCCGGCGGCGCCGACAACGATCTTAAACGTCGAACCCGGAGGATAGGTCCCGCTGATGGCCCGGTCGAACTCCGAGATTTTCCCCGGCGCCGCCTCCTTGGCGAGGAAATCCCCGGGATTGAATTCCGGCGCCGAGACGAGAGCCAGCAGGGCGCCGGTGCCGGGGTCGATCGCCACCGCGGCGCCGCGGCGGGTGGGGCTCGCCGCCAAGCCCTCGGCGGCCGCACGTTCAACCGCGGAGTCGATCGTCAGATAGACGTCGTTGCCGGGCACTCCTTCCCGTCGGCCAAGAATCCTCTGCAACCTGCCCCGGGCGTCCACTTCGAGATCCATGCCTCCGTCCTGTCCTCGAAGGACGTCCTCGAAGACTTTCTCCAAACCAAAGCGTCCCACTCTGGAATCGATGCGGTATCCCAGCCTCTTGAACAGCCTCCATGCCTTCGGGTCCATTTTCCCCAAATAACCAAGGAGATGGCCCGCCAGGCTGCCGTTCGGGTAGTCGCGCTGGGCGTCGTTGATGAGATAGAGGCCCGGGTGTCTTGCTTTGAGTTCCGAAAGGCGGAACATTTCCCTCAAGGGGATGTCTTCGGCCAGGCGGATGGTCGCCTCCTCCCTCTGCGCCTCCTTGAGCTTATCGAGGATGTCTCCGGACTTCACCCTCAACTCCAGAGCCAGCGCTCGGGATAGGGAGGCAAGCTCCGACTCGGCCGCCTTTTCCCGCGGGACATAAACCAACGCGAAAGAAAGGCGGTTCGACGCCAGCAAGACGCCGTTTCGGTCGAAGAAGCGCCCGCGGGGAGCGGTCTCGTAGATCACCTGGACGCGGTTGCGCTCCGCCGCGCCCCAATAGGCGGCATGCTCCATGACTTGCAAGTCGAAGAGCTTGAACCCAACGATGGCGGCGCCCAAGACGATGATCCCCCACAATGTCTCGATGCGGTCGGCCGTTTTCATCGCAGTCCCCGGCGTTTCTCGGCCCGACTGAGGATCTCGAATAAAGCCGCGGCGGCGATCGCGTTATAAAGCGGAACCACGAAACAACCGGCCCAACCGGGCCATTGGGGAGCTCCGGCGAAAGCCAAGCCCGCGACGATAGCGAGAACGGCGTAGGCCCACGACATGAAGATGGTCAAGGCGCATTGCGGCAGAAGGCGGGTGGTATCCACGTTCTTCGAAAGAATCCAAACGCCGTAAGCGATCCATACGAACGCCAGGGCGTCGATGCCGAAGAGCTGGCGGCTGCCGACGTTGCCGAGGAGGCCTCCCCAAAAGCCGGCCGCCATGGCCGCCAAGGGGCCGCGGCGCGCCGCCAGCGCCACCGTGGCGACGAGAACAAGCTGCGGAGAATATCCAAAAAACGGGAACTCCGACGCCCACACCCATTGGCCCACAAGCGCCGAGGCGAAGATGGCGACCCAGCCCAGAGGACCCATCAACTTTTCCCCGGATAGCCGGCGCGCGGGAGAAGCACCAGGACCTCGGAAAAGCCCTGCGGGGCCGCCGCGGGAACGACATCCGCGCTCAAGAAGCCGTACCGCCGATCCGGCGCCCCCACGCTCGCGACCGCCCCGATGAGCATATGGGCGGGAAAGGTCGGGCTTACGGCCGAGGTGTAGACCGGCTGGCCCACGGCCGGAGCCGATCCCGGCGGCAGGTAGAGCATCTTGAGGATGGAGCCCCCCTGCCCGAGCACGAGCCCGCTCACCGCCTCCGAGGAGACGTAAGCGGCCACGGCGGACATGGAATTGGTGATAAGCAGGACGTCGGAGGTCTCGGGGCGGACTTCGACGACTTGCCCGACGACCGCGAGTCCCTGGGAGCTCGGCGCGAAAACCGGGGCATTGAGCTTCACGCCCCGAGTCTCCCCCGCATCGATCACAACATCCTGATACCAGCGGAAAGGCTCCTTTTCGAGGACATGCGCCCAGAGCCCTCGTTCCGCGGCAGGAAGTTTAAGTTTAAGTTCCTCCCGGAGCCTAGCGTTCTCCTTTTCCAGCCCCTGCAACCGGGTGCCCATCAAATCCATCTCCGCGAGCCGCCGGCGCAGGATCTCATTGTCCTTCGCGGCGTCCACAAGGTTGATCAAGCGCCTGGAGACGCCCCTCAGCTCCGAGACTCCCACGAAACCGGAATAGGCCATCGGATCGACCGCGTAGTGAAGCGCCGCGCGCAAGGCCCGCACCGGCGCCGCAAGCGGCAAGGACAGGATCACGACTGACGCCGCGGTCAATACGGCGAGAGTGTAGTGGATCAGCCGCGTCTGGCGAAATTGGGACAGCAATGGCGTTGTTCTTCCTAGGCGGATACACGATCCGCCGCAAATCCTGCCTGCCGGCAGGCGCGCCCTCAACGACTAGGGAGCGGTGCGTCTAACGCCGGCCGCGGTAGGAGCCGACGGGGCCGGAATTGCCGTTTCTAATGCGGTCAAGTTCCTCCAAGAACTTCCCTGTTCCTACCGCGACGCAGCTCAAGGGATCCGCCGCTCGATGCACGGGCAGATCCGTTTCCTGACGGAGCAACTCTGGAAGGCCCCTCAAAAGGGAGCCCCCGCCCGCCAGCATGATGCCACGGTCCACCAAGTCGGCGGCAAGCTCCGGCGGCGTCTCCTCCAGGGTGCTCTTGACCGCGTCAATGATCAAATGGACCGGCTCCATAAGAGCCTGGCGGACTTCTTCCGAGGTGATCAAAACCGTCTTAGGAAGTCCCGTGGCCTGATCTCGGCCCTTGACCTCCATGGCCTTCTCCTCCTTCAAGGGAAAAACGGAGCCGATCTGGATCTTGACTTCCTCGGCGCTTGTCTCCCCGATGACCAAATTGTACTTCCGGCGGAAATGTTGGACGATGGCCTCGTCCATCTCGTCGCCGGCGACCGGCAGGGATTTGGAGACGACCATGTCGCCCAAAGAGACGACCGCGGCTTCCGTCGTCCCGCCTCCAATGTCGACGATGAGGTTCCCGTGCGGCTCCTCGATTGGCAGATCCGCCCCGATCGCCGCCGCCATCGGTTCCTCGATCAATACCACGTCGCGGGCGCCGGCCTGTTCGGCGGATTCCTGGACCGCGCGCCGCTCGACCTCCGTGATGCCCGAGGGGATGCCGATGACGATCCGCGGGTGCAGGAGAGCCCGCCTGTTGTGAACCTTGCGGATGAAATACTTGATCATCTCCTGCGTCGCCTCGAAGTCCGCGATCACGCCGTTGCGCAGGGGGCGCACAGCGATGATCGAGGCGGGCGTGCGCCCCAGCATGCGCTTGGCGTCGGCGCCGATCGCCACGACCTCTCGGGTCTCTCTTTGGATGGCGACGACCGAGGGCTCCCGCAGGACAATGCCCTGGTTCTTCACATAGACCAGGGTATTGGCGGTCCCCAAATCGATCCCCATGTCGTTGGAGAAGAGGCTGAAAAGAGCGTCAAACATCTGATTACAGGATCAGCTTATCAGCTCAACTCGGCCAACGGGAGCATTGTCGCCCTGCCGCGGGCTCAGACGCAGGATGCGCATGTAGCCGCCCGGTCTCTCCTTGTAACGGACGGCCAGGACGTCAAAAAGTTTGCGGCGCACGACCCGGTCCTGGATGTCCCGGTAGACTCCGACGCGGGAACCGGACTTCGCGAGCGTGATGATCCGCTCGGCGAAGGGCCGCAGCTCCTTGGCCTTGGCGACGGTGGTCGTGATCCTCTCGTGATGAAACAGGCTCGTCGCCATGTTCCGAAGAAGCGCCCGGCGATGGGAGGAGACCACCCCCAGCTTGCGTCCGCCCATCTGCTTGGTCATGGAGGTCCTCCCTTATGCCGCCCGCATCCCGAGCGATAGTCCCATGTCCTTCAAGCGATCCTTGATTTCATCAAGGGACTTCTGCCCGAAATTCTTGACGCCGAGAAGCTCCTCCTCGGTCCTCGCCACGAGCTCGCCGATCGTGCGGATCTTGGCGACCTTAAGGCAATTAGAGGCGCGCACCGAGAGTTCGATCGCGTCAATCGAGCGTCCGAGC
Organism: bacterium; assembly: GCA_021799485.1. Lineage (GTDB taxonomy): Bacteria > Elusimicrobiota > Elusimicrobia > UBA1565 > UBA9628 > JAJZAK01. Next base: position 75,305 of record JAJZAK010000003.1, on the reverse strand, counting down.
AATTCCTGAAGCTTTCCGTCGCCCGCGCCCGCGGGCACGGCGACCGCCTCCGCGGATTCCTCCGCCTGAGCCTCTTCCTCCGGAAGGAAGATGTTGAGGGCCTCCCGCATGAGCTTGGCCGATTGGAGCAAGGCCTCCACGGGATTAATCGAGCCGTCCGTCCAAATCTCGAGGATGAGGCGGTCGTAGTCCGTCACCTGGCCCACCCGCGCGTTCTCGACGTCGTAGTGGACCTTCGTGACGGGGGAGAAGAGGGCGTCCACGGGGAGGAAGCCGCTCGGCCATTCCTGACGGGCCCGGATTTCCTCCGCCGAAGCGTAGCCTCGGCCCTTGGAGATCTCGATTTCCATGTCCAGCTTTCCCCCCGGCTCCAGATGCGCCAGCACGAGGTCGGGGTTGACGGCCTCGATGTTGGAATTGCCCTGGATCATGCCGGCCATCACGGGGCCAGGCTTGGAGGCCGAAAGGTAGATCATCTCGGGGCCGCTTGTGAACATCTTGAAGCGGGCCTTCTTCAAGTTGAGAAGGATGTTCATGACGTCCTCCCGGACTCCGGGGAGGGCCGCGTATTCATGCGAGACCTTCGCGATCCGCACCGCGGAAACCGCGGCGCCATCGAGGCTGGAGAGGAGGATGCGCCGGAGGGCGTTGCCGATCGTTTGCCCGTAGCCGCGCTCATAAGGCTCGGCCACGAATTTCGCGTAGGACGCCGACAGCGTCTTCTCCTCGACATTGAGTTTCTGCGGCAGAATCAGTTCTTTATACGCCATGCTGTCCTCCTCGATGAATTAACGGGAATAGTACTCCACGATGAGCTGGTCGTTGACCAGCCAGGACATCTCCGAGCGTTCCGGCGCCCTCAGGACCTTGACCGAAATCTTTTCCTCATCGAACTCGAGGAAGCCGGGCCGGTTGGCGAGGCGCTTGGCCGTCTCCAAACTCAGCTTGACGCCGACGTTATCCTTGAGCGCCGGAGCGCAGCTGACCACGTCGCCGGGCTTGAGGACATAGGACGGGACATTGATCGGCCGTCCGCCGACCAGGACGTGCCTGTGCAGCACGAACTGCCGCGCGCCCTTGAGGGACGCCGCGATGCCGGAGCGCTTGACCACGTTGTCCAGGCGGAGTTCGAGGCCCCGCAAAAGCTGCTCGCCCGTCGCTTCGGGCTTTTTCGAAGCGGCTTCCATGAGGCGCCGCAGCGGCTTTTCCGTGATGCCCGCCATGCGCCGCAGTTTCTGCTTCTCGCGCAGGCGGATCGCATACGAGGACGGCTTGCCGCGAGCCGGCTTCGCCTGCCCCGGAGGAGTCGGCCGCCGGTCAAGCACGCATTTGGTGTGGCACTTTTCGCCCTTCAGAAAGAGCTTTGTCTGCTCCCTGCGGCACTGCCTGCAAACGGGCCCTGAATAACGCGCCATAAATCCTTAAACCCTCCTCGCCTTGGGCGGCCTGCAGCCGTTGTGCGGCAGCGGGGTGACATCCTTGATGCTCACGATCAGGAGCCCCGCGGTGCCCAGGGAGCGCACCGCCGTCTCCCGGCCCGGCCCGGGTCCCTTCATAAACACCGCCGCCTGCTTGACTCCCAACTCAAGCGCGCGCTTGGCGACCTTGGCCGCCGTGACGCCCGCCGCGTAGGGGGTCCCCTTCTTCGTGCCCTTGAAGCCGCAACTGCCGGCGGAGGCCCAATAGAGAACCTCCCCGCGGTCGTCCGTCATCGAAATGATCGTGTTATTGAAGGAGCACTGGATGTGCATGCGCGCGAAGGCGAGCGATCTCCAATTTTTTTTCTTGCCTTGGTGCGGCTGGGGCCGCGCTGGCGCCGTCGGCGTGGGACCTGGCATGGCTGTTTACGCTCCTCCTTGGGGTTTGGCCGCGGGCTTGGCCTGGGCCACGGGCCTGGCGCCCGAACCGATGGTCTTTCGGCGGCCGCGGCGGGTGCGGGCGTTCGTGCGCGTCCTCTGGCCGCGGACCGGCAAATTGCGGCGGTGCCGGAAGCCTCGAAAACAGTTGATGTCATAGAGCCGCTGGATGTCCGCCTGGAAGGCGCGGCGCAATTCTCCCTCGACCTTGTACTCCTTGGCGAGGAGACTGTTCAAGAGGCCCACCTGGCTTTCGCTCAAATCCTTGACCCGGACGTCGGGAGAAATGGCCCCGTTGAGCTTCTCAAGTATCTCCCTGGACACCGCCGGCCCCACGCCGTTCAAGTAGCGAAGGGCGATCTCAATCCTCTTGTTCTTCGGCAAATCCACTCCCGCGACACGCGCCATGACGGTCCTCCTTATCCTTGCCTTTGCTTATGCTTGGGATTGGCGCAGATGACGCGCACGACACGCTGGCGCTTGATCACCTTGCACTTTTGGCAGATGGGCTTGATGCTGGCTCTGACTTTCATCGTTGATAGAACCTCTAAATTCTGTAGGTAATCCGTCCTCGGGTCAAATCGTATGGAGAAAGCTCGAGTTTCACGCGGTCTCCGGGAAGAATCTTGATGTAGTGCATTCGCATTTTGCCGGAAATATGGGCCAGAACGACGCGCCCCGGCTGGATCTCGACTCGAAACATGGCGTTGGGCAAGGCCTCGAGGATGGCGCCTTCGACCTCAATTTTGTCCTCTTTGGCCATTCTAAGCGAGCGGTCCCGGCAGGGTCAAAATTTCGGCGCCCTTGTCCGTCATGGCGACGGTGTGCTCGAAATGGGCGGCCAAGCCGCCGTCGCGGGTCACGGCCGTCCACCCGTCCGCCAGCACCTCGACGTCCCCCGACCCCGCGGCCACCATGGGCTCTATCGCCAAGACCATCCCGGTCTCAATGCGGGGTCCCGTCCCGCTTTTGCCGAAATTGGGAACTTGGGGCTCCTCGTGCAGAGCCCGGCCGATACCATGCCCGACGAAGTCCCGCACCACGGAAAAACCATTGGACTCGACGTCCTCCTGGACCGCATTCGATATATCGCCGACGCGCCCGCCCAGCCGCATGGCCGCGATTCCGGCATCGAGAGACCGCCGCGCGGTCTCAATGAGGCGGGAAGCCTCCTTCGACACAGGGGCGACTCCCACCGTCAATGCCGCATCTCCATAAAATCCGTTCCATATGCATCCGAAGTCGAGGCTCACCACGTCGCCGCTTTTAACGAGGCGCGAGGGCCGCGGTATGCCATGCACTACTTCCGAATTGATCGAAACGCACAAGGTCTTCGGAAAACCGCGGTAACCCAAAAAGGCGGGCCTGGCTTCGTATGATTTGAGCATTTCCAGGGCCGCATCGTCAAGATCGCTGGTCCGAATGCCTGGTTTGACCATGGCTGCGAGCTTCTCCAGGATATTGGCGACGATCTTGCCCGCTTGCCGCATGGCGGCGATCTCGGAGGGGCTTTTCAGCTCGATCGACACGCGCGAGGCCCTCACGTTCCGCCGCTCCCGTCGCCATCGCGATGGTCCCAGAAATCGGCCAGCGCGGCCTCCATCGCCCGGGAAACTCGGATCGGATCGCCCGCGGCATCGATTTCGCGCAGGATTCCACGACGCCGGTAGTGATCCAAAAGAGGAGTCGTTTCCTTTTCGTACACCGCGATGCGGCGGACCGCCGTCTCCTTCGCGTCGTCTCCCCGCGCAACCACGTCGCCGCCGCAGGCATCGCAGACGCCCGGCTTGCGCACGGGCTTCGTCACGGCGTTATAGACGGCGCCGCACTTCGCGCAGATCTGCCGCGCCGAGAGCCTTTTGAGGGCCTCGGCGGCGGGGAGGCTCAAAAAGAGCGCCGTGTCCACGCGCCCGTCCCAACGCTTCAAAAGCTTGTCGAGCTCCTCAGCTTGCCGCAAGTTCCTGGGAAAACCGTCGAGAAAATAATCGTCGTTCGGGGCCCGCTCGATGCGGGAGGCGAGCATGGCGGTGACGAGCTCGTCGGGAACGAGCTGCCCCTTCTTGACATAGCCGTCGGCCTGGCGCCCCAGGGCCGTCCCCATCGCGATCTCCGAGCGCAGGATGTCCCCCGTCGCGACGTGGGAAAGATGGTGCTTCTCGCTCAGAAGCCGGGACTGCGTTCCCTTGCCGGAGCCCGGCGCCCCCAGGACGACCGCGATCATTCCCGCACCGGCTCAAGGAAGAACGTCACGACGCCGAGCCCACGTTGAACCAGCGCTGGCGGATGCGGCCGCGCTTCAGGAAGCCTTCGTAATGGCGCATGATAAGCTGGGCCTCGAGCTGGCCCATCGTGTCGAGGGCGACGCCGACCACGATGAGGAGAGCCGTGCCGCCGAAGAAGAAGGGAACATTGAACTGGCGGCGCATCACGTCCGGCAGGACAGCGATCGCGGCCACGAAGAGAGCGCCTCCAAGCGTGATGCGCTCCAGCACCCATTCAATGTACTTGGCGGTCGCCTCGCCAGGCCGGTAGCCCGGGATGAACCCTCCCGATTTCTTCATGTTATCGGCTAGGTCGTCGGGATTGATGGAGACGGAGTTGTAGAAATAGCAAAAGAAGATGATAAGGGCCGCATAGACGGCTTGGTAGATCCAGCCGCCCAGGCTGAAATACTGATTGAGCTTTTGAGCCCAGGACGATTGCGGGAAGAAATTCGCCACCGTGACGGGGACGGTCAACAACGAGATCGCGAAGATGACCGCGATCACTCCCGACTGGTCGACCTTGAGCGGCAGGTAGCTTTGCGCCCCGCCATAGAGCCTCCGTCCCACGACCCGCTTGGCGTATTGGACCGGAATCTTGCGTTGGGCGGTCTCCAGCCACACGACAAGGAGCGTCACGAAAAGGATTCCCGCCGCGATGAGAAGCGCCTTGATGATGCCGATTTCCTCGGCATGAACAAGGGCGATCATCCCCATGATGGCGCTCGGGAGCCTTTGGACAATCCCCGCGAAAATGATCAGGGAGACTCCGTTTCCGATGCCGTACTCCGTCATCTGCTCGCCAAGCCACATCACGAAAAGCGTCCCGGTCGTCAGCGTCAGCGTCGTCATCGCGTAAAAACTCGCCGTGGGATGAGGCACGATGGGCGGCGAACCCGGGACGGAGCGCATGGACGTGATCGACCACGTAAGGCCCGCGGACTGGATGGCGCCGAGACCCAAGGTCAAATAGCGGGTCCAGGAGTTCAGCTTGCGGCGGCCGAGCTCGCCCTCCTTGGCCAGGCGGTCGAAATAGGGGATCATGTGCGCGCCCTGGATCAGGCTGATGATGATCGAGGCGTTGATGTAAGGCATCACGCCGAGGGAGAAGATGGAGAAACGGCCAAGCGCGCCTCCCGAGAAGATGTTGAGAAACCCCAGGAACCCATTGCGCTGGGCCTCGAACAGCGCTCTCAAGGCTTCCCCATTGATCCCTGGGATCGGGATCGCGGCCCCCAGACGGAAGATCGCCAAGGAGCCGAGAGTGAAAAGAATCTTCCTCCGCAGGTCGGCGGATTCGAGTATGTCGCCGAACTTCTGGATCACGAGGCGGCGGCGGTCCCGACCACGACGGGCTCTCCGCCGGCCTTCTTGATGGCATCCGCAGCGCTCGCGGAGAAGGCGTGGGCGAAAATCTTGTAGGCCTTGGCAAGCCGCCCGGGACCCAGAATCTTGACGGGCCTGGGCCCCTTGGCGAGGCCATGGATGCGCAGGGCGTCGATGGTCACCTCTCGCTGGCTCTCGAAAACGCGGGACACCGCGGCGAGGGAGACCGTCTGGTACTCCTTACGGAAAGCGGCGTTTGAAAAGCCGCGCTTCGGGACCCTTCTCAAGATCGGGGTCTGACCGCCCTCAAATCCCACGAGCTTGCCGTCGCCGGAACGGGAGCGCTGGCCCTTCTGGCCGCGCGTCGAGGTTTGGCCATGGCCCGATCCTTCCCCGAGGCCGAGCCTTCTTTTGCGGCGCCTGGCTCCCGGGGCCGGCGTGAGCGATGCTAGCGTCGTCATCGCCCGCGCAGCCTCTTGATATCCTCGCGCGTCCTAAGCGTCTTCAAGCATTCCATCGTGGCTCCGATCACATTATAAGAGTTTGAGCTCCCCAAGACCTTGGAAAGGATGTCCTTGATCCCGCCCGCCTCGAGAATGGCGCGGACGCCCCCCCCGGCGATGACCCCCGTTCCGGGGGCCGCCGGCTTCATCCACACCTTCGTCGAGCGGAACTTCGCTATCGCCTCGTGCGGAATGGTCCCCTTCTGGACGGGGAAGTGGATTAAATTTTTAACGGCGGAGGCGTGGCCCTTGCGGATGGACGACTGGACGTCGCGGGCCTTGCCCAGCCCCCACCCGACCTTGCCGGCGCCGTCGCCGACCACCACCAGCGCCGCGAAGGAAAATCTTTTTCCTCCCTTGACGACCTTGGCGACACGGTTGATCGCGACGACGGTTTCCCGGAATCCGTCTCCGGGCCCCGTGTCTCGGCCCCCCCCGAAACCCCTCGAGAATCCTCGTCCGGGACCCATGGGACGTCCTCCCGAATGGGGCGCGGCGGGCGCGGCCTGAGGCGTTTGGCTCGTCATCGGCTGGGCCATGTCAAAACTCCAGCCCGCCAGCGCGGGCGGCCTCGGCCAAGGCCTTGATGCGCCCGTGGTAGCGCTGGGCGCCGCGATCGAATACCACCGCCTTGACTCCGGCGCCGACGGCCTTCTTGGCGATCAATTCCCCCACCTTTTTGGCGGAAGCGACGTTCTTGCCGCCGGTCTTGCCGCCCTCCGCCAACGACGAAGCGCTGGCCAGAGTCCGTCCCGTCGAATCGTCGATCACCTGGGCATAGAGATGCCGCAGGCTCCTAAAAACGCTGAGCCGCGGCCTTCCGTTGGTCCGCGCGGCTAATTGGCGCCGAACGCGTCCCCGACGGTACGACGCCCGCTGATGCTTATCTTTCATATGGCCCGTTCCCCCAAGATCATTTCTTCGCTCCTCCAGCGCCGCCTCCCGCGGCGCCCGCGGCGCCCGCGGCGGCCTTGCCGGCCTTCTTGCGGACATGCTCGCCTTGATAGCGGATGCCGGTTCCCTTGTATGGTTCGGGCTTCTTGAGGGCGCGGAGCTTCGCCGCCGTCTGGCCCACAAGCTCCTTCGACGCCCCCGAAAGCGTGATCAGCGTCTTTTTCGCGTCCACGGCCACGGCGACGCCGGCAGGCACCTCGAAAACGACGGGATGGGAGTGGCCCAGGCTCAGCGTCAGCTTCTGCCCCGCGACTTCCGCGCGGTAGCCCAGACCGACGATCTCGAGGCCCTTCGAAAAACCGCGCGCGACGCCCTGGACCATGTTGTTGAGCCGGGCACGGACGGTGCCGTAAAGCGCCTTGGCCTTGCGCGAGGCGGCGAGATCGGCGGTGAGGAGGAGCTGTCCGTCCTTGAGGGCGGCCTGAATGAAGGACGGAAGGCGCTCCTCGAGGGCGCCCTTGGGCCCCTTGGCGGAAATGAGCGCCGGCTGAAGGCGCAACTCAACCCCGGAGGGCACGGCGATGGGCATGCGGCCGACGCGTGACACAACGATCACCAAACCCTGAAAAGCACTTCGCCGCCGACCTTTTTCTCCTTGGCCTGCGCTCCCGTAAGGAGGCCCTTGGAGGTGGAGAGAACCGTCACGACGTATCCCTGCCGCGCGCGGGGAATGTCGTCGTAGGAGCGGTAAACCCTCATGCCGGGCTTCGAGACTCGCTCGATCCCGCGGATCACGGGCTCCTTCTCGGGGGAGTATTTCAGAAAAACCCGGATCGTGCCGCGCTTGGCGGCGTCGTAAAGCGACTTGAAATTGGCGATGAAGCCCTCTTGCTTGAGGATCCTGATGATTTCGAGCTTCATTTTCGAGAGCGGCACATCCACGCGGTCGTGCGCCCTCCCGCTCGCGTTGCGGATGCGCGTCAAAAGATCGGCTATCGTATCCATCGTTCTCCTTTTCTCTACCAGGAAGACTTCCTGACGCCCGGAATATGCCCGTTCTGGGCCATGTTCCTAAAACAAATTCGACAAAGACCGAAATCGCGATAGAACGCCCTCGGCCGTCCGCAGATCTGGCAGCGATTTCTATAGCGCGTCGAGAATTTCGGCGGGCGTCTAAGTTTCGCCATCCATGCCGTCGTTGCCATCGATCAACCCTCCACCCCGGCGGTCGCCGCAGTCGCGACCGCCGAGTCTTTGCTCGGCCCCGCTTGTCTGCCGGAAGGCAGGCGGCGAAAGGGGAATCCCATGGCCTCCAAAAGAGCCCGGCCCATATCGTCCTGGCCGGCGCTCGTCACAATCGAGATATTCATCCCGCGCTGCTTCACCACTTTTTCGGCGTCGATCTCGGGGAAAATCATCTGCTCGCGAAGGCCGATGTTGTAATTGCCGCGTCCATCAAAGCCGTCGGGGTCGAGCCCGCGAAAATCTCTCATCCGCGGGACGGCGGTCGAGACGAAGCGATCGAGGAACTCATACATCCGATCGCCTCGGAGCGTCACACGCAGCCCGATCGGCATGCCCTCGCGCAACTTGAAGTTGGAAATGGATTTCTTGGCCCGGCGCAGTTGCGGCCACTGCCCCGTGATGAGGGCCATCTCCTCTCGCGCCGCCTCCAGCATCTGGATGTTCTCCTTGCCCTCCGAAACGCCGATGTTGATCACGATCTTGCGGAGCCTGGGCACTTGGAGGGGATTGGCCAGGCCGCGCCCCTTCATGAGGGCGGGAACGACCTTCTCGACATAATAAGTCTTGAGTCGCGGCGCGGAGTGCGGCGCGCCCCGGCCGTCGGAAAGGGCGAACGCCGGGCCGCTTTTGGCGGGGGCCGCGCCTCCTGCCTTCTTCCCCATGGTTCCGGGGGCCTTGACCGGCTTTTTATCGTCGGCCATCAAAGAATCACCTCCCCGCAGCGCCGGCAGGCGCGCGAGAGCTTTCCATCGGGAAGGCGCTCCAGGCGAATCCGGGCCGGCTTCTCGCATTTGGGGCACATAAGCATCACTTTCGAGGCCGCGATGGGGGCCTCCATATGCTGGATGCCGCCTGGTTCCGAGCCGCGGGGCTTGCGGTGCTTGGCGATCATATTGACCTTCGCGACGACGACGCGCATGTCGGCGGGAATCACCTTCAAGATCTCTCCGGTCTTCCCCTTATCCCTCCCGGACATCACCATCACGTTGTCTTTCTTCCTGATTTTAAGCTTCGTCGCGGCCATCAAAGCACCTCGGGCGCCAAGGAAATGATTTTAAGATAGTCCTTCTCGCGCAGCTCCCGGGCGACAGGCCCGAAAACGCGGGTGCCGCGGGGCTCTCCCTTGTCGTCGATGAGGCACGCCGCGTTGTCGTCGAAGGAAATGTAGGAGCCGTCCGCGCGCCGCACTTGGCGAACCGTGCGCACGACGACGGCCTTGACCACCTCCCCTTTCTTGATAGCGCCCTGGGGCAGGGCGTCGCGAACGCTGCAGACGATGACGTCCCCCACCGTGGCATAGCGGCGATAGCTGCCGCCCGACACATGGAAGCACTGGAGTTTTCGGGCTCCGGAATTGTCCGCGACGTTGATGATGGATCGAAGCTGGATCATGCGGAAACCTTCTCCTTCGCCGTCCGGGCCGCCGCCGAACGCTCCGGCGACTGTCTCACGATGCGCAGAAGCCGCCATCGCTTCGTCCTCGACATGGGCCTCGTGCTCATGATCTCGACCCAATCGCCGGCGACGGACTCGTTTTTTTCGTCGTGCACGCTGAATTTCTTGCGCTTGCCGATGGTCTTTTCGTAAAGGGGATGCCGCACCGTCCTTTCGACGAGCACGATGCGCGTCTTGTCCATCTTGTCGGACACAACGACTCCGGAAAGGACCTTGCGCTGCGTTTCCCGCTGGGCTGCGTCTTGAGCCGGCGTCATCGGGCGCCTCCCTTCCCGCCGAGTTCCTTCTGCCTCAGCCACGTGCGCAGCCGAGCCGCGTGGCGCCGGAGGCGTCGCAGCTCAAGCGGGTCCTGAATGGAACCGGTGGAGCGCTTCAGTCCCAGCTCGAATCGTTTCTGCTGCGTCTGGCGCAGCTCCGAGAGGAGCTCCGCCGGGGAAAGAGCCTTTTTCGCGTCGCGGTCAGCGGCTTTCATTAAAATTCCTCCCGGGCCACGATCTGGGTTTTGATAGGAAGCTTGTAGGAAGCGTTGACAAAAGCCCCCCGAGCGACATCGCCCCCCACCCCGCCGATTTCAAAAAGAATCCTCCCCGGCTTCACCACGCACACCCAGTGATCCGGAGCGCCCTTGCCTTTCCCCATGCGCGTCTCGGCCGGATGCTTGGTCACGGCCTTGTCCGGAAAAATGCGGATCCAGAGTTTGCCTCCCTTCTTAAGATGGCGGCCGATGGTGACGCGGCAGGCCTCGATCTGCCTCGCCGTCACCCATTTCGGCTCCAAGGCCTTGAGGGCGAATTCGCCGAAAGCGATGGTCGCGCCTTTCTTCGCCATTCCCTTGATGCGGGGCTGCGAATGCGGTTTTCTGTATTTGACCCTCTTAGGCATTAACATCGTCGCCCTCCGCCATGCCGTCGATCGCGGGTTCGGCGGGGATACTCCCGCCCGGAGCCTCGGCATCCTGGTCCGCCGCGGCGAGCGGCTCTCCGGCCGGCGCCGGCGCCGATGCCCCCTCGGCTCCCTCGCTCTCTTTTTGCTCCTTGGCCTGCGCCAAGAGCTCCTTGGGGAGCTTCACAAAATGCTGTTTTCTAAAAATCCAAACCTTGACGCCGATGAGGCCCGCGGTCGTCCGCGCCTCGGCGGTTCCGTAGTCGACTTCCGCGCTGTAGGTATGCAGCGGAACTCGGCCCTCGCGCATCCACTCCACGCGCGCGATCTCGGAGCCGTTCAAGCGGCCGCCCACTCGGATCTTGACTCCCAGCGCCCCCGCTTCAAGCGTCCTTTCCATGGCACGCCGCATCGCGCGTCGGTAGGCGATGCGCTTCTCGATCTGGGAAGCGACGGCTTGGGCCACGAGCCTCGGGTCCAGCTCGGGCTCCTTGATTTCCACGACATTGATGAAGGTTTTGCGGGAGGTCAGGCGCTCGATGCGGTCCTTGATGGACTCGATGTCGACGCCCTTCTTGCCGATGACCACGCCGGGACGCGCCGTGTGGATATTCACCCGGAGGTAGGAGCCGGCCCTGTCGATCCCGACCCAACTGATGGCGCCTTGCCGGAACGTGTCGCGGATGAGCCCGCGGATTTTAAAGTCCTCGCCGATAAGCTCCGGCATCTCGCGCGGAGAGAACCAACGGGACTCCCAATCCGCGATATAGCCGAGACGGACCGACCGAGGATGAACTTTCTGTCCCATCTTAGCCCTCCGCGCCGTCCGCCACGACGATCGTCACGTGGCAGACCTTGCGCTTAAAAACATTCGCCCGGCCCATCGGAGCCGGCATCGTGCGCTTCATTTGCAGCATCGGCCCCTGGCCCGCCCAGCAAGACTTGACGAAAAGCCGCGCGGGTTCGAGCTTGCGCCCGGAACGAGACGCCTTGACCGCGAAGTTGGACGCCGCGGACTTCAAGGTCTTGGCCACCATGCCGGCGCAGGCCCTCGGAAAGGAGGGCAGCATCTCCTCCGCCTCGAGGACGCGACGCCCCCGGATCTGGGCGAGCACCTGGGAAACCTTCCTGGTCCCGTATCGCTGAAATCGAGCGTGCGCCGTGGCTTCCATTACGTTAGCTCCTTGGATTCTCTATGGACGCCGCCGTGAGATCTGAAAAAACGCGTGAAGGAGAACTCCCCCAGCTTGTGCCCCACCATCTGCTCGGTCACATACACCGGCAGGAATTTGCGCCCATTGTGAACCGCGAAGGTATGCCCCACGAATTCCGGGATGATCGTGCAGTCCCGCGCCCACGTCTTGATGGAGCGTTTCTCGTTGGCTTGGTTCATGCGCTGGACCTTCTTGAGCAGCTTCGCGTCGATGTACGGCCCCTTGGCGGTCGATCGGCTCATGACACCGCCGTGGCGCGCCGCCGGTCGGCGACGATGCGCCATCCCCAAATCTTGCGCTTGCGCCGGGTCTTATAGCCCTTGGACGGCTGATTCCATGGCGAACGCGGATGGTTGCCGCCCTTGGACTTGCCGCGGCCGCCTCCCAGCGGATGATCGACGGCGTTCATGGCGCCGCCGCGAACGGTCGGACGAATCCCCAGATGCCTGGAGCGTCCGGCCTTCCCCAGAGTGATCGTATTATGCTCGGCGTTGGAGACCTGCCCGAGCGTCGCGAGGCATTGGTCGGGGACGAGGCGCACCTCGCCGGAACCCATCTTGATCTGCGCGTAACCGCCCTCTTTGGCCATGAGCTGCGCCTGGCCGCCGGCCGCTCGCACAAGCTGCCCGCCGCGGCCGGGAGTGATCTCGATATTATGGACAAAGGAGCCTTCGGGTATGTTCTTAAGGGGGAGAGCGTTGCCCGTCCGGATCTCCGCGCGGGGACCGCTCATCACGGCGTCGCCCACGGCCAAGCCCGCGGCGTGAATGATGTACCGCTTCTCGCCGTCGACGTAATGGACGAGGCTGATTCGGGCGGAGCGGTTCGGGTCGTACTCGATCGAAACGACCTTTCCCGGAACGCCGAACTTGTCCCGCTTGAAATCAACGATGCGGTAGGCGCGCTTATGCCCGCCGCCCTGGTGCCGGACCATGATCGTCCCCGTATTGTTGCGCCCGCCTTTTTTGAGGAGACGGCGCACGAGGCTCTTTTCCGGGTACGACCGCGTCAACTCCGAAAAATCCGGCCCGCTCATCCCGCGCCGGGACGGCGTGTACGGCTTAAAATTCTTGATTCCCATGATAGTTAGGCCGCCTTCTCCCCGAAATCGATCTTCTGCCCAGCCTTGACGGTCACGATCGCCTTTTTCCAGTCCGACCGCCAGTCCCCGAAGCGTCCCTGGCGGCGGAACTTCCCCGGCACGATCATCGTCCGGACATTCTCGACCCGGACCTTGAATAGCTCCTCGACGGCCTTTTTGATCTCGCGCTTGTCGGCGCGAGGACGCACCTCGAAGAAGTATTGGTTGCGGCTGTCCCGCAACAGCGTGCTTCTTTCCGTCAGAATCGGCCGGACGATCGTCCCGAATACCGCATGTTCGCTCATATCAATTCCACCTAGTCCCCAGGCTTTCCAAGGCCGGCTTGGTCATCAACAGCTTGCGGCTCCTCAGGACCGAATACGCGTTCAGGTCCCGCGCGCAGACCATCTCAAGTCCCGGCAGATTGCGTCCGGCGCGGGCGAGGGCCGCGTCCGGCTTGTCCAGAACGAGAAGGGTTCCTCGGCTGGAAAGCCCCAGGCTCTTGAGGGCGCCGGCCAGGATCTTCGTCTTGGGCTCCGCGAGGCCCAGGGCCTCGACAAAGACCACGCCTCCCTCCTGGAAACGGGCCGTCAAGGCCTGCGCCAGGGCCTTCTTGGCCTTGCGCCGTGGAAATTCAAGCCTCAATTCCTTGGCGTGCGGTCCGAAAATCGTCCCGCCATGCCGCCACAGGGGCGAACGGATGGAGCCCGCCCTCGCGCGGCCGGTGTGCTTCTGTTTCCAGGGCTTGTGGCCTCCGCCGGAGACTTCGGCCCGGGTCTTGGTGTTGGCCGAGTAGCGGCGCTGATTGGCCAGAAAGACCGTCACGAACTCATGCAGAAAGGCCTTCGAGGGCTGAGCGGCGAAAATCTCGTCGCGCAACGGCAACGTGCCCACTTCCCGGCCCTGAACGTCGAGGAGCTTGGCTTCCATGATTTTATTTCTTGGGCGGCGTCGGCTTCTTCGCCGGCTGGATGATGTTGCCCATCTTGTCCTTGCGCACCGCGGGCTTCTGCGGTTCGCGCCGGAACTTACGGGACTTAACCGTCTCGCGGATCACGACCAAATTGCCGGCAGGCCCCGGAACGGGACCGTCCAAATAGATGAGCCCTTGCTCCGGCTCGACCTTGATGACCTCGATCTTGGGCGACGTCACGGCGACGGCGCCCATATGGCCGGCCATCCTTTGCCCGGGCAACACCCGTCCGAGAGAGCGCCGCGCCGTCAGGGAGCCTGGCGAGCGCTGCTTGTCGGAGGCTCCATGCGAAGCCGGAAGCCCTCGAAAACCGTGCCTCTTCATGACGCCCGCGAAGCCCTTTCCTTTCGAGCGCCCCGAGACGTCCACGTAGTCGCCCGTCTTAAAAATCCTCTCCGCCGCGACGATCTGGCCCGCCCCAAGGCCGTCGATCTTCGTCACACGGACCTCGCGGATGATCCGCGCGGGAGGAATGCCCGCCTTCTCAAAAATAGCGCGTTGCGGCTTGGCCAGATCGGAGGCGTCGCAAGCCCCATAGGAAAGCTGCACGGCGGCGTAGCCGTCCGGGCCCCCGGCCGTCTTAACCCGGAGAACGCGGCACGGCGATGTTTTCACGATGGTGACGCCGCAAAGCGCCTTGGTCTTCGGGTGAAACATCTGGGTCATGCCCACTTTCTCGCCGAGAATCGCCCGGAAAGTCTCCGGCGCCTGGGCCGAGGCCGGTTGCGCGGCCGCGGACGCAGCCTGGGCTGTTTCTTCGGCCATTAGAGCTTGATCTCCACATCGACGCCGGCGGGCAAGTCGAGCTCCATGAGCTCGTCGACCGTCTTCGGCGTCGTGTTATTGAGCTCGATGAGACGCTTATGGATCCTCATCTCGAATTGGTCCCGGGACTTCTTGTCCACGTGCGGAGAGCGCAAAACGGTGTATTTCTTGATGTGAGTCGGAAGGAGGATCGGCCCGGAGACGGCCGCGCCGGTGCGCTTGGCCGTCCCCACGATCTTGGCGACGCTCGCGTCAAGAATCCGATGGTCATAGGACCGCAGACGGATGCGGATCCGCTGCGCCTGCTGGGGCGCCGTCTCGGGCATGTTCTATAGTCCTCCCCGATTCCTCAAGCCGTGATCTCGGTGACGACGCCGGCGCCCACCGTGTGGCCGCCTTCCCGCACCGCGAAGCGCAATCCCTTCTCCATCGCGATCGGACAGATCAGCTCCACGTCCACGTCCACGTTGTCCCCGGGCATCACCATCTCCACACCGGCCGGCAGCGTCACCATCCCGGTCACGTCCGTCGTCCGGAAATAAAACTGCGGCCGGTACCCCTTGAAAAACGGCGTGTGCCGCCCTCCCTCGTCCTTCGTCAGCACGTACAGCCGCGCCTTGAACTTCGTGTGCGGCGTGATCGTCCCCGGCGCCACGATCACCTGCCCACGCTCCACCTGCCCCTTCTCGATCCCGCGCAGCAAAATCCCCACGTTGTCCCCGGCCATCGCGTCGTCCAACACCTTCCGGAACATCTCCAGCCCCGTCACCACCGACTTGATCGTCGCCCGAATCCCCACGATCTCCACGTTGTCCCCAACCTTCACCTTCCCCCTCTCCACGCGCCCCGTCGCCACCGTCCCGCGCCCCGTGATCGAAAATACGTCCTCCACCGCCATCAAAAAAGGCTGCTCCACAGGCCTCTTCGGCTCCGGAATCTCCGTGTCCAACGCCTCCATCAGCTTCTGGATCGCCGGCTCCCCGATCGCCGACTGGTCCCCCTCCAACGCCTTCGTCGCCGATCCACGCACCACCGTGATCTTCTCCCCGGGAAACTCGTACTTCGTCAACAACTCCCGAACCTCCATCTCCACCAAGTCCACCAGGTCCTTGTCCGCCACGTCCATCTTGTTCAAGAACACCACCATGTGCGGCACGTTCACCTGCCGCGCCAGCAGCACGTGCTCCCGCGTCTGAGGCATCGGACCATCCGCCGCAGACACCACCAAAATCGCCCCGTCCATCTGCGCCGCCCCCGTGATCATGTTCTTGATGTAGTCCGCGTGCCCGGGACAGTCCACGTGCGCGTAGTGCCTCTTGTCCGTCTCGTACTCCTGATGGTGCACGTTGATCGTCACCCCGCGCGCCCGCTCCTCAGGCGCGTTGTCGATATCCTCGTACTTCTTCGCCTGCGCCAGACCCTTCTTCGCCAAATAGTGCGTGATCGCCGCCGTCAAGGTCGTCTTGCCGTGGTCCACGTGCCCGATCGTCCCGATGTTCACGTGCGGCTTCTTCCTCTCGTACTTCTGCTTCGCCATGTGAATCCCCCCTCTCTATCTCTGCGCCGCCATCAAGGCGGCGTTCTTTTCGACGATCACCCTCAAAATATTGGACGGCACTTCCTCGTAGTGGCTGGGCTCCATGCTGAAAGAGGCCCGCCCCTGCGAGATGGAGCGCACGATCGTCGCGTAGCCGAACATCTCGCCCAGCGGCACGGTGGCTCGCACGAACTTCAGATGGCCGCGGTCGCCCATGTCCTGGACGCGCGCGCGGCGGCTGTTCAAATCCCCGATGATGTCTCCCATGTATTGCTCGGGCGTAATGACCTCGAACTTCATGATAGGCTCGAGAATGGTCGGGTTGGCCTTCTTGCAGCCCGAGCGCAGGGCCATGGCGCCGGCGATCTTGAAGGCCATTTCCGAGGAGTCGACCTCATGGAAGGAGCCGTCGACGAGGGTCACCTTGACGTCGACGATGGGATAGCCGGCCAGCGCTCCGCCGTCGAGCGCCTCGCGCACCCCCTTCTCCACGGCCGGTATGAACTCCCGGGGAATGCGGCCCTGCTTGATCTCGTTGACGAATTCGAATCCCTTGCCCGTCTCCACGGGCTCGATATTGAGAATGCAATGGCCGTACTGGCCGCGGCCGCCCGACTGACGGATGAACTTGCCCTCCTCCGTCACCTTGCGGCGCACCGTCTCGCGGTAAGCCACCTGGGGGTTCCCGACATTGGCCTGGACGTTGAATTCTCTTTTCATGCGGTCGACGATGATGTCGAGGTGGAGCTCGCCCATGCCGGAAATGATGGTCTGCCCCGTCTCATGATCCACCTTGACGCGGAAGGTCTGATCCTCCTCGGCGAGCCGTCCAAGGGCGACGGACATCTTTTCCTCGTCGGCTTTCGACTTGGGCTCGATCGCGACGGAGATGACGGGAGTCGGAAAGACGATCTGCTCGAGAATGATGGGCTTCTCCTCGGACGACATGGTCGCGCCGACCGCGACGTTCTTCATCGCGACCGTCGCCGCGATGTCGCCCGCGCGCACTTCCTTGATCTCCTCGCGCGTATTGGCGTGCATGCGCAGAAGCCGGCCGACACGCTCCGCCGTCCTCTTGGCGGGAAAAAAGACGGTCTCTCCCGCCTTAAAGGCGCCCGAATAGACGCGAAAGAAGGCAAGCTTGCCTACGTAAGGGTCGGTTTGAATCTTAAAAACCAGCGCGGAGAACGGCGCGTCGTCTGCGGCGGGTCGTTCGGCCGGGGCGTCGGTCACGGGGTCCGTCCCCTTGACCGGCAACAGGTCCTTGGGCGAGGGCAGATAGTCGCACACCGCGTCGAGCATCGGCTGGACGCCCTTGTTCTTATAGGAAGACCCGCAGAGGACCGGGAAAATCTTCGAGGCGAGGACTCCCTTGCGCAACATGCGTCGGATGTCCTCGGCTTTAAAATCATGCTGGCCGTCAAGGTAGCGCTCCATCGCCGCGTCGTCGAACTCCACCGCCTTCTCGATCATCTTCTCGCGGTATTCGCGCGCCCTGTCGAGCATGTCGGCGGGAATATCGACAACCTCCCACTTGGCGCCCAGTTCCTCGCCGAGCCAGATCAAGGCTTTCATCTCGATGAGATCGACAAGCCCCTTGAAGCCCGCCTCGGCCCCGATGGGGAGCTGGATCGGGCAGGCGTTGGCGCCCAGCATCTTGATGATGGACTGGTACGACATATAGAAATCGGCGCCGATTCGGTCCATCTTATTGATGTAGGCGACGCGAGGAACATGATACTTGTCCGCCTGGCGCCAGACGGTCTCGGACTGCGGCTCGACCCCCTGAACCCCGTCGAAG
The DNA here is from genome assembly GCA_021799485.1 of bacterium. Taxonomy (GTDB): domain Bacteria; phylum Elusimicrobiota; class Elusimicrobia; order UBA1565; family UBA9628; genus JAJZAK01. Next base: position 57,512 of record JAJZAK010000003.1, on the reverse strand, counting down.
ACGACGACGGCTCCGTCAAGCACGCGCAGACTGCGCTCGACCTCCGCGGTGAAGTCCACATGTCCCGGGGTATCGATAATGTTGATCTGGCAGTCACGCCACTTGCAGTAGGTCGCGGCGGCGGTGATGGTGATGCCGCGCTCGCGCTCCTGGGGCATCCAGTCGGTGGTCGTCGAGCCCTCGTGCACCTCGCCGATCTTGTGGATGCGTCCCGTGTAATAAAGGATGCGCTCCGTGGTGGTCGTCTTGCCGGCGTCGATGTGCGCGATGATGCCGATATTGCGCACCTTCTCCAGGGGATATTCTCTCGGCATCAGGGATTTACCACCGGTAATGGGCGAAGGCCCGGTTGGCCTCGGCCATTTTATGGGTATCCTCGCGCTTCTTAAACGCGGTTCCTTCCTTTTTAAAAGCGGCGAGAAGCTCCTCGGCGAGCCGCTGCGCCATCGGCCGCCCAGCCTTCTCGCGGGCCGCGCCGATGAGCCAGCGCATGGCCAGCGTCGTCGATCGGTCCTGGCGGACTTCCATGGGGACCTGGTAGGTCGCGCCGCCGACTCGGCGGGCCTTGACCTCGAGCAGAGGCCGGACATTCTCTATCGCCTGGGTAAAGACGGCGAGCGGCTCCTGCCCCGACTTTTCGCCGACCATCGCCATGGCGTCGTAGACCACCCGCTCGGCCGTCGACTTTTTGCCTTGGAAATTGATCTTATTAATGAAGCGCGACACCAGCTGGGACTGGTATTTAAAGTCGGCTGCCGGAAAACCCCGGCGCTCCCTCGGCCTTAATCCCCTACGCGGCATGATTGCTTCCTCCGTTGATTCTCGGCATCGTCACTCCGCCTTCGCGGCCTCCTTGGGCCGCTTGGCTCCATAGAGGGAGCGCCCCTGTCGCCGGCCCTCGACGCCGGAGGCGTCCAAAACACCCCGGATCATATGATAGCGGACGCCAGGAAGGTCCTTCACGCGGCCCCCGCGAATCAAGACGATCGAGTGCTCCTGAAGATTGTGCCCCACGCCGGGAATATAGGCCGTGACCTCGGTCCCGGTCGTAAGCTTGACGCGCGCGATTTTGCGCAGAGCCGAATTCGGCTTCTTGGGCGTCGTCGTCGAGACGCGGGTGCACACGCCTCGCCTTTGAGGGCACGCCCTCAAGGCCGGAGCCTTGGTACGCCCTCGCGAGCGAATGCGCCCGCGCCGAATAAGCTGATTAACGGTCGGCATTCCCCACCTCCGCCAAAAGCTGCGCCGCCGAGGGAAGCCCCTCGGCCAGGCCTGTCTGGGCCGCCAAGGCCGCGCGCCGGACCTCCAGCCCGGTGCCGGCCGGGATCATGTGCCCGATAATGACGTTTTCCTTCAAGCCCTTAAGATAATCGATCTTTCCCGAGCTCGCGGCGTCCGTCAGCACACGGGTCGTCTCCTGAAAGCTCGCCGAGGAGATGAAGGAGTTCGAAGCCAGCGCCGCCTTCGTGATGCCGAGAAGGACGGGGTCCGCCTGGGCCTCCTTGCCGCCCTTTGTCTTGACGTCGCGATTGACGCCCGCGAACACGAATCGGTTGACGATCTCCCCCTTCAGGAAGGGCGTGTCGCCGGAGTTCGAGATGCGCACGTTCTGGAGCATCTGCCTGACGATGCATTCGATGTGCCGGTCCGAGATGCCCACGCCCTGGAGGCGGTAGACTTCTTGGATCGCATTCAGGAGAAATTCTTGGACCTCCTTAATGCCCTTGACCCTCAGGATGTCGTGCGGATCAACCGCGCCGTCCGTCAGCGCCTCCCCGACGCCCACCTGGTCGCCTTCGTAGACGACCAAGTGCTTGCCTTGGGAAATAAGGTATTCGCGGACGATATCGGTTTCCTGATTGCGCACCGAGACCTGGACGAGACCCTTGGCCCCGACGCCCAAGGACACGATGCCCTCGATCTCGGAAATGACAGCCGGAGACTTCGGGCGGCGCGCCTCAAAGAGCTCGGAAACCCGCGGGAGCCCCCCCGTGATATCCTTCGACTTCGTGACCTCCTGGGGAATTTTCGCGAGGATGTCGCCTGGCTTGACGTGCTGGCCGTTGTCGACGAACAGAATGGTGTCGGATGGGAGCGGGTACTGGGCGACGACCTTATCTCCCTCCTCGACGATCACGCGAGGGTTCAAGCGCTTGGCGGAACCCTTTTCGGCGCGGCGGCTCTCCTGCTCGATAATGCGGCGCTCGATGATGCCCGTGATCTTATTGCGCTCCTCATGGAGCGTCACGCCCTCGCGCACGTCCACGAGCTTGGCGGCCCCCGCGTGCTCGGTGACGATCGGCATGGCGTAAGGATCCCACTCGGCCAACAAATCGCCCACGGCCACCGCGTCTCCGTCGGCGGTCTTCAAGCGGGAGCCATAAGGCACCTTGCCCTCCTCGAAGCCCGCCGGCTCGCGGCTCGCCACCTTGAGGGTCGCCGTGCGCGCGACGCAGATAATCTGGCCGTCGCGATTCTTGACCGTCTTCATGTTATGGAACGAAACCGTCCCGGCGCGGCCGGCGGACAACTGAGAGCGCTTGGTCACGCGCGCGGCCGTTCCTCCGATGTGGAAGGTCCGCAGGGTCAACTGCGTTCCCGGCTCGCCGATCGACTGAGCCGCGACGATGCCGACGGCCTCTCCGACCTCGGCCAAGCGCCCCGTGGCGTTGTTGATGCCGAAACACTTGGCGCAAACGCCCTGGCGCGCCTCGCAGGTCAGCACCGAGCGCACGCGAACCGTCGATATCCCGGCCTTGCGGATGCGGGCGGCCGCCTCCGCGGTGCCGAGCTCGCCCGCCTTTAAAATATTCTCCTCATCTTTCTTGCCGGCCCCCGCGGCGACCACGTCCTCGAGGACCACTCGGCCCAGGACGCGCTCGTCCAAGGGCTCAATGACCTCGTCGCCGGCGACCAAGTCTCCCAAGCGGATGCCGTTGATCGTCCCGCAGTCCTCCTCGGTGACGACAAGATCGTGCGTCGCGTCAACAAGGCGCCGCGTGAGGTAGCCCGCGTCCGCGGTCTTAAGCGCCGTGTCGGCCAAACCCTTGCGGCCGCCGTGCGTCGAGATGAAGTATTCCAGAACGCTCAACCCTTCCCGGAAGTTGGAGATGATCGGCTGTTCGATGATTTCGCCCACCGCGCCGGTGAGCTTCTTCTGGGGACGGGCCATGAGACCCCGCATTCCCGCCAACTGGCGCACCTGCTGGCGGCTTCCGCGCGCCCCGGATTCCGCCATGAGGTAGATGGAGTTAAAGCGCGCGCGCGACTCGCTGTAAGTCTCCTTCTCCTCCTTCTTCATGTCGTCGAACATGACGTCGGCGATACGGTCCGTCACATGGGTCCAAAGGTCGATGATCTTGTTATAGCGCTCCGACTCGGTGATGACGCCGTTCTTCCACTGCCCCTCGACTTCCTTGACCTTCTTTCGCGCCTGCGCGACGAGATCTTTCTTGATCTGGGGGATGTGCATGTCCGACACCGAGATCGAAAGCCCCGAGCGCGCCGCGAAACGGAAGCCCATCGCCTTGACGGCGTCCAAGAACCTCACCGTCTTGTAGTGGCCCAGCGTCCGGTAACAGCGCTCAACGAGCTGGGAGAGATCTTTCTTGCCCAGCGCGGCGTTCACGAAGCGGAATTCCTCGGGAAGGATGTCATTGAAGAGGACGCGCCCCGGCGTCGTATAGTCCTTCCATTGGGCGGCGGGCATCGGGCCTTTTTCTTTCCAGGCGGTCTCCTGAAGCTCGTTGATGCCCCGGACCTTGATGCGGGCATGCAGCCCCACGCGGCCCGCGTGATAGGCCGCCGTCGCGTCGGCGGCGTCGGAGAAGATCATCCCCTCGCCCATCTCGCCGCGCTTTTCGCGAGTGAGGTAGTTGATGCCCACGACCATGTCGTGCGACGGCACGGCGATGGGACGCCCCGAAGCCGGGGAAAGGATGTTGTTCGAGGCCATCATGAACATCCGCGCCTCGAGCTGAGCCTCCTGGGAGAGCGGCACATGAACCGCCATCTGGTCGCCGTCGAAATCGGCGTTGAACGCGGCGCAAGTGAGCGGATGAAGCTGGATCGCCTTGCCCTCGATGAGAACAGGCTCGAAGGCCTGGATGCCGAGCCGGTGCAGGGTCGGCGCGCGGTTAAGAAGGATGACATGGTCTTTGGTGACATACTCGAGAATGTCCCAAATCTCCGGCCGGGTCTTCTCGAGCATGCGCTTGGCGGCCTTGAGAGTCAGCCCATCCATTTTCATGAGCTCGCGCAGGATGAAGGGCTTGAAGAGTTCCAGAGCCATCTCCTTAGGAAGACCGCACTGATGAAGCTTGAGATTGGGGCCGACGACGATCACGGAGCGGCCCGAATAGTCGACGCGCTTGCCGAGCAGGTTCTGGCGGAAGCGGCCCTGCTTGCCCTTGAGGATGTCGGAGAGCGACTTGAGCGGGCGGTTCCCGGCGCCGACGACGACCCGGCCCCTGGCCCCGTTCTCAAAAAGGGAATCCACGGCCTCCTGCAGCAGCCGCTTCTCGTTAAAGATCATGACGTCCGGCGCCCTCAGAGCCTCGATATGCTTCAAGCGGTTGTTCCGATTGATGATGCGCCGGTAAAGATCGTTAAGGTCCGATGTGGCGAAGCGCCCCCCCTCGAGCGGAACGAGGGGCCGCAGCTCGGGCGGGAGCACCGGCAACGCGGTCATGATCATCCATTCAGGCCTCTGACCCATCTCCACGAAGCCCTGCAGGATGCGCAGGCGGCGCACCAGAGACGCCCGATCCGTCTCCGAGACGACCTGGGGAAGCTTTTCCAAAATGGCGGCGGCCTCGGTCTTGGGATCGATGGCGGCAAGAAGCGCGCGAATAGCGCCCGCGCCGATGTCCACCTTAAGCCGCGAGCGATACTCCGCCCGGGCCTTGCGGACCTCCTCCTCGCTCAGAAGGTCCTTGGCCTTGAAAACAAGGCGCTTGGAGGCGTCATAGACATCCTCGAGCACGATGTACATCGAGTAATAGACAACCCGCTCGATATCGATCGTCTTCATGTCGAGAATGACGCCGATGCGCGAGGGGCTCTTTTTAAGGAACCAGATGTGCGCGATGGGAACGGCGAGCTCGATATGGCCCATGCGCTCGCGCCGGACCTTGGCCTCCGTCACTTCGACGCCGCAACGGTCGCAGACGATGCCGCGAAACTTGATCCACCGGTATTTGCCGCAGGCGCACTCGTAATCCCGCACCGGCCCGAAGATGCGCTCGCAGAAAAGGCCGTCGCGCTCGGGCTTGAGGGTTCTATAGTTGATGGTCTCCGGTTTCTTGACTTCGCCGTGGGACCAGGCCATGATCTGCTCGGGGCTCGCGATCGAGAGGCGAATCGCGTCGAAGTTGAGAAAGTCGAGTTGCTCCTGCTTCTTCTTTTTCTTGCCGCCAAGCGACAAGCGATGCTCGGGAGTCAAAACGAAGCTCATGGTTATTCCTTGCCCGCCTTGGCGGCCGCCCGCTTTTTCGTAGCCGCGTGCGTCCCGTTGGCGGCGGCGCCTTCCGATCCATTTTCATGGCCCAGCTTCAAAAGATCGACGTTGAGGCCCAGGGCCTGAAGCTCCTTGACGAGAACCTTGAAGGATTCCGGGACTCCCGGCTCGGCCGGCGGGTCGCTCTTGATGATGGCCTCGTACATCTTGGTGCGCCCGGTCACATCGTCGGATTTCACGGTCAAGAATTCTTGGAGCGCCGCGGCGGCGCCATAGCCCTCGATGGCCCAGACTTCCATCTCTCCAAAACGCTGGCCCCCGAACTGGGCCTTGCCGCCCAGGGGTTGGCGCGTGATGAGGGCGTAGGGTCCCGTGGAACGAGCGTGAATCTTGTCCTCGACCAGGTGATTGAGCTTCATGACGTACATGTAGCCGAAGGAAACTTTTTCCTGGAAAGGCTCTCCCGTGCGCCCGTCAAAAAGCGCGATGCGGCAGTCGTCCGTCGGAAGGTATTTCTCAGGAACGCCCCGCTTGCGCAGAACCTCCTTGGCCTTGCGGACATGCTCATGAATCTCCGCCTCGGTGGCCCCGTCAAAGACGGGGTTGACCATCTGCACGCCCAGGGTATGGGCGGCCCAGCCGAGCATCGTCTCCAAAAGCTGCCCGACGTTCATGCGCGAAGGGACTCCCAGGGGGGACAGGACGACATCCACGGGCGTGCCGTCCGGCATGCACGGCATGTCCTCGACCGGCAGGATCTTCGAGACGACGCCTTTGTTGCCGTGGCGGCCGGCGAGCTTGTCGCCGACCTGCAGCTTGCGGCGCGAGGCGACATAAACCTTCACGACCTTATTGACGGTAATCGCAAGCTCGTCGCCGGACTTCAAATTCTCCTTGGCCTTCGCGGCCTCGTCCCTGAGACGCTTTTCAAGAACCTTGGCGAGAGCCGCGATGCGCTCCTCGTCCTTGGCCTTCGATCCGCCCTCGCGCGGCGCGGCCTTCGATTCCTGCACGAAGCGACGCACCGTCTCCAAATCTTCCTCGAGTTTGCGGGCGATCTCATCGAGACGGCGCTTTTCCTCGGTCTTCTCGATCTTCTCGCGGCGCACGAAAATCCGGCGGCCTATGACCTTCCCGGAGACGCCCGGAGGCACGCGCAACGACGCGTCCTGGACGTCCTCCGCCTTCTTGCCGAAGATGACCTTCAAAAGCCTTTCCTCGGGGCTCAGCTGCTGCTCTCCCTTGGGCGCCACCTTGCCGACAAGGACGTCTCCCTGCCGCACCGTCGTCGAGGGGACGACGATCCCCCACTCGTCGAGGGACTCCAGAGCCTCCGTGCCCACGTTGGGGATATCGCGGGTGATTTCCTCGGGACCGAGCTTGGTCTCCCGGGCCTCGCACTCAAACTCGGAAATATGGATCGACGTGAAGACGTCGTCCTGGACGAGTCTTTCGGAAACCAAGATCGCGTCCTCGAAGTTATAACCTTCCCACGGCATGAAGGCCACGAGAAGGTTGTAGCCGAGAGCCAACTCCCCGCCGGAGGTCGCCGGGCCGTCGGCAAGGACATCCCCCGCGCGCACAAGATCCCCGCCGCGCACCAGCGGCGTCTGGTTGACGCAGGTGTCTTGGTTGGAGCGCTCGTATTTGCGCAGGAAGTAAAGATCGGTGGGATCCGCGCCGGAACGGTCGTCCGCGTAAACGGCGACCATCTCGCCCGAGGCGTAGAGCACCCGGCCGGGACGTCGGGCGCGAATGCAGGCGCCGGAATCCTTGGCGACGGCCCCCTCGATGCCGGTCCCGACGAGAGGAGGCTGAGCCAGGAGGAGAGGCACCGCCTGGCGCTGCATATTCGATCCCATGAGGGCGCGGTTGGCGTCGTCATGCTCAAGAAACGGGATGAGCCCCGCGGACACGGAGACGACCTGCATGGGAGAGATATCCATGTAGTCGACCCGCGCGGGATCGACGGTCGGGAAGTCGCCGCGGGAACGGCAGGCGACGAAATCGGAAGAGATCCGTCCTTTTTCGACGGGAGTGTTGGCCTGCGCCACGATCTTCTCGCTCTCCGCGTCGGCGACCAGGTACTCCACATCGCCCGTGATCCTGCCGTCCTTGACCTTGCGATAAGGAGACTCGATAAGGCCGAATTCGTTGATGCGCGCATAGCTCGCGAGCGAGGTGATAAGTCCGATATTCGGGCCCTCCGGCGTCTCAATGGGGCAGATGCGGCCGTAATGCGTGTAATGCACGTCGCGGACCTCGAAGCCCGCGTGCTTGCGGTGCAGGCCTCCGGGCCCAAGAGCGGAGAGTCGGCGCTTATGCGTCACCTCGGCCAGAGGGTTGATCTGGTCCATGAATTGAGAAAGCTGGGAGGTGCCGAAGAACTTCCGGACGATCGCCACGAGAGGAGCCGCGTTAATAAGGGAGCGCGGCGTCAGCATCGAGCGGTCCTGCAAGCTCATCCGGTCTCTAATGACACGGGACATCTGGGAGAGGGCGGCGCGGATCTGATTTTCAAGGAGCTCCCCCACGCCGCGCACGCGCCGGTTGCCCAGGTGGTCGATGTCGTCAAGCGCCACCGGGAAGTGCTTGTCCAAGAGCCGCGGCACGGCCGCCTGCCACTCGCGCAGGGCGTCGCCCCACTTGACCATGGAGAAACGATCCCGGCGCAGATCCTCCTTGGCCGTCCGCCCCTCGTCGCCTCCGCCAGCCTCATAGAGGTCGATCACAGCCAACTCCGAAGCCGATTCCGTCTCCACGCGGGCCGACCCCGGCTCGAAGCTCTTGCGGTATTCGGCCAATCCCTCGTAGGCGCCGTCGACGCGCATCACGGGAGCTCCGAACGTCTTCGCCTCGCCCTCGACGAGATGCGTCGCGCCGCGGTTTAAAGCGACGAGATGCTGGATCGTCGCGACGACATCCTCAAGGGAGAGCGTCCTGCGGGAAAACGACGGCAACGCGAAATACTTATGCCGCCGCCCCTCCGGCCTTGGAGCCACATCGCGCCGCGCGGCAAGGGCCCAAAGGAAGCGGTGGAGTTTGACGGCGATCTTATGACGGCCCACGCGGCTCAAATCGTAGCGGTGCGGGTTGCGGAAGAAAAGATAGTCGAGATAGGCCTCGGCCTGGCCGGGGACCACGAACTCCTGGCCCCGCAGCTTCTTATAAATGTCCTGCTGGGCTTCCTTGACGGTCTTGATCTTGTCCTTACGAAGAGTCTCGATGATCGCCGGATCGTCCTTCTCGGGGTCGCCGCGCAAAAGCTTGATGGAAGGGATTTTGCGCTCAAGGAGCTTCTTGACCGCCTCATGGGCGACCTTCTTGCCCGCCTCGAGCAAAATCTCTCCCGTCGCCTTGTCCACGGCATCCTCGGCCGCGATGCGGTGGTGCATCGCAAGCACGGACTGTTCGGTGACGGGAACCTCCTCATAGGGATAGAAAATCTTCAGGATGTCCGCATCGGATTCGATGCCGCACGCGCGCAAAAGCGTCGTGACCTCCACCTTCTTCTTCCGGTCGATCTTGGCGTAAAGGATGTTGTTGAGGTCGAACTCGAACTCGAGCCAGGCCCCCCGGTAAGGGATGACGCGCGCGAAAAAGAGCTTCTTGCCGAGGGCGGATATCTTTTTCTCGTCGTCCTCCTCGAAGATGATGCCGGGGGAACGATGAAGCTGGCTGACGATCACGCGCTCCGCCCCGTTGATGATGAAGGAGGCATTCTCCGTCATGATCGGCAGTTCGCAAAGAACGACCTCCTGCTCCAGAATCTCCTTGAGCTTTCCCGACGGCTGGCGCGACGAAAGCCGGAAAATGCCCTTCAACGAGCGCGCATAGGTGGCGTCGTGAAAGCGGGCTTCCTCGGGGCCGCTATAGCGCGGTTCCGCGAGTTCATAGCGCACGAATTCCAGCACAAGACTTCCGTCCGCGGACTCGATCGGGAAAATATCCTCGAAGGCCGCCTGCAAGCCCACGGCCTCTCTTTCCTCGACGGACCGGCCCTCCTGAAGGAACTCCCTGAAGGAGTCCTTCGGCATCGCGAGCATGTCCGGCAGATCGAGCGCCTGCGGTATCCGTCCGAATGAGACCTTGCTGTTCGCGCGCGTATTATCCATGCGGGATCCTGGGCTATCTGGCCCGATCAGCGCAATTCAACAGTCGCCCCCGACTCCACCAGTTTTTTCTTCATTTCCTCCGCCTGGGCCTTCGCCACGCCTTCCTTGACGGGCTTGGGGGCGGCCTCGACAAGGTCCTTGGCCTCCTTAAGGCCAAGACCGGTCAGCTCGCGCACGACCTTAATGACCTGAATCTTCTTATCCCCGGCGCCCGTCAAGACGACGGAGAACTCCGTCTTCTCCTCGGCGGCGGCGCCACCGGCGGCGGGGGCCGCCGCGGCCGCAACGGCTCCCGCAACGGCGACCGGAGCCGCCTTCACGCCGAACTTCTCCTCAATGGCCTTGACCAGCTCCGAGAGTTCCAAGACCGTCAAATTCGCGATTCCGTCCAGGATTTCTTCCTTGCCCATCTTCGTCGCAGTCGCCATTGTTTCCTCCTTTAATATCGTCTAATCGCCTTCGTCGCGGGCCAAGGCCCGCGACGTCCCCTCAGCCGGCCTGAGCCTTGCTCCGCTCGGCCTCCAACGCCTTCAACGTCATGGCCAAATCTCTCGCCGGCGCCGCCAGGACCGCCGCCATATTCGACATGGCGCCGTACAGGACGGAGGCGAGCTTCGTGAGCAGCTCGGGTTTGGTCGCCAGGGCCGAAAGCTTCTTGACATCCTCCGCCCCCAGCCACGCACCGCCGACCCAGCCAGCCTTAAGCTTGAACGCCGGAAATTGCTTCGCGAATGCGGCCAAGACCTTCGCCGCCGCGATAGGATCCTCCCCCGGCGCAAGCAGCATCGCCGTCTGTCCCTTAAAAAGGTCGGGCTTGGCGCCCTCGAAGCCGGCGCCCTTAAGCGCGAAGCGGAGCATCGTATTTTTGAGCACTTGGAATCGGCCCTTCATGGGGGCCACCTTGCTCCGCAACTCCGCCATCTCCTGGAACTTAAGCCCCTGGAAATCCGCGAAGAATAGATTGGCCGTCTTCCCAAACTCCACGGCCAACTCTTTTGACTTTTCGACCTTTTCTTTTTTCGTGTATTTCATCGCTCTCCCGTACAAACCGCCTCGCCCTAAAACTGGATATAAAGCCCCCCCGCGTAATGATAGCCATCCACGAAGGAAGCCTCGCCAAAAACACCCTCGTGCGGATACGGACCGATGCGAATGCCGGCGAAAGGCGTGACGACGTCCGTCAAGCCTCCCGCATGGCTCCCGTCCGAGAGATCCTTCAAATCGGTTTGATACCGCACCCATTCGACGCCGCCGTAGGGATCGAACTTCCAGCCGCCGACGCCCATGGGACAAAACAAATGGCTGGTCTCGACGGCAACCTGCTCGTTTAAAATCGTCAGCCTATCGTCGATGCCGCCCGTCGAGGCCCCCGAAATCTGGTCCAGCGGATACCAAGACCCCGAAAAGCCCGCGTCGACGGCGACCGCCGGGGATACGATCGTATCCGGCACCACCACGGCGCGCAAGCCTCCGTCGAAGATAACCCCGGGATTGTCGCCGGAGAGAGTGTTCGTGACCGTCACCGACGGAATCGCCACCGAGAAGCTCCCGGCGCCCGCCGACAGATAATATTGAAATCCCTCCCACGGCTGCGCCACCACCTTGACCATGGCGGCCTGCCCGCTCCCGCTCGCCTCGACCGTCCCGCCCCCCGTGCAAGAGAACGGAAGACCATTGGGCGTGCTGCACGTCGCCGGCTGCGTCACCGCGAAGTTCAACTTTTGATCCTGAAACCCGGAGAAGTACGGAACGATTTGAAACGACCCCGCCGGCATCTGCCTCGCCGACAGCCCGAGCGTTTTCGCGCCCGCGCCAGCGGAGCAACCAAAGGATAGGCCCAAGATCAGGATGCCACGGGCCCCCGATGCCCCAGGGTCTCGGTAAGGCCGGCAACGACCTACTCTCCCAGCGCCGAGTTGGGCGCTAGTACCATCGGCCCTGGCGGGCTTAACTGCCGTGTTCGGAATGGGAACGGGTGTTTCCCCGCCGGAATTGTCACCGGCCTTGCCGAGACCCCAAGATTTCGCCAAAACAGCATATCATACGATATTGACCAACGCTTTCCAAGAAGACCGAGCTTTTCTCTTCGATCGAAGAATACGGCCAGGCCGCACGGACGATTAGTACCGCTTCGCTGAACGCCTCGCGGCGCTTACACTCGCGGCCTATCAAACGAGTCGTCTACTCGTGTCCTTTAGGCGGACGCCTTGCGGCGTCCGACGGGAAACCTTATCTTGAGGCGGGTTTCACGCTTAGATGCTTTCAGCGTTTATCCCTTCCGAACACCGCTACCCAGCGATACCCCTGGCGGGATAACTGGTATACAGGAGGTTCGTCCAACCAGGTCCTCTCGTACTATGGTCAGCCCCTCTCAAGTTTCCTAGCGCGCATGGTAGATAGAGACCGTACTGTCTCACGACGTACTGAACCCAGCTCACGTACCGCTTTAATGGGCGAACAGCCCAACCCTTCCCACCTGCTCCAGCGGGAGGATGCGATGAGCCGACATCGAGGTGCCAAACCGGGTCGTCGATGTGAACTCTTGGACCCGATCAGCCTGTTATCCCCGGGGTAGCTTTTATCCGTTGAGCGATGGCCCTCCCACGAGGTACCACCGGATCACTAGGTCCGACTTTCGTCCCTGCTCGGCTTGTAGGCCTTGCAGTCAAGCTCCCTTCTGCCCTTGCACTCAATGGGCGATTACTATGCGCCCTGAGGGAACCTTGGAGCGCCTCCGTTACTCTTTGGGAGGCGACCGCCCCAGTCAAACTGCCCGCCTGACACTGTCCTTGGGCCGGATCACGGCCGCAGGTTAGCGCCACAGCCTCGGAAGGGTGGTATTTCACTTGTCGCCTCCGCCCTGGCCACAACCAGGACCTCAAAGGCTCCCACCTATGCTACGCATCCAAAACCATAACGCAATATCAAGTTACAGTAAAGCTCCACGGGGTCTTTTCGTCTAACCACGCGCAGCGAGCGTCTTCACTCGCACCACAATTTCGCCGAGCACCACGTTGAGACAGCGGCACCTTTGTTACGCCATTCGTGCAGGTCGGAACTTACCCGACAAGGAATTTCGCTACCTTAGGACGGTTATAGTTACCGCCGCCGTTTACTGGGGCTTAAGTTCGCGGCTTCGCCTTGCGGCTGACCGCTCCCCTTGACCTTCCAGCACCGGGCAGGCGTCAGACCCTATACATCATCTTGCGATTTCAGCAGAGTCCTGTGTTTTTGTTAAACAGTCACGGTGCCCTCTTTACTGCGGCTCTCCTTGCGGAGAGCACCCCTTATCCCGAAGTTACGGGGCTATTTTGCCTAGTTCCTTAACGTGGTCTCACTCGCGCGCCTTGGGTTATTCACCCCGCCTACCTGTGTCGGATTGCGGTACGGTTAGACTAAAGGCGACTTGCGAGGTTTTTCTTGGCAGCGTAGTCGGGCGGCTTCCCGTGGGTCGCCCCACAGTCCCCGTCGGCTTTCAGGTTAACGCCCCCCCGGATTTTCCTGGAAGAGCACCCTTACGGCCTTAGCCCGCGACGACCTCCGCGCGGGACCGCTTACCTTTCTGCGTCCCCCCTCAAGTCATAGCCTTCAACCTAGTTCCGGAATATTAACCGGATATCCATCGTCTACGCCTTTCGGCCTCGACTTAGGACCGACTGACCCTGAGCCGACGAACGTTGCTCAAGGAAACCTTAGGCTTTCGGCGACAAGGATTCTCACCTTGTTTATCGCTACTTATTCCGACATCCTCACTTCCTGGCGCTCCAGCACTCCTCTCGGTATGCCTTCGCTGCTGCCAGGAACGCTCTCCTACCCCTCCTTGATTCCGAAGAATCAAAGAAGGTGCGATTGCGGCGGCAGGCTTAAGCCCCGCGTCATTTTCCGCGCAGGTTCGCTAGACTAGTGAGCTGTTACGCACTCTTTAAAGGGTGGCTGCTTCTAAGCCAACCTCCTAGCTGTTTAAGCAAACCCACAGCGTTTTCCACTTAGCCTGCACTTTGGGGCCTAGATCGGCACTCTGGGTTGTTTCCCTCTTGCGCGTGAAGCTTATCCCCCACGCACTGACTGCCCGGCAGTTCGCCGCAGTATTCGGAGTTTGACAGACTTCGGAAGAGGGGTTGCCTCCCCTACATCTACCAGTGCTCTACCCCTGCGGGTTAACGCCGGACGCTAGCCCTAAAGCTATTTCGGAGAGAACCAGCTATCACCAAGTTCGATTAGTCTTTCACCCCTAACCACAGCTCATGTAGAACCTTTTCAACGGTTAACACTTCGGGCCTCCATTGGGTTTTACCCCAACTTCACCCTGGCCATGGTTAGATCACTTGGCTTCGGGTCTAATAGATCGAACTAAACGCCCTTTCAGACTCGCTTTCGCTGCGGCTTCGGAGGCGGCCTCACGACCGACCCCTTAACCTCGCTCGACCCACTAACTCGCCGGATCATTCTTCAACAGGCACGCACTCAGCCATTAGCTCCAGCCTTGCGGCGAAGAGCCATTAGGCCTTGTGCAGCTTGTATGTACAGGGTTTCAGGTTCTTTTTCACTCCCCGTCAGGGGTTCTTTTCGCCTTTCCCTCGCGGTACTGGTTCACTATCGGTCGCCAGAGAGTGTTTAGCCTTGGAGAGTGGTCTCCCCAGATTCCCAAGGGCTTGCTCGTGACCCATGGTACTTAGGTACTCGTCAGGAGCCGGTCGGATTTTGCTTACGGGGCTATCACCCGCTTTGGCTGGCCTTTCCAGGACCATTCTGCTATCCGCCGGTTGGTAACTCCTCGGTTCTAAACCGGACGAGCCCTGCAACCCCGCCGACGAATCGGCGGTTTAGGCTGTTCCCCGTTCGCTCGCCGCTACTAAGGGAATCTCTGTTGATTTCTTTTCCTCCGGGTACTGAGATGTTTCACTTCCCCGGGTTGTCTTCTCCAGCCTATCTCCCATGCCGAAGCACGGGCCTTCAACTGGAGATGGCGCGCCTTTCGACGCGCCCAGTTGCCTCATTCGGAAATCCCCGGATCAAAGCTTATTTGCAGCTCCCCGAGGCTTATCGCAGCTTATCACGTCCTTCATCGGCTTCTGGCGCCAAGGCATCCACCCTATACACTAAGTAGCCTGACCATATTCTTCCATCGCGCATATCTCCCGGTCATGGGGAGATCTGCGCTCCAAAGACGCTCGGCCTTCTTGATTTCTTGGCCTCGGATTCGGCGCCGCGCCCCCAAGGGACTTATCGGACGACGGTATCCAAAGCCTGCGCTATCATTGTCAAAGAACCAAAATTGGCTCCAACCCTCTCTCGCGGCCACTCCAACCGCATGGACCCTGGCGGAATCGAACCGCCGACCTCCTGCTTGCAAAGCAGGCGCTCTCCCAGCTGAGCTAAGGGCCCAAAAACTTGGGCCCGGGAGGTTTCGAACCTCCGACCCCACGCTTATCAAGCGTGTGCTCTACCCCTGAGCTACGAGCCCTCTCGAGGGAAATTTGCGAGTCAATGGGCGTCCCGCGAACCAGAAGCCTGAAACGACCAGGTCTTGTGGCCCAAGGGGCGACAGATTTCCGGACGTGAGACCGAAAATCGAAAGGAGGTGATCCAGCCGCACGTTCCCGTACGGCTACCTTGTTACGACTTCACCCCAATCACCCATCACAATTTCATAGCCGCAGAGCGGCTATTTCGGTTGCAATGAGCTTTCGTGGTGTGACGGGCGGTGTGTACAAGGCCCGGGAACGTATTCACCGCGGCCTGCTGATCCGCGATTACTAGCGATTCCATCTTCACGCGGGCGAGTTGCAGCCCACGATCTGAACTGAGACGCACTTTGAGGATTAGCTCCGCGTTGCCGCCTTGCTTCCCGTTGTGCGCGCCATTGTAGCACGTGTGTTGCCCTGGACATAAAGGCCATGATGACTTGACGTCATCCCCGCCTTCCTCCGTGTTATCCACGGCAGTCTCCTGAGAGTCCTCCCCTTGCGGGGTAGCAACACAGGATGGGGGTTGCGCTCGTTGCGGGACTTAACCCAACATCTCACGACACGAGCTGACGACAGCCATGCAGCACCTCGGCTGGCACCCTTGCGGGTCCCTCCTCTTTTCAGAGGAAGTACCACCAGTCGTTCGAGCCCAGGTAAGGTTCTTCGCGTAGCGTCGAATTAAACCACATGCTCCACCGCTTGTGCGGGCCCCCGTCAATTCCTTTGAGTTTTAACCTTGCGGCCGTACTCCCCAGGCGGCTCACTTAATGCGTTAGCTGCGGCACGGAGGGGGTCGATACCCCCCGCGCCTAGTGAGCATCGTTTACGGCTAGGACTACCAGGGTATCTAATCCTGTTTGCTCCCCTAGCTTTCGAGTCTCAGCGTCAGTAAGGGCCTAGACATCCGCTTTCGCCTTCGGCGTTCCTCCCGATATCTACGCATTTCACCGCTACACCGGGAATTCCGATGTCCCCTACCCAACTCTAGACGCCCAGTATCCATCGACCGCTCCCAGTTGAGCCGGGAGATTTCACGACGGACTTGAGCACCCGCCTGCACTCGCTTTACGCCTAGTAATTCCGAATAACGCTCGCCACCTACGTCTTACCGCGGCTGCTGGCACGTAGTTAGCCGTGGCTTATTCGCCGGGTACCGTCAGATCCTTGCGGACGTTCTTCCCCGACAAAAGAGGTTTACATCCCGAAAGACTTCATCCCTCACGCAGAGTTGCTGGATCAGGCTTTCGCCCATTGTCCAAAATTCCCCACTGCTGCCTCCCGTAGGAGTGAGGCCCGTGTCTCAGTGCCTCCGTGCCCGTCCGGCCTTTCAGCCCAGGTACCCGTCATAGCCTTGGTGAGCCGTTACCTCGCCAACAAGCTGATGGGCCGCAAGCCCCTCCTCGAGCAATTCTTGCGAACCTTTCATCCGAACGCGATGCCGCGCTCGGATAATACGACGCATTAGCACGCCTTTCGACGCGTTATTCGTCTCTCGAGGGCAGGTTGCTTACGTGTTACTCACTCGTCTGCCGCTAAACCGATTCTTGATGTAATCTCAAACTGGTCTCGCTCGACTTGCATGTGTTATGCACTCTGCCAGCGTTAATTCTGAGCCAGGATCAAACTCTCCATTTAAAGGGTATCCGGTCTTTTTTTAAGGAGGCCGGACGGCTCCCAAAATGGCTGGTTTGACCAATGCGTTGCCGCGTCCGATAAAGGGCGCGGCACCACACCGTTATTTCCTTTCATCCTTTCCGGACCCTTACGAGCCCGGATCAGGACGCCCATTGACCCGCAAATTTTTTCAAAGAGCAAAAGCTACCGCAGGACCTTTCCTTCAGGCCGACGATAACTTTTTTATTTTGCCCGGCGCCCCAAGGCTCCGGTTGCGAACTTTGCTCATCATATCACGAACGGCCGATTTCTGTCAAGCTTTTTTTCGCCGCGGAAAAAAATTTTTGGCGCCGCCGGATTCGAGAGCGCGCGGCGTCAGATGCGCGACAAGAACCGCGCCGCACCGATGGCGCGAATGCCCCCGATCGACGACGGCCCGCGCGCGGGCTCCTCGCGGGAAAGGAGAGCCGCGTGAGCGGGCCTGAGGCGCTCGTGGAAATAGCGGAGAGAGGAGGAGGGCTCCCGGGCCGAGAGCTTGGTCTCGATCAGCAGGAATGGGCGGCGCGACTCGGCGATCAGGAAGTCGGCCTCGCGCTTCTCCTTATCCCGCACGTAATGGATCTCGAAATCGCCCACGCCCCAGTCGTTCCAGGCGTCCACGAGCTTGCGCAGATGGACGGCGACCATGTTCTCAAAGCGCGCTCCCGGATCGGCAACCTCGGAATAGTCGAACAAATAAATCTTGGCCTCCCGCCGCAACGCCCGCGCCAGGCGGCCCGCGTAGGGACGGATTTCGAAGACGTAATAGAGACGGGCCAAGGTTTCCATCCACGCCCGGACGGTCCCGAAGGCGACTCCCAGGTCCTCGCTGAGCGCGTTGAGGGAAAGGGGCGAGCCCACTCGCTCGGGCAGGAGCGCCGCGAGGGACTCCACGAGGCCGATGTCGCGGATGCGAGTGAGGTCCCGCAGGTCCTCGCGCAAAATTAAATGGCGCCGGGCGCGCCTCCAGCGGCGCAGCCGGCTCTCGCTCGCCGCGAAAAGCGGCTCCGGGAAGCCGGTGAAGCGCTCCAGATCGGCCAAGGCCCGAGCGGTCCCCGGCGCGGCGGGCTCGATCGCCTCGCGCCAGAGGACCTCGGGCTCGCGGACGCCGGCGCCATCCGGAGACAAAAGCTCCCCCAGCGTGAAGGGATGGAGGCGGTAAAGACCGTAGCGGCCGAAGAGGGAGTCGCCGCCGCGCTGGTAGACGTCCAAGCGGCCGCTTCCGGTGACGATGATCTCGGTCTCCCGTCCGGCGGCGTCATAGATCCCTTTGAGGAAGCGCTTCCATCGAGGGTATTTGTGGATTTCGTCGAGGGCCACGCGCGTCCGTCGCCCGGCGGGCGCGACGGCCCAGAAGCCCTCCGGGCGGGCAAGAATCGCCCGGCGGTGGCTCTCCACGTCCCAGTTGAAATAGTTGCCGCCCTGAGCGGCCTCTCGCAGGAGGCGGCGGGCGAGCGTCGTCTTCCCCACCTGCCGCGGTCCGGCGATGAAGGCCATCTTGCGCTCCTCGCGCAGCAGGCGCTCGATCTCGCCCGATAGATAACGCATGAAAGCCCCGGACTAAGTTTATTGGTTCCTGAAAAAAAGTCAAGACTTTTTTTCAGGAATATGCAAATCGCGGAGGACGATGGTCGAGCTGAAAAGCAGCCCGCGGGAACGCCGCTGATGCTTTAGGCGTTCTCGTAGGGCCTGACGCGGTCCTCGGGGCGCTTGACGCCGCGGCTCTCGAGGAAAGCCAGCGTCACCGCGTCCTCGATCTCCCTCCACTTCTCCTCGGAGGCGTCGGCCCCGACGTCGAGCGCGCCGCCCGCGATCATCTGGTGCCCCCCGGCGCGATTGCGGCCGCCCAAAAGCCTCTTCAGAAGCGGCCCCGCCGCGCCCGCCGGATCCGTCGTCCTCAATGACACGTGGAGCCGGCCGCGGTAGCGCCCCGTGACGATCGACCAGCGCATGTTTTCGTGGGTTAAAAGGAAATCCGCGACCTGCGCCACGCGATCCGGCGACTTGAGCGGCCCCAGATTCGTTCCGATGACGTTGCGCGCGATGAAAGCGCGACGAATCGCCCGGGTGATCGTCGCGAAAAAGTCGCTTGAACGGCGCGGGTAGGAAATATTCCACAGGGTCTTGACGCTCGCCTTCGGCCAGAAGGCCTGGTAGACGGCGAGGTCCCGCCCGGTCGCCTCCCGCCCCAGGTTCTGCGTCTCGGACCCTATCCCATAGACGATCGCGGTCGAGAGCCTGGGAGGCACGCGCACGCCGGAGGCGAGAAGGGCCTCCGCGACCAGAGTGGTCGTCGCGCCGGCCGTCTTGTCGATCCACGCGAAATCCGCCCGCGTCGCGGCATTCAACGGATGATGGTCCACGATGATGGCGGGCTTCCTGCGCGGAGGGAAGCGGTTGTTGCGGAAGGCGGGCTGGGTGTCGACCAGGGCCGCGTGCTCAAAAGAATCCAGCTCGCGAGGGCGCAAAACTTCGGCGGGAATACCGAGCCTTTCGGCCATCATCCTGTTCTCCGCGCGGCCGATCGCGCCGCCGTAGGCGATGCGAACCCTGATGCCTCCCATCTGCCGCGCCAGATGCGCGAGCCCCCAGGCGGAGGCCAGCGCGTCGGGGTCCGGATGGTCGTGGGTGAGGATGAGAAGCGGCGAGAGCCTCTTGCCCTCGACGGCGAGAAAATCGAGAAGGGCCTTCGCCCGGCGGGTCACTTGCATCACAAGCCCACCAGAAGCATCCAGGCGACGATCGCGATAGCGAGGGCGGCCAGCTTTTCCTTGATGTTGCGGCGCAGAAAATGCCGGAGCTTGCCGCGGGCGGTCTGAGGCGCGTTTGCGGCATAGAAGGCGCCGAGCTTCTCCTGGAGCGCGCCGATGTCCCCCAGATAGACGAGCTCTCCTCCCTGGGCCACGGACACCGTTCCCTTTTCCTCGCTGACGACGATCGCGAGGGCGTCCGTCCTCTCGGAAAGCCCGAGGGCCGCGGCGTGGCGCGTGCCGAAACCCTCCACCTTGGAGGACTCCTTGGAGAGGGGGAGATGGCAGCCGAAGCGGCTGATGCGCCCGTCCTCGACGACCACCGCGCCGTCGTGGCCGAGAGAATGCCAGTCAAAGATGCTCTCGATGAGCGCCTCGGAGATCATCCCGCCCAAATCCCACCCCGCCTCCAGATGACGGTCCAGCGGGTCTTTCCCGCGCAGGACGATCAGCGCCCCTGTCTTCTCCCGCGCGAACTTCCCCGCCGTTCTCACGAGCACCTCGATTTCCCTGGGCCCGGGCGCGACGCCCGGGCCGCGGCCGAATCCCCGGAGCCGGAGAGCCAGGCGCTCGAAGGCCTGCCGGAGCTCTTCTTGGAAGATGACGACGATCGCGATGATGAAGACGTCGAAGAACCCCCGGAAGATGTCCGTCGTCATGCGCATGTCGACGATCCGCGCCGCGAGGTAGATCGCCGAAAGGGCTAAAAATCCCATGGCGACGAAGGCGGCCTTCGTCTGCTTGAACCACACGAGCAGCGCGTAGACGAGGGTCGCGACGAAGCCGATATCGAGGACGTCGGGGAAACCGGGGGTTTTCACTAGTCGATGATCGGGGCCGCCTGTCCATGGTAGCCGCGGTTGAACCCCTTGAGGAGGCTCCGGATCCCCGATCCAAGCAGAATCGAAAGCGCCCGCCCCCCGCGCAGGAGGCGCCTCGCGTCATGCGCGGAGCGGACTTGGCGCAGGTTCGCCCACCACACCCCCGGAGTCAAATAATAATCGCGGAAGGCCCGCCGATACCAATACTTCATGCGTTCCTTCCCGATCTTCGGATTGACGTAGACGGGATTGTCGAAGTCGATCGAGAGGTAGTCGCTCCAACGGGCGTCGGGACGGATCAGGCCTCCATCCTTGCGGCACTCCTCGTAAAGGGCGGATCCGGGAAAGGGCACGGGAAGATAGAAAAGCGCCATCTGGCTCTTGAGGCTGCGCGCGTATCGGATGGTGTTTTCCACCATCTTTTCATCCTCCCCCGGAAGGCAGATGATGTAGTTGCACAGCATCCGGATGCCGGCCTCGTGGGTCCACATCGCGCCGCGGGTCTGCTGCTCGACCGTGCACTGCTTGTGGATGACCTTCAGGGACTCCGGGTTGCCCGACTCGATGCCGTAGAAAATCGTCCGGCAGCCCGCCTCGCGCATCATGGCGAGGAGCTCGGGATCGACCCGGTCGGTGCGCGTGTTGCAGGTCCAAAGGAGGCCCAGCTTCTCCTTGATCATGAGGCTTAGGAGCTCGACCGTGTATTTGCGGTTCATCGTGAAAGTCGAGTCCTGGAAATAGATCCCGCGCGCGCCCTTTTTCTCCTTGAGAATCTTGAGCTCCTCGACGACGCGGGCGGGGCTGTAGACTCTTTGCTTCTTGCCCAGGATGTTGGAGGCCTCGCAATAGCTGCAGGGATAGGGGCAGCCGCGCTGGGTGATGAGGGGGTAGTTCGGGAGCACGCTGTACTGGGTGACGTGCGGGACGTAGCCGGCGAGATCCAGGTCGGAATAAAATCCCGGAGGGAGGGTGTCCAAGTCGCCGATGAGGGGGCGATCCTGGTTGACGACGATCTCGCCGCCGCGGCGCCAGACGAGGCCGCGGATGGCGGCGAAGTCGGGCGAGGCGCCGCGGGCGAGAGCGCGGACGAGCTCTTCGAAAGTGTATTCCCCCTCATGGCGGACGATGAAGTCGCACTCCGGGCATTGCTCCATCGTCAGCTTGGGCGTCGAGCTCGCGTGGATGTTGCCGAAGACGATCTTGCAGTCCGGCAGGACCTCCCGGCAGAGTCTCGCCGTCCAGAAGCAGTAGTCCGCGGTCGGCGTGAACACCGGGATGCCGACGATCTCGTAGCGTCCGCGCCGCAGATACTCCCGCAGGGAGGCCTCGGTGAACTGGCCGAACTGCGTGTCCTGGAAGTCCACGTCGAAGCCCTTCCAGCGCAGCCACGAATACATCGAGATGAGGCCGATCGGCGGCAGGAAGCCCTGCTCGGTCTTGAGGCTTCCCCACTTCGCCTCCGCCGGATAGAAGGGCTCGAGGAGCAGGATGCGGGTCTTGGGGGGCGGTTCGGAGGGGAGATAAGGCTCGCGGCCGATCAAGGTCGGCTTGACGCTGATCGTTTCGAGTTCGTCGTGTCGGACGGCGGCGGGCATTTTAAGGGGCTGCGCCGAGGAGTGTAACAGTCGCCTTCGCCCATGTCAAGAAAGAACGGCAGAAAGATCCCGGGCATCGCCCGGAGCGGCCTATGCCACGCCTTAATGCGATCCAGAGACGAAAGGAACGGTCGGGCCGATGCCGGGGGCGGGGCGCAGCGCGCGGGGAAGCTTCGGGACGTCGTCCATGAGCTCGGGCATCGTCCAGATCATGTCCTCGCGCGTGTAGCTTGAAAGCTCGACTTTGTTGGCGTCCATGTGGATCGCGTCCACCGGACAGGCCTCGACGCAGTAGCCGCAGAAAATGCACAGCCCGATGTCGATGTCGAAGGTCTTCGCGCGCTTCTCGATTCGGGGGTCCGGGCTTTCCTCGGGCGTGATATGGATGCATTTCGCGGGGCAGATCGTCTCGCAGAGGAGGCAGGACGTGCAGCGCGGCGAGCCGTCCGCGCGCTTCAAGAGCCGATGGCGAGTGCGGGCGCGTTTTCCCAGAACCGCGGGATCCTCGGGATATTGGATCGTGACGGCCCCCGGCTCGACCTTGAGTCCCAGGGCGCGCAGGGCGTGCCGCGCGAGGTTGACGAAGAAATGCCGGAACGTCACCATGAGGCCCACGCAGACTTCCCACAGGAAGATCTGTTCCATGAAGGATCGGGCGGGGCGCGAGACCTCGCGGACGGTCATCGCCATAGATAGATCCCCCAGATCGTGACGAGAAAGTTGGCGAGCGCCAGGGGGAGAATGTTCTTCCAGCCGAGGCTCAAGAGTTGGTCGAAGCGGAAGCGGGGGAGCGTCCAGCGGATCTGCATGAGGACGAAGAGAACGGCCAGCAATTTCGTTATGAAGCTCGCGAGCATCAGGACCGCGCCCGAGAGCCCGTCGAGCGCCATCCCCGGGATTTGCCATCCTCCCAGGAAGATCGCGACCGCGAGCCCCGAGACGACGATCGTCTCGATAAAATCCGTCATGAGGAACATCCCGAACTTCATGCCGGAATACTCGACGTGGTAGCCCACGATCTCGGCCTCTCCCTCGGGAAGGTCGAAGGGAGTCCGCTTCGAGAGCGCGGTGCCCGCCACCAAAAACAGGATGAAGGCGAGGGGCTGGGTGAAACACCCCCAGTTGGGGATCATCCCCCACAAAAAACCACCCTGTTTCTCGACCATGGTCTCGAGGTCGAGCGTCCCATAAAGGAAGGCCGGCGCCGCGAGAATGGCGCCCATGCAGATTTCATAGGAGATCATCTGCGCGGCGCCCCGCAGGCCTCCCAGCAACGCGTAGTTGGAGTTGGAGGCCCAGCCCGCCATCATGACGCCATGGAGTCCAAGGCCCAGCATCGCGAGGACGAAGAGGAGGCCGACCGGACTCTCGATCGGGACCAGGCTCCAGGCCTTTCCGGCGACGTGGACGACGCCGCCGTAGGGAATGGCCGCCAGGCCCAGGAAGGCGAATCCCAATGAAAAGCACGGCGCCATCGTATGGAAGAGGCGGTTGACTCCGGTCGGGACGAAATCCTCCTTCGTCAGCATCTTGACCGCGTCCGCGATAGGATGGAAAAGGCCCAAGATCCTGAAACCCAGGATGTCGGCGCGGTTGGCGCCGATGCGGTCTTGAAGGACGGCGCTCTGCTTTCTTTCGACCCAGCCCAGCAGCCCCGCGATGTTCAAGCCCACCGCGAAAAGCGCGAAGGCGACCTTGATCAAGGTCCAAAGGACGGAGGTCAAAAGCGGGCTCACGCCAGAGCGCCCGCCTTCTCGCGGCGTCCGGAGCTTCCTTCTTCCGACAGGAACCGCGCGCGCAGATCGTCGAAGATTTGCCAGTCGGGCCGGGCCGAGCCCAGAGGCTCCAGGGCTTTGCCGTACTTTTGGACCTTGCCCTCGAAATTGGTGAAATGCCCCTCCTCCTCGACATAGGCCGTGGCCGGGAGCCGATACCGCGCCCATTCGCCGGCCTCTCCTTTAAAAGGGCTCTGAAAGGCCATGAAATCCAGCTTGTCCAGCAAAGCCTTGGCGCGCTCCGATCCCCAAACCTTGGCGGGGTCGCGCTCGACGACGTAAAGGCCCCAGGTCTTTCCGGACTCGATTGATTTCGCCAGATCATCCCACGAAAGGCTCTTGATTTCCTTGCCGAAACCCAGATCGAGCCCGCCGCGGAGATTCGGAACCTTCTCCTTGCGCCGCAGGAAATCGTCTTCGGCGCCGATCTGATCCGGCTCCGGGCCGAAAAGAAAACGGCCGATCTTGAGCGTCTTGACGAAAAGCTCTTTGAAGGAAGACCAGTCCTCGTTGGAAAGCATGCCGGAGGCGACGACCACGAGCCCCTCCGTCCCCTTGGCCGCCGAAGCTTCCTTGATCCCGCGGGCGACTTCGTCCAGCGCCGAGCTCCAGGAGAGGTCCTCGGGCCGGGGCTTCAGGCGCATGACGCGGCCCAGGCGGCGCTCGTCTAGGTTCTTGTAGCCGTAGCGGCCCTCGTCGCAGATCCAGAAGCCGTTGACCTCCGGATTTTCCCGCGGCTTAAGCCTCGCCACACGGCGTCCTTCATTATGCCATGGGCGCTTCGTGTTCGTATGGACGTCGATCGAACAGCCGCGGGCGCAGCCGGGACAGATGGATTCCGTCTCGTCGAGGTACCATACCCGCACCCTGAAACGGAAGTCGCGGTCCGTGAGCGCGCCCACCGGGCAGATGTCGACGACGTTCCCGGAATAGGCGTTGTCGAGAGAGCGGCCCGGCGCGAGCTCCACTCTCTCCTGGTGCCCCCGCCCGAAGATGCCCAGCTCATGGGTCTTCGTGACATTGTCCGTGAAGCGCGTACAGCGCGTGCAGAGGATGCAGCGCTCCTGGTCGAGCATCACATGAGGGCCGATCGGGATGCGCTTGCCCTTGTGGAGCTTGTCCTCGCGCACTTCGCTCCCATAGAGCCCGTACTGCATGTAGTAGTCCTGGAGCTTGCATTCCCCCGACTGGTCGCAGACGGGGCAGTCAAGCGGGTGATTTTCAAGATGGAATTCAAGAGAGGAGGCCTGGTAGCGCCGGGCGTTCGGCGAGGACGTCCTCACCTTCATGCCCTCGGCCGCGATCGTGCGGCAGGACATCTGGATGGGCTTGGGCGCCCCCTCGAACTCGCAGGCGCAGATGCGGCAATTGCCCGGATTGCCCAGGCCGCGGTGATAGCAGTAATGGGGGATCTTGATGCCAAGCGCCCGCGCCGCCTCGATGACGAGAGTGCCCTCCGGCACGGAGACGGGCTTCCCGTCGATCGTCAACGAGACCATTTTCTTCTCGCTCATGCCGCGGTCCCCGCCGGCTGCTTGCCGGCCCCCGAACTCCGCTCCCCGGCTTCTGATTTGAAATCTTCGGGAAATTTCTTCATCATGGCGCGCGTGACCGAGCCGACGGTGTCGCCCAGGGCGCAGATGACCTTGCCGGCGATATTCTCCCCCGTTCGATCCAAATTAACGACATCCTCCGGGCATCCCTCGCCTTCGATCAGCCGATCGAGAATGCGCACGGTCCACTCGCTTCCCTCGCGGCAAGGCGTGCACTGCCCGCAGGATTCGTGAGCCAAGAAACGCTCGATGTTCCTCGCGACGAAGGCCATGTTCACGGTCTCGTCAAGCACCATGATCCCGCCCGCGCCCAAGAAGGATCCCACGCCGCGCAGGCTGTCGAAATCCATCGCCACGTCGATCTCGGCGGCGGTCAAGACCGGCGTCGAAGCGCCGCCGGGGATGACGGCCTTGAGCTTGCGCCCGCCCTTGATGCCGCCCGCGGCCTCGATCATGCGGCGAAGCGGCGTCCCCATCGGAAATTCATAGACCCCGGGCCGCTCCACGTGGCCGCTGATCGAAAAGACCGCGGTCCCGCCGCATTTCGCCGTTCCCATCTTGGCGAAGGCCTCGCCGCCGATCCGAAGAAGCGGCGGCAGCATCATGAGCGTCTCGACGTTGTTGACGACCGTGGGACGATTCATGAGACCGTGCGTGGTCGGAAACGGCGGAGGCTGGCGGGGCCAGGCCTTCTTGCCCTCCATCGTCTCGAGAAGCGCGGTGTCGAGACCGGAAATGTAGGCGCCCGCGCCCCGCGTGAGCTTGATCGCGCAGGAAAAATCCTTGCCGAGAATGTTTTTCCCCATCAACCCCGCCTTCTCCGCCTCGGCCAGGGCCTTCTCCAAAATATGGTGCTGCCTCTTGTACTCGCCGCGGATGAAGATGAAGGACTCCTCCGCCCCGATCGCGAGCGAGGCGATCAAGAGCCCCTCGATGAGCCCATGGGGGCAGTTCTCGATGAGGACGCGGTCCTTGAAGCATCCCGGCTCGGACTCATCCGAGTTGACGACGACGTAGCGCGGGCCCGGCATCTTCTCCTTCGGGGGCACCGTTCCCCATTTCATCCCCGTCGGAAAGCCGGCGCCTCCCAGGCCGCGAAGATTCGACTTCTTGACCTCCTCCATGATCTTAGCGGGGCCCATCTCGACCGCCTTCTTAAGAATCTCGTAGCCGCCGGCCCTCCGATAGCCGTCCAAGGTCTCGAGGCCCGGCTCCCCGAAGCGCCCCGTCAAGAGGCGATGCTCCGTCGACTCGGGGCCGATAACGGTCTGGGGCCTGAAATCCTTTCCAGGCTCGGCGACGATGCGCCGCGCCGTCTCCTCCGTCGCGGCGCCGACAAGCTCTTCGTTGACGATCGCCGCCGGCGCCATCTCGCAGGCGCCAAGGCATTCCATCTCCTCGAAGCTCCACTCCCCGTCGGGGGTCGTCTCGCCCGGGCCGACGCCCAACTTCTCCCCGAGCGCCCGAACCGCCTTGTTCGTGCCCGCGAGCTCGCAGGAAAGCCCCCGGCAGACGCCGATTCGGCGCCGTCCCGTAGGCTTTTGGGTGAAGAACGGGAAAAAGGTCGCGACTTCGTGGACCCGGCCCAGGGGCAGACCGAACATCTCCGCCAAGCGCGACTCTTCCGCGGTCCCGATGTGGCGGCGCCATTCCTGGACCTGGCGCAGGGCTTCGATGAGGCCCATGTTCGGATGGGGAAACCGCGTGGTCCAGGCCTTGAGAGTCTTTTCCTCCTCCGCCGAAAAAACGGGGCTCCCGGAGCTCATCGATCCAGCTCCCCTCCGATCATGTTCACGGAGCCGAAGGTCGGGATGATGTCCGCGATGTAGGAATCCTTGAGGAGGATCGGCAGGGCCGCCATGATGTAGAGGCAGGGGGGGCGGCACCGCACGCGATACGGCCTGTCCGAGCCGTCGCTCACGATGTGAAAACCCAGCTCGCCGTTGCCGCCCTCGACCGCGATGTAAGTCTCCCCCGCGGGAATTTTGATCCCCCAGCTCCACATGATGAGCTCGAAGTGATTCATCAGGCCCTCGATGTTGCCGTAGGTCTCCTCCTTGGGCGGGAGCACCGCGGAGCGGCTTGGGCTGTCGATGTCGCCGTGCTGAAGCCTCCCCCCGCCCTCAAGGGTCTGGTCGACCTTGGCCGCGTATTTCTTGAGAAGCGCGGTATCGCCGAATTTGCCGGCGTCCTCGAATTCGTAGGCGTTCTTCATCTCGGCCGCCTCCAGGGAGTGCTTGCCCGGAGGAATCTGCTTGAAGCATTGCTCGATGATGCGAAGGCTCTGCTCGATCTCGGCCAAGCGCACGAGGTAGCGGTCGAAATTGTCGCCCGTCGTGCCGACCGGAATCTCGAAGTCGAGCCGGTCGTAGACCAGATAAGGATGCGCGCGGCGCACATCGTAGGGGACTCCGGTCGAGCGCAGGAAGGGGCCCGTGATTCCGTAGGCGAGCGCGTCCGACTGGGAAATGACCCCGGTCTTGTCGACCCGGTCCATGAAGATGCGGTTTTTCGTCAGGAGCTTATCCGAGTCGCGCACCGCCTCGCGGACCTTCTTGAACACGTCCCGGCATTTCTCCTCGAAGCCCTGGGGAAGATCCGCCTTGACGCCCCCGACCCTGGCATAGTTGGTCGTGATCCGCGCGCCGGTCAAGTTGTCGATGATCTGGTAGAGATACTCGCGAGCCTTGATGAGATAGAGGAAAACCGTGAAAGCTCCCAACTCCATCGCGCTCGCGCCCACGCAGGTCAGATGGTCCGTCACGCGAGAAAGCTCGCAGGCGATCGTGCGGATGTATTGGCCCCGCTCCGGAATCTCGATCCCCGCCAGCTTCTCCACCGCCATCGCGTAGCCCACGTTGTTGATGAGAGGGCTCACGTAGTTCAAGCGGTCGGTCCAAGGAACGACGTTGTTCCAGGTCTCGGATTCGGCGTGCTTCTCGAAGGCGCGGTGGAGATAGCCGATCTCGACGTCCACGTCCTTGATGAGCTCTCCTTCCAACTCGAGAATGAGCCTGACGATGCCGTGCATGGCGGGATGCTGGGGCCCCATGTTGAGCATGAAGGTCTTGCGGGCGCGCGGCGCGTTATTCATACGTGACCGAGGGCCGCATGGCGTTGAAGCTCGGGTTGTCGGGCCGTTCGCCGGAGGCCGGGCCGATGAGCGGCTGGCGCTTGGCGATCGGATAGTCCTTCCTCAAGGGGTGCCCCTGGAACTCCTCGTACATCAAAAGCCTCTTGATCTTCGGGCGGTCGACGAAGCCGATCCCGAACATATCCCAGACTTCGCGCTCAAGCCAGTCCGCGATCGGCCACAAGCTCGAGCACGAGCGCAGGACGGGCGCGCCCTCCGGGGCCTTGACGTGGAGCTCCACGCGGCCCTTGTCGCCGCCGCTTAGGGGATCGAGCTTCATGAGGCGGTAGACCACCTCGAAGCGCGGCTCGCGGCCTTGAGACAGGTAGTCGACCGCGGTCATGTCGACGAGAACGTTATAGCCCCGATCCTTGAGCTCGCGCAGCGCGTCGAAGGCCGCGGAGGGCTCCGCCTCGCGCCGCTCCCCCCGGCAGGGATTCGCCGCCGCCGGATCGCTCATGGGACCTTCGCCCTCGACCGCTGCTTCTGGATTTTTTCCTGCAGCATGACGAGCCCTTGGAGCACCATCTCGGGGCGCGGGGGGCAGCCGGGAATATAGAGGTCGACGGGGACGATGGTGTCGATTCCCTGGACGGTGGCGTAGTTGTTGTAGAAGCCGCCCGTGCAGGTGCAGACCCCGAAGGCCACGACCCACTTGGGCTCGGCCATCTGGTCGTAGATGCGGCGCAGCACCGGCGCGATCTTGTGCGAGATCGTCCCCACCACCATCAGACAGTCCGCCTGCCTCGGGGAAAAGCGCGGAAAGCCGGCGCCGAAACGGTCCAGGTCGTAGTGGGAGGCCGCCGCGGACATGAATTCCATGCCGCAGCAGGCGGTCACGAAGGGATACTGGAAAATCGAGTATTTGCGCGCCCATCCAAGCGCCGCGTCAAGCTTTGTCGCGATCGCGCCCTCGGGAACGTAGTCGTCTATCGGCATTCGAGCTCCCCCTTCCTCCAAAAATATCCCAGCATGAGCCCGACGATGGCGACGAAGACTGTGACCGCCGCCATTTCGAAGGCGCCCGGACGAGGCCGGGTCAAGGCCCAGGGGAGGAGAAAAGCGAGGTCTACATCAAAGATAACAAATAGGACCGCGAAGCGCCAATAAAGGACGGACATGCGCGGCAGCGCAAGCTCGATGGGGCGCTCGCCCGTTTCGTAGGGAATGTCCGCGTCGCCCTGATGCCGGGGCCTGGGACCCAAAAGCCGGCTCGCCTGGGTGAAAAAGATCACGACCCCCATGACGAGGAGAACGTCGAGGACGATCCCAAGAGCGCCCATGGTCACGGTCCCAGCAGCCTCTGGATGGGGCCGAGCACGATCGGGAAGAGCCCGAGCGCGGCCGAGGGCGCGGCGCAGGCCCAGAGAACGGCCCGGCCGGCCAAGCTCCCCCGGACGGAGACCGCCGATCCTTCCTCAAAATAGGCGTCCCGCACCAGCGACAGGTAGTAGACGAGCGCGATGAGAGCGCTTAATAGGGCGAAGGCGAGCGGAGCATAGAGTCCGGCCTTCAGGGCCTCCCAGAAAATAAGCAGCTTCGCCAGGAAGCCCGCCGTCGGAGGCGCCCCGGCCAAGGCGAGCATGAAAACGGCGAAGAGCCCCGCGAGGACCGGGGAGCCTTTGGCGAAGCCCTTGAGATCTTCCCGGGTCTTGAGCCCCGAAACCGCGAGGAACGAGAAGGCGCCGTTGTTCATGAAAAGATACGCCGCAAGATAGAAATAAATCGCGTAGGCCGCCGCCGGGGAAGCCCCCATCGCCGCCCAGGCCCCGACGCCCAGGATGATATTGCCGGCGTGGGCGATCGATGAATAGGCCAAAAGCCGCTGAAGGCGGTCCTGTCCCAGGGCCAGGACCGCGCCGACGAACATCGTGAGCGCGCCCGCCCAGGGAAGGGCCCTCGCGAGAGCCGACGACGGAGCGATCGAGACCACGCGCATCAAAAGAAGAACCGCCGCCGCCTTGAGAGCGGTCGAGAAAAACCCGGCGAGCTCCGGAGCGCTCGCCTCGTAGACGTCGGGAAGCCAGAAATGAAGCGGCACCGCCCCGATCTTAAAGAGCGCCGCCGTTCCCATGAGGACCAAGGAGGCGCCGAGAATCGGGTCGGGGGGGGCGGAGCCGGGGGCGAAGGCGAGCGTCTTCATCCGCGCGTAATACAGCGCGATCCCCAGAAGAAAAAAAGCGCTCGCCGCCCCGCCGCTGAAGAAATACTTGAGAGCCGCCTCCGACGACGCCCTTTCCCGCCGGCCGAGCCCCGAGACGAGAAGATACGCGGGAATGGACATGAGCTCGAGGCCGATGAACAGCATCAGGAGATTCCTCGATAACGCGATGATCCCCATCCCCAGGGCGCTGCCAAGGTAAAGGAGCGCCGGGGCCTCCGTTCCGGCGGCGCCCAAAATCGCGAAGGGGAGAGCGCCCGCGTAAAAAAGGATCTGCCAGGCGGTCGAGAAGCCGTCCGGCGCGAGAAGCGCCCCGGCGGCCGGCGCGGGCCGGGCCCGCGGAAAGACGAGGACGAGGCCCGCGAGCAGCGTCAAGACGCCCAAAACTTTCGAAACCCGCGAGCGGCCCCTCCCGAAGCCCGCCAGGACGATGAGCGCAAGCCCGACCGCGAAAGCCGCCGGGGGCCCCATCGCGGCGATGAGGCGCTGGATGGGATCGATCGGGATCATAAAGAAAGCCGCGAGGCTGCGGCCCTGAAGAAATCCAGCCACGGCCGCGGATAGACGCCGATGACGATCATGAGGCCCGAGAGGGCCCAGAGGATGGCGCGCTCGCGGCCGTCCAAATCCGTCACCTTGGAGGCGCAAGAACCGGGGCCGGGGTCGTTCCAGAAAACTTTCCCGAAGGCGGGCAGGAGATAGGCGGGCGCGAGGCCGACCCCGAGCAGCGCCGCCATCGCCACGACCGGCAGGGCGCGCATCATTCCCGCCAGGGACATGAATTCCCCGACGAAGCCGTTCATCCCCGGGACCCCCACGGAGGAGAGACAGGCAAGGCCGAAGAAAAAGCCGAGCGCCGGGGCCGTCCTCGCCAGCGCGCCGAAATCCGAGAGCCCGCGCTTATGGCTGCGCTCATAGATGAAGCCCACCATCAAAAAAAGAGCTCCGGTCGTGAGCCCGTGATTGATCATTTGGAGCGAGCCGCCGGCGATCCCCTCGGGAGTGAGCGACGCGATTCCCATGAGGCAGAATCCCAGGTGCGCGACGCTCGAGTAGGCGATAAGCCTCTTTAAATCCGTCTGGGCCATGGCGCCGAAGGCCCCATAGATCGCGTTGAAGGCCGCCAAGCCGCCGATCCAGGGAAGAAGGCGGGCTCCCACGCCCGGGAAGACGGGATAGAGAATGCGAAGAAAGCCGTAGAGGCCCATCTTGAGCATGACTCCAGCCAGCATCACGGAGCCGGCGGCCGGCGCCTCGGTGTGGGCGTCGGGAAGCCATGTGTGGAAAGGAAAGACCGGGATCTTGACCGCGAAGCCGATCGCCATCGAGATGAAGATGAAGACGGACAGCGGCCCCCCGCCGTCGAGCCGCAGCCCCGACATGTCCCAGCTCCACAGCCCCGTCGCGGCGTGCCGCTCGTTGACGAGGAGAAGGGCGCCCAGGAGAAGGAAAAGGCTGCCGCCGAAGGTGTAAAGGAAAAACTTGACGGCGGCGTGGCGCCGGTTGGCCGATCCCCAAAGGCCGATGATGAAAAACATGGGGATGAGGCTCGCCTCCCAGAAAATATAAAAGAGGAAAAGATCTCGGGCAAGGAACACCCCCATGAGGGCGGATTCGAGGAAGAGGAAGCTCGCCCAGAATCCCGCCGAATGCCCTTCCTTCCAGGAGCCCAGAAGCGAGATCATGGTCAGAAAAGCCGTGAGGAGGACCAGCGCATAGGACAATCCGTCGAGCGCGAGCGAGTAGCGGATCCCGAACGCGAGATCGAGCCCCGACTCCGCGAGATTAAAGGATCCGGAGGCGAGCGGCATGGCTGCGGTATAGAGGAACAGCGCGGTCGCGAAAAAGAGCGCCAGCCGCCGCGGGAGCCGCGGCGCCCCACCGCCGGCAAGAAGAAGGGTCAGGAAGCCGCCTAAAAGAGGGGCCGTCCACAGAAGGGTCAAGGGCGCGGTCATAGCGTCCTCAAGGCCAGGCCCAGGAGCGCCGCCGCTCCAGCCGCGAGCCACCACAAATAATCGTTGAGCGATCCCGATATGGCGGCTGAAAACCGCGCCGAGAGCGCCCGAACGGCCGGTCCCGTTCCCTCGACGGCGCCGTCCACCACCCTGGAATCGAAGATCTCCCCGATCGCCCGCGACGCCGCGAGGACGGCGTCCACGACGCCGCTCACGAAGCTTTTATAATAGAAGTCGGTTTCAAAGAGCCTCGCGAGCCAAGGTCGGCTCGCTCGCCAGGCGGGGTCCCAGTCGGGCATGGCCGTCGTCAGGAAATAGGCCGCCCCGGCGCCGAAGAGGAGCATGGACGTCCCGGCGAAGAACGACGGCCACTCAAACCCGGGAATGGAGAGGGACTCCGCGGAGCCCGCCCAGCCCCTCAAGAGAAGGTCGGTCAGACGATGCCCCCACACGGCGAACATCCCGACGGCGAATGCGCCCGCGGCCAGCAGGGAGACCGGCGCCGCCATGACCGTCCCGGCCTCATGCGGGCGCTCCGGCGGGTGCTGCCAGGATCGGGGGCCCCAGAAAACCAAAAAGAGCATCCGGAAAATATAGAGGGCGCTTAAAAAGGCGATCAGAAGGCCCGCGACCGCCATGACCCCGCCGCGCTCGAGCGCCGCTCCGATGATCGCGTCCTTGCTGAAAAAGCCCGCGAAGGGAAACACGCCGGCGAGGGACAGCGCCGCGACCGTGAAGGCCCCGAAGGTGACGGGCATGTGCTTGCGAAGGCCGCCCGCCTCCGAGACGTCCGCCGTCGGCTTGTGGAGGGCGTGGGCGATGTTGCCGGCGCACAAGAAAAGGGTCGCCTTGAAAAACCCATGCGTCAAAAGGTGGAACAGCGCCCCGCCGACCTTTCCGAGGCCGATCCCCATCGCCATGATGCCCAGGTGGCTCACCGTCGAGTAGGCGAGAATGCGCTTCAAGTCGGTCTTTGTCACGGCGACGATCGCCGAGCCGATCGCGGTCAGCGCTCCCACCGCCGCGACCCATTGGGGGAGCCCGTCGACGAGGGAGATGAGCGGCCAGGAGCGGGCCAGGAGGAAAATGCCCGCCGTGACCATGGTCGCCGCGTGCATCAGCGCCGAGACGGGGGTCGGGCCCTCCATGGCGTCCGGAAGCCAGAAGTAGAGGGGAAACTGCGCCGACTTCGCGGTCGCGGCCCAGAAGAGGAGGAACCCCACCAAGGCGAGGTGGGTCGGATTGATGGACGCGCCGAGCTGGAAAAGATCCGTGAAATTGCTGTCCCCTCGCCCCACGATCGCCATCAGGATGAAGACCGCCGCGAGGAAGCCCAAGTCGCCGACGCGGTTCGTCAGGAAGGCCTGAAGGGCCGCCCGCCGCGCCGTGTCCTTGTGGTACCAGAAGCCGATCAGGAGATAGGAAGCCGTGCCCACGAGCTCCCAGAAGAGATACATCTGGACATAATTGTCGGCGACGACGAGGCCGAGCATCGAGAAATAAAAGAAGTGGAAATAGAGGAAGAAGCGGCCGAAGCTCGCGTCTTCCTCCATGTAGCCGACGGAGTAAAGGTGTATCAGCCCCCCGACGGTCGAGATCAGGAGGAGCATCATCGCCGAAAGGCCGTCGAGCCTCAGGCCGAAGTCCACGAGCCAAGAGCTCCCGGGCGACCAAGTGGCCGCCCAGCGGTAAAGAAGGACGTCCATGGCGCCGCGCGTCGACACGAGATACGCGAGCCTCAAGGCCGCGAGAAAAACCACGGCGCAGGAGGCGAGCATGGGCCAATGGACAAGCCGCGGCCTGAAGGTATAAAGGAAGCCGCCCGCGACGATCGCCAGGATCGGCGCGATCAGGACGAGAAGGAGGGAGAACGGAGCGTGAATCATCCCCTTAATTCCCTCAGGGCCGGGGCGTCCGGCTCCAGGCCCAAATTATAGGCCCGCAGGATGAGCGCCAGACCCACCACGGCCTCCCCGGCGGCGACCGCCAGGATCAAGAGCGCCGCGCCCAGGATATCGGCGTCGGCGCGCAGGCCTCCGTAAAAGACGAGAACGATGTTCGTCCCCGCGATCATGAGCTCGAGGCCCAGCAGCATCAGCAAAAGCTGGCGGCGCAGGACGACGATCGCGAGCCCGACGAAGAAGAGAAAGAGGGAGACGCCCCAGACCCAGAGGGTCACTGCTTGGGCTCCGCCTGCAAAACGCCGAGGCCGGCGAGGAAGAGAAGCGCCGTCACAAGCTCGGTCGCGGCCGCGTAGCGCTGGAAAAGAACCGCGCCCAAGGAGTTCTCCGCGGCCAGCGCCCCTCCCAGGGCGCCGTTTGAAAAGCCTCCGGACCCGATGAAGAGCGCCAGCTCCGCGGCGGGGATGAGGATGACGAGGAAAGCCAGGGGCTTGCCGAGGGACATGTCGCCAAGGCGCTTCGCCGCGGCGCTCGGCGCCGCCATGATCGTGATGACGACAAGGGACATGACGGCGCCCGCGTAGATCATGATCTGAAGGAAGGCCAGCAGGGGCGCGCCGGAGAAGAAAAAGAAGGCCGCCCCTTGCATGAGCACGGCCATAAACCAAATCGCGGCCGCGTAGAGGGTGCGCTCGAAGAGCATCTTGAGCGCGAAGAAGCAGGCGAGGGCTCCGGCAACAACAAGGGCCGCCTGAGGAGCGCTCAGCACGTTTTCAATATTATGTTTTTAGCGTTCGACGATTCAAATGTCGCCGCCGGCCAGGGCGTCTGGGTCGATTTGAAGCAGGTCCCCGATGCGTTCCAACGCCACGTCCGGGGGTGGATGGGCGGGAATGAGGCCGGGACCCCTGGCGTAATGCCCTTGACGAACGAAGACCGTCGTCAACCTCGATCCCCACGACGATTTGACGGCCGATAAAATGCGCGGCTTGTCGTCGACGAGCACATAGCGCCGCGCCGGGAACCTGCGTTCGACGTCGTCGAGCTCATGCTCTTTATGGATGTAGATGAGGACCCGCCCCTCGACGGCGTCATAGAGGCCCGAGCGCTCCACTTTGCGGGGCTGGAAGACGGCATCGCCGTCGGAAAGAATGACGGCCGGACCCCGTTGGGACAGGCGCCGGATCACGTCCAGAGCTCCGGGGAACAGGCGCTCGGCGAAGGGATATTCGAGAAGATAAGAGGACATGCGCAGCATGTGAGGATCGCGGGGATTCTCCGCCCGGTAGGCCTGAAGGGCGCCGAGATAGTCCGCGTAGCCCAAATCCCCCCGAAGCCTCTCGAAGATGGCCCAATAGCGCTTCTGCCTTGTGGCCCCGAAGTCGCGCGTGAGATGCTCGCGGAGATCCTCCGTGACCCGGTCGTTGTCGAG
The DNA here is from genome assembly GCA_021799485.1 of bacterium. GTDB lineage: Bacteria > Elusimicrobiota > Elusimicrobia > UBA1565 > UBA9628 > JAJZAK01. The sequence goes on along the minus strand of JAJZAK010000003.1, from coordinate 21,742 downwards.
CAGCGTGTTGTCCACGTCCAGGAGAAAGACGACGGAGGCGGGAGCGGCGGGGAGAGGATCGAGTCTCTTCACCGCCAACAGAATACCCGGCCGGCGGGACGCGAGGCAAGAGCCCAATAGGCCAAGTCGGGTGGACCGATGGTCCCAGTTTGATAACATGGAGCTCCGAAAGGCGCGCGCTCCGCGCCGGCGAGCCTTCGGTCGATGCCAGCCATGCCCCAATCGATCCCCCTGATCCATTTTGTCGGCGTCGCGGGAAGCGGAATGAGCGCTCTCGCTCAGTTCCACCTGATGGGCGGCGGCCGCGCCTGCGGCTCGGACCGGAGCTTCGACCGCGGGCAGAGCCGCGCCGTCCGCGAAAAGCTCGCGGCGCTGGGGCTTAGGGTCTTTCCGCAGGACGCGAGCGCTTTCATTAATAATAAGCCCGACTACGTCGTCGCCTCCGGAGCCGTCGAGGACAAGATCCCCGACTTGGCTCGCGCCAAGGCGCTCGGCATTCCCGTGCGCCACAGGGCCGACGAGCTCTCGGCCCACGTCGAGGCGTTCCGCTCGGTCGCGATCGCCGGAACAAGCGGCAAGTCCACCGTCGCCGGCATGCTCTTTGAAATCCTGGAGGAAGCGGGTCTCGACCCCTCGATCATCACGGGAGGGGAACTCGTCGCCCTCAAGGCGCGGGGGCTCATCGGAAACGCCTGGCGAGGGCGGTCGCTGCGGCTCGTCGTCGAGGCGGACGAGAGCGACGGGACGATTGTCCGCCACCGGCCGGAAATCGGCGTCCTCCTCAACATCTCCAAGGATCACAAGGACATCCCGGAGCTCGAGCGGATGTTCCACGAGTTTCAATCGCGCTCCAAGACGTTTCTTGCGGCCGACGCCCCGGGCCTCGGCGCCTTCCACGGAGGCGCGCGAACCTTCGGCTTCGAGCGGGGCGATATCCGGGCGGAGAATCTCTCCCTGGGCCCCGAGGGCTCCCGCTTCGAGCTTCGAGGCATCCCCTTTTCCATCTCATGGCCGGGGCTCCACAATGCCGAGAACGCGCTCGCGGCAACGGCCGCCGCGCATGCCTGCGGCGTCCCCCTGGAGGCGGCGGCGAAGGCTCTCAAGAATTTCGCGGGCATCGCCCGCCGATTCGAGCTCGTCGGCCGCGCGGGGGGCGTCGAGGTGGTCGACGATTATGCCCACAACCCGGCGAAAGTCGCCGCCGCTCTCGCGGCCGCCCGCCTGCGCGCCAAGCGCGTGCTCGCCGTCTTCCAGCTCCACGGATATTTTCCCGCGCGGTTCATGAGGAAGGAATTCATCGAGGCTCTCTCGACGGGGCTTCGGCCCGGGGACCGTCTGTGGATGACCGAGATTTATTACGCCGGCGGGACGACCGCCAAGGACATCTCGGCGGAGGATTTCGTCCGGGAAATCGCGGCGCGCGGACGCCGGGCGGTATTCGCGCCCGCGCGCGAGGAGCTCCCCCGGGAACTCGCCAAGGAGTCGAAAGCGGGCGACCTCATCCTCGTGATGGGGGCGCGCGACCCTTCGCTCCCGGGCTTCGCCCAGGAAGTTTTAGAGTCTCTGAAAAGACAGGGCTCTCTTAACGCCCCGCCGGGGCGCGGCCCATCGGGGCCATCTGGCCCATCGGCCCGCTGAAGGGGCAGCCCGCCTTCATCATCGAGACCGAGCGGCAGTGGCCGCATGTGCCGGCCAGGTAAATCCCCAGCCCCGTCCCCGCGAGAAGAAGCCCCACAAGCATTCCGGCAAAAAACTTGCATCCGCCGCACTTGCGGCAATTCTGGGCGCCCTCTTCCTTTTTCTCGTCGGCCATGTTCTCCTCCTTAATTAAAGTAATGCGGCTACTTAATAATCATTGTATATTTTTTGAACTTTTTAGGGGGGCAAACCGTTATATAAGTATGAAGGCGGCATGGCCAAGATTGCGCGGCCCCTTGATCGACAGGCTCGGCAAGCTCCTCGGCCGGTGGCTCTGGCCGGAAAGCTGCGCCCATTGCCTGCAAGACATCAAGGAAGAAAGTCGCGGCGGGCTCTGCCGCGACTGCCTCCATAGGAAGACGCGGCTGATTCTCCGGCCCTTCTGCCTCGCCTGCGGCTCGCCTCTCTCCGGAAGCCGTCCTGAATGCCCGCCCTGCCGAGGCAAGAAGCGCGACTGCCGTCCCATCGTCGCCCTCTACGCCTACCGCGACGCCGCCGTTTCGGCGATCCGGGCCTTCAAATACCTGGGGCATCAGCGCGCCGCCCTGGAACTGGGCTCGGCCATGGGGGGACGATTCTCCTGCTACCCCGAACTCTCGGACTTCGAGGCGGCGGTCCCCATGCCTCTCCACTGGCGGCGCATGAGGGAGCGCGGCTACAACCAGGCGGAACTTCTCGCGCGAGGCTTCTTCCGCGAGACGGGCCTCCCGATCGTCCATGCCCTGCGCCGCTCCCGGCGCACGATGCCTCTCGTCAGCCTGACCCGCGAGGAAAGGATGGCGGCCGTGTCGGACGCCTTTGAGCCCGCGCTGCCGGCAAGCGCGATCCATGGCCGCCGCTTTCTCCTGATCGACGACGTCGCGACCTCGACCGCTTCGCTGGAGGAATGCGCCCGGACGCTCCGAAGGGCGGGGGCGGCGGCGGTCGGCGCCTATGTTCTCGCCCGCCAGTTTTAGGGAGCCCTTACGGAGCCGTCCAGAAAGGAATCGTGAAGAAAAAGGCCGCGCCCCGCCCCTCCTCGCTCTCCGCCCAGATGCGCCCCTGGTGCAGGTGAACAAGCGCCTTCGATATCGCAAGACCGAGCCCCGTGCCGGCGGCGGCGTGCGGGCTCGGAGCCTGGGAGAACTTCTCGAAAAGCTTCCCCAGGCTGTCCTTGGGGATGCCAAGGCCGTTGTCGGAGACCGAAAAGACCGCGGCTTTCTCCGGCGTTCGGAAATCCGGCCCGACCGACATCGATATCTTGCCGCCCACGGGAGTGAACTTGATGGCGTTGGAGAGGAGATTGACGAGGACCTGGACGACGCGCAGACGGTCGGCCGCGACAGGGAGCATCCCCGGCGCCGCGGATAGCTCGATCTCGATCCTTTTTTTCCTCGCCCAGGGGGCCAGGCAGTCGCGGGCCTCGAGGGCGATCGCGGCGGCGTCTTCCTTGGCCGGATGGACCGACATCTGGCCCTCGGCGATCTTCGAGAAGTCGAGGATCGTATTGATCATGGAGGCGAGGCGATCCGCGTTGCCGAGCGCCGTGTCCAAAAGGCGCTTCTCGGCCTCCGTAAGGGACTCCTTGCGCTCTCCCTCAAGAATCTCGAGCGCCGCGCGGATGGAGGTCAGGGGGGCCCGCAGATCGTGGGTCACGCGCGCGACGAAATCGCGCTCAAGGTGGGCGAGTTCCCTTTCCCCCTCGGCGGTGACCGCCAGCGCCGATCCCGGTTGGGCCGACTCGGCCTCGGGCGGCGCCTCAAGAAGGAGGATATGCCCCTGCTCGTCGACCACCATCAGGCCTTCGGCCATCGACTGAAGAACCGCCGGAAGGGCTCTCGCCCCCTCCGCCGCTTGACTCACGGCGGAGGGCCGTCCCTCCGCGGCCAGGGCGCGGGCTTGCTCGAGGGCCTCCGCGCGCTCGGTTTCCGGCACCGCGCGTTCGATCAATACTTGAAGAAGGCCGTCAAGAGACCGCTCCCGGCGGGCCTTGCGGATACGATCCAGGATGTCGCTCATGGCCGCGGCCCCTTCCCGCCGAGGCTCACAGGCGGTAGAGGCCCGGGCGCTTGCGCTTGGGGAGAGCGTTGCGGGCGTCGAAAAGAATCTTGGCGCGCTTGAAAACGAGCTCATAGTCGACGTCCGGGTGCGCCGTGAGTATCGCGACCGCGTCCGCGCGGGAAAGGACGGCGGCCGTCAGTCCGACGCTCTTTAATCGGCGCCCTCCGGCCTCGACCGCCGGCACGAAGGGGTCGTGGTAGAAAACCTTGGCGCCCGCGCGCCAAAGAAGCGTCATGACGTCGATCGCCGGGGACTCCCGGGTGTCCGGAACCCCGGGCTTGTACGCCACGCCCAGGATCAAAACGCGGCTTCCTTTAAGCGGTTTTTGAGAGTCGTTCAAGGCTTCGGTTAATCGTTCCACGGCGTACTGCGGCATCGCGGCGTTGATCGCGGAGGCGAGCTCGACCATGCGCGCCTCGAAATTGAGGCTCTTCATCTTCCAAGCGAGGAGTTTGGGGTCCTTCGGGATGCAGTGGCCGCCGATGCCGGGGCCGGGGTAGAAGGGCATGAAGCCGAAGGGCTTCGTCGCGGCGGCCGCGATGACCTCCCAGACGTCGAGCCGGAGCGCCCGGCAAATCCGGGCGATTTCGCTCACGAGCGCGATATTGACCGCGCGGAAGGAGTTCTCAAGGAGCTTCACGAGCTCCGCCGCCCGGGCGGAGGACACCGGGACGACGCGTTCGACGATCTTGGAGTAAAGGGCGGCGGCCTGCTTCGTCGCGGCGACATCCAGGCCGCCCACGACCTTCGGGGTGTTCGCAAGCCCGTAGCGGGGGTTTCCCGGGTCGATTCTCTCGGGGGAGAAGGCGAGATGGAAATCCCTTCCGGCCCTCAAGCCCGACGCCTCCAGGACGGGCCTTAAAATCTCCTCGGTCGCTCCGGGCCATGTCGTGCTCTCGACGATCACGAGCGAGCCGCGCTTGAGATGGCGCGCCGCCGCGGTCGCCGCCGACACGAGAGGGCCCATGTCCGGCTCCTGGGTCTTGCGCCAAGGCGTCTGGACGCAGAAGACGACGACATCCTGCGCGGCGAAATCGGCCGGCCCCTTCGCGACGCGCAAGACGCCGGCCCTCACGAGCGGCTTCAATCGTTCCGAGGAAACGTCGGGTACATAGGACCTCCCCGCCCGCAGCGCCGCGGCGCGCGCGGCATCCGACTCGAAGGCCGTCACGGAGAAACCCCTCTCGGCGAAGGCCGCCGCGAGGGGAAGCCCCACGTAGCCCAGGCCCACGATCCCGATCGCGGCCTTCGATCCCTCGATGCGTTCGAGAAGCGCCATGGAGTTCCTATCATACCTTTTGAGTGATCGACCGTCTTGCGATAATGTATGATTCTTTAGAAATGTTTTTTATGAAGCCACGATATTTCGCCGTCCTCATCATCGCGATGATCTTGGAGGCCGCCCCGGCGCGCGCCTTCTACATCAACCCCGACATCAGCCAAACGATGGGAAGCCATTCCTACGAAGGCACCGACGCCTCCGTGGACTTCGGCGGCGCCTTCCACGTGACGCCCAGCTACTACGACTATCACTCCGACCTGACCGGCGACGTCGGATACAAAACCTACGCCATCCGCGCGGCCTACGACACGGCGAATTTCGGCCTCAGCATCCATGGCGGAGCGACCCCGCAAAGCGACGGGGACCACTACAGCAACCGCTTTTTCGGCATCCATGGAGTCCTGGGCTTCTCCCCCGGCTCCGGGAAGGTCCGGCGCCTCCAGCAGTTCCACGACGCCAGCGCCTCCTGGCAGCCCTGGGGCTGGACGCCCCCTCCCGCCGGACTCTCGGGGTTCCTCGTCGGCGCGGGCGCCTCCTACTGGGACCACAGCGCGGACGTCAGCGGCTTCGGCCCCCAATCGACCGGAAGCGAGCCCATCGGCCAGACGAACTTCCGCGCCGACGCCGCGGCCGCCTTTTTCGACAACCTGCTCAGCGTCGATCTCACGAAGTCCGTCTATAGCGGCAACCTCGCCGATCCGCGGCTCCAACCCCTGGCCGTCGAAATCCTCCCCGGCGTCAACCAGGAGATCCAAGGCTTCCCCGACTTCTCGGCCAACTTCAAGCTCTCGATGGGGATGATCCCCTACGTCACGCCCTACCTCGACTACGCTCACACGACGTTTCTAAGCGCGGCCGCCCAGGAGCGGCCCTCCGGCGCCTACACGGCCGGCTGCAACGTCAACCTCATGATGCTGAGCTTCCGCGCCTACTACGAGCGCTACACCCAGATCGGGGAGCCGGACCAGAATTTCGTCGGACTCGGCGCCTCCCTGAACTTCCAGCCTTGACCGACGAGGACTAGCGGCCCTTGCGCGTTTGCGTCGTCGGCGCCGGCTATGTCGGGCTGGTCACGGGCTCTTGCCTCGCCTCCATGGGTCATGAGGTCGTCCTTGTCGAATCCGACCCCTCCAAGCTCCGGACCCTGCGCTCGGGAACGGTCCCGATTTTCGAGCCGGGGCTGCCGGAAATTTTCTCCCGGGCGGTCAAGAAAAAACTCCTGCGCTTCGCGCGCCGGGTCAAGGACGGCCTGCGGCTCCCCTCGGGACGGGTCCAGGTCGTCTTCATCGCCGTGGGAACCCCCCCGCGCCCCGACGGCTCGGCCGACCTTTCCGCCGTCGAGCGCGTGACCGAGGAAATCGCGCGGCACATGGAGGACTACCTCGTCATCGCCGAGAAATCCACCGTTCCCGTCGAGACCTGCCATTGGGTCCAGCGGACCGTCGAGCGCTGGAACAAGAAGCGCGTCCCCTACGACGTGGTTTCCAACCCCGAGTTCCTGAGCGAAGGCTCCGCCGTGGAAGACTTCCTCAAGCCCGACCGCGTCGTCATCGGCTCCTCCTCGAAGCGGGCGGAAGAGCTCATGCGCGAGCTCTATGCCCCGCTCGCGGCGCCGATCCTCGTCGTCGATCCGAAATCCGCGGAGCTCATCAAGCACGCCTCCAACTCTTTTTTGGCGGCCAAGATCTCCTTTATCAACGCCGTCGCCGATCTTTGCGAGAAGACGGGGGCCGACGTCTCGGCGGTCGCCCGCGGCATGGGGCTTGACCGCCGCATCGGCCCCCAGTTCCTGCGCCCCGGCATCGGCTTCGGCGGCTTCTGTTTTCCCAAGGACCTCGAGGCCTTCCACTGGATCGCGAGGAAAAAAGGCTGCGACTTCGCCCTTCTCAAGGCCGTCCAGTCGATCAACGAGCACCAGAAGGGCTGGGTCGCGCGGCAGGTCGAGGCCCGGCTCTGGAATCTCGAGGGAAAGACCGTGGGCCTCTTGGGGCTTTCCTTCAAGCCCAAGACCGACGACCTGCGCTTCGCCCCCAGCCTCGAGATCGCCTCGGCCCTGCGAAGCCGCGGGGTGCGCGTCCAGGCGCATGATCCCGTGGCGATGGCGAAAGCCCGAGGGCTCAAGGAGTTCAAGGGCGTCAAGTTCTGCCGCGGGCCCTACGACTGCGCTCGCGGCGCGGACGCCCTCGCGATCGTCACCGAATGGGACGACTACGCGGATCTCGACCTCAAGAAGATCGCCGGGCTCATGCGCGGCCCCCTCCTCCTCGACGGCCGCAACCTCCTCGACCCGGAGAAGGCCCGACGGGCCGGGCTCTCCTACGTCGGCGTCGGCCGCCCCGAGCGTCCGGAATCAAGGGATCGATGAGGCTCCTCATCACCGGGGGCGCGGGCTTTCTCGGAAGCCACCTGGTCGAGCGTTTTCTCGACCGCGGCGACGACGTGACGGCGATGGACGACCTGTCGACCGGGCGCCTCTCCAATCTCTCGCCCTTCTTCCAGAACCCGCGCTTCGTCTTCGTCAAGCACAACGTCGTCGACTACATCCACGTTCCGGGGAAGCTCGACGCGGTACTCCATTTCGCGAGCCCCGCCTCCCCGGTCGACTACGCCCGCTTCCCGATCCCGACTCTCAAGGTCGGCGCCCTGGGAACGCATAAGGCGCTCGGGCTCGCCAAGGACAAAAAAGCCGTCTTCATGCTGGCCTCGACCTCCGAGATCTACGGCGACCCCCTGGTCAACCCCCAGCCCGAATCCTACTGGGGCAACGTCAACCCCATCGGCCCCCGCGGCGTCTACGACGAGGCGAAACGCTTCGCCGAGGCGATGACGATGGCCTATCGCCGCGCGCACGGGATGCCGGTGCGCATCGCGCGCATCTTCAACACCTACGGCCCCCGCATGCGGCGCGACGACGGCCGGGCGGTGCCCAACTTCATCTGCCAGGCCCTGCGAGGCCGCCCCCTCACCGTCTTCGGGAAAGGATCGCAGACGAGAAGTCTCTGCTACGTCTCGGATCTGGTGGACGGGATCATCCGGCTCCTCGAGCGAGGCCCCCAGGAGCCCGTCAACCTCGGCAATCCCGACGAGGTCACGATCCTCGAGCTTGCCAGACTGATCCGCGGCCTCGCGGGATCGAAGGCCCCGATCGTCCATAAGCCCCTGCCGACGGACGATCCCAAGAGGCGGCGCCCGGATATCCGGCTAGCGCGGCGGAGGCTCGGCTGGGAGCCCCGCGTTCCTCTAAAGGAAGGCCTGGGCCGGACGATCGAGCATTTCCGCGAGACAGCCGTCCCCGTTTAACGCCCCCCATTAGGTAAACCGGTGACACCATACCTATTTCCAGCCTCCATGCGGAGAAATCGGTATGGTGTCACCAATTATTCTCACGAAATCATGATATGGCCTTCCACGGCCAGTGTTTTATAGAATCGTTTCCGGTCCGAATGCCCCTGAGAATCGGAGTCCCCAAAGAGACGGCGGCCGGGGAGCGCCGCGTCGCCCTCGTTCCGGAGACGGCGGCCCGGCTCGCGAAATCGGGGCTTGAGGTCCATATCGAGAAGGGCGCGGGCGTCCGGGCTTCATTCCCGGATGCGGCCTACGCGGAGGCCGGCGCGCTCTTGGCCTCGGACAGAGCCGAGCTTTTCGCGAAGACCGACCTCGTCGTCCAGGTCGGCCCTTCGACCCCCGAGGACGCTCGGTCCTGCGAAAAGCCCGGCGGCATCCTGGTCTCCCTCGTCTATCCCGGCCGCCATCTCGAGTCCGTCCGCGCCATGAACGCCGCCGGGATCGCCGTCTACGCCATGGATCTCATGCCCCGCATCTCGCGGGCCCAGTCGATGGACGTCCTTTCCTCCCAAGCGACCGCCGCGGGCTACCGGGCGGCTCTCCTCGCGGCCGAGCTCTCCCCCCGCTTTCTTCCGATGCTCACGACGGCCTTCGGGACCCTACGGCCGGCGAAGGTCCTCGTCTGCGGCGCCGGGGTCGCGGGCTTGATGGCGATCGCGACGTTCCGGCGCCTGGGCGCGATGGTCGAGGCCTATGACGTGCGCTCGGCCGCCGCGGAGCAGGTCCAGAGCTTGGGCGCCAAGTTCCTCGCCCTCCCCTTGGAGGCATCGGGTTCCGGCGGGTACGCGCGCGAGCTCACGGACGCGGAGAGGCACAAGCAGCAGGCCCTCCTGGCCTCGGCCGTCGCGGCCGCGGACGCCGTCGTCACCACGGCGAACGTCCCGGGAAAGAAAGCCCCCCTCATCGTCACCCGCGACATGGTGGCCCGCATGAGGCCCGCCGCCGTCGTCGTCGACGCCGCCGCCGAGTCGGGCGGCAATTGCGAATTGACGAAGCCGGGGCAGCGCGTCGAGGAAAACGGCGTCGTGATCGTCGGCCCCGTGAACCTCCCAAGCGAACTGGCGCATCACGCGAGCTATATGTACTCCAAGAACATCGAGGCTTTCCTTAAAATCCTGATCGGCCCCGACGGCCGCGTCGTTCCGGCGGAGAAAGACGAAATCCTCGCCGCGACTCTCCTATGCCGCGAGGGCTCTCTCAGACACGAGCCGACCCGCCAGCTTTTGGAGGCGCGATGACCCCCGATCTGTGGGCGAGCCTCTATATCGCGATCCTCGCGGCCTTCACGGGCTTCGAGGTCATCGCCCGGGTTCCGGCGCTTCTCCATACCCCCCTCATGTCGGGCTCGAACTTCATCCACGGCATCGTCCTCGTGGGGGCGATCCTCGCCCTGGGACGCGCCCAGACGCCGCTTGAGACGGCGATCGGCTTTCTCGCCGTGGCCCTCGCCTCGGCGAACGTCCTGGGCGGCTACGCCGTGACCGCGCGGATGCTCGACATGTTCGAGTCCGGAAAGAAAAAGCCGGGCGCTCCCGGAGCCCGATAGCGTGGGCATGCTCGCGCGCCTCGATCCGCCGGTTTATCTCGCCGCCGTCCTCTTCTTCATCCTGGCCTTAAAGCGCATGAGCCGCCCCGCCACGGCGAAAGGCGGCATCCTCTGGGCCGGGGGCGCCATGATCGCGGCGACCCTCGCCGCCTTTTTGACGCCCGGCCTGGGGCATCTGGGGCTCGTTCTCGCCGCCGTCGCCGTCGGAGGCGCGCCGGCCTGGATCCTCGCGGGAAAGGTGCCGATGACCGACATGCCCCAGATGATCGCGATTTATAACGGCATGGGCGGCGGCGCCGCGGCGGCGATCGCCGCGATCGAACTGTTGAGGTCCCGCTGGACCCCTCTCTCGGCGCCCCTGTCCGTCCTGGGAGGGCTCATCGGGACGACCTCGTTCTCGGGAAGCGTCATCGCCTTCCTCAAGCTCCAAGGCTGGATGCGCTCCCGCGCCGTCGTCTACCCTCTCCAAAAGACCGGCAACGTCCTCGTTCTCGCCTCCTCCCTGGCCTGCGCGGCCGTCCTCCTCCACGCGGGCGACCGTTCCCTCGTCGTCCCCTTCCTGGCCCTGGGGCTTCTCTTCGGCCTTTTGATGACGCTCCCGATCGGCGGCGGCGACATGCCGGTCGTCATCTCCCTTTACAACGCCCTCACCGGCTTGGCCGTCGCGGCGGAAGGCTTCGCGGTCGGCAACGCCGCGATGGGCGTCTCCGGAATCCTCGTCGGCGCGGCGGGAACCCTCTTGACCCTTCTTATGGCCAAGGCCATGAATCGATCCTTGGGGGACGTCCTTTTCGGCGCCTTCGGCGCCGCGGAACAGGCCTCGGAGGTCCAGGGGAGCTTGAAGCCCATCGAGCTTTCGGACGCGGCCGTGGCGCTCGCCTACGCGTCGAGGGTCGTGATCGTCCCCGGCTTCGGCATGGCCGTCGCCCAGGCCCAGCACAAGGTCAAGGATCTCATGGACGCCATCGAGGCCCGGGGCGGGTCGGTCAAATTCGCGATCCATCCCGTCGCCGGGCGCATGCCGGGGCACATGAACGTGCTCTTGGCCGAGGCGAACGTCCCGTACGACCGCCTTTTCGACCGCGACGAGATCAACTCCGAGTTCGCGACGACCGACGTCGCGCTCGTGATCGGCGCCAACGACGTGGTCAACCCCGCGGCCCACCGGCCGGGGAGCCCTCTCGCGGGGATGCCGATCCTCGACGTCGAGAACGCCAAGACCGTCATCGTCTTGAAGCGCGGGCAGGGGAAGGGATTCTCGGGCGTCGAAAACGAGCTTTTCTATCGCGACAACACCCGCATGCTCTACGGCGACGCCCAGGACACCGTCGGCAAGCTCGTCATCGAGATCAAGAAGGTCTAGTCTACGCGGACGGAAGCGGAAAAGCGGAAGGCATCGCGGCGGGAAGCATGAATCGGCCCCCTTTCTCTCTCGCGCCTTCCTTCTTCCGTCTTCTGCCCCTCCTCGCCCTGGGCGCGGCGGGCTGCGGCGGCATGAACTCGGAGCTTTTGGGCGCGGCGCGATCGGGAGACGCCGAGGGAGTCCGGGACGCGCTTGAGGCCGGCGCCGACCAAACGGGAGCCGCCATCGAGATCGCGGCCTACCAACGCCATCCCGGCATCGTCAAGCTCCTCCTGGAAAAAGGCGGCGACGTCCACGCCAAGGTCAACTGCCCCAGCGGCAGCGCCTTTATCGTCGAGCGCTGCCCGCTGATCGCCTGGGCGTCCTACATGGGCCGCGCGGATATCGTGAAGTTCCTCCTCGCTCATGGCGCCAACCCCAACTCCCGGGGAGCCTACCACATGACCTCGCTGCTCTTCGCCGCCATGGCCGGCGAGTCGGACATCATCGAGCTTCTTCTCCGGCATGGGGCGGATGCCAACGCCCGCAGCGCCTCCGGGGAGACCCCGCTCATCCTCGCCGCCCGCTCGGGATCCCTGAAGGTCGCGCGCCTTCTTCTCGAGCACGGCGCCGATCCCAACGCCGCAAGCCCCGTGGACGGCACGCCTCTCTTGGCCGCGGTCAAAAAAGGAAACGAGAAATTGGTCCGCCTTCTTCTCGAGCGCGGCGCGGCCGTCACCACGTCCACGCTGGCGGCCGCGGAAGACCGGCCTTTCATCCGTTCGCTCCTCGAAAGCGCCGTGACGGGGAACCTCGCCATGGCGGCGCTCCCGTCCTCCGGGACGGCTCCTCCGGCGTCCCCCCGGCCCTCCGAAGTCGACGAGCCGGGATTCAGGAACCGCCCGCGCCCTCACGCCTACGCCGTCGTGATCGGGGTCGAACACTATTCCGAATCCCTGCCGGCCGCGCTGTACGCCGACCGGGACGCCGAAACCATGCGCCGCTACCTGCGCGCCTTGGGATACAAGGACCGCAACGTCCGATTCCTCGAGGACGAGCAGGCGACCTACAGCCAGATCAAGGCCATGATCGCCACGTGGCTGCGCAATCAGACGAGCACGGACCCCGGCGCGACGGTTTTCGTCTATTACTCGGGCCACGGAGCGCCGGATCCGGCATCCGGGGACGCCTATATTCTGCCGTCGGATGGGGACCCCCAATACCTCAAGGATACGGCCTATTCCTTAAAAAGCCTCTCCCGGGATCTGGCGGCTCTCCCGGCCAAGAACGTTCTCGTGGCCCTCGACTGCTGCTTCTCGGGCGCCGGGGGACGCTCGGTCATGGCCGGCGGCGCGCGCTCGGTCTTGGTGCGGCTCGACCCGGGGCTCTGGTCCGCCTCGGACATGGGGGTGACCACCGCCGCCGGGAGAACGCAGATCGCGGGGCCGATCGACAGCCAGCGCCACGGGCTTTTCACGTTCTATCTCTTGAAAGGGCTCCAGGAAAAGCGCGGCCGGATTTCGCTCCAGGCTCTCTACGACTACGCCAAGCCCCGCGTGGAGAGAACGGCGCTTCGAGACGACAACCGGCGCCAGAGCCCGCGGCTTTTCGGGAATGACGTCAACGTCACGCTCGCGGGAGGTCGTCCATGAAACCCATGTGGATCGGCGGCGATTTCGTTTCCGGGAAATCCCGCATCAAGGTCGTCAACCCCGCGACGGAGGAGATCGTCGACGAGGCCCCGGACGCGACGGCCGCCCAGGCCCGCGAGGCCGTGCGCGCCGCGCGCGCGGCCTATGAGAAGTCCTGGCGGCGCTCGGCCGCGCATGCGCGCGCCGAGATGCTCCATGAGATCGCCCGCGGATTGCGGGAAAAAACGCGGGAACTCGCGGCGCTGCTGACCCTGGAAGGCGGCAAACCCCTTCGCGAGAACGTCGACGAGCTGGGCTGGACCGCCGCGTGTTTCGACTACTACGCCGAGTTGGGGCGCAACAGCCGCGGCCGCGTCATCCCGTCGGGAGAGACGACCCAGCTCAATCTCGTCTTAAAGGAGCCCTACGGGGTCGTGCTCGCGATCGTCCCGTGGAACTACCCCTTGCTGCTTCTCGCCTGGAAGGTCGCCCCGGCCCTGGCGGCCGGCAACGCCGTCGTCATCAAGCCCGCCGAGCAGACCCCGCTCGCCACCCTGGCGCTCTCCGAAGTCTTCGCGGGCCTTCCGAAGGGCGTCGTCAACATCGTGACGGGGCGCGGGGAAACGGCGGGCGAGGCGCTCGTGCGCGACCCGGGCGTCGACTACGTCGCTTTTACGGGAAGCCTCGCGGTGGGAAAGAGAATCGGAGGGATTTGCGCCGAGGCGGTCAAGAAATGCCACCTGGAGCTGGGAGGCAAGGACGCCTTCGTCGTCTGCGAGGACGCGGACTTGGACGTCGCGGCGAAGGCCGTCGCCTGGGCGAGCTTTCTCAACGCCGGGCAGGTCTGCACCTCGGCCGAGCGCGTCTACGTGCATCAGAGCGTCGCCAAGACTTTCACGGACCGGCTCGTCGGCTTCACGAAGAGCCTGCGAGTCGGCCCCGGCATGGACCCCGAGACGGACGTCGGTCCCATGATCGGCGCGCGCTATCGGCGCCAGGTGGACGCGCACGTCCGGGAGGCGGTCCGCCGCGGAGCGAGGCTCTTGGCCGGCGGCAAGAAGCCGGCGCGGCTCTCGAAAGGCTACTTCTACGAGCCCACGGTGCTCGCGAACGTCGACCACTCGATGGCCGTCATGCGCGACGAAACCTTCGGACCGGTCTGCCCCGTGAAATCCTACGGCAGCTTCGACGAGGCGATCCGTCTCGCCAACGATTCCATCTATGGACTGGGAGCCAACCTTTATACCTTGGACGCCAAAAAGGCCAAGCGCTTCTACGAGGAGGCCCAGGCGGGCACGGTTTGGGTCAACGACCCCCTGACCGACAACGACGCGGGGCCGTTCGGCGGCTATAAGGCGTCCGGCGGCTCCCGGGAGCTGGGAGAGGAAGGCCTGGAGGCTTTCCGGCAGTCCAAGCATGTCCACTGGGACTTCGAGCAGAACCCGAAGCCGTGGTGGTATCCGTACGGGGACAAGTCCCGACGCCTTAAATCCTGACGCCCCAGACGGCCTTGGCCAGTTCCCCGATCGCGTAGCTCACCCCCACGGCCGCCGCCATGACGAGGAGGTTCGTGAGGATGCGGCGCCGTATCTCCATGCCGGAGAGAAAGGAGAGAAGCGCCGAGACGATGATGATCATCGTCCCGGAGGAGAGAAGTGAAAAGAAGAGCCCCGAAAAGCCCGCGGCGACGGGAAGAAGCGGAATGAGGGCGCCCAGGAAGTAGCTGACGCCCACGAGCAAGCCCAGTCCCCAAGGATGGCCCTCCATGGCCGCGCGGGACGCGCGGGACGCTTGATCAAGAAAGGCGGCCTTGCCGCGCTCGATCTTCTCGATTTCGCGTTCGGAAGACGAGGCCAGATAGGCTCCGGCGGCCATCGAGATCGCCCCGGCGACCGAGACCGTGGCGCCCGCCATGAGTATCGTCGAGCGGTTGTCGAAGGCGGCGAAGAAGCCGCTCACCGCCCCCAGAATCTCCACCAAGCCGTCGTTAAAGCCCAGAAAGAGGCTGCGGATCCGTTCCGGATTGATTTTTCGCGCGGCGAGCCCGCTCACCAGCGCGTCCTCGTGGCGGAACTCGTCTTCCAGGATATCGCGCACGGCTTGCCCCAGCGGCCCATCCTTGTAAGCCTCCCAGACGTCCAGGTACTTTTGCACGCCGTGGATCTCGATCGCCTCCAGGACCAAATGGATCGCGGAAGGGCCGAAGAGCCGGCAGAAGGCGACGGCGGCCGCGAGCTTGATCCGGCGCGGATAATCGAGCCCGTCGACCGTCGTTTTGAAGAAGCTTTGCCAGAAATGGAAGTGCTTCACCTCGACGGGGATGAGACGGTCGAGGACGTTTCGGGCCTCGCCGGCCGCCGTCTCGCGCAGCCTCCGGTAAAGCGTCAGGTCGAAGAGCTCGTCCAAGATGAGCGAGCGCGCGAGCCGGGGATCGATGTCGGGCATGGTTTCGCCTGGGGACAGCTTAGTATACGCGACGGCGATTTCGCCAGGGGAGGCATACGATGCCCGGCATTCCGACCATGATGAAAACCGTGGCGCGCAAAGCGACCCTTGAGCTCATTGACGAGGCGGTCGTTGACAGCTCCTAACGAATGATCTCGCCGCCCCAGAGCCTCTTGAGAAATTCGAGCCAGGGCAGCACGCGCACGCCGTTGAAATCCGCCTCCCGCTCCCCGGTGTAGACGCCCAAGCAGCGCACCCTCCCGCGACCCAGCTCATCGCGCAGGCGCAGAAGGCCCCGATTGAACGCCCCGCGCCAGCGCGTCCCCCATTTGACCTCCAAGGCGACGAAGCCCCTCGCGGTCTCGACCAGGAAGTCGGCTTCGACCCCGTCATGAGAGCTCCAGTAATGGGGCGGATAGCCCAGACGCGAATAGGAAAGGTAGGCGCGCAGCTCGGCCAAGATCCATGTCTCCAGCAAGAATCCCGATTCCTCGTCCGTCGGGGGATAGGGAAGGCGTTCCGAGAGCGCCCGGCAGACGCCCGGATCAAAGAAATAAAACTTCGGGTGGCGGACCTGCTTGGTGGCGCGCTTGAGCTTCCAGGCGGGCAGCCACGCTCCGATCAGCGTATCGTCGAGGATCTGGAAATAGCCCTCCACCGTCTGCCGGGCGACTTGGGCGTCCCGGGCGATGTTGGAGACGTTCGTCACCTGGCCGTTCTGCCGGGCCGCCACTTCAAGGAAGCGCGCGAAGGCTCCGATATTCCGCGTCAGGGCCTCGGCCTTGATCTCCTCCTGGAGATAGACGCGGGCATAGGTTTCCAGATAGGGCTCGGGATCGTCCGCTAGGAACGCCTCGGGGAGCATCCCGTAGCGGAGGCGCCCGAGACCGCGGAACTTAAAGCCGACTTCCCGGGATACCAGGGGGAAAAAGGGGGTCAGGATCGCCCGGCCGGCGAGGAGATTCGTCCCGCCGCGGCGCAGCCGCCTGGCGCTCGATCCCGAGAGGACGAATTTCAGCTTCCTCTCCTCGATGAGGCGATGCACCTCGTTGAGAAGCGCGGGGGCCTTTTGAACCTCGTCGATGACGACCCACGAGCCCCGGGGAAGCGCGGCGGCCTCCTGGTGCAGGATGCCGGGGTCCCTGTTGAGACGCAGGGACTGGCGGGAATCGAGGAGATCGTAGAAAAGCGCCCCCCGAACATGCGACCCGATCCATGTCGACTTCCCCGTGCCGCGCGGGCCGACGAGCAGGATGGATCGGGAAGGCTTGGCAAGGAGCCTCTGAAACATATATGGCTATTATACCGGATATTTGCCGACTATCGATACAGATCTCATCTCCCGCCCCCAAGGGCGCCGGCGTATTTTCTCGCGACCTCCGCGAACGCAATCACCGCGCGCGAAAGGCCGCCGCGGCGGACGACGCGGCATCCAGGGGCTTCCCCCCGTTATCGCAAAGGTCGACGATCACAAGCGCCGCCGTCGCGAGCGCCGCGATCGCGACCAGAATGGCGATCAGCGTGTTTTGCCAGCGAGACATCTTCTTTTGATTAGCCACCCATCTGAAAAACCGGTGACACCATACGGATTATGATCGTTTCGGCATCAGGGGAAATCCGTATGGTGTCACCGGTTTTTGCCATGGGAGTTTAAATCGAGGAGGCCGCTGATCGTCTCCGCGACGACGCGGCGCGCCAGGAAATCCCAAATCTGCGCCCGGGCCTGCCGCTCCGTGATCCCGCCCGAGAGCGTGTCCGCGGTATAGACAAGAAGCCCGAAGACATTGTCCTTGCTCCATACCTTCTTCCCGTTTCCATCGTCGAGCGCAAGGTCGCCGGATATCTTAAGCATGTAAGTGCTGGGGGCGAGCCCCGCCGAGGTCTGGAGCGGCTGCAGATCGTAGCGCGTGAGCGTGAAGAGGATTTGGTAGGCGGCTTGGCCCTCGGGCGCCAGGTGGAGGCGTCCGTCCCGCATGATCTCGTCCAAGAGCGGCTGGTTGAAGGACAAGTCGAGCCCCGGCTGCTGCGTTTTGTTGACGAGAGGACGCAGATAGAGAGGGGGCGCCTTCCAGCCCTTGGGCGGACGCTTGGCGGCGCATCCCTTCCCCATCCCGAGGGCGCAGAAAAATCCGGCCAGAAGGCCTTTCTTCTTCGCCCGGGCCGCCGGAGGCTTGGCTGGGGCCGAAGGACCCGACGCGAGAGGCGAAACCGCCGAACTCGACGACGCCCGCGCCGCCCAGGAGGCCGGCGCCCAGCGGCCCTCCCAATAGGCGTTGCGCTCGGCGGTGGTCTTGGGCCCCGGCGGGAAGACGAGTTGAAGGTTGCCGCCGATCGAACGGACGTTGCCCGTCCGCTCGATGATGGAGACGTTCGCGTGGAAGTCATGCCAATCCCTTGAGATGGAGATTTCCTTGTCGAACAACTGTGGCGGCGTCCCATCGCGAAGAGCCGCCGCCGTTTGGGTCTGGGCGCCCAGCGTCCCGGTGACCTGCCAGGGGCTTCCCGGCGTCCGCCAGCCCGCCTGGACGGTCGCGTTGTAGGTCTGCAGCGCCCCGGGCGAGAGCCCGGGGTTCAAGTAGCCCGCCGAGACGTTCAAAAAGGATTTCTTGCGGTCCCCCCACTGCGCGCTCGCGATCGTCGACTGGTTGCCGCCGTCGAGAAGATAGACCTCGTGCAGGGTGACAATCGAGTGAAATCCAGGGAAATAGTCCGCGTCGGCCGTGATGGGCGAGACCCGGTCGCGAAAGCCGATCGGCTGGCCGCGGGTCTGCTGGAGATTGTAGCCCGACTGGAAGCGTATCATCGTGAGGCTCGTCGGCTGAAGCATGTCCTCGATCGTCGCTTGGTTGGACTGGATGCCGTAGTCCGGGGATCCGCTGGCGGGCGCCAAGCCGTTGGGCCGCTGGTTGACGGCGATCGCGTGCTTGAAGTCCCAGCTTCCAAGCGGCGAGCGCCAGCGCAGGTCGTTCGTCGCGGTCGCAAGCCCCATGATCACGTTGGAGGACGGGCTTACATCCCCCGGCAGGACCTCCACGTTCGAATAGTTCGCCTGGTAGGCTACCTTGGAGGCGAAGGAGATGTTCCGAGTCGGCCTCCAGGTCCGGGTCGCGTTGACGGAGCCCTGCGCCGTTTTCGATAGATACCCCTGTCCAAGGGCATAGGCATTGGCCGCCTGGCCTGAATACATGAAGACCCAGGAATGGGAGCTTAGGCTCACGGGCGCGCTCTGGGCGCTCAAGGACTCCGATTCCGCGACCTTGACGAACGTCTGCGGCGCGGCGTCGTTGATCGAGTTGAACGGCGCCTGAGCCTGATCCGTCCGGCTGTAGGCCGCGACCGCGGTGACGTTGCTCCAATGCCCGGTGAGTCCCGCGCTGTTGATGAGCTGGTTGGGCATGTCGTAGGGAGTGTTCGCCAGGTAGTCGTTGCCGACGTTGGCATCCGACTGGTCCTGAAGCCGTCCCTGGAAGGACAGGCTCTTTGACAGCCGCTCGGAATAGTTGCCGAAGGCGACCCAGCGATTGCGGTTGAGGATGGGGTCCTGGACATCGTAGAAGAGGGCCGAGTTCTGGAGGGATTTCACGTTGCGGCCCAAAATAAGCCCGCCGGCGGGGCCTCCCAGCTGGTAATAGTCGACGAGCGCCCTCGCGCGCAGCCGCCCGAGCGTCAAGGGCGTCCAGCTCCGAACGAAGTAGCCGTTGCGGGCCATCTGGCCCACGTTGACCTGGGTGCCAAGACCCGATCCGATCTGGCTCGTCGTGTCGCGCGGCAGCCGGGTCGTGAGGACGGGGCTATAGAAGACCGGGCGCTCGCCCAGGTAGAGCACGTCGTTGAAGGCCCAAAGCCGGCCCGCCGGCGTTATTTTGACGTAGCTTGAGTGAACGCGGTAGTCCGGGTCGGGATAGAGGGGGCAGCTCGTGATATCGGCTTGGCGGAAGACCGCGCTCCCGTCGTCCGCCCACTCGGCGCTCGACGCGGCGACGTTCCAATGTCCGTAGGAAGCCCGGGCGTTCCAGGCCCAGCCGGAGCTCCAGTCCTCGCCGCGAAGCCTGAAGAGGCCGGGGCTCCCCGCGAAGGTATGCGACGAGCCCTCCATGATGATGAAATCGGGCGAGAAAAAGTAGGAGCGCGGAAGGCTGAAGTAAAGCTCGTCCGACTTGACGGCCAGATCGCCCGTGTCGACGCGGGCCGCGCTGCTCATATGGACGATCTCGCGGCGTTCCGTATAGTCGGCATGCCCCGCCGAGAAGCGCAGCAGCCGCGACTCGCTCGCGGCCTTGGGGGGAGACGGCAGGGGATAGCCGTCATCCGCGTCCGAGGCCCCCTCCGCGGCGCCTCCCAGGGACGCCGAGAAAAGGATCGCGCCGAGAAAAAAGAATCGGGCAAGGCCCGGCGGCGGGGGAGTCGCTGGCGCCGCCGCATCCCCCTCAAAAATCGAAGATGATCCCGCAGTCGGCGTAATGCTCGAGAACGTCATAGAACTGCCCGAAGGGGGAATGCCCCGCGAAATAGCCGAGCTGAAGCCTCAGGGACCGACCGGACTGCGTCCCCGTCAGCCGCACGCCGAGCACGCTGTCGCCGCTCGGGTTCCAGTGGTTGTACTCCTGTGACTGGACGTCCTGGGCGAGATAGAGGCTCCAGAGAACGTCGTGCGTAAGCGGATTTTCGACGCTCGCGGCCTCAAAGCCGCCCTGAAGGATCTGGCGATGCAAGGCGGGGATGGTATGCACAAGCTGGGTGTCGCCGCCGTAGAGCCTCAGCCACGGCCAAGCCATGAAAGAGGCCTGGGCCCGAAAGCCCTCGACACTGAAATAGCTCCCGAACCGCCCCGTGCTCTCTATATAGTTGTCGCCCAGATGGGAGCTTTGGTGGTAGAGCTGGAGCTTGGCCGAGAACCGTCCGCGACGGATTTCGAGGGGGAGCTTCCCGAAGAAGTCGATCGTCTCAAAGGTGCTGGGGGTGCCGGTGATATAAATTCTGGAATAGGCCATCCCCTCGACGTCCCATTGCCAGGACCAGCCGCCCGACGTCCATCGTTCCATGCCCCAGCTGCGCCCGAGCGCGACGTCGGCCGTAGGCTGGCCGTCGAGCATGTAGAAATAGAGCCCGCTCTGGACCCTGCGCGGGTCGGCCAGGACCGGCGCGAAGAGGCTCTCGCCTTGGGGGAAGGCCGAGCTCTCGGCCGCCCGCGCGGGCGCCGCAAGGGCCAAGAGAACGAACATAATCAGCGGGACCATCCGCCATCCGCTCCTCATCCGTCATTTCAAGGTCGCAGCACGTCGAGCATGGCGGGCCATTGCGGATAACCGGAACAACTGTTACACTGCATTTGTCATGAACCTCCCGCGCATCACCGTCGATCCCGCCGTCTGCTCGGGCAAGCCCTGCATCAGGGACCTGCGCTTTCCCGTTTCCCGGCTCCTGGGCCTTCTTGCTTCCGGGGAGACGAAGGATTCCATCCTCAAGAATTATCCCTACCTGGCCTCCGAGGACATCGACGAAGCCCTTCGTTTTGCCGCGATCCTGGCCGAGGAAGAGACGGTCGAATTCAGCCATTGAAGTTCCTCGTGGACATGCCGCTGTCCCCCGCGGTGGCGGACTGGCTTGCCGAACGCGAGGGAACCCGGTGACACCATACGGATTTCCCTTATGCCGAAACGGCCGTAATCAGTATGGTGTCACCAGTTTTCCCCTATGCTGTTTTTAAGCCAAAAGTGTCCAATTTAAGCTGATCCTGAACACCCACCCCAAATTCAGCATGTCCCTGAATTCACCCGATTTACAATTGCCCGGATGCCGATTGGCCACAGATTGTGCCCGTGAACGAATATGGGCCGGTGCTTTGGGGTTCTGATAAGGTAAGGGAAAACGAGCAGGAGATGGTTTGGTTGATCATGCCACCGTTGGGCTGAGGCACCTCGATCGTTATATTTACTGGATTGCTGGCCGTTACGGTGTGGGAATAGCACCCATTAGCGCTACATCCCGATCCCGTGAACGTCAAAGTCCAGGCATAGGAGATTGTCGCGGAAGAAAATGTCGTGTTGGAGAAATCTGAACCGGCATCGCAAGTCGTCATTGTAATGGTTCCGCCGCCGCTTTCAGTCCCAACACCACCGCAATTATTGCAACTCGCCCCTGAGATAACCATCGATCCGGGGGCACAGGGGATTGTATTATCGGAATAGAGGTATCCTAGACCCCATTGGCCAAAATAGAAAGACATTACGGCATCCGCCTCTTGATATGGCGTAGCTTTAACACTGGAGCCTCCTCCTGACGAGGTGCCACCGCCGCCGCCGCAGCCGAAGATGACGGCGATGCCGACGGCCGCGAGGAGCGCGCCCCCGCCGATCCACCATCCTTTCTTAGCGACGATTCGTCCTTGCATGGTCCATCCTCCGTGATTTCAT
>JAJZAK010000052.1 GCA_021799485.1 bacterium | reverse complement strand
TCCGGCATGATCGTCCGTTCGGCCGCGCGCCCCGGCTTGGTCACGGGCGCATTGTATCAGAATGTAACGCCGGAATGATGCTCTCTTTCTCTCGATGGACGGCGTGTTGAGGTTTATAATCAATGAGACACTTTGGCCGTTGGAGCCAAGCGCCTTGCGTGGCGGATAATAGAGATGGATGGCTTGGTTGCCTCATGAGTTTTCACATCAACTACGTCTATCTTCATACGATCCGGCCGGACGGATTTTTTATTCCTTCGGAGCATGAGCGGCTTCTCAATGAAGCGGGCGGATGGGAAGCGGAGAACGCGCAATATTTCAAGCTTCTTTATTTCAGCAAGGACGATCAGAGCATTGTTTACGAATTTCGCTATCCGCACCCGGAGCGGTTTCTTAAAGCGTGGAAGGCTTACCAGGAAGCGACTGCTGCCGCCTGGCTAAACCTGGGGGCGCATCGCCGCTATATTCGCCTGAAGCTACGCAACGCCGTGCGTCTTGAGCCCGATTTGGCCATCGCGTGGGCGGCCTTGAGCGCCGTCGCCTCATCAAAGGAGGAAGCGATCGCCGATTTGCGCCGCGCGGTAGCTGCCGATCCGTATTCAAAGGACTATCGGCAAAGCCTTGCTCAAGCCCTCGCTCAGAAGGCGCGGATCAGGCGCCCCGTGGTCGGTCGAATTTGACAAACTCGTTAAGCGCCCCGCAGATGCGATCGCGTGTTGCGCGACAGGGAATGTGCTAGTATTAATAAAGTTTGAACGGTTGTTGAAATTCATTTAAAATAAGCACTTAAGTTAAGCAAGGAGGTAGCGCTGATGAAATCGCAAAGGAAGCTGGACGTCCTAGCTCTTGGGGCGGTTGCGGCCTTGTGGGCTATTTCTGCCTGCTCCAAGCCCAATATCAAGCAAGTTCAGACTCAGGTGCCGCCTCCTCCCCCCCCCGCCCCCGTCGCGGTCTCGACGCCGCCCGTTCAGCAGAACCTGACCGAGGCGAGCTTGCGCATGACGGATTTCGCGGTCGTCCCTAATCTCAAGACCATCCATTTCGCCTTCGATAAGTCGAACTTGTCGAGCGAGGCCCGGACTATTCTCAAGGCGAATGCCGACTACCTCAAGGCGCATGCGCAAAGCAAGTTCCGCATCGCGGGCTACTGCGACCCCCGCGGCACCGAGGAGTATAACCTGGCCCTAGGCCAGCGCCGGGCCAAGGCCGTGCGCGACTATTACATCAATCTCGGCGTCTCCCCCGATCTGCTCGCGACGATTTCTTACGGAAAGGAAAACCTGGCCTGCGCCGAGAAGACGAAGACGTGCTATGCCCGATGCCGTCGCGGGGTGACCGAGGAAAGCGCCCCTGCGCAGGCGGCTGAGACGCCGGAAACGGCGCAGCCGGCCGGCCAATAACGGCGTCTCGATCCTAAGCGGCAGCGAATGAGAGGCCATCATCCTCTTATAGGGGTGATTTTGGCGTGTTGTGGGATGCTGAGCGGCTGTCTCGCGACTCAGTCGGACGTCTACGATCTCGAAAACCAGACCGATTCCTTGAAGCGCGAGATCGGGGCGTTGAGCAAGACGATGTCCTCTCTCCAGGCAAACCAAGCCGATCTCGCCGTTGAGATTCAGGATTTGCGCCACGATCTGGGCTCTTATACCGATGCGGTGCAGGAGACCCAGAAGACCATGAAGGATCTTTCGGCCAAGCTTGACGACATGAGGGTCTCCGTGGCCAAGAACGTAGCCTCCATCGGTTCCGCTTTGAGCGCCGAAGAGGCGAAAGCCATGGCCGAGGAGCAAAAATCGCTTGAGAAGAAGCTCCTCGCCGAAACCACCACGCCCAGCGCCCTCTATCAGACCGCCCAGGCCCGCCTGGCGCTCAAGAATTACATCCTCGCGGCCCAAGGTTTCGAGGATTATCTCAAGAAATTCCCCCAAGGGGCCTTGGCGGACGCGGCGGCCTATCAGTTGGGCCAATCCTATTACGGCCTTAGGCAATGGGAAAAGGCGGGGCGGGCTTTCGCGCTCGTCCTTGATCGATATCCTAAAAGCGACCTAACGGCCTCAGCCCGGCTGATGTACGCTCTGAGCCTGACGCATCTGAAGGGCAAGCTCCCGGAGGCACGCCAATACCTGAACTCCATCCTCCAGGACTTCCCAAAGAGCCCCGAGGCCCGCGTCGCGTCCGTCGAGCTTAAGAAACTCTCCGGCGCCAAGCCCTCTGGAGCGAAAAAGAACCGCTCGGCGGCAAAACCCGCCAAGCGGTGACCTTCAGTCCCCGCAGTAGCGGCGGTCTCGACAGAAACTGCAAGTTTGCCGCCCTAGGCTTTGCCGCCGCGTTTGCCGTCGTCTCCGCTTCCGCCCAGGAGAACGTCTACTTTCAAATCGGCGCCAAGGCGAAGGGACTCTCGAAGGTCTCTTTGGGCCTTCCTTCCTTCGCCGCGAAGAAGGCCTCCAGCAAGGAGGATAGCCTTGCGGCCCATGCCCTGTGGGACGTCGTCCGGTCGGACCTTCTTCTCAGCCGCTATTTTGACCTCGTCACCGGCGGGCCGATCTACGATGGTAAAAAAATAAGGGAGATCGAGGCTCCCTGGGCCAAGTCGGGGGCGTCGTATCTGTTGGTCGGCTCGGCGCACGAGGATAACTCCGGCGTCACTCTGGAGGCGCGGCTCGTCGCGACGGCGAACGGCGACCTGATCGTGGGCAAATCGATCCACGGCCCCAAGGCGTCTCTGCGCCGAGTCGCCCATCGGCTCTCGGATGAAGTCGTCATGGCCTTGACCGGAAAGCCGGGCATCGCCCAAAGCCGCGTCGCGTTCTCAAACGACTCCACCGGCCATCGAGAAATCTATATCGTGGATTACGACGGCGCGGGACTGACCAGGCTCACCAATGACGCTTCCCTGGATCTCCTCCCGCGCTTCTCTCCGGACGGACGCTTCCTCGTTTACACGAGCTACAAAAACAAGAACCCCGACCTTTTTCAGATGGATCTGGAGACTGGCCGGGTGAGACTTCTCTCGGACATCCAGGGCCTCAACGTCGCGGGAGGTTTTTCCCCTCATGGCTCCCGGCTCTTGATGACCGTCTCATCGGGAAGCACGCCCAGCATCTACCTCAAGTTCCTCAAGACGGGCAAGATGGAGAGGCTGACACATCCGGAAGGCGCGGACAGCTCGCCGACCTTTTCCCCCGACGGCGGCCAGGCCGCCTTCGTGAGCGACCGGGCCGGCAACCCCGAGATCTATCTTCTTGACCTCCTGACCCTCCGCTCCACGAAGGTCACAGCGCTCAACTGGTGCGATTCCCCTTCGTGGGCCCCGACGGGCGAATGGATCGCCTTCGCTGGCCGGGAAATCCCCGAGGACCCGATCGATATTTTTCTTACGGACATGGCGGGTCGGCAGCCGGCGCGAATCACTCGCGGCGAAGGCTCCAACGAGGATCCCCGGTGGTCGGCGGACGGGCGATTCATCGCCTTTAGCAGCGATCGCTCGGGGCGCTATGAGATCTACGTGATGGATGGCGACGGCTCGGCGCCCCATCGGCTCGTCTCGCTTCCGGGATCGAGCATTACGCCGGACTGGTCGAAATAGTCTAAAGAGCTTTCCCGTTGAGCGCCGGGATGGTCACGACGAAGCGCGCGCCAAGACCTCGGCCGAGGCTCGAGGCTTCGATGGTTCCACGATGCTTTTGGATGATGCGCAGCGCGCCGGCAAGGCCGAGGCCCGTGCCGTCTTTCTTGGTCGTGAAAAAAGGCTTGAAGAGATTGGGCAGGTCCTTCGGGTCGATGCCGCTTCCCGAGTCGATGATCGTCAGCCGGTAGAACCGGTCTTGAAAGGATATCTTCCAGATGTCGCGCCTGATGAGCGGCCGGCGTGATTTAACAAGCTGGAGCCGGATGATCCCTCCGTTGTGCGACGCCTCGATGGCGTTTTGAAGGAGAGCGGAAATGGCCTGTGCGATCATCGTCTTGTCGCCGGCGACGCGTGCGGGGGTTTCGAGGCCCGACTCGTCGATTTTAAGCCGGGATTTCCTGATTTGAGGGCCGGCCGCGCGAAGCGCGGATCGGACGCATTGGGCGAAATCCGTCGGGTCCAAATCCAGCTCCTCGATGCGTCCCAAGTTCAGGACGTCCTTGAGGATTTCGCCGCAACGCGCCGCTTCTTCACGGATTTCTCCCAGGACCTTCGTGAGGCCCGGCGCCCGCGTCTTGGCGGAGGCGTACTCGGCGTTCACCATGATCGTCGTGAGCGGGGCTTTGATCTTATGGGCGACCTCGGCCGCCATCTGGCCAAGGGAAGAAAGCCTCTCGGCGTCCACGAGGCGCTTTTCGTAGGTCCGCCGATCCTCGCTCTGGGCGCGTTCCGCGTCGGCCGATAATAACGCCATCAAGCATGCCGCGACCCAGATGAAGAAGAACTGGAGCCAGAACCCGGTCGGCTGTGAGAGGGCGGCCCCGGGGCGATAAGACTTCGCGAAAAAAAGAATCGAGCTGACAAGCGCGATGAAAAGGCTCTGAAGCAGGCTCCGTGAAAGCGCCGTCCCGAATATCAAGAGAACGTAGATCAGGTAGAGATTGGCTCCGGCTTGGGCCCATTGCAGAGCGACGGAAGCGACCGCCGCGTCTCCCACGAAAAGGGCGGCCTGAAACCCCCAGGAGGAAAGAGCATCCATGGGGATGATGCGGATAAGAACGAGCGGCGTGCCGAGAATCGCGGCCAGAGAGGCGAAGCGTTCATGCCAACCCGGCCCATGCTGCGGCACGCCGTAGATGAAGATAAGGAGCAGGACCGACATGAAAAGCCCCTGGAAGACGAAGTAGGAGCTTCGGCGATCAGGCATTGAATCGATAGCCCGTCTTTGGAACCGTTTCAATCATGGCGGCGCCATGTGAGCCCAGCTTCTTGCGGATATTTTTGATATGAGTGTCGAGGCTTCGGGTCGAGACGGGCATGCCGTAGGAGGAACTGTTTTCGATGAGAAAGACGCGCCCAAGCGTCCGGCCGGGGTTCGAGGAGAGAAGATAGAGGATCTCGAACTCGCGCGGCTGGAGGCGCAGCGGTCGGCCGTTGAATTGGGCGGTCCTATTCTCGGCGTCCATGAGCAGGTTCGAGCGCCGTTTTGGGGAGGAGGCGCCGCCGGCAGGCGTCGGGGCGGGGGCGTAGCGGCGCAGTACGGCCTCGATGCGGGCGACGAGCTCCATCGCGCCGAAAGGCTTGGCGACATAATCGTCCGCGCCCATGTTGAGGCCGAGGACTTTGTCTCCCTCGGCGGCGAGGCCCGTCAGAAAAATAACGGGAATAGGCTTTGTCACGGCGTGTGTCTTGAGGGCTTTGAGGACGGCGCGGCCGTCCTGGCCCGCCAAGCGTATGTCGAGAAGAATAAGATCGGGCTTGAGCTTCACGGCCTCCGCGACGGCGCGCGAGGGATCCCGGCAGGGCGTCAAAACAAAGGGAATGCGACCGAGCGACAGCGATTTTTCGATCGCCTCTAGAATCTTGGGGTCGTCGTCGACGGCGAGGATCCGGGGCATGAGGGCGACGTCCAATTATAATGGATCCCGGAAGGCCCTGCCATGGCGCGTGTGCGCGCCCTCGATTACCAGGGCGTGGCGGGCGGATTCCATGGCTGCGCGAATCGGCCTCGATTCCGGTTCGGCGGCGGCGGCTTTTTCCAAATAGGCAAGTCTTTTTTGGGGATTCCTTTCAATGCCCGCGAGCATCTGCCAGGGGGCGGATAGGGAAGGCTCGATCTTCGCGCTCTCGATGAGCTCGTGCCGGACTTGCTCGACGTTCTGTCCCTTGGCCAGTCGGTCGACGGCCCTCTGAAGAAGGTTCATGGCGCTCAAGTAGCGGCGTGGATCGGGATGAGAAACCTTGAAGATCATGGAACGTTCGGAAAGAGAGGCAAAAACCTTCTTGATGTAGGGGCTCGATTGGGCCCAATGTCTTTCGCTTCGGACGGTCTCCGCCATCTCCGGGGTGAAGAAGCCGTCTGGGATGATGTCGATGACATGAATATAGGAAATGCCCCGGCTTAAAATGGCGCTCATCCAGTAGTCGCGCAACGGGACGGTTCCGGAAGGGTATGCCGTTCTATTCGCCAAAAGCCGCAGTGTTGGCCAAACAAGGCTTTGAAAGACGGCGGTCGGAGGCGTATTGTTGTCGATCCATGAAATCGTCTTGGGAAGGGCCGCGCCACGCGGAGATGAGAGCCCTGGCCGCGCCAAGCGAAGGTCGGAGGCGAGAAAGCTGATGAAGATGATCCCGCCAAGGATCAAGGCCGGGTTTCTTAGCCGGAGAGTCGGAAAGTCGAGGCCGGCTACGACGAAAAGCCAGAGAAATGGAAGGAAATGAAGGAAATAGCGCGGGGCAATGGCTGTCCACGTGAGATGAAGGCAGAAGAGCCCGATGAGATAAGCGGCGATTCCAAAGCATAATCGGCGCGAATGTGGATCGCGCGAGGAAGCCAGCAAGACGCGCGCTCCGCGGATACAGGCGAGAAGGGCCGCGATTCCTAGCAACAGCCGGAGCGCCCTGGGCCACAACGCCGGGATATCCCAGAACGTCTGGCCAAGGATATCTGCCAGCCATGCTGCGGCGATATGCCACTGCGTCCCTGCCGCGGCGGATGCTTGCGCCCGCCAATGGGAGGCGTAGCCCGTTAATTGGTGATGCAGTCGCATATCGCGCAAGAGCCATAGCGCGTCCGGCGCGAGGGAAAAGACCCCGAAAAGAAGCGCTTCCTTGATGCGATTGCCCAGGCACAGGACCATCCCCGCGCATAAGACGAGCCAGGCGCCTTCGGGGCGGACGAGAGCCGCCAGGGCACCCGCAAGGGCAAGAAGCGCGACGGGAGCGTTCTTCGTCCGCGCGGATCGATCCGCCAGCAGGAAAACGAGGATCGCCAATCCCGTATAGAGGATGTCCGGCAAGACGGCTCCCGCAAACGACGTCATCAAGGGATGGAACGCGGAAAGAAGAAAGGCGGCGAGGGCGGTTTTCGGGGGCAGAAGCCTTGAATAGAGCCGCCATATCAGTGTGACGGTCAGCAGGGAGGGAATCACGCCCAAGATCCAATACCATCCCCAATGCGGCGACAGAAGCCAGTCGGGGAAAGCCAACAGGAGCGGGTATCCCGGAAGGGGGTCGACGCTTGTTGGAGCTTGTCCGGAGCGCAGGGCTCGCCCGATGAGAATAAAAACGGCCTCGTCCGCTCTCTGGCAAAAAGGAACCGAGCGTGCCGCCAGGGAGTAGACGGCAGCTAACAACGAAACCAAAATCCCGGCCACCCAGAGATTCCAGGGACGGGACACGAGCTTTTGCCTCACAAAATCAGGCTTTCGAAAGTATACTGATTCCTGAGCGGTGAATTTCACAGTTCACAATTTGTTCAGATTTTCTCCATCCAATTACCAGGTGGAAAAGCTATGATGAGTTCATGTGGGAAAGAGGTTTTCTTCCCGAGGAGGATTAAGATCGGCTATGAAAAATAAAACGACAGGGTTTCGCCAAAGTCAGGCAGGCTTTACTCTTGTTGAATTGCTGGTAGTCGTTCTCATCATTGGCATCCTTTCCGCGATCGCGCTGCCCCAGTACTTCAGAGTCGTGGAACGCGGCCGCTTCGCCGAGTTGACGAACTTCATTGATACTTTAAAGACAGGCGAAGAGGAAACGTTGTCCCGTTGCGGTGCGTATTTCCCAAGCGCGGATGAGGGGAACAACTGCCAGCAGGGGTCCGCCTCAAGCTTGGCGACTCTTCCGGATGTCACGGACTTCAGTGAGAACCTGCCGATGATGAAGTACTTTACTGTTACTAATGTGGTCGATGGGACGGGTCTCCAACCCAACTGGACCGCCATGTTTGCTCGTACCAATGTGAATACCTATGGGACAGGATCGACTGGCGGCACCACGTGCCCGGCCTATTATGGCTGCTATACCGTTACGGTGTCGTTGCCGCCGCAATCGGGGGTGGCTCCGTACAGTTGCACTCCCATGCCGCAGTGCAACGACCTCTTGCCGCAATAGCCGTCAGTTTCGGTCGTGCCGCATTCCAAGCGGCGAAAAGCCGGGCCTGAATTCAGGCCCGGCTTTGTCGTTTAGAACCTGACGCCGAGCCCGCCCTGCGCGCCGTTTTGGCGATGCATATAGACGTAGCTTAAGTGGGCATAG
>JAJZAK010000028.1 GCA_021799485.1 bacterium | reverse complement strand
TTTCCCCAGGGCTAACGGCTGTTCTTTTAATCAGGCGGAACAACGACAACCGACAAGGAGACGGATCCAATAGCAACGCAAAACGTCAACGACCTTCAGGCTCATTTATGGATGAGAAAATGCTGGCGGACCCGGAAAGCGAGGTCGCGATCACAAACGACATCGCTGCGGCGGGGCTCATGGCCCAGAGCCCTCCCACGACGGCGCTTGATACGAAATCCCCCAATCCATTGACCGCCGCCAGGCTCCCGAACCCCAGTTCCCGTTTCTCCGGCGGCAGGATCTCGGCCGCCGCGGCTCCCTCGACTGTTTCCCAGAAGCCCATATAAAGCCCCGAAAGACCGAAAACAAGAGCGAATTTGGCATAGCCCGCGCCGGGCGCCAGAAGAAGGGTTGCCGGGATGGCAGCGAGCGCATAGCCGGACGCGAGCACGGCCTTCTTGGGCCAACGATCCGCCAGGGCGCCGGCGGCGTAGCAGGAAAGCGCGTAGACGGCGTTGTAGCCGGCGTAGAAGAGCACGGCGAGCGCGGCGGCCTTCGCCGTTCCAAGCCGCGGGGTCCAAGCCTGCGTCGCCCATAAAATAAGGAGCGTGTTCGAGAAATCGCCGGCGCCGGCGAGCCCTACGCCGGCAAGGAAGCGCTTGTAGGGCGCGGGAAGAGATCGAGCGGAGAGCCGCAGCCCCGGCCGCGTCGCGCGGATTTCGCGCGGCTTTTCCCGGACCAGAAGCGCGAAGGTCAAGGCGGCAAGAAGTCCGGGGATCAAGCTCAAGGCGAAGGTCGGTCGAAGTCCCCAGGCGCGCATCGCGGAAAGCGCAAGCAGGGGCCCTAAGAACGCGCCGAGGCTGTCCATCGCCCGCTCAATGCCGAAGGCCCTGCCGTAGCTCTCGGGGGCCGTCGCCTCCGTTAAAAGGACGTTGCGAACGGGGCCTCGGGCGCCGCGCCCGATCCAGCCCGTCACCCTGGCGGCGAGGACGTCAAGCCAGGACCTCGCCAGGGAGACGCTCGCCATCGCGAGGGCTGTGACCGCGTAGCCCAGCACGGCCAGGGGCTTGCGCCGTTTAAGGCCGTCCGTCCAGCGCCCCGAGAGAAGTTTCGCGAGGCTTGAGAGCCCGTCGGAGATCCCTTCGATGAGCCCCAGCGCCGCCGAGCCCGCGCCCAGGGAGGCAAGGAAGGCGGGGAGCGCCGCCGTCGCCATTTCGTGGCTCGCGTCGGCGAAAAGGCTCGCGAGACCCGTCCCCAGGATGGTCGCATTGAGCCATCGTCCAGAGGAACCGTTGCGGCGCCCTCGGATCAAGGAGGCCACGGAGAGCTACGGAAAACAGACGATCCATCGCGCGGCGGAGGCGAGGTCGCGGCAGGTCTTGTCCGCCTCGACGCGATGCCGGCCGTCCGAGCCGCCATAGCCCGTCTTAACGAGGATCGCCGTCGCCCCGATGTTGCGGGCGGCCTGGATGTCCGAGGTGGAATCCCCCACGACAAAGCTCGACTTGAGGTCGATGGCGAAGCGTTTGGCGGCTCTTTTAAAAAGCGCGGCGGCGGGCTTGCGGCAGGAGCAGGCCCGGGACTTCGACGCCGGGGCGTGAGGGCAGTAGTAGATCGCGTCGAGCTTGGCGTTCCCGCGCGTCAGCATCTCGCGCAGGCGCCGGTGGATCTTGTGAAGCTGTCGCAGGCTGAAGTAGCCGCGCCCGACTCCGGATTGGTTCGTGACGAGAATAACCTTGAACTCCGCCGCGCGCAATCGCCGGATGGCCCGGGCCGCCCCAGGCATCAGCGAGAGCTGCTCGGGCCTGGAGAGATAATGGATGTGTTTGACGAGCACTCCGTCGCGGTCGAGGAAGACGGCTCGATTCCTATGGCGAGGCACCGGCGAAATTCTAGTAAAATGAGACTCATGGCATCCGGAGGAGGCGGCTTCATGTTGCGCGCCGCTGGGCTTTTCTTCGGGGCCAGGGACCGCGCCGCTCGAATCAAGGAGGCCGCTCTCATGACGCTACGCAGGACAAAGACGGACGCCGGGAAGCTCTATTCCTTTGTCGCCTCCAATATCGACGGGGAGGAAAAATCCCTCGCCGAGTATAAAGGCCGCGCGCTCGTCATCGTCAACACCGCCTCCCTTTGCGGCTACACCCCGCAGTACGCGTCGCTCGAAAAACTTTATCAAGCCTACCGCGGCAGAGGGCTCAGGGTTTTGGCTTTTCCCTCCGACGATTTCGGCCACCAGGAGCCTGGGGCGGACGCCGAGATCAAGGAATTTTGCCGCACGCGCTTCTCCGCGAGCTTCGATCTCTTCTCCAAGATCAACGTAAAAGGGGAGGATATCCACCCCCTCTACGCCTACCTGACGAAGGAATCCGAGAAGGCGGGGGCGATCGCTTGGAACTTCACGAAATTCATCGTGGACGGCGTCGGTCGGGTCGTCGCGCGCTTCGGGCCGGCGGAGGACCCTCTTTCCCCCTCCGTGACGGGTTGCGTCGAGGGCCTGCTGCCGCGATAGGCTCTTTCGTAACGAGCCCTAATCCGTCGAGAGTTTGGTTCCTTTAAGAAGGAGCTTGAGGATCTTGTCCTTGGGGCAATTCTTGTCCTTGGACTGTCCGCAGACGATGCGTCCCAAGGGCTCCTCGCCGTGGCTCGCGAAGTCGGTGATCGTCGCGCCCTTGTCCATCAGGTAGCTCACGACATCCTCATGACCGGCAAAGGCCGCGTAGTAGAGCGGCGGCTCGCACTCCCCATCTTTCGCCGCGATCTCCTCCTGGGCTTTCGCGGGGGCGGCGTCGATGAGGGCTTTCACGATATCGAGCTTCCCCGCGGCGGCGGCGTGATGGAGCGGCGTCCAGCCGGCGTTGTCTTGGTCGAGGAGGTCGGCGCGGTGCTTGACGAGATCCGTGATCGCATCCGTGTAGCGGCCGTCCTTCGCCGCGCCGTAGGCCGCCAGATGAAGGGGCGTCTCCCCGTAGATATTGCGCGCGGAGACTCCCGCCCCATGGGCCAGGAGATAATCGACGAATTCCTGCCGCCCCATGAGCGCCGCCCGGTGAAGGGGCGTGTCCCCCGTCGCCGAATGCGGACCGGCGGGCGGGAGCGGCGCGCCGGTCCGCCGATGGGTCTTGGCCGTTTCGCCCGAGTTGGAACAGGCCTCCCCTCGGAAGACCGGCATCGGCGCGGGATGCGGACTGTTTGAGCCCTTGGCGCCAAGGCTCTTTGCCAGGAGCCCGCTGAATTCGACGCCCACATCCACCAAGGGAAAGCCGCGGACGGTTTCGAGGGTTTTAAGGGTGCCCAAGGAACCGGTCGTCGCGGCCTCAAGAATCCAACCGTCTAGATGCGCAAGGAAAACGAGGGCGAGGATGACGGCCGACAAAAAAACGGCGCCCGCCACGCCGGCCCGCCGGACAAGCTGTTGCCTATCCATTCATTTAGCTCCCCATTATATCTTTATAACGGCCGCGATCAGGGCGGCGGCAGGATGGGCGGGCGTTCCGGGGTTTCCCGGGAGCGCTGGAGTTCAATCTCGCCGAAAAGAAGGCTCGGCGCCGCGACGCTCGAAGGGACTCCGTCATCGATGAAGTCGGAGGCGCGCGGGTCGTCGCCGGCCGCGATGATCGAAGAGAGAAGGGACCACGGGGTTCCCACCACGTCGAGCCCCCGCACGAGAGTCTTGGCCCCGGTCTTCGCGTTGACAAGGTAGACCTTGCCCGGAAGAATGCGGATGGAGCCGTGGCCTTCAACGGATTTTTCCTGGCGCAATCGGCGCGCCTGGACCACCCAGAGTCCGTAGCGCTTGCCGCGACGGACGCACTCGCGGCGCAGGCGGTCGAAGAGGGCGGCGCCGGAAAGCGGGCGGCTGGATGTGAAGACCGCGACGCCCGGCCGGCCGACGGGCAGATAGCCCGGGGCGGCGCGGCCGTGGCCGTTGGAGCGGGTGAATCCGAGGACGGGATAGCGCGACAGCAGGAAGGCCTTGAGGACGCCGTGATCGATGAGCCGGATCGTCTGCGCGGGAATGCCCTGGTCGTCGATTTCGTAATGGCCCGCGAGGCTCCGTCCTCCAAACGCGCTAAGACCCGGATCGTCCGTCAGGCTGAAATCGGAGTCGAGGACGGGCTTGCCAAGCTTCCCCATGAAGATTTGCGTCCCATGAGGGTCGCGCACGGCCTCTCCGCTCAGGCGGCTCTCGATCGCGAAAACGACGGCGGCCGCGGCGTCCGGATCAAGAATCGCGGGCGCGGCGAAGGGAGACGTTGTTTTCGCGACGCGCAGGGCCTCGATGTCCGCGATCATGGCCCGCGACTCTGATCTCAGCGCCGCCGCTCTTGGGAGACCGGCCGGCGTCACGGCCACGTGGCGGCGCAAGGCCTCGACCCGCACCCCGCCCGAGGAGAGGGCCACGGCGGAGATCTCGATATCGACGACGTCCTGGTCGAGCGCGAGCCGCCGGCCTTCGGTGTCGAAGAGGCGCAGGCGCCTGCGCGACAAATCGACAGAGCTCGTGCCGCTCAAAAGCCATGGAGCGCCGGAGAAGGGCGCTGCGGCGGCCTGGCAGAGGCGGTCGAGGGCGCCGTCGCTCCATGCCGGACGGGCGACGGGCATCGTGCTTGGGACAACCGCTTCGCGGGTAAAATCATCGGTGTCATATTCGGCTTTCCCACGAAGGACGTCATTGGCCTCCTTTCGGAGATAGGAGGTCGCGGCGTTCTTATAGGCGGCGTCGAACGTGAGCCAGAGGGCGTGGCGCAACGGCCCCTCCCCGGCGTTCATGTCGAGCCCCGCGGAAACGTAGCGATCGGGCGGCGCCAGGGGCTGGTTGTCGAAGGCGTAGTTCCCCACTCTCACGTCCGGGGTGGCCGATCTCTCCGCGTAGCGGTCCTTGAAGTAACGAGGGCCTTGGCTGCAGATCTCGCGGGTCCCCTCGATGTCGTAGACGTTGACGCCGATGAAGTAGGGCTTGGGATAGCCCGGCAGCGAGATGCCCGAGAGCGCCCGGTCCATCTCCTTGACGACCGCGTCCGCCAAGGGGTCGTTCCGGGCGGCGGACTGCGGCGCCGCCGCGGCCGGCGCCGGCGCGTGGAGCAAGAGGAGAAGCGGGATCGACAGCCTCATCGCTTTCCGGGGGCCGGCGGCGGCAGGATGGGCGGGCGGGCACGGTGTTCCGGCGTCCTTTGAAGCTCAACCTGGGATAGGAGCACGCTGGGGGCGATCTGGGAGACGGAGACGAAGCCCGACTCGGCGCCGCAGAAATACGCGTTGGCGAGCGTCGCGTCGTCTCCGGCCGCGACGATGCGGTTGAGGACCGCCAAGGGCGTCCCTACCATCCGCACTCCCCGCACGAGCGTCATGGCCCCGGTCTTCGCGTTGACGCGGTAGATGAGCCGCGGCTGGACCTGGAGCGTCTGGGGGGCTTCGCGCGACGTGAAGTTGTCGCCCCCGAAGGAGCCGACGAGATAAAAGGCATAGGGCTTTCCTTGATCCTGGGCGATCTTGAGAAGTTCGTCGCGGAGGGTCTTGACGGGAGTGGGAGGCTCCGCTTTGACGATGAGCACCGCCATGCGCCCCGTGGGACGGCTGTACGCGTCGGCGCGGCCGTGGCCGTTGGAATGAGGGAAGCCCTGGATGGGCCATCGCGACATGAGGAAATTCCTAAGGATGCCGTGATCGACAAGGACGACCTTCTGCGCGGGGACCCCCTCATCGTCGTAGGCGTAGTGCCCGTGAAGCGGCGTCCCCGCGAAGGATGCGAGAGTCGGGTCGTCAATAAGGCTCAAGAAGCGCGGGATGATCCGCTTGCCGACCAGATCCTTGAAGACTTGGCTTTGGTCAGGATCGCGCTGGCGCTCCCCTTCGAGTTTGTGCCCGAGAGCTTCATGAAAAAGGACTCCGGTAAATTCAGGGTCAAGGAGCGCCGGCGCGGCGGCCGGAGGCTGGAGCGGCGCGAGGCTTTTCTGCTTCGTCTCCGAGGCGAGCCGGTCCATCGCCTTGAGGAGGACCGCCTGCGGGGGAAGGCTTTTAAGGCCCCGGAAAGTCCAGGCAAGCTCGTCCGAGACGCCCATGCCGTCGCCGGCCCTGCTGAAGGCCGACGCCATGAGGAAATCGGGCAGGTTTTCCGTCGGCGTGGCGATGCGCGTCCCCTCGCTTGTCAGCAGGTACCGCCTGCTGCGGCTCTCGACGATCTGCACGTTTGAGGTGTAGACCTCGGGAGCGTTCAAGAGGACGGAGCTCAAGAGGCGTGCGAGCCGAGAGGACTTCTCCGGAGCGAGCCTTGGGCCGCGGGGCCGGAGGGAGGCCTTGACGGGCGGTTCCGCGGAGAAGTCGTCAAGCCGCGACTCCTCGGGGTGATCGAGCCTCCGGGCTTTCTTGCGTAGATAGCCGGCGACCGCGCCTTTGTAGGCCTCGTCCGTCAGCCACCAGATCTTGCGGCTGAGGAGGTCGGGATTGAGCGAGCCCGAATCATGCCATCCCCGGTAGCGCAGGTCCGTATTGTCGAAGCGGCGGTCGCCGTAGCGCACTTCGACGTAGAGAGTCGAGGTGAAGGAGCGGCTGCGCGAGATCTCTCCCCCGATCGACGATTCGGTCTCCGCTTGATCGGCGGTTTCGAGACGGTAGGCGATGAAATAAGGAGGACCAAAGGATTTCAGCTTGAGCCGCTTCATCGAGCGGTCCATCTCCGCCTGCATGACGCCGAAGACCAGGGAGTCGGGCGGGAGCGCCGCGCGCGGCGCCCGGAGAATGGAACTTAGGAGGACGGAGACGAAAAAAAGGAGGCGCCCCGGCCTTCGGTCAGGCCTTGGCCGGCGTGATTTCATAGACCGTGACGGTCGATCCAGCGGGCCGGTACGCCTTGAGGCGATGGGCGTCTCTCGCCTTTTGATAGAGGGTCTGCAGATTCCTCGCGGTGCCGGAGAAGTTCGGGTCGAGAGCGAGCGAGCGGTTGTAGGCCCATTGCGCCTTCCTCCAATCGCCCATCAAGAAATAAGCGTTCCCGAGCGCCGTGAAGCCCTCGGCCTCGGGGTGCAGGTGCACGGGGTAGGGCACGCCGGGCTCATCGTAGTATTTCTGGTAGGAGAGAATGGTGCGCCGGAGAAAGGGCTTTTTAATCAAGGACGGGCTCACCGCGCACTG
This sequence comes from bacterium, assembly GCA_021799485.1. Classification (GTDB taxonomy): domain Bacteria; phylum Elusimicrobiota; class Elusimicrobia; order UBA1565; family UBA9628; genus JAJZAK01. The sequence goes on along the minus strand of JAJZAK010000028.1, from coordinate 25,405 downwards.
GGGCGCATAGAGATACGACTTGAGGACGCGCGCCGCGTCCGAGTAGCGCTTCTCGATCATGTAGATCTGCGCCTGCCGGTAAAAGGAGGGGCCGTAGACGGGATCGATGGCCGAGTAGAGCTGGAAGCGGTTAAGGGCCTTCTGGAGGTACTCCCTGGCCTCCGCCGCGCGGCCCTGGCGCGCGGCCCAATCAGCCCTCTTCATGTGGAGGACGCCGACCTGGTAGTGCATCTGCACATAGTTGGGGGCGAGGCGCCTCAGGCCGTCGTAGGACGCGAGCGCCCGTTCGTAGTCGTCTCGTGGGACGTTGTCTTTGTCCCCCCATCCCGGGTTGTAGACCTTATCCATGGAGAATCGGTCCGTGAAGACGTTTCCCAGGAAGTAACGCGACATGGGGAAATAGGGGTTGAGGCGCGTCACGTCGTTGTAGTTCTTGATGGCGGCGTTCCAGTTGCGTTGCTTGGACAGATAGATCGCCATGTTATGGTGGATGTCGGCCTTGAAGTAGCCCCAAAAGGTGTAAAGAGGCCACAGGGAGAGCGCGATGACCGCGGGGACGATCGGGTTCTCGGAGAGAAAAATGAGGCGCGCGAAGACATAGCCCAGCCCAAGGACGCAAGCGAGAAGCACGGCCCAGGAAAGATACCATTGAAGGATTTCGCCTCCCAGAGCGAGCTGGTCGACGGGCCCTTGGAGGTGGTTGAAATCTCCGATGATGCCGCGGAAGTGGCCCGGATCGGAATGCCCGGGTTTGACGAAGATGACGTAGAGGAGCGCTCCCCATCCCGCGATTCTCATGGGCCAGATGAGAAATTCAGAGATCAGCTTGAGGGAGGAAGGCTTGGCCGGCTCCGGCGCGGCGGCCGGCCGCGCGGGGGAGCTCCCGCGGGCTTCCTCGTCGCGCAGGCGGTGGAGCTCGTAGAGAGCCCGGCCCCGCGACATGTTGACGATGACCCCCGAAAGGAGGCCCAGGTAGACTCCCGAGGAGACGAAGCGCATGCTGACGTCGAAGAAGTTGTGGGCGAGCATGCCGACAAAAGCGACGAGGTAGCCCGCGAGCTCGTAGGCCTCGGGCGGCGGGCGGCCGTCCTTGAGCTTGAAGGTCGTGACCAGCCGGCGCAGCGACTTGAGTCCCACCCAGACGGTGCTCGCGATGAGCCAGATGAAGACGCCGAAGCCCAGGATGCCGTTGTCGAGAATTTCCTCCAAGTATTCGTCCTCGGCATGGTCCGTCTCCGTGTTATGCTTGCCCTCGATGTGGAAGATCGGCGGCCGGCGGTAAGCCGGGTAGCAGGGCGGGAAGCTTCCGATGCCGGTGCCGATCCACGGCTGCGTCATGATGATTTCCCAAGTGGCTTCCCACGTGAAGAGGCGGAAGTTGACCGAGCCTAGCCGCGCCTCGATGTCCCTCATAAAAACGCCCCCGAAGACGAGAAGCCCCGCCGCGACGCCCCCGATGATCCAGCGCTTGAAGGCGCGGATCTGATCCTCGAAATAGACGAAGCCGATGCCCGCGGCCAGGATCAGAGAAATCCCGAAGGCGACCCAGGCGCCCTTCGTGTAGGTTTCGACGAGATCGAAGGCGAGAAGCGCGATCAGCGGCGCGTGCTTCCAGCTTCGCGTCTTGAAGGCCTCGAAGAGAAGGATCGGGAAAACGATCACGAGGAAGTCCGCGAAGAAGTTGGGGTTGCCGTAGGTCGAGAAGATGCGGTTGCCGAAGGCTCCGCGCCAGATAAAGGGGTCGATGCCGTTGCCGATGCCGGGAGGGAAGAATTTGGCGTCGAACCATTGCAGGGCGCCGTAGCCGACGGCGACCCAGGCGGCGGCGATAAGCCACCGCGTCAGGCGCTTGACGGCCTCCGCCTCGAACTCGTAGATGACGACCAGGGCCGCGATCATGAAGAAGCAATGCCGCAGGAAAAAGTCCACGGACGCCATGAGATAGGGCGCGTGGATGAAGGAGAGGATGCCCACGGTCAAGTAGGCTAGGAAGGGAGAGAGGCAGACGAGGTCATCCTTGGTGAAGGCCGCTCCCCGGGCCTCGAGCAGGCGCGCGACCCACAGGGCCAGGAGCGCCACCCCCCCCATCTGCATGACCGTGATCTTGACCTGCGCCGAGTCGTAGGTGCGCAGATAAAACAAGGACGAGATAAGGAAATAGAGCACGGGAAGCCAGTAGACGATGGCTTTATGGGCGAGAATGCCGGCTGGGCTCGTGCCGATAAGCGCGCGCGGGAGCTGCCTGTTGTCCTTGGCCGGGGGCATCCGCGGAGATTAAATCAAAAAATAGACGAGCAATTGATGGGAAACAAGAGCTGGAACGATCAAGGCGCCGACGCCTCTTTGAGGCGCAGGGCGGCTAAGGCCGCGGGAACGATGAGGGCTGCGACGAGCGGGGCGTGGAAGCGCGCCGCCCCCCAGAAAACGCCGTAGATGACGGTCATCACGGCCAGGACCGCGGCCGGAAGTAAGATATCGCGGCCTTGCCGCTTCATGAGCCACAGTCCCGCAAGCCCCAAAAGCCATAGCGGCAGATTGCTTAGGAGTCCCAGGAACTCTATCGCGCGAAAGCTGTGGGGATAGTTGAGGCGCCATTCCGGATGCGGATACGGTCGCCAGAGCTTGGCGGCCTTGATTCGGAACGTGTCGAGGAAGAGCAAGGGACGCCTGCGGATGATCTTCCAGGCGGCGGCGTAATAGATGCGATCCTTCTGCTCCGGACTCAGCCCGGACTTGTTGAGGGATTGGACCAGGGGATCGTTGAGCTCCGTCCCCACCGGCATTTCGGGTTTCGAGTAGTCGATCCGCAGCGGGGCGTAGACATGGAATCCGCCGATCGACGCGCCGGGCACGAAATGCCCGGTGATGCGCTCGTTGCGGATCACCCACGGGATCTGAAAAAGCGTCGCCGTGAGGACGAAGGTTCCGAGAGTCCGCTGCCACGCGGCCGGAGGAAGCCTGCTTGCGGCGAGAAGGACATAGGCCGCGCCCAAGGGAATAAACGGAGAGCGACAGAGGGCGAGCGCCCCGAAGGCGGCTCCCATCCCCGCATAGAGAGCCGGCGTCGGCGCCATCTGGGCGCGGGCGTCGAGAAGGAGCCAGAGAGCGAGCAGGAATGTCAGGAAGGTTTCCCGGTAGAGCATGCCAGACCAGAAGACCCATTCGGGATCAAGCGCCGCGAGCAGGGCCGCGAGCAGAGCGACGGAGGTGTTCGCCGTCTGGCGCAAGGCGAGGAGGTAGAGCAGCCAGGATGTCAGGGCGCCGAACAGTGCGTTGAGGAACAGGCCCGGCCAGTAGGAGGTCCCGAAGATCGACTCGACCGCGGCGAGAACCATGGGATAGAGCGGCTCCCGGCCCGTTTCCGGGCGGCCCGGCGCGAAGGCATACTCTCCCCTCTTAAGGACGCCGAGGCTGAGAGCCCAGTAGCCGTCCGGGCCGGCGTAGCGGGCCGCGGCCGATGGATCTTTCGCGAAATGATGGAAGTAGAGGTAGCCGTCATAGCCGAGCCTTGAGAGGAAGGCCAGCGCGAGGATCGCGCCAAGCTTCGCGCGCTGGCTCGATCTAGTGGAGATGGCGCCAGGCCGCATGAATCATAGACTCTAACATAATGTGATAATATGTGAAATTGCCTCCCCCATATGACAACGGCGTGAAAAAGACGGTCTGCCTCGTCATACCGCCCTCCGTCTTTCTCCTCGACGAAAGGGTCTTCATGAGCCTGGGCGTCCTCAAGGTGGCGGCGGCACTCGAAAAGGCGGGTTGGCAGGTGGATCTCCTTGACCTCTCCGGCATCGCCAACTTCGAGGAAGTCGCCGCGCTTTACGCGGCCTCCTCTCCGGCCGTCGCCTTTGGGATCACCGCCACGACGCCGCAGCTTCCCGCCGCGGCGAAAATCCTGCGGGCCATGCGGGGCCGGCGCCCGGAGTCCCGTTTCGTCCTCGGGGGACCTCACGTCACTTTGGTCAACGCCGCGCGCAAACGAGAGGCGGCGCGCGGGGCTCCGGGGCGGGCCACCGCGGCTTACGACAAGCTCCGCGGCCTCTTCGACGTGCTCGTGGCCGGCGACGGAGAAGAGGCGGTCTTCGCCGCGCTGGAGGAGAATGCCCCGCCGTTCATCGACGCCGACGAGCCGCGCTCGCCGCTCTTTTTGAGCAATGAGCGCCTCGACGTCCTCCCATTCCCGGCGCGGCACTTGGTCGACGTCGCAAGCTACCGCTACGAGATCGACGGCCTGCGGGCCCTCTCTCTCATCGCCCAGTTGGGCTGCCCGTTTGAGTGTGGTTTTTGCGGCGGCCGCGAATCCCCGTCCTTGCGGCGCGTCCGCATGCGTTCCACGGCGAGCGTCGTCGAGGAGATGCGGCGGATGCACCGCGACCTCGGGGTGCGCGGCTTTATGCTCTACGATGACGAGCTTAACGTCAACCTCAAAATGGTCGAGCTGATGGAGGGTATCAAGGCCCTTCAGCGAGAGTTGGGCGTTGAGTTCCGCCTCCGGGGCTTCGTCAAATCCCAGCTTTTCACGGACGAGCAGGCCCGCTCCATGCGCGAGGCGGGCTTCCGCTGGATCTTGACGGGGTTCGAGTCGGGCTCCCCCCGCATCCTCCAGAACATCAACAAGCGGGCGACGCGCGAGGAAAACACGCGCGCGCTCGAGACGGCGCGGCGCCACGGGCTCAAGGTGAAGGCTCTCATGTCTATCGGCCACCCTGGGGAGTCCGAGGAGACCGTCCGTGAGACCCGCGATTGGCTGATGGCCGCTAGGCCGGATGACTTCGACCTCACGATCATCACGACGTATCCGGGAACCCCCTACTATGACCGCGCGGTTCCGGAGCCTGGGACGCCCGGCCTGTGGGTGTACACCTTCGAGAAGACGGGTGACAGGCTGTTTTCGCGTGAGGTCGATTACACGGAAGTCGCCGAGTACTACAAGGGCGACCCCGACGGGGGCTACCAGTCCTACGTCCATACGGACTATTTGAGCGAGGAACGCCTCGTGGCTCTTCGCGACGAGGTGGAGCGGGAGGTCCGGAGCGGCCTGAAAATCCCCTTCAACCCCTCCCGCGCGGCGGTTCGCTTCGAGCATTCCATGGGGCAGCCGGGCGCCCTCCCCCGCTTCATCCTCGGAAGGACGGGGGCGCCGGAGGCGATCGGGGAATCCAACTCCCGGTGAGCCGGCCCAGGCTGTCGGTCATCATCCCCTGCTTCAACGAGGAGGCGACGATTCTAGCCGTCATCCGCCGCGTCCAGGACGTCGCCATCAAGGGCGTCGACCGGGAAATCATCGTCGTCGACGACGGCTCCACGGACCGGACGCGCGAGGTCCTGAGCGCGGCCGATGGAGTGAGGATCGTCCTGCTGGAGCGCAACGGTGGCAAGGGCGCCGCGGTGCGCGCGGGATTCGAGGCCGCCCAGGGGGATATCCTTCTGATCCAGGACGCGGATATGGAATACGACCCCGCGGACCACCCGGCCGTGATAGCTCCCATCCTCGATGGGCGCGCGGATTTCGTCATGGGTTCCCGCTTTCTTTACGAAAAGCCGACTTTTTTCCTGGGGGAGCGTCGTTCGCCCCTCTTCACCCATTACCTCGGCAACATCCTCATCATCCGCTTGACGAACCTGCTCTACGGGCAGTCCGCCACCGACTACGAGGGGGCCTACAAGGCCTTCAGCCGAGAGGCCCTGCGGCGGGCCGGACCCATCGAGGCCGCGGGATTTGAGTTCGACAATGAGCTAGTCTGCAAGCTCCTGCGCCGCGGCCTGCGGATGGCGGAGATTCCGATCCGGTACCATCCCAGAAGCTACGAACAGGGCAAGAAAATCCGATGGCACCACGGCGCGAAGATGCTCTGGACGATCGCCCGCTGGCGATGGCGCCGGTTCTAATGAAGAAGTGCCGGCGATGAGAGTTTCGGTCGTGATGCCGGTCTATAACGAATGCCGGATGATCGAGGAATCCCTCCGGCGGGTTCTCGAACGCCCGGAGCCGGACGAGATCCTTGTGGTCGACGACGGCTCGACCGACGGCACGCGCGCCATCCTTGATCGTCTCATCGCCTCCCGCCCCGCGGGGCGTCCCTCGATCCGGCTGATCCTCCAGGACGGCAACGAGGGAAAAGGGTCGGCCCTGCGCGCCGGCTTCGCCGCCTCGACGGGGGACATCGTGATCATCCAGGACGCGGATCTTGAATACGACCCTCGCGATTACCCGGTGATCTTGGGTCCGATCGTCGACGGCGAGGCGGACGCCGTCTTCGGCTCCCGCTTCCTGGGCGGCGGACGGCACCGCGTTCTCCTTTTCTGGCATTTCGTCGCCAACAAGATCCTGACCATGCTCGTAAACGCCGTGTCGAACTTGAACTTGACGGACGTTTGGACCGGCTACAAGGTCTTTCGGGGCGATCTCATTCGCGCCCTGCCGCTCTCGTCGGACAGGTTCGGCTTCGAGCCCGAGGTGACGATCAAGCTGGCCAGGCTCGGCGTTCCGATCTATGAGGTGCCGGTCAGCTACCGCGGCCGCGGATACGCCGAGGGCAAGAAGATCGGCTGGCGCGACGGGTTGGCCTCTCTCGGAACGATTGCGAGGACATGCCTCTTCCCGAACCTAGGGGCCGCAAGGGTCCTCACCCGCGGCGCGCGAGCATCCGGAGATAGGACGCGAGCGAGTCCAGGATCCTGACCTTGGACTTTCCCGCCGCCCGCGGCGCGTAATGGAAGGGGACTTCCCTCAGTCGGCCGCCGTTCTTGAGGAGCTTGACGATGATCTCTTCTTGGATCGCCGCGTTGCGGCATCGAAGGACGAGAGCCTTGACGGCCGCCGCGCGGTAAAGCCGCAGGCCGCTCGATCCATCCGCCACTGGGAGCCCAAGCGCCGCCGCGTCGAAAAGATGAAGGACCCGGCTCAGGAGATGCCGGAGGGGCGAGGTCTCGACGGAGCCGCCATGAATGTAGCGCGAGCCGATCACGAGATCGAAGCCCTCCCGCGCCTTCCAGAGATCCTCCAGGGCCTCGGGCGGATGGGAGCCGTCGGCGTCCATGGTCATGATATGGCGGCCTCGGGCCTTTTCGATCCCAAGGCGGATCGCCCGTCCGAAGCCGGGCTCGCTTTGCGCGACGACGACAGCCCCCTCCTCCCGCGCGATCTCGGGTGTTCCGTCCGTCGAGCCCTCGTCGATCACGAGTATCTCGCTTGAGACGCCGAGTTTCGAGAGAGTCCGTCGCAGCCGTGGAAAGAGGAGGCGCAGGTTGGGGGCTTCGTCGATCGTAGGCAGGACGACGCTCAGATCGGGAGCGTCCATGAACGGTTCAGGAACTCACGAGCGGAGAGTTTTGAGGTCGATCGAAAAACGGAAACGCACGTCTCCCTTGATCAAGCGCTCGTAGGCGGCGTTGATGTCCCGGACGCCGATCGTCTCGACGTCCGCCAAGATCTTCTTCTTGGCGCAGAAATCCAGCATCTCCTGGGTTTCCGCGAGCCCGCCGATCAAGGAGCCCGCGAGCCTTCTTCTCCCGCCAATGATCGAAAAGGCGGAAAATTCAAGCGGCTTCGGCGAGACGCCGACGAGCGCCAGCGTCCCGTCGATGCCCAGCATGCCAAGGAAAAAATCGAGACCGTGCTTGGCCGACACGGTGTCGACGATCAAGTCGAAGCGCCCCGCGAGGCGCTGGCAGGCGGGTTCATCCGTGGTGAGCGCGAACTCGTGCGCCCCCAGGCGCTTGGCGTCCGCCGCCTTTGATTTCGAACCGCTTAAAACCGTCACCTCGGCGCCCATCGCGGCGGCGATCTTGACCGCCATGTGCCCCAGGCCCCCGAGCCCAAGGACTCCGACGCGCGAGCCCTTGCCGGCGCCGAAGCGCTTGAGGGGCGAGTAGGTCGTGATCCCCGCGCAGAGAAGGGGCGCTACGCGATCGAGCGGGAGTCCGGGGGCGATTTTGAGCGCGAAGTCCTCGTCCACGACGATATGGGAGGAGTAGCCGCCGTAGGTGGGCTTGCCGTCCTTGCCGACGCTGTTATAGGTAAAGGTCGGGGAGAGTCGGCAGAATTGATCGAGTTTCTTGCGGCAGTTCTCGCATCGGCGGCAGGAATCCACCAAGCATCCCACTCCCGCCAGGTCGCCGACCTTGAATTTCCGGACCCTTTTCCCGACCGCGATGACGCGCCCGGCGATTTCGTGGCCCGGAACGAGAGGATAGGTCGTCGGAGTATTGGTCCATTCATTTCGGGCCATGTGGAGGTCGGAGTGGCAGATGCCGCAAAAGGCGATCTCGATGCGGACGTCCTTGTCGCCGGCATCGCGCCGCTCGAACCGGAAAGGCCCCAGAAGGGAGCTTGCGCTCTTGGCCGCGTAGCCGATGCATTCAGTCATGTGAATCAGATTTTAACATTCTACATATTCGGCGCGATCATCCGATGCTTCCGCTGCGGGCATCTGGCGAGCGTTTGGCGATTTGTTGGATGTTGAGACCTGACCCCGGCTTTTGTAATGTAGCCGTCATGGGCCGATCCGGTTCCCTTTTAGCCGCGCTCCTCTGCGGGCTCGCCTCCCCCGCGTCGCCCCAGGGCGTGGATTTGCGCTCGGGACAGACGATTGCTGCTGGGGTCCTCTCCATCGACAGCGCCACGGTCGTTCTAGATGACGGACGGACCCTTCCTCGTTCGAGCGTGCGCGAAGTCCAGATGGCGATCAAGCGCGGCGGCCCCTCCTCGCCGGCGGCTCCGGGCGCTGTCTCCGGCCGTTGGCGGAAGCTCTTTAAGAAAGCCGCCGCCCTGGGCAAAATCTATCCGGGCATGGACGGCCTCATCCTCCTGAGCGACGACGATTACCGATTGCGCGAGGACGGCGCGTGGACCGAGCGCAACCATTTCATAGGCCAAGTCCTTAAGGAAGGCTTGAGGGGCTCTTGGGGGCAGGTCACGGCGGAATTTGAGGAAGGCCGGTCGCGAGCGCGGATCGTCCAGGCGACGGTCTACCACCCCGATGGGCGGTCCTTTCCCCTGGAACGATCCCGCATCAAGACTCTCTCGCCGCAGGCAGGGACTCTTTTTTTCACCGAAGAGCGCCGCCTCAGCTACGCCCTCCCCGAGCTCGAGCCGGGCTCGATCGTCGAGTGGGAAACGGAGGTCGAGACCTATAATCCTTTCCGCAAGGACTTCTTTTTCCCCTCCGACGGATTTCAAGCCGAGCAGCCCATCGCCATTTCGCGCCTGGCGATTTCCATCCCCGCTTCCCAGAGGCTTTATTACGCCGCGCGGAACTTCAAGGGGCCCTTTTCCCGAGCGGCCGATCCCGTGATTTCCACGGGCGCGGGCGAACGGCGCTATGTTTGGACGCTTCGTGATGTCCCCCCCATCGTTTCCGAGCCCGCGATGCCCCCTTACTTCGACTATGCTCCGAACGTCGAGGCCGCTCTATTCAAGAGCTGGAACCGCATCTATGATTGGCTTGGACCCATGTATGAGGAACGAACCAAGCCGGGGCCTGAGCTCGCGGCCTTTACGCGAAATCTCGTCCGGGGCTGCGCGACGCCCGAGGGAAAGGCCGCCAAGATCTACCACTATATCCAGCGCGAGATTCGCTATATCGCGGTGAAGATGGGGGTCGCCTCGGGTTGGGGCGGCTACGACGCCAATCTGACGTGGAAAAGACGTTACGGCTGCTGCATCGACAAGGCCCTTCTTTTCACGGCGATGCTCAAGGCGGCCGGCATCCGCTCGACGCCCGTCCTTCTCAGCACGAACGGCTCGGATTTCGTGGACTTCAAGGTCCCCAGCATTTGGTTTGAGCACGCGATCACGCGGCTCGATCTCGGAGGGCGGAAAATCTTCCTGGACTCGACGGGCTACGATGATCGTTTCCCCTCCTTTCCCGCCATGGACCAGGGCGCCAAGACCTTGGCGATATTCCCGCGCAAGGTCGTCCCCGTCCCCGTGCCGCGCCCCCGGGAGAATGAGAGCTCCTATGACTTCGCGATCGCGCTCTCGACCGGCGGCGGCGCGTCGGTCCTGTTCTCGGCGCGCTACACCGGCGCCGCAGAGGCGGGGCTTCGCCGCTACTACAAGTCCCTCAAGCGCAACGAGCAGGAGAGGTCGTTCGAGGACTGGGTCAACGCCTTGAGCCCGGACTCCAGCCTTCGTCGCTGGCGGATCGGGCATGCGGACAATATCGCGCTGCCGCTGACGATCTCGCTTGTCTTCCAGTTGAGAAGCTATGCCGTCCGCTCGGGAGACATCTGGCTCCTCGCGCTGCCGGATGATGAACGGGACTTTCCGGAGGCCGCCCTCCCGACGCGCCGCTATGCCGTGGTTTATCCGACTTCCGAGGAAAAGCGCTATCGCTGGCTCGTGTCTCTGCCCGCCGGGTGGAAGATCGCGGCGCTTCCGCCGCCGGTCAAGCTCCGGGGGCCTTTGGGAGAGCGTTTCGCGCAGGAATGCCGTCAGCAACGGGCCGCCTTCGTCTGCGAGTCGGACTTCCGGCGCCCCGCGCGCGTCATTCCCGTCTCGGACTATGCGGAACACAAGAAGTTCCTCGACCGCGTTTCCCGGATCACGAAGGACCGTATTTTTCTGCAGGCGGACGGAAAATGACTCGAAATTGGATGGCGGCTTTCGCCGGCATGGCGCCGGGGATTATTCTCGCCCTTGCCGCGCCGACGCGCGCCGACATCCTATTCCTCAACGCCGGCAACGAGATCACGGGCCGCCTGGTCCGCATGGACGCGTCAAAGGTCACCTTCGAGGAGGAAGGCCGGCTCCGGGACTATCCCCGCTCCGCCGTCCTCAAGATCAAGTTCGTCAAGGTTTTCGACATCCCCGGAGAGAGCTCTCCGGGCCGGATTCAAGACCCTGTCTTGAAAAAGGCCTTGGCCTCTCCTTATCTCCCGGAGAATTATCCGGACGACGGCTACGTCAAGATCCTCGATGAAAGGCGCTGTCAATTTCGCCGCGATAGGACGCTTCGCTGTTCGCAACGCCGAGTTGAGGCCATTCTTCGCGAGCGGGCGAAGGACCGGGCCTCCAACCCGAAGCTCTATTATCTCGACGGCATCCAAAAAGCTTTCGTCGATTACGCCCGCTCCGTCACGTCGGGCCTTGTCTCCTATCTCGACGACACCTCCATTGAGCGCGGCTCGGAGTTCGCGGGCGCTCCCGCCTACGACCGGCTCAAGAGCCTGAAATTCGCGATTCCCAACGTCAACATGGGCTCTCTTATCGACTACCGCTTTGACATGGGAACCGTCGTCGCCGTCTCGACGTATCCGGCCTTCGGGGCCATGTCCTTTCGCGGCATGGAACCCTCGGTCGAAACCCGGCTGACCCTCGACGTGCCGCGGGGGTTCTCCATCCGCTACGCCGCCTACAGGATGCCCTCCGGATTGCCTCGAAGGCGCCGCCTCAAGGACGGCTCGACGCGCCTTGTCTGGGAGATGCGCGACCAGCCTTCCTTCCGGCCGGAAAATCAGATGCCGCCGCTCTCAAGGCTGGCGCCGGCCGTCTTTTACGCGCCGCCCGATTCATGGACAAGGATCGCCTCCCGTCTCTCCCGTCTCATCGGCCGCCGCGCGCGGGCGGGCCCGGAGCTTAAGGCCAAGACCCGCGAGATCGCCGCCTCCGCCAAGAGCCCGGAGGATGTCGTCAAGGCGATCTATCAGTGGCTGGGCCGCGAGGTCAAGTATCAGGGCGTCCCGATGCCGGATTATTCCTATGTTCCGAAGCCCGCCGACGAGGTCTTCAACGCGAGGCTGGGCAACGGCCTCGACAAGCCGTTCCTGTTCTATGTCATGCTCAAGATCGCGGGGCTCGACCCCGAGTTCGTTTATGTGAAGGACAAGGGCTCGGGGCCCTTCGAGCCGGCGCTGCCAAGCCTGCGCCAGCTTTCCGCCGCGGCCGTGCTGGTTGATCTCGGCGGCCGCCGGGTTTTCATCGCGCCGGGAGACGACGTCTGGGGATGGCTCGACCTTCCGGGCTCTCTTCAGGGAGTCCATGGCCTCGTCGTGGCGGGCCGGGAAAAGGGGAAGATCGTCGAGACGCCGCTTCTTCCCGCCGCAAGCGAGGGCGCGCGGCAGGAGGCTCGGTACGCGCTTGACGCCTCGGGAAATCTTCATGCGGACGTGACGCTCCTGCCGCTCGGCGCCGAGGCCGCCTCCTGGCGGGGCCTCAAGGACATGACGAAAGAGGAGATCGACCGCTATTTCGAGGAGTTCGTCCACGACATCCACCCCGGGGCGCGGCTCGCGTCCTACGCGCTTGAGAATCTCGAGGACCTGACCCGCGGCGTCCGGGTCCGCGTCTCCTACGGCGTCAAGAGCTACGCGCTCGCGGTCGGACGCTACATGGCCTTCCGCCTGCCCTGGACTCAGCGCGGAGCCGGCGATGTGGGAGCCCCCGCGCGGACGCTGCCGCTTTTCTGGTTCGCGCGCGGCCACGAGGAGCGGGAAGATGCCGTTGCCTTGCCGCGGGGCTATGCCGTCGCCTTCTCGCCGCCGCCCGTCGATATCCGGGGTCCCGGCTCTTCCTATCGGGCCTCCTACGCGGTTTCGCCCCTCCGGCTCGGCTTCAGGGAGGATATGACGCGCGAGGCGGTCGAGCTTCCGGCGTCCGACTACGCGGCCTACAAGCGCTACCGGGAGAGCGTCGCGGCCTTCGCCCGGCAGTGGATCGTGCTCCGCAAAGAGTAGCCGCGTCGCGCGCGTGAAAATTCGGATCGTTCTTGTGAGGCCGCGCAACCCGAATAATATCGGCGCGGCCGCGCGCGCCATGGCGAATTTCGGCCTGGATGATCTCGTGGTGGTCGATCCCTACGAGCCCGTCTGGCGGGAGACCGTCGCGGCCGTCGGCGGGGAGAAGGTCATGAGCGGCGCGCGGGGAATGTCTCTCGATGAGGCTTTGGCCGGCTGCGCCTCGACCGTGGGGACGACGACCGCGCGGCGGCGCCGGGTCGACCGTTCGCTTTTGATTCTTCCGGAGCTGCCCGGCTTCCTGAGGGAGCGACTGGGAGCCTCGGGGCGCGCGGCGATTCTTTTCGGCTCGGAAAAGACCGGGCTGCCGAGGGCGGCGCTTGAGCGGTGCGCGGCGTGGATCAAAATCCCGACGACGCCTGAGTCCCCCTCGCTCAATCTCGGCCAGGCCGTGGCGGTTGTCGCCTACGAGTTGAGCCGGGCGGGAGCCAAGCGATGATCTCCTCTGAAAAATGGGCCGCCGTCCTCGCGCGGTTGAGGAAGCTGGGCGTTCGCGAGGAAGACCTGGAGGAGCGCTTCTCGAGATCGGGCGGTCCCGGCGGGCAAAATGTCAACAAAGTCGAGACCGCGGCGACGCTTTATCATCGGCCGAGCGGGACCCTCGTGCGCGCCTGCGAGGAGCGCTCCCAGTGGCAGAACCGTTACGCGGCCCGGCTTCGCCTGGCGGAGCGCCTCGAGGCTCGCGTACGCGAGCAGGCGGCGCGGGAGCGGCACGAACGGGAGCGGGAGCGTCGGCGAAAGCGCGGCCGCACGAAGGCCGGCAAGGAGCGGATGCTCGAGCGCAAGCGCCTCCGGGCTCAAGTCAAAAGAAGCCGCGGTCGGGTGCGGGAGGAGTAGCGGGACGGCGCCGGGGCATGGGCGGTGCAGGATTTGAACCTGCGGCCCCTGTCGTGTGAGGACAGTGCTCTACCGCTGAGCTAACCGCCCGCTGATCCGGCATCTTACCATTTTCCCCAGAGGCCCCTCCCGCGCCGCGCGCCCCGTTTTCCCCTCGGAGAATCGCGTTTTCCGACGGGGAAACGCCGTCCGCTGACACCTTCTTGCTCCCTTCCTTCGGTTCGTTCGAGTTCATGATCCGCCTCCTTTGGCTTGTTTTCTTTTTGTCGATCGATGTTGCTCGAAATTGGCCATTGTCGTCGAGCGCGTTAGATCAGGATTAGATGGCATTGAGACCATCCCCCTTGCCATTTTGAGAGGGTGGCGGGGCCTCCGGCGTGAACGGGTCGTCGAGCCGATTAATGCTCTCGCGAAGATCGTCCAATTTGATCTGCGGATACAGATCGGCAACCCCCTTTTTCATATGACGCATGAGCCGGTCGCGTTTGAACCCCGACACATCCTTCAACTCAAGGTTCGTCGCGAAACTCCTCCTGAGCGAATGAAGGGTAATGCCGGGAAATCCCAGCCGTTTCATCTCCCGACTGAAGGCCTTCCCGAGGGAGTTGGCGTCCCCATCCCGGGGTACAACGGCACCCTGCGTTCCGTTGATTTTGCGCCATTCAAGCAGGGCCGCGCGCACGGCGTCGTGCGTGGGGATGGTCTCGTTGCGGCCGGTTTTGGTCGGTGCACCGGGGTAGTTGATGATCTTGATGAGGCCGCGGTCAAAATTCAACTCGGGCCATTGGAGGCGGAGTATTTCACCCCTGCGCAGTCCTTGAAGTGCTCCCAGGAGCACCACGATCGTCCAGAAACGGTCAGCAATCGCGACCACGGTCCGAATTGTGCTCGGGCCAAGGACGGCGCGCTGTTTCTCAAGCTCCTGGATTCGTCGGACATCCGAAAGCTCGTCCGCGGAGGCCGTGATATAGCCGTTTCTTCTGCCGAGGCGGAGCGCCCCGCGAATGTATCTTAGCTCTAGGTTGACCGTTGTGGGCTCCCCGTGCTCGTCGAGCCGGAAGCGCTTATACTCCTCCAGCTTAGGAGCAGTCCAATCGGAGGCCAGGGAACGCGGCATGAACCGCAAGCTGTTGGCCAAGCCATACTGCTTGCGCTCAGTCGTGGGGCCCCTGTTCCCGTCCCCCCGGGACTTTTGAAGGTATTCTTTGACCAGATCCTCCCATGGGATTTGCCGGCGCTCGCGTTCGAGCCCCTGGCGGACGCGCCAGCGTTGGAGCTCGAGTTCGTGCACCAAACGTTTTGCTTCTTCTTTATAGGGTGTCCCCAGGCTTTTCCAGACCTGTTTGCCGTCCGGCCCCTTGGTCACCCAATTCCAGTTCTTCTCCCCCTTCCTCTTAACAATAGCCATGGGATTGCCTTAGCCCCTCGCCGGCCGCGCGTGGCCGGTGATCCATTTCTCGATGGCGTCGGGGTCGAAGCGGCGAAGCCGGCCGTCTTGGATACATGGAAGCCGGCCGGCGCGGGCCATTGCCCGGATCGTAAAAGGCTGGAGGCTTAGGCGAGCGGCCACGTCCTCGACCTTCCATAGTTTTTTGAAGTGTTCATCATTCGAATTTCCAGCATTTTTTTGGTTTTCCACAGCATGCTCTCCTCGATTGGAATCATCGAGTGAGAGCCCCTGCGACTGGTTGCCAGTTCGCGTCAGAGATCATCTCGGTCCGGCAGCTTGTCCCCCGGTTTTCCGGGCGGCTCAGGTTGTTTTAATCTTTAGGGCACCTCACTTTGGTAAAATAAAGCCAACGTAATGCAATTCACAGAAGCCTATTGCTAGCTAAGATAGTCTGAGATATTATACATGAAGCTCTCTGTTTGTCAAGGGGTATAGTTGATGGCCGTGAAAGCTACTCCTCGAAAGAATTTTCGTCCGGTCGCTGTTTATGTGCAGCCTGCCGTATATGAGAAGTTTGTGGCTGCCGCGGAGCGAGGGAGGCGGCCGCTCGGTACGATGGCCGCCAGGATGGTGGAGCATTCCTTGGCGTGCCATATTTATGAGGGCAGCAATGTGAGGCACTTCATGCCTCGTCCTACGCGTGGGGGAGTTCGGGTGCCGGCCCAAAAATCAGGACGAACGTTGCGGTTGGTTACCGTCTACCTGCAACCCCCGATTTATAAAAAACTTGCGGCGTCCGCCGAATATGACAGACGGTCGGTCAGTACGACCGCCGCATTTATGCTAGAGCACAGCCTGACGTGCCCCGAATTTAAAAAGAGCAATGACCGTCCTTTAATGCCTCCGCCAACGCGACAGTAGCTATGTAAGTGGTTCCCTAAGACATGACTGAGACCCCGGAACAAAAATCCCGCCGTGATATTGATGCCGAACTTCAGGCGTCGGGATGGGTCGTTCAGGACTGAGTGGATATCTACCTCGCTGCTGGCCGCGCGAGCGCGGTGCGCGAGTTTTCCATGCGTCATGGCTTTGGTCATGCCGACTATCTACAATTTGAGCAACGTCCGGCCGCTGATGGCCCATCGCGCGGCTCGCGTCAAAAAGGACCGAGCTTAACCCGCCAACGCCCCCGCGGCTCTCAATGAAGATTCCCGATGTTCCCCTCGATGTCTGGAGGGGCCTCTACGCCGCGGCCGATGAGTTCAAGGCGCTCAAGCCCTGGGAGCATTTCGACGACGGCATGCTCTTCGGCATCCAGGATGCCGCGGCCGTGAGCATGGGCTACGCCTGCGTCCTTGGGGCGCTGGGCGAGCTGATGGCGCTGGCGGTCTATCGCGGCGCCGAGGGATTCGACCTCCATCGGCGCATGCAAAATAACGAATTCCAGGGCAGTCCCCAGGACGTCGTTCTCCTCCAAAACTGCCTCTTCGCCGAGTTCGGAGCCCGGTCGACGCTGGCAAAACCCGATCACGGCGTCATCCGCGATTTGGGGTTGAGTTTCCGTGGCTCCAAGGACTGGCCCTTGTTTCGCAGCCACCTCCCAGGCTGCGCCCCGTGGCATTTGAGCACCGAGGAGGCGAGCTATCTGGCGTTTGCGCTTCGCTGCGCGAGAGACGTCGCTTCGAGAGTCGTCGAAGGCCGGCTCAAACTAGATGCCAAGCCCGGACATGTCTTCTGCTATTTTCCGAAGCCGGGCCGCGATTTTGAGACGCGCTGGGAACCCGAGCCGGTATGGCGCCCCCTGCCCCCGCACCCCGTCCGGCTCGACGACGCCCGCCTGGCGCGGCTTAAGGCGATCGCCAAGGAGGATGGCGCTTGGGAGGCCGACGCCTTCGCCCTCCCCTCGGCGCTGACCGACCGCGACCGGCCGTATTTCCCGCGATGCCTTCTAGTGGCCCATCAAGAGTCCGGTTTCATCATCCACAACGAGATCGTTCTTCCGGAAATCCCCCTTCCGCAGGCGTTGGCGGATGCTTTGCTTGCTGCGATCGAAAACTCCGGTCGCATGCCAGGCCAAATCGAGCTTCGCGACGAGTCCGTCGCGGCGTGCTTGGCCCCGCTCGGCAAGGCTCTTGGCGCCCGGCTCAAACCGGGCAAGCTCAAGATGGTCGGGGAGGCCAGGAAGGAGATGGAGAAATTCATGCGGACGGGAAGGCTCCCGGCCGCGAGCCCCGAGCCCGTGCGCCCCAAGACCCAGCCGCGGACTGGACCGCGCGCCGCCGAACGGGCTTTGTTCGATCGCGCGGGGGCGATCAGGGACCGGGACTTCAAATCGGAGGCGGAGCTCGACGTCTGGCTTGAAAGGGTCGCCGCGGACGAGGGCCTTCGCAAGGCCGCGCCGCGAAGCGCCCTCGACGTCGCGCAAAGCGTGATGTATGAGGCTTGGGAGGAAGATGATCCGGACCGCGCCATCGAGCTTGCCGAGCGGGCCCTGTCGATCTCGCCCGACTGCGCCGACGCCTACGAGTTCCTGGCCCAGGAGGCCCGGACCCCCAAGGAAGAGCTGGAACTATATCGCAAGGGAGTCGAGGCGGGCGAACGGGCGCTTGGTCCCGGATATTTTAAAGAGAACGCCGGGCACTTCTGGGGCATGCTCGAAACCCGCGGCTATATGCGCTGCCGGGCGGGCTTGGCGGAATGCCTCTGGGCGTTCGGACGCCATGATGAATGCCTGGCGCATTTCCATGAGATTCTCAGGCTCAACCCGAGCGACAATCAGGGCATCCGCTACCTGGTCTTGAGCCGTCTGGGCGAACTCGGCCGGTTTGACGAGTTGGACGAATTCATGAGCGGCCGTTATAAGCAGGACTGCTCGGCCGACTGGCTCTATACCAGGCTTTTGATGGAGTTTCGCCGCGAGGGCGGCGGGTCGGCGTCCGCCGGCGCGGCGCTCATCGCCGCCCTGAAGTGTAATAAGCACGTTCCCGGCTATATCACGGGCAGGAAACCCATTCCGCGCCGGCTCCCCGACCGGATCAGCCTGGGCGGCGAGGATGAGGGCTATTGCTATGCCGCCCGCTTCATGCCGGCCTGGAAGCGTGTGCCCGGCGCGATCGAGTGGCTGCGGGCGGCGTCGGACAAGGCCAGGCCCCGGGGGGCCGGGAGAAACGAGCCGTGCCCCTGCGGCTCGGGCCGGAAGTCCAAAAAGTGCTGCGGTTCCGCGGCGTCCTGAGGCTAAGAAACCGTCGGAGGTTTTGCGGGGACTTGCAAAGATTTTCTCAATCGGTTGACGGACTCCACGATTGCCACTCCGCTAAATAGGATAGCGGCGATGATGAGCAGAATCCCGCCCATGATCTCCTGCATGATGGTTTGTGCGGATGCATAATATTCCAAGCCCATGAAAAAGCTGACGACAGTCAAAAGCCCCAATATGACTACCATGGCGCAAGCCTCCTTATTGTTTTCCGACTACCTAGGCAAATTCTATTCATCGCGCAAAGCCGCCATGCAGTACGCGCCACAAGATGCCGTCATGATTGAATCCCTTTGAATATAGATTGAAGCTCCAAGCGGCGGCGATGATCAGCCAGGCCGACGCGCCGGATAACTTCCCCATCGCCCAACGTCCCGGGGTTTCCGGCATATCGATCGCGCCGAAAATGAAGAGGATAAACCCTGCGAGGACGGCAGCTCCGATGAAAGCCCAGAAGGGCCAGAAAGGGTTCATGATCCACGCGGCCGCCAAGTCGCCGCGGGCAGCTAGAAGGAGCGCCCTAGTCAGGCCGCAGGAGGGGCAGGGAAAGCCCAGCGCCCAGAAGGGGCACGGCGGCGGACCTCTGAACGCAATGGCCGCCGCGACGGCGGCCAACAGCGCCAAAACGGCGGCCCGTTTCAGCTTCGTGGGAAGAACTCCCATTCTCCCAATGTCCCGGTCTCAAGAGCTTTCGCGTTGCACATGAAGTAGTCGATGTACATGGCAATTAAAGCGAGTCCGCCGGTTATAACCGAGATGACGAGCCAGATCAGCCATTTCGTGCCTTGGCCCAAATTCACAAAACCCACTGGGTGGCAGCAAATGGCCCAAAGTATCGCCTCGCCCATAGCCATGCCTTTGATGGAGCGTTGGCTTTTGGCTCCTCCCTGGCCGAAAGCGTGCCCGCAATGAGGGCAGGAGGGCGCCGTGGGCGAAATCTCTTTTTGGCAATCGGGACATTGGATGAGCCGGGACGACGGCGCATCTTCAATGCTAGGCGGCGGCTGCGTCCGGCGAGACGGTTCGAGCTTGGTCCCGCAGCCGCTGCAGTAAACCGAATTCGATTCGTTCTCGGCGCCGCAGGACGGACATTGGATTTTCATTCATCCCCCCTTGATCCGTCTTATCCCATTCCTGACGCGCGAGCGAACTCTGCGATACCGGCGAAGCGGGACTGCGGATCGAAACTCAGGCACCGCTCAATGGCCTGCGCCAATGGCTCGGGAAGCTCCGGCAGCGCTTGTCGCAGGGGCTTAAGCGCCGCGCGCTCCTTCTGAAGATAAAAATTCGGACCGATAAACGGCAATTCGCCCGCCAGCATCTCATAGAGGCAGATGGCGAAGGAATAGAGATCCGTCCTGGGTGTTGCCTCGCCCTTCAACTCCTGCTCCGGCGCCATGTAGGCGATCGTTCCTGAGGTGTCCGCAATTCGGCTGACCCGAGTCATGCTCTCCTTTGCCTGCCGAGCGATTCCGAAGTCCATGACTTTGGGGTGCCCCTGCTTGCTCGCCATGATATTGGCGGGTTTGAGATCTCGGTGGATCACGCCTTGCCCGTGGGCATGGACGAGCGCCTGAGCGACCCCGCTCATGAAGCCGAGACATTCCTTGAGGGGGATGCGCTTGCGCTGGGCTAGAACGGCATCCAGGGAGGATCCATCAACGAACTCAAAGACGAGATAGACGTCGGCGCCTTCATCCACGATGTCGTATATCTCGACGATGCAAGGGTGCCGGAGCTTCGCGACGGTGCGGGCCTCCGACGCGAATCTTTCCTTTTCTCTGGGATTGACCCGGATTTCCTCGCGCAACTGCTTGATCGCGACGACGCGCCCCAGCTTCTGATCCTTGGCCTGAAAGACTTTCCCCATCCCCCCTTGGCCGATCTCCCGGAGGACCTCGAATCGACCCGCGATGGCGGCGGTACCGGGCGAACTCGGGGACACACGTGTTTCTCCGAAACGCCCTTGCGCTGTGACGGAGGCCGGCCGTGGCGCGAGGTCCTCGCCGAACGGTTGGCTCAGGGCTTGGCGAATCAAGTGCACGCATTCGGAGTTTGACGCCAAATCGATGGCGCTTAGCCCCCGGCCATTTTTGACCGCGGGATCGGCCCCTGCCTGCAGCAATCGTTTGACTATTGCTGTATGGCCGTTTTCCGCCGCGCACATCAAGGCCCTGTAGCCGTCCTCGGCCCTCGTATCCGGAGAAGCCCCACCCTCGATTAAGGCTTGAACGGCCTCGGCATGGCCCTTGGCGGAGGCGCCCATGAGTGCCGTGCGGCCTCCTTTTCCCATCTTGGAATCCACGGCGACGCCTTCCTTCAGCAGTCGTCGCAGCATATCGGCATGGCCGTTTTCCGCCGCGTGGACGAAGGCCCAATAGCCGTTGCCGTTCCGTATGCTATCCAAAGAGCATCCCCGCTTGATGAGTCCATCCAATAATTCCCAATCGCCGGACTCAACGGCAAAAGGCACATACTTGCTGTTGGCGGACTCTATGTTTATTTTTCCCAAGGCAAGAGCGGCCTTGATTGTTTCCTTATTTATGGGCAATCCTGTTTTGAGAAGTTGGGCAATTTCTGCTTCCAGGGATAAAGACACGAATTCATAAGCTGACCTGCCGAGATTATCTTTGAGATTCAAATGCGCACCTGCCAGAAGTAAGCATCTTATAACTTCTTCTTGCCCGTCCCTATCCAACGCCGACCCCTTATTAGCGACATAAGCGGCCCACATTAAAGCCGTCATACCATTCCACATCTTGGCATTGACGTCTGCCCCTGCCGCTATCAGGACTTGAAAAGTTTTTGTGTATCCATTTGGGTTTACCCACATTAAAACCGTCCTGCCAGATGAATCTATGGCATTGACATCCGCTCCTGCCTCTATCAGGACTTGGGCAATTTCCGCGTGTCCGTTGGAAACTGCCTTCATTAAAGCCGTTTCGCCGCTAAAATCTCTCGCATTGACGTCTCCCCCTTCTGCAATCAGGGCTTTGACGCGAGAACTATCGCCGTCTTGAGCCGCAGCGCGAAGCGCCCTCCCGCTAAGAAAGCGCATCATGCTACCCCCGCCGCTTTAGCGAACTCCTCGACAGTTTGGAACCGGTCCTTGGGGTCGGGCTTGAGGCAGCGGGCGACGAGGGCGTCGAGGCGCGGGTCGCAGCCGGGGAGAACCTCCGCGAGCGGCTTGTAGGCCGCGCGCTCCTTTTGCGCCAGGAAGTCCGGGCCCTGAAAGGGGATATCGCCCGTCAGTGCCTCGTAGAGCGTCGCCCCCAAGGAGTAAATGTCCGAACGCTCGTCCCACTTCCCCAAATGCTGCTCGGGCGCCATGTAGGCGAAGGTACCCGAGGTCTCAACTCGGCTCACCCGGCTCACCGCCTCCCTCGCCTGCCCGGCGATGCCAAAATCCATCACCTTGGCGTGGCCATCCTTGCCCACCATGATGTTGGAGGGCTTCAAGTCGCGGTGCACGATCTTTTTTGAGTGGGCGAAGGCCAGGGCTTGGCAGGTTCCGCTTAGGATGCCTCCAAGCTCGCTGGTTTTAAGCTTTTTCTGCTTCTCAATGACCTGGGCCAAGCTTTGGCCATCGAGATGCTCGAAGACGAGGTAGAGGTCGCTTCCCTGATCGACGATCTCGTAGATGTCGACGATGGAGGGATGGTGAAGTTGGGCGACGGTGCGGGCTTCCTCAACAAAACGCTCTCGCTCCCGCCCGCTCGCCGCGATCTCATCGCGCAGCTTCTTGATGGCGACCAGACGCTTGAGGCTGTGGTCCTGCGCCTGATAGACGATCCCCATGCCGCCACGGCCGATCTCGCGTAGGAGCTCGTATTTGTTGGCCAGAAATTTTCTGGCCACCGGCATGGAAGTAGAAGACGCTGCCCCGGATTCTGTGACGGTGGTTTGGGTCGCAGACTTGGGCGAGAGTTCCGCCACAGCTCTTCCTCCCATCAGTCCACCCTCCAAAAATTTTAGGACATGAACCTCCGTGTTAACTAACGCATACACTACATAGGCGAGTCCTTCAGGGGCGGATGCAATAGACCAGACCGTTTCTTCTGTATGATATTTAGACGCTAAGCTTCCGTCACCTTTGAGAACATAGACGTACTCACCTGCCCCTGCGTAAATGAATTTACCGGGACCAGGCGCCACCGACCTCACCACGTTTTCTGTTTTGAATTTCCAGGCCAAACTTCCATCGCCGTTGAGAACATAGATGTTTCGATCCCAAGTCCCCACGTAAACGCGCCCTTCGGGACCGGAGGCGACAGCACGGACATCATCCCCAGTTTTGAATTTCCACGCCAAGTTTCCGTTGCCGTTGAGAGCATAGACATTGCCATCCCGCGCTCCCGCATAAACGATGCCACCAGGACCAGCTGCGACCGAAGTGACCCAGGATTCCATCTTAAATTTCCATGCCAAGCTCCCATCGACATTGAGAGCATAGAGACTGTGATTCTCAGACCCTACGTACACTAGACTTCCAGGACTGGATGAGACAGAGGAAACCTCGATCCCCGTTTTCCTGGTGCCGCCCTTGATCGAGTTCCAAATTCTAGTGACCGTTCTCGTGATCCAGTTTCCTACCGCGAATTCCCACATTAAGCTCCCATCGCCTTTGAGAGCATAAACTCGCCACCCCGCTCCCGCGTAAACGACGTCCCCGTGACCAGCTGCAACCGAGTTGACCGTGTCTTTTGTCTTGAAACTCCATACTAGTATCCCGTCGCCCTTGAGAACTATTAGATTGCCGTCACTTGTTCCTATGTAAACGCGTCCTCCGGAGCCGGAGGCGATTGATTCTACCCCGTCGGAGTAGGAGGGTTCTGCACCGTCAATGTTGTTTATGTCCCATTCCTTTTCAGCGATTAGCCGAGGTGTATCGTCCAAGGGCAACTCTTTCCTGCAGTAATGGCAAACTTTTGCCTCGATTTTGACCCTCTCGGCACAGAAAGGACATTTTCTCTCGCCGCTACTAACCATGGATAATGCGTTTAGAGCGGCTAGCTTGTAAATCGCGTTGTCATCCATTCAATCCCCTCACTTAACGCATTTATCCCGCCACTACTTTGCGAATCAGTTCTATGAATCTACTTCTTTGGTTTTCCCAGTTCGTCCAGTATTGAGAATTACGACGCGTTGGGAAATAAGTAGAAAGAAATCGATAGTCATGGCTTTCTATGCTACAACTTCGCACCTTTGGGACATTTTTCCCGCCTAGTGGTATTGGCCTAAATTCCCTGCCGAAAACTTCTCGAGCGACGGTCCCCGCGAAAAAGAGTGCAAGCTTGGGTTTTGCGAACGCAATTTCTTTTTCTAAAAAGTCCTTAGCACAGCGGTCCGCCCGTCGTCGCTTTTCCCATCCATTCCGAATGCCTTTTCCAGAGTCGTATTTTGTAGCCTTGACGATATCGGTGACCCAAACTTTTTCAAGAAAGCATCCGCGACTTTCTTGCGGAGAAATCCCAAGAGCCTCCACGACAGGCGAAGTCACCCAACTATAGACGGGATCATCATGAAGCCAGCAAGCCATCCCCTGTCGACAATACTCCAGATAGCTTGGAAGATCTCTCTGTAAGGATTGCAATTTTTCTTGACGTGGTGGTCCTGGAGTTTCAAATACCAGCATCAAATCCCGCCGACCTTGTTGACGGGGCCAATAAATTTCAGGCGCAAGAAATCCATTGCTGTTCTGTTTGCAATTCGCCCAGCATGCCGCACACTCTAAAATGTTTTGGGCATCCATATTCTGAATTCAGTTATGAATGGCGCTATTTGCCATTTTCCAATTCGGCCTCTATTTAACCCCAACCAGGCGGTCTCTTAAAAGCTTCCCCAGCCGCGGCATGACTTTCGCCACGGCCTTGCCCTCGGCTCCGCCGGCCGAGGTTCCGCTGCCCGCGCCGCCGGGGCCCTCGACGTCGAAGACCGGCTCGCCGTTGGGGAGAGCATAAAAGGCGATCTCGCTTTTGGCCCAGCCTTTGTAGAGATCGTAGTCGCCCACCTTGTCGCTCCCGTCCTTCACAGTGATCGCGAGGAAATAATCCGCGTGGGTTTCGGCCGCCCGGCGAGTCTCCGCCTCCGAGAAGCCGGAACGCCGGCCCGGCATCGGCACGAAGCTGAAGCCCTGGGCGATGACGGCGCGCTTGGCGGCCCCGAGTAGGTTTGAACGCATGCCGGCTCCAGACGCGTATACCGCGCAGGCGACCGAGCGGGCCTTCCGCAACTCTATCACGCATTGCGGAAGCGACAGGTTCCGGCGCGTCGCGCCGTCGCCGAGAAGCGCCTTCTCGTCCGCCGTCACCTCGATCGTGGACTGCGCTTTGTCGGGAGCCGCGCTCAAAAGCGGAAGCTGGGCCATCCCCCGCGAGTCCGTCAGCATCCCAGCCGTCCCCAACTCGCCGTCTCCTTGGACGAAGGCGGCCTTGAGTTTGAGCCCGCCCACCGGCATTCGCTCGCCCGATTTTGGGTCCTTGTAGACGGCCTCGATCTGCGGCGCCTGGTTGACCTTGCCCTCGACGCTGTAGGTGACGCGGTCCGGGTGAGGTATGAGCGCGATGCTCTCCAGGGCGGCGCTAATCTTCGCGGCGAGCAGGCTCTGGGCCTCCTTAGCGCGGCCCGCGATCTTGACCTCGACGGCCTGGTCCCCAAAATAGCCCGTGAGGATGCCTTGGGCTTGGATGAGGTCTTGGAGCCCGGCCAGGACGCGCCTTCCCGCCATCTCGCTTTCCCCGCCCTCGATGAGCCCCGCCACACGCTCCTTTTGCAGGGCGGTCTTTCGCTTTTCCATCTCCCTGTACTTGGCCCTGGGCACGGAGAGCAGGACGTCGAGGCGGCCCTTCTCGGGATAGTTCCGGAACTTCTTGATCGCGACGTAGAGGCTGTTTTCTGGGTCGGTCAAAACGAGATGCGCCTGGGTCTCGACGGCGTTTTCGATCTGATGGCCGCCCTTATGATGCCAGCCGGACTTATTTTCAGTCGTCGTCAACTGAAAGCGCGAGGTGACCGTCACTTGGATAAGCTCGGCCAAACGCTCAAGGGCATGGCGATAGTGTTGAGGTTTATAATCAGTGGGACACTTTGGTCGTTTGAGAAGTTTGCGGTTTGAAGCCGTGTCTGAGCCTGTAAAATAGACACGGAGGAATCATGGAACCAACAGCAGGAACGGTGGCAGAGCC
>JAJZAK010000027.1 GCA_021799485.1 bacterium | reverse complement strand
TGATTTCCCGCTCGGATTCGGGGAAGTCCTGATGGAGCGCGCTCTCGACGGCTTCGGGCAGGAATGCCGCCCCGTTATAAGCGGGAATGACGCAAGAGACGTAGGGGTGCTTCGATGCGCGCCGCATCCAGAGGAACTACGATGTCCGGATTTTTTTGAGAAAGGCGGCGATCTGCCGCCGCTGAAGCGTGACTTCGGACTCAAGGCGCCGATGGCGCTCTTCCTGGGCCTTTATGCCCGCCATGATGAATCCTAGGGCCGAACCGACGTCGACGGTGAGGCGGGCCTTGTCCGTCAATTCCCGCGGGGCTTCCTCGGCGATGACCCCCAGCCGGGCCTTCCCGCTTGACTTTTCCGTGATATAGCGGAAGCGATACAGTTTGAGGCCGCGAATTTTGGAGAGCATACGCGCATGATCGCGATCAGTGAGGGGGCGGATATCCTTTTTAAGCATCCGCGAAGAAGTAACGCCCGCTTGAGCATTGAGAGCGGCCAAAGAAAGGGTCCCCAGCGCGGCGATTCGGGGAGATATATATTTCTTTTTTTTGTTTTTGCCTGACTTTTTATCCAGCCTGTCGTTCGCCATTAGTTTTCTCCTCGCCAGGGGGTCGAGAAAAATTCAAGTAAATAACAGCTCACGAATAGTTAGAACTAAAATTATATCATAAAAGAGCCCGTTGCACGACCGTTTGACCATGTAAAAAGAATTTTCGCAAATCGGGAGGGGTTTGTGCGACAGGCTCAAAATGGACATGGATTTTGATGCCTTCATCACGCAGGGAACGTCGGGCTGACGGGCCAAGGGGCGGGACAATTTCCCGCGCCTATTTATGGGTATCCGTCTTTGCCGGCGGAAGCTTCTCCTTGGTCCTGGAAGTTCTTGGGGGCCGCTTGCTCGCTCCTTTCTACGGCGCGTCGGTTGAAACATGGGCGGCGGTCATCTCCGTCTCCCTTGGAGCATTGGCATGCGGCTACGAGATTGGCGGCCGCTGGGCCCAGGGCACGCGCCGCCTGACCCTTTTTGCGCTGCTCCTTTTGGGCGGGGCCCTGTCCATCGCTTGCGCGCGGGCATTCGGAGGGCCCATCTTGCGGGCGACTCTTCTCATGGCCCAGGGTGGCGCCATTGCCTCGGCGACGTTCCTGCTGGGACCCGCTCTTTTTTTTCTGGGGGCGCTCAACCCCGCGGCCGCATGCTGGCTGGCCCAAGGCAAGCGTACCTTTCGAGCCGGAACAGTCTATGCCGTCTCGACGGCCGGAGGAATCGCCGGCGCGCTGGCGACGGCTTTTGTCCTGATTCCTTGCATGGGCCACTCCGCCATCCTGCGGACGGTGACCTTGGGACTCATCGCGCTGGCGGCTGCGGGGGCTTGGATCGCAAGGAGAGGGAACATCATCATAGCGTCGGCCGTCTTGGGAGCCGCCGCGGCCGTGGACTTATGGCGGGGGCACCCTCTGTCTTGGGCGCCGATCCTATCGGGCCAGACAATCTTATGGCACAAGAATTCGCCATACGGCTTTCTCCAGGTTTCCGACGACGCGCGCCACCGCGTCCTCTGGGAAAATGGCTCCCTACTTTCGATGATGAACCTTCGTAATTCCAAAAGGCTTATCTATATTCCCGAGATGATGTGGGCGCTCGCTTTGCGGCCCGGGGCGTCGAGAGCGCTTGTCATCGGTTTGGGTTCCGGCGCCCTGACTTTAGCCCTCGAGCGGCGCGGACTTGAGGTTGATTCCTGCGAAATGGATCCCGACGTCGTTTTTGCTGCCGGAAAGTTTTTTGGCTTTCCTCGACGCGGCGGAGCCGTTCTGGTTGAAGACGGTCGTCGTTGCCTGAATAAGACGACGGGAGCGGCCTATGGCATCGTTCTTCTGGATGTTTTCCGCGGAGAATCGATCCCCGCGCATCTCCTGTCATCCGATTTTTTTCGTCTCGTTAAGTCGCGGATGGATTCAGACGGCGTCCTGGCCGCCAACGTCACCAGCATCGTTGGCGGGCGAGGCGATGAGCCATGGATTGCCCTTGATAAAACGCTGAAAACGGTTTTTCAAAACGTGCGTGCCTTCGGTCCACGCGTTCCAGACGGCGCGCCGCAAAACGTCTTCTTTTTCGCCTCAAATGCCTCCTTGGCCGAGCGCCACGTGCCAGGCTTGGAATTGGAGGCTCCGCCGGAACGTCTCGCCGTCGCCCCCATTCTAACCGATGATTTCAACCCCTGGGTCTCCATCAGCGCTCGGACTTGCGATCTTGAGCGCCGGGGCCGATGGGGCCCAAGGCGTCCGCGATGAGAGGGAAGAGGGAGGTTCACCGAGGAAGTTTCGTCTTAACGGCGGGACGCCTCAAGGAGACGATTCCATAGCGGTAATCCAGCTCAAAACCGGATTGGCCGCCGTCGGGAGTCTCAACGGTGAACGCGGTAAAATCCGGCGCCTCCCGCCATGAGAGGAATCGCGGGATGTCCTCGGGGGTGCGAAGCGTGGGATTGACGATGAAGCCCTCCTCCGCGACGGGCGGGGGAAGCTCGAAGGCTTCGGAGCGGCCCGCCGCGCGGGAATACCTCAATGTCAGAGCGGGCGGCTGGTAAAGAAGGCCGCGCAGCCGGCCGAACCAGGAAAGGCGCGGCGTTATCCGGAGCCATTGGACTTCGTCCCGCGCGCGTCTCGGCAGGGGAACGGCTTGGCCCAGCAAGCCCGTTCCCCGAATAATCCGCCGGACGAGATCGGAGGGGAGCGGCGTGTTATTCCTACTCCAGAGAGCATAGCCCCTCTCCCGTGCGATGAAAGTATAGCGGGAGAGAATCGCCCATAGAGTTCCTGAGTCTTCCTCGGCAAGAAATCGGCCCGGTATCGGTGCATACTTAAAGAGGACGTACTTGGGTGCGGCTGAGCCGAGATAAAACCGAGTATTTGCGTGGAGAAGATATGGCGTGTAGGCGCAATAACCAAGAAACACGGGACGCGGCCGATAGTTGAAACCGTTGACGACGGCGATCCCGCAGGCGTTGTCGAAGACATCGACGGAATGTTGCCCGACGATTTTTTTAACGCGGGGCAAAGCTTCCTGCAGGCGCAGCTTCGCCAAGGATCGTCCGAGGGACTTCTCGCAATCGCTGAGATGAACTAAGTCATGGAGCCTCCAAAAGATCGCGTCAACGGCGTTCCATGCCGGTAAGGGAGCGAAAAAGGCCTCGGCGCGCCCGACGTTCTCGGCTCCAAGGCCGGATAGAACCAAAACTGTCAAGCAAAGCCAAAAACCTATGTCCCGGCCGGCGGCGCCGCGCCGACGGCCCGAGGGAGGAGTCCTTGCCGGAAACTGGCCGTAAGCCAGTACGCCGAGATACGCTGCGGTCGCGAAAAGGCATATGAGGTGGGGAGGGTCGGCGCGCACATAAGACTCCTTCCATGCGACAAACAGGGCCGCAAGAATAACGGCGGCCGCGGCCTGTTTTTCGATTCGCGAGGCCACGGAGGTCGCGGTCAAATAGGTGAGGAGGCTTAAGAAGGCGCCGATCTCGGCAAGGCCCAGGCTCACCCACTTACCCGAAGCCGGGATGGCCATGGAATACCCATACCCGATCGCCAATTCAAGTGAACCGCGCAGGAATTTTACAAAAGCGCCGATAGAGCCGGTCTCGGCGACCCCCATCGCGATCAAGGCCGCGGCATATCCGCCGAAGAGGGCCGCGCCGCGAGCCGCACGGCCGTTCCAGGCATGGCAAGCCGTCGCGATGCACGTCACGGCGGCGGCAAGGACGAAGAAAGTGAACTTTTCCAAGGAGACAGTGGCCAGGAATCCTCCCGATAAGGCCAAGGAAGCGATGCTTGACGCGGGCGAGATGGAGAAGCATCCCGTTGCCGCGACGGTGGCGATGGAGAGGGGATCGATCATGTCGTAATGGAGCATGATGATCTCGCAACCCAGACCTGCCGCCAAGATGGCGGACCGTGACCTCCGAAGAAGGAGGGTAATGACCCACGCCGCGGCGGCGGCCAGGAGCAGAGCGCCGAGGATTGGGCCGCCGACAGGTCCCCCGACATAGCGTCCCATGAAAAATCGGCCGAGGGGGCCGTAAGTAAAAAATATGTCTTTCCCGAAACGTACGTGGCGGGCGGCGAAATAACTCAAGGCTCCCATCCAAGAGTTTTCGGGGTCGACGGACGTCATCGGCCCGGGGAGATGCACCAGGGCAACCGTCAGGAAAAGCCATAAGAGCGCGAAGGACCCCGTGGTCCGAAGAGCGGCGATCAGCGGACGTCGAGGAGCCACTTCTTGATAAAGACTTCGCGGGCCGCCGCTGTGACCGCCCGAACGCTTAGGTGATTGTGTCGGAACGAACGATGGCCATAATGATGAACGTAGGCGTCCTGGGCCAGAAGGACTCCGTATCCAGCCCCCCAGAGCCTAGAGCAAAAATCAATATCTTCATAACCTCCCCAAAATCGCTCATCAAGGCCGCCGACGCGACTGACGACATCTTTCTTCGTCAAAAGGCAAAAACCCGTCAATCGCGGAACCCATAGGGCGAGGCCGGTGTTCTTGCGAGCTAGGGCGGACGAAAAACTCGGGAGGCTCTTGACCTCCTTGGGAGCGCCCGCCAAACGCTGAACGGGCAAGGCAGCTCCGGCGTGCGGTCCCACGGCCCCGATCTTTGGGCCACGGCCGAACCAGGCCTCCAGGCGATCCATCCATCGAAGCGGGACGACGACGTCGCTGTTAAGCCATGCCAGGTATTCCCCCGAGGCTTTTTCCATGCCTTGGTTTACTGCCTTGGCGAAACCGAGGTTGGTGGGGTTACGTATGAGACGAATATTCCCCTTGCGTTTGGCAAGCGCTTCAACATAAGCCGCTGTCCCGTCGAGGGAGCCGTTGTCGACGACTATGATTTCAAAAGGCTCCCGCGTTCCCGCTAAAACGCTGTCCAGGCATTCCTTCGTATAACGCAAGGCATTCCAGCAAGGAATGATGACGCTGCATGACCGCCGAGGCGCAGCTTCCCGATCGTCCAGAACGCCTTGCAGGCGGGTCGCGATCCAAGAAGGAAGTAGTCGGGCATCCCGGAAGATTCGCCTCGGAAGCATCGGCGGATCGCATCCTCCGTGTGTTCCTCCGCCGAAGTCCCAAATTTCGTCGACGAGGAAGGCCCGGCAAGGACGAATGCCTACGGCGGCCGGGCGAGGATGTCCTTCCCCTTGATCCAGCTTTAAGACGGCCGAAATAATTCTGGGACGAGTCGGCAATCGGAAGAAGCCCGGGATCAGCGGCCTCGTCGAGGGGTGGTCGATTATGATGACGGTGGAACTCCCCTGAAGGGGAGACTCAATGCTTCTTCCGGGCGAGGCTGGAAATATCTTGATTCCCAACTTTGAGGGCAAGGCTCCGAGAAGCTTTCCGATCATGCCGGAGAAGTCCGCATGGCATTCGTGGTGCGCCGGAGGGACGATGACGGAAAGGGTAGAGCGTATTTCCCGTAGATTGGCGATCACGAAACAGGCTGCGGCTTCAGGGCTCGGTGACCCGTCTTTTTGATTTTTTCACGGCACTTCTTTAGATTCATCCGGAGGTTTCGAAAAGGCGGCGGCAAAGAGCGGCCATGATAGAATTGAAGGATTTTTCCGTAGATTGCTTCGGCATCCTTCGGCGCGCCGGCGTCGACGAATGAATCGGCGACTTGGCTCCAGTCATATTGGAATAACGAACGAGTCAGGTCTATTCTCAAGATCTCCAAGGCAAGCGGGAAGGATCGGTCGGCCCATCGGCGGGCCTTGGCGAAGCGGCCGCGTGACGCATAATACACAGCCGCCCCCATGAATCCGCCCAGCCTACCGCGCCTGCATCTTCCATCGCGGATTTTGAGGCAGGCATCCACGCTTTTGGCGTAATAGTAGCCTGCCTTTTCCTGGTTACCTGCGTCAAAGTAAATGTCCCCCAGATCCGCCAGGTGGGCGCATTGCGGACAGGGCTCCGGGTTTAATTGCAATAGATCGAGCAGCTTTGAAGCTGCCTGGTCATAATTGCCGCGACTCCTGAAGATTTGGGACTCTAGGAAGATAACATGTTGCCCTGCGCCAGATTCAGCGTCGCGCTTAGAAAGCAGTTTCCCAGCGGTCCTTATAGAGCTTTCGGCTTCCCTAAGGTGGTGATGATTCCTCAGAAACTCACCGAGGTGCGCGTAACCAAAAGGGCTTGAGGTGTCTACGGCAATGGAATGTCGGAAAATTTTTTCCGCCTCTCGTTCGTTTCCAAATTGGATGAGGTTAAAATAACCCTCTTGAATATAGGAATCTTGCGCGTTCCAGCCCGCTTTCCGGCCTCGCATAAAGGCCGCCTTCGCCAAGTCGTAGCGCCCCATGGCCGCGTAATTGCGCGCCATTTCTTCGTAGAGAACATATTCGGACGGCCGGAGCGCCAGTGCTCTGTTAAAGTCGACCGCCGCCGCTTCCCGCTTTCCCTGTTCCATCTCCGACAACGCCAACTCGTGCGCCACATCGAAGGCGCTTGTCCGGCGACATGCGTTCGAGACCCCGAAGGTGGCCAGTGATGTGAGTAATAATGTGGTCACGCGTGCCACAGAGCCGCTAAATATCCGGCGGGCTCGCCCGGGCCCGAAAAAGAATTTCGGACGCGTGCGGCATCGGTCCGGAAGGTCCTTGTCGAGCAAACGCTCCACCCGTCGAGAGGATGAGTCAGGGCTTCCCAAGCAGGTCGCGACGGCGACTCCGGTGATTAGGATGCCGCGCCCGGCCGATCTGGAAGCGCCATGTCGATTTCCGACGACGATCTTCATAAAGTGCTGGCATCTCGTCGCATAATCGTTCGACAGCGCCTCCAGTTGGGAATGTGAGAGCTGCCGCCAAAGCTTACCGAAACTTCCGCGGCACGAGCAAGACGGAGGGCGCCCCAATCCTCGGCCAAGCCCTTCGGCTCGCCGGGACATTTTCGCCCAGAGGGTGAAAAGTTTCCCGACGGATTGGTTGGTTTGACAAAATAGAAGTAATTTTCTATTTTATACACATGTTGCCGCGTCTCCTCCGGCGCCTGGTCCTGGCGCGGCTCGGGGCCTTCCCCGCCGTCGCGATCCTGGGGCCGCGCCAGGCGGGAAAGACGACGCTCGCGAAGACGATCGGGGGGGACTACTTCGATCTCGAGCAGGAAGGCGAGCGCCTGAGGCTTGATCTGGAATGGGAGAGCGTCCTGCGGTCGCGACGGCCGGCCATTCTTGACGAGGCTCAGGCCGCCCCGGAGATCTTCCCCCGGCTTCGCGGCGCGATCGACGCGGCGCGCTCCCGCCGCGGCCGATTCCTGATCCTGGGCTCGGTGTCCCCCGCGCTCATGAGGAACGTCTCGGAATCCCTCGCGGGGCGGCTGGCTGCCTGCGAGCTTTCGGGGTTCCTTCTTCCCGAGTTGGGCCGTCGCGCGGCGGCGGACGATTCGTGGCTCATGGGGGGATTCCCGGGCGGAGGCGTTTTGGACAAGAGTCGTTTTCCTGTTTGGCAAAGGGAGTACCTGCGGCTCCTCGCGCAGCGGGATTTGCCCGCGTGGGGGCTTCCCGCCAAGCCCCGGGCGACCGAAAGGCTTTTTTCGATGCTGGCGCACGTCCATGGACAGCTCTGGAACGCCTCGCACATCGCGGCCGGTCTTGGCTTGAGCTATCACACGGTCAATTCCTACGCCGAGTACCTGGCGGGCGCCTATCTCATCCGCCTCCTGCCTCCTTTTCACTCGAACGTCCGCAAAAGGCTCGTCAAAAGCCCCAAGCTTTACTGGCGCGACAGCGGGCTCCTGCACGCGCTCCTGGGAGCGGCGAGCCGGCGCGACCTGGTCCGGCGTCCGTGGGTGGGTTTCAGCTGGGAGGGGTGGGCGATCGAGCAGATCCTCTCGGTCCTGTCATCTCTCGGGCGGGAGCATGAGGCGTTCTTTCTGAGGACCCAGGACGGCCAGGAACTGGACCTGCTTCTCGAGTTTCCGCGGGATCGCTGGGCGGTCGAGTTGAAGCTCAGCTCGCATCCGGCGCCCCACGATATGGAGAGGCTCAACCGCTTGGCGGACTGGGCGGGTGCCTCGCGGCGGTTTCTCGTCTCGAGGACCGTCGCGCCCGCGCGCGGAGGGAAGGCGCTGTCATGCTCCCTGGGCGACTTTCTCAAGGAGCTCGTTTAGGGGGAAACCGTCTCTCGGAGAGGGTGGGATTCGAACCCACGAGGCCCCTTGCGGAGCCTAGCGGTTTTCAAGACCGCCGCCTTCAACCGCTCGGCCACCTCTCCAGCGGGCGTCTGAGGCGTTTTGATCGTATCATAATCTCGAAACATGACTTCGCGCCCCAAGTTGATATAATCCCCGCATGGCGCCGAGGCTCCGGGGGTCTCTCTAGTTCTCGGTGTTCGGCCTTCTCATGAAGGTTCTCCTCGTCGCCGCGTTCCCCGCGGGCCCGGCCGCGGCCCAGGAGGGGGGCGAGGTCTTCGCCTCGACCAGCTCCGAGTTTTACTCGCCGAGCCAATTCGAGCGGCCCGAGATGGCCACCCCCGAGAATCCGTCCGCCGAGGAGAGGGCGACCCCCGCGCTTCCCTCCGAGGCCCCGCCGTCGCCGCCGCCCGGCCCCGGGGCCGCGGCGCCCGGACCGCTCCTCCAGGGCCAGACCCAGCTGTCGCCCCCGTGGGTGCTTAAAAACGTGACCGTTTCGGGCAACCCTCATATCAGCTCCGACAAGATCCTCGCGGTCGTCAAGGCGGAGTCGGGCCTTCTCTACAGCCAGGACGATCTCGCCCACGACGTCGCGAACGTCAAGGGCATGGGCTACTTCGAGAACGTCACGTCGCGAATGTCGCTCACCAACGAGGCGGTCCCCAACGAGGACGTCGGCGTCGCGGGGACCCAGTACCGGGTGAACCTGGACTTCGTCGTCACGGAGAACCCCGCCGTCAGCCAGATCGCGTTCTTGGGCAACAAAAAGCTCGGAGAGGCGACTCTCAAGAACGCCATCAAGCAGAAGGACCCCGTCACCGGCCAGTCCGTCTCCATCGTGTCCGTCGGCGAGCCCTTGAACCAAGCGAAGCTGCGCGAGGCCGAGCAGCTCATCGCGCAGGCCTACCAGAAAAAGGGCTATCTCGACACCCTCGTCGAGCATTCGATCGACGCCAATCTCAAGAATCATACGGTGAAGGTCACCTTCGTCATCAAGGAGGGGGTCAAATCCGTCGTCGCCGAGCTGAAGATCATGGGGACGAAGGCCTATTCGGAGAAGAAGATCCTGGATCTCATGAAAACCAAGGTCGGCAAGCCCTTCAACGCGGACCAATTCAAGCAGGACCTCCAGACGATCGCCGCCTACTACCTCGAGCACGGCTATATCCAGTTCCAGATGGCCCAGCCCATGGTGACCGCCAACCAGAAGGGGACGAAGGTCTACGTTCTCATCGAGATATCCGAGGGCCTGCAGCGCCGCTTCGGCCGCACGCGGTTCTCCGGCAACCGCGTGGTGGACACGACGGATCTTCGCAAGGTCGTCGCCTACAACGCGGGGGAGATCTTCAAGAAGTCGCTCCTGGACGCCACCATCCAGGCCATGCAGAAGCTCTACGCCGACAAGGGCCACCTCTTCGTCCAAATCCAGCCGGGGATGAGCATCGGCCCCGCCACGGGGCTCGTGGACATCACCTTCATGATCTCCGAGGGGCCGCTCCTTTACGTCGGGGCGGTCAACGTCAAGGGGAACCACGCGACGAAGACCTATGTCTTGAAGCGCGAGTCCCTCCTCAAGCCCGGCGATATCTTCAACGAGAGCCTGGCGGAGCGATCGAAGACCGACATGATGAACCTGGGCTACCTCGACGGCGTGACCATCCAGACGACCCCGAGCAAGACCGACCCGGATATGATCGACCTCACCTACGTCGTCCAGGAGGGCAAGCCCGGCTCCCTGACGGCGGGGGCGGCCTACTCCTCGCTCCAGGGCCTCTACGGGACGCTCGGCATCACGGACATGAACTTCCTCGGCCGGGCGCAGAAGCTGTCCGCCAACTTCTCCTACGGCGCCCGCGTGCTCAATTACTCCCTGTCGTGGTCGGAGCCGTGGATCGACAACCGTTGGCCCGCGACCCTGGGAGTCACCGCCTACGACACCCTCAACATCAGCCCCTTCGGGACCGCCGCGGCCTCCTCGATCAACGCCTACTACCTGCACTCCACGGGAGGCTCCGTCTCCGTCACGCCGCGCTTTTTCGACAACGTCTATTCGGCGAACTTCACCTACAGCTTCTCGCGCATGGCGATATCGAACGTCCAGGCTCCCTTCGCCAACGAGCTGACTCCGGGAACGAGCAGCTACTCCACGTTCGGCATCACCTTGGCGCGCGACACGCGCGACTACATCTACTATCCCACGAAGGGGTCTCTCAACTCCTACGGCATCACCGTGGCGGGCGGCCCCTTCGGCGGGGACATCAACTACGTGGAGCAGAGATTCCACGATTCCTTCGACTATACCTTGGCGACGATCTATCACCGGGCTCTCGTCCTGACCACGGCCAACCGGTTCAAATTCATGGCCCAGTTCGGACCGACGACCTCGATTCCCGTCTACAACAGGTATTTTCTCGGCACCGACCAGGACATGCGCGGCTACCAAGTCGACCAAGTGGGCGCCCCGAACGGCGGCATCGTGGAGGAGGTCTTCACGGAACAGCTCAATTTTCCGCTCGCGATGAGCGGGCAGCGTCCGCTCGTCGCGGGGCATATCTTCTACGACATGGGCAGCGCGTGGAGCGCGTTCAACCAGGTGAATCTCAACACCGGAACGCAGCCCACCGATCTCATGACCGACGTCGGCGTCGGCCTCAAGTTCACCTCGCCCTCTTTCCCGATCCAGATCGACTGGGGCTACGGCTTCGACCATACCCCGGGCGTGAAGGCTTACCAGATCAACTTCGGCATGGGGAATCTATTCTGATGGGAAAACCGGGGGAAAACCGGTGACACCATACCGATTTTGGACCTCCCGATCGGACAATCGGTATGGTGTCACCGGTTTTTTCAGTTTTTCGCTGCGCGTCGCGGCCGTCGCGGCCGTTTTGGCCGCCGCGGCGCATCGCGCGGCGGCCATCGAAATCTCCCTCGAGGAGAACAAGGCGGGCCAGGGGAAGCTGGGCTACGTCGACATGCGGCGCGTCTTCAACGCGTTTCCGGAGACCATGCACGCCAAGGAGTCCTTCGACGAGATCGTCGAGGCCACCGAGGAGAAGATCAACCTCAAGCGCGCGGAGATCCTGCGCATGAGAAACTCGATCGACGAGCTGCGCATCGAGCGCGACTTCATCGTCAAGAAAATGCCGATGCGGGCGGGAGGACGGCGCGGGCCGCCGCCGCGTCCCGCGCCGCCCGCCGTTTCGACGGGAACCGCGAGGGCTCCGGCCCCCGCCGTCGGCGGGAGGGGGCCTTCCGGCGCGAGCCTGCCGGGCCTCGGGGTCTCCTCCGCGACGGCGCGCGCGGCCGCGGCTTCCGCCGTAGCGGGCTCCTCGGCGGCCGTTGAGGCGCCTCCGCCGGCGGCGTCCATCGCCGTTTCATCGGCTCCCGGCCGCTGGCCGCCTCCGCCGGCGTCCGTCGCCGTGTCGTCGCCTTCCGCGAGAGCCGGGGTCGTGAAAGAGCCGGCTCCCGCCGGCGCGCCTCCGGGAGACCCGGCCCTGGCCAAGATCGACCAGGAGCTCCAGGCCAAGACGCTGGAGCTCGCCCGGATGGAGGCGGACTTCAAGGAAACCGAATCGAAGGCCGAGGAAAACCTTCTCAAGCTCGAGAAGCGCAAGACGGAGATCATTTTAGGCAACATCTACAAGATCCTGCGCGAGGTCGCGCGCGAAAACGACGTGACCGTCGTCGTGGACAGCAAGCAAATCCTCTACGGCTACAAGGGGGTCGACTTGACCGACAAGCTCATCAGAAGGCTCAGGAAGAAAAAATGACCACGCCGCGGCTGCCGTTCCATAAAACCGTGTCGGAGCTCGCCCGCATCGTCGGCGGGCGGGCCGAGGGCGACCCCTCCTACCTTCTGACGGGCGTCGCGGGCCTCCACGAGGCGGGCGCCCAAGACGTCTCCTTTTTCGGGAACCCCCGGTATGCGGAGGCGGCCGTCAATTCCGGGGCGGGCTGCCTTCTCCTTCCGGAGAACGGCCGCGCCCTCAAGGTCCGTTCCCCCAATCGCATCTTCGTGGACGACCCCCAGCGGGCCTTCGGCCGGATCCTGGACCTCATCGATGAAGCGAGGCCCAAGCCCGCCGCGGGGGTGAGCCCCCGGGCCTCGGTCCATCCTCGGGCGCGCGTCGCCGCCGGCGCCTCGGTGGGGGACTTCGCGGTCGTCGAGGAGGGCGCCTCGGTCGAGGAGGGCGCCTCGGTGGGGGCGCAGTGCTATGTCGGCCGCAACGCGCGCGTGGGCAAGGACAGCCGCCTCTACCCCGGCGTCGTCCTGCGCGAGGACTGCATCGTCGGAGAGCGCGCGGTCGTCCACTCCGGGACCGTGATCGGCGCCGACGGCTTCGGCTTCTCCACGGACCGGAAGACCGGCCGCCACCGAAAAATTCCCCAGCTTGGCAACGTCGTCGTGGAGGACGACGTCGAAATCGGGGCGAACGTGGCGATCGACCGCGCGACCATCGGTTCGACGGTGATCGGCGCCGGCACCAAGATAGACAACCTGGTCCAAATCGGGCACAATGTGAAGACGGGCCGCGACTGCCTTTTAGTCGCCCAATCGGGCGTTTCCGGGTCGAGTCATCTGGGCTCGCGCGTGATCCTGGCGGGGCAAGCCGGGATCGCCGGACACCTCAAGCTCGGCGACGGCGCCGTCGTCATGGCCCAGTCGGGCGTTATGAGCGATGTGGAGAAAGGAAACGCCGTTTTCGGCTCCCCCGCGAGGCCGCGCATGGAGGCCATGAAGCTCCAGGCCCTCTACGGGCGGCTCCCGGAGCTTTTCGACGCGCTCAAGGCGCTCAAGGAAAAATTAGGATTTCCCCCATCGATGAAATGAGGCCGGAAGCGCAAAGCACCGTCAAGAGCGAAGTGGTCCTGGAGGGCGTGGGCCTTCACACGGGGTGCGCCTCGAAGATCAGCTTCCGGCCGGCGCCTCCCAACGCGGGCCTGCGGTTTTTTCGCGCGGATCTCCCGGGCTCCCACGCGGTGCCGGCGCGGCTTGCCTTCGTCGTCGCGACGGTGCGCGGGACGAACCTCGGCTTGGGAGAGGCCAAGATCCACACGGTCGAGCACGTCCTCTCCGCCCTGACGGGCGCCGGAGTCGACAACGCCGACATCCTCGTCTGGGGGCCCGAGCCCCCGATCATGGACGGGTCCGCGATGCCCTTCGTCCGGGCCCTGCTGCGGGCCGGCATCGAGCGCTTTCCGGACGAACCCAAGCGCCGGCTCTGGCTCCCGCGGGAGATCCGCTACGAGGACGGCATCGCCAAGTACCGCGCCGTTCCCGACGACCGGTTCGTCGTGCGCGCGACGCTCCGGCACGACCACCCGATGCTCCGGCGCCAGTCCCGCGAGATCGAGATCGGCTACGATTCCTACGCGGCCGAGATCGCCCAGGCCCGGACCTTTTGCTTCGAGCACGAAATCGACTTCCTCAAGTCCCAGGGCCTCGCCCAGGGGGGCTCCCTCGACAACGCCATCGTGATCGCGAAGGACCGCTATCTCACGGGACCGGGAGGCCTGCGCTACCCCGATGAGTTCGTCCGCCACAAGATCCTCGACCTGATCGGCGATCTGACGCTCATCGGGCGCTCCCTGATCACGATGCGCGTGGAGGCCGAATGCTTGGGCCACGCCCACAATATCGAGTTCGCCAAGCGCCTCAACGAGGCGGCCAAGACATTGCGCAAGAACGTGGAGGAGGTATCATGAACGAAACGCCATCCGCCGCTCCCCAAAGGGGCGTTCCCGCGCGCACGCTCGGGATCAAGGAAATCCGCAAGTCGATTCCCCACCGCTTTCCTTTCCTGCTCGTCGACAAGGTGGAGATCATCGAGGAGGACAAGAAGGCCGTTGGGACCAAATGCGTGACGATCAACGAGCCCTTCTTCAACGGCCATTTTCCGGAGCATCCGGTGATGCCCGGCGTGCTCATCCTGGAGGCCTTGGCGCAGACGGCCGCGACGATGCTTCTTTCCAAGCCCGAATACGCGGGCAAGATCGCCTACTTCATGGGGATCGACGCCGCCAAGTTCCGCAGCCCCGTCTTTCCAGGCTCGGTGCTCAAGCTCGAGGTCGAGGTGCTGCGGCTCGGGCGGGCCGGGAAGTTCCGGGGCCGCGCCTTCGCCGACGGGACGCTCGCGGCGGAGGGAGAGATGACCTTCGCCGTGGTGGAGGCCTGAGTGAACGCCGGCTCGAAAGTCGCCGTCCGGGCGCCGGAGCGCGCTTCGGTCCATCCCACGGCCGTCGTCGATCCCTCGGCCGCGATCGATCCCTCGGCCGTGATCGGCCCCTACGCCGTGATCGGCCCGGAGACGGTCATCGGCCCCGAGACGACGATCGGCGCGCACGCGGTCGTCGAATACGCTCGGCTTGGCCGCGCCAACCAAATCTTTCCCGGGGCCTTCGTCGGCGGGGCTCCCCAGGACTTGAAGTACAAGGGGGAGAAGACCCGGCTCGTGATGGGAGACGGCAACATGGTGCGGGAGGCCGCGACCTTGAACCGCGGCAGCCACGCGACCGGAGAGACGCGCATCGGAAGCGGCTGTCTTTTCATGGCGTATTCCCACGTGGCCCATGATTGCCGCGTGGGCGACCGCGTGATCCTCGCCAACGGCACCGCGCTCGCCGGGCATGTGGAGGTGGGGGAGGGGGCGGTCATCTCGGGCATGGTGGGCATCCACCAGTTCACGCGGATCGGCTCCTTCGCCATGGTCGGCGGAGGCTCCATGATCGGCCAGGACGTCCCTCCCTACTGCCTCTGCCAGGGCGACCGCGCGACCTTGCGCGGGATCAACCTCACGGGCCTGCGCCGCGGGGGATTCTCCCGCGAGGAGACGCTTGCGGTCCGCCGCGCCTATCGGACGCTTTTCCTGTCGGGCCTTCCCTTGAAGGAGGCCTTGGCCGAGCTCCGCCGCGGGGAGCTTGGTCCTCGCATTCGCCGCTTCATCGAATTCGTCGAGGCGTCGAAGCGCGGCGTGATGCGCCCGGCTCCCCGGCCCGGTTCCCCTCTTCTCGACGACGAGCAGGGCGAGGAATAGCCCCCGGCGTGCCTGAAAAAGTCGGGTTGATCGCCGGCTCGGGGCGGTTTCCGATCCTGGTCGCGCGCGAGGCCCGGCGCTTGGGCGTCGAGATCGTGCCCATGGGCCTCGCGGGGATCACCGACCCGTCTCTCGATAAGGTCGCGGGGCCGGTCCGTTACTTCAAGCTGGGCGAGATCGTCAAGCCCATTCATTTTCTCAAGGAGTCCGGCGCCGCGAAGGCGGTGATGGCCGGGAAGGTCGAGCATGCCTCTCTTTTCGGAGGGGTGCTACCGGATTGGAGGGCGGTCAAGCTCCTGGCCTCGCTTCCAGACCGGAGGACCGACACGATTTTGAGGGCCGTCGCCGAGGAGTTCGCCAAGGAGGGGATCGAACTTCTCTCTTCCGCCGCGTGGCTGGGGCATCTTTTGGCCCCCGAGGGAGTCCTGAGCCGGCGGAGGCCCTCTTCGCGGGAGGACCACGATATCCAGTTGGGTTGGCGGGCGGCGAAGGCGATCTCCGGCCTCGACATCGGCCAGACCGTCGTCGTCCAGGAAGGCGCCGTCGTCGCGGTCGAGGCCGTCGAGGGGACCGACGCCGCGATTCGCCGCGCGTCCCAGATCGTCCGGGACCGCGGGGGGGAGACGCGGCTCTGCGTCGTCAAGGCCGCCAAGCCCCGTCAGGATTTCCGCTTCGACCTGCCGGTCATGGGCCTCGACTCCTTGAAGGTCTTCGAGGAATGCGGCGTGGCGGCGCTCGCCGTCGAGGCGGGCGCGACGCTTCTTTTCGACCGGGAGGATTTCCTCAAAGAAGCCGACCGCCTCAAGATCGCCATACGGGGCATGAAGGAAATCCGGTGACACCATACCTAATTCCTCTTCCAGGCTCTGGAAATACGTATGGTGTCACCGGATTTCCCTGATTAAAGGAGGGGGGATTCGCGCCATGGTTTCCAATAAAATCAAGGTGGGAGTGATCGGCGTCGGCAGCATGGGGCTCCATCACGCGAGGGTGCTGAGCCGAATACCGGGGGCGGAGCTGGTCGGCGTCTCCGATCTCAAGTACTGGCGGGCCAAGGCCGCCTCCTGGCGCTTCGGAGGGAAGGCCTTCCGGGATTACCGCGATCTTCTCTCCTCCGTCCAGGCGGCGGTGATCGCCGTCCCGACGACGGGCCATTTCCCGATCGGCCGGGAGGCCTTGGAGCGAGGGGTTCATTGCCTCATCGAAAAGCCCATCGCCGGCAGCGTCGAGGAGGCCCGGGAGCTCCTGCGGCTCTCGGAGGCCAAGGGGCTCGTGCTGCAGGTCGGCCATATCGAGCGTTTCAACCCCGCGGTGCTCGCCGCGACCGCCCACATCCGCCAGCCGAAATTCATCACGGTCGAGCGCCTGGGGCCCTATCATCCGCGCATGGCCAACATCGGGGTCGTGATGGACCTCATGATCCACGATCTCGACATCCTTTTGACCTTGATCGGGCGCCCGGTCGAGTCGATCGAGGCCCTCGGAGCGAAGCTCCTGACCGAGCACGAGGACATCGCGAACGTCCGCCTCCGCTTCGCGGGCGGCGCCGTCGCGGACGTGACCGCGAGCCGGGTCTCCCTCCAAAAATCCCGCAAGATGCGCATCTTCCAGGAGGACAGCTACATCTCCCTCGATTACGCCAATACCGCGCTCAAGATCTACCGCAAGAAATCCCCCGTCGTCAAGAGCCTCTCCGACATCGAGTCCGTCCGTCCGGAGTTCTCGAAGACGGAGCCTCTGAAGAGCGAGCATCTCCATTGGCTCGACTGCATCCGCCATTCGAAGAAGCCCTGGGCGAGCGCCGAGCACGGCATGGAGGCCCTCAAGCTCGCGGTCAAGATTCTCGAGGAGATCCGCCGTTTCGACGCGAGGAACGGCGCCCGGGAGGCGGGGAGCGGGAATGAAAGCCCTCATAACGTCCCGACGGCCTCCTAAACCACGGCCTCTGGACCTTTCCCGATGACGTTTTTAATCGTCGCCGGCGACCCCTCGGGGGACATGCGCGCCGCGGAGCTGGCGATCGCTCTCCAGGCGCGAAGACCCGGACTCAAGATCGTCGCCGTCGGGGGCGGACGACTCAAGGAGGTCGCGGACGAGTTCCTGGAGGACCTCGCCGGGCGCGGGATCGTCGGCTTCTGGGAGCCGTTGAGGCATCTTCCCTTCCTGCGGGGTCTTCTCAATCGGCTTGATGCCCGACTGGCCGCCTCCCCCGTCGACGGCGTGGTCGTCGTCGATTACTACGGCTTCAACCGCCGCGTTCTGGAGCTCGCCGGACGGCGCGGAATTCCGGCCTATTATTACGTCTGCCCCCAGGTCTGGGCGAGCCGGGCCGGGCGGCTTTTGGTCTTAAAGAAGCTCGTGCGCAAGGCCCTCGTGATTTTCCCCTTTGAAGAGAAGCTTTACCGGGAGGCTGGGCTCCCCGCCGTGTTCGTGGGGCATCCCTTGGCCGAATCCCTTCCCGCCCCGCGTCCTCGCCGCCGCGGCGAGGCGCTCCGCGTGGGGCTTCTGCCGGGAAGCCGCGGCGCCGAGCTCCGCCGGCATTTGGCTCTTTTCCTCGCGGCCTTCCGGATTTTGCGCCGGGAGTTCCCGGAGGCCCGGGGGATCGTGATCGCCTCCCGCCACCTTCCGCCCGGCGCCTATGCCGCGGTCGAAGGCGTGGAGGGGGCGTCCGTGGAGCAGGATAGCGACTACGGCGTCCGATCCGGCCTCGACGTGGCGCTCACGGCCTCCGGGACGGCGACCCTTGAGAACGCCCTCCTTGGAATACCCATGGTCGTCGTCTACCGGATGTCCTGGCCGACGTACTGGGCGGCGAGAACGCTCATCCGCGTCCCGTATATCGCGATGGCGAACATTCTCGCCGGACGCCGGCTCGTGCCGGAACTCATCCAATCCGACGCGACGCCGGAGAGAATCGCGGAGGAGGCCGCGGCATTTCTAAGAGACCGCTCGGGCAACGAGGCTCTTCGAAGCTCTCTCGCCGCGCTGCGCTCCCAGTTGGGCGGGCCCGGCGCGGCCGTTCGCGCCGCCGCCGAAATTTTGAGAGACTATCGGTGACATGACGACGTTGTGGATTCTCGCCTGGGCCTCGGCGGCGGCGGCCTACGCGGGCGGCCTGTATCTCCTCATGGGCCGGAATTTGAGCCGGGAACGGCTCGAGAACGTCGCGCTTTTCCGCGCGGGCATCCTCCTCGCCGTCTCCTTCACGGAGGTCTTCCCGGAGGCTTGGCGTTCCGGACCGATGCTGGCGGGTTGGGGGGCGCTCGGGGCGTTCATCATCCTTTTTACCGCGAGCCGGATGACTTTGTGGGACATCTGCCCCGAGTACATCGAGCATTGCGGGACCCATCACGTCGGCCCCGTCATGTTCGCGGCGCTCACCGCCCACTCCGTCATCGACGGGATCAACCTCGCGGCGGCCTTCGCGGCGGGGAGTCGGGCGGGGCTCGCGGTCGGGGCGGCCGTCATCCTGCACAAGTTCGCGGACGGCTTCGCGCTCGCCAGCGTCCTTATCACGAGCGGGTGGGAACGCGGGCGGCGCGCGGCGCTGCTGTTGATGGCGCTGGGAACCCCGCTCGGCGCTTTCGCGGGGAGGCTCGGGCTCCTGCGCGGAGGGGCCGTCGAGGCCCTTCTTCTGGGCTTCGCCGCGGGCTCCTTCGTCTATCTCGCGGCGAGCGATCTGGTGCCCTATGTCCACCGGCGCGAGCCCCGCTCGGGCCTCCTCTATTTCGGCTTGGGCCTGGGAGCGATGTTGGCCTTCGGCGCGCTTCATTAAAAAGACGATGATGAGCAAGGAGGACCTCCTCAAGGCTTTCGCCGGCTACGCGCCTCACGCGGACTCGGCCTTTCTGGCGAAAGCCTACGACTTCGCGGTCCAGGCCCACGGCAACCAATCCCGCGCGTCGGGGGAACATTATTTCGGCCACTGCGGGG
Source organism: bacterium (assembly GCA_021799485.1). Classification (GTDB taxonomy): domain Bacteria; phylum Elusimicrobiota; class Elusimicrobia; order UBA1565; family UBA9628; genus JAJZAK01. Next base: position 14,114 of record JAJZAK010000027.1, on the reverse strand, counting down.
CGGTGGCGGAGATGCTTCTCGATTGGAAAATGGACCTGCCGACGGTCGCCGCGGGCCTCCTCCACGACGTCCTCGAGGACACTCCGGTGACGCCGGAGGAGCTTTCGGCCCAGTTCGGCCCCGAGGTGACCCGGCTCGTCCAGGGCGTCACCAAGATCGCGACCCTCAAGTTTCCCTCCCGCGTCGACGCCCAGGCGGAGAACTGGAGGCGGATGCTGCTGGCGACGGCGGAGGACATCCGCGTCATCCTCATCAAGCTCGCCGACCGCCTCCACAACATGCGCACGATCAACTTCCTCGACTACGAGCGGCAGCGGCGCATCGCGGAGGAGACGATGTATCTTTACGCGCCCTTGGCGCACCGGCTCGGCATGTTCGAAATCAAGGGACAGCTGGAGGACCTCGCCTTCGAGGTGATCGACAACAGGTCCTACCGCCAGATCTCGGGAGAAATGCAGAGCCGCATGGCGGCGCGCGAGGAGCTCCTGAAGAGTTTCCAGGAGAAGATCGAGGAGGTCCTCAAGCCCAGCGGCCTTCCCTGCCGGCTCCTCTCGCGCACGAAGAGCCTCTATTCGATCTTTCAGAAGATGCACCGGCAGGGGAAGCCCCTCTCCGAGATCCAGGACGCCCTCGGCGTGCGCCTCATCACGGACTCCGTCGCCAACTGCTACGCCCTGCTGGGCCTCGTCCACGCGCATTTCAAGCCCGCGGCGGGAACCTTCACCGATTACATCTCCCTTCCCAAGGTGAACCTCTATCAGAGCCTCCACACGACGGTCGTCGGTCCCGGGGGAGAGCCCATCGAGATCCAGATCCGCACCGAGGAGATGCACCGCACGGCCGAATACGGGATCGCCGCGCATTGGCGCTATAAAGGGGGCGGCGGCGCCAACGATTCCCATCTCGAGGAAAAGCTCAATTGGCTGAGGCAATGGATCGAGTGGCTCCAGGACTTGAAGAACCCGCGCGAGTTTCTCGAGAGCTTAAAGACCGACCTCGACTTCAACCAGGTCTTCGTCTTCACCCCCCAGGGCGAGGTGAAGGTTCTTCCGGCGGGGGCGACGCCCCTCGATTTCGCCTTCGCCGTTCACACCGAGATCGGCTCGGCCTGCGTGGGGGCTCTGGTCAACAACAAGATGGTCAAGCTGGACTACGAGTTCAAATCGGGGGACATCTGCCAAATCCTCACGAAGAGCGGCTCCGTTCCTAAAAAGGACTGGCTCTCGCACGTGAAGACCGCGCGCGCCCGCTCGAAGATTCGCCGCTATTTCAGGGAGAAGGGGATCGCGCTGTAGGCCCGGACGAGTTCCGCCGCGTGGCGCGCCCGGTCGTCCCCCGGCTCGCCATACTCGTGCCGGCGCAGCCAGTCCGGGGGCGCCGCCCGGCGAAGAACGAAGACCAAGGCCTTCGAGTCCCAGTAGACGAGCGCCCAATCCTCGCGCGGCATGAAGGCCCGGTAGAAGGGCTTGCCGCCGTAAGCGAGCGGCAAGTTCGGCAGAAGGGCGAGATGGGGGCGCCAGCGGTCGAGGAAGCGGGCCCACGATTCGGGGTTTCGCGCCGCTCGGGATGTTTCGCCGTTGAGCCCATGGAAGATATAGCGCCCGTCGGCGAATATTTTGAATCCGGGGAGCCGCCAACCCAGATAGCCGCCCCAGCCCCATAAATGGAAGGCCGGCGGGCACCCGAGCGGACGTTCGTTTTGGCGGAGCCACTCGGCCGCCCGCCGGCAAATGAAGGGCGAATCGAAGGGTTTGAGGGATCGTCCGGAAAGCCAAGGGGCGCGCGTCGTGGCCAGGATGAAGGCCATGAAGCCGGCGAGAAGCGCCGGAAAGACGAGGGGGCGGCGGGCCCGGCCAAGCGCGGGCTCGTCTTCGCCCAGCCAGGCGCCGACGGCCGGGAGCGTCGAAACCGCGAAATAAGGTTCAAGCCTCCGGCTCCCCGCCGCGAGGAGGCCGACGAGGGCCATGAGGGACAGGTCGGACCAATCCCGGACGCCGCCTCCTTGCCTTTTGATCAGAAACCGCCTCGCGGCGACAAGGGCCGCCAGGGCCGCCAGGAGCCAGAGGGGGCGGTCGAGGGGAGGAGGCCGCCACTCCAGGACGCTCCGGCGCAGTTGGACGGAGTCGGACAGGTGCTCGATGATCACGCGCCAGAGAGCGAGGCCGTAGGGGTTGAGCATGCTGCCGAGCGCCGCGGCGGCGAGGCGGATTCCCGAGAGCCGGATCGCCGCCTTATCCTTAAAGACAAGGCGCCAGAAAAAATGGATCCCCAGCGCGGCGAGTCCGATCGCGAAGCCGGCGTGGCAGTCGGCCCATAGGGAGTAGAAGGAGGCGAAGCCGAGGCATTCGGCGACAATGGCCAAAGCGGGGACGCCATGCCGCATGGCGTCCCCGCTTTGCCCTCCATCCGCCGCCCCAAGATAGGCCAACTGGGCCGTGAAGGCGATCAGGGAGAAGGCGTCCGGCCTGAGGTCGGACTGGTGGGAGACGGCGGCGGCCCAGAGAAGATAAGCGCCGGCCCACAAGGCCTTCGGAACCCCCCGGCGTTCGAGGAGTTTGAGGAAAACAAGTCCCGAGACCGCGATGATGCCCGCCTTGAGAAGCCAAAGGCCGGTCATCCCCCATCGAAGGAAGACCGCGCTGTAGAGCATCTGGGGCAGCCACTCGAAGTCGACCCAGGGCCGCCCCGGCAGCGTCCAGGACATCCAGTCCGCGCGGGGAAGAGCCCGTCGGCGCCATATCCAGTCTCCGGCGGACAGATGCCAGAAAAGATCCGGATTTTGGATCGGAATCAGGAGGACGGGAACCGCGGCCGCGATGGCGACCGCCAGGCCCCGGGGCCAGCGTGACGACGGCGGGGAGCCTTTCTCTTCCGTCTTAACGAGGAGGTCTCTGGGCGCGTCCGGAACGGATGCACGCCGAGCAGACGTAGGCGCTCTGGGGACGACCCTCCAAAAGGAGCGACATTTTCTGGAGGTTGGGGCGGAACACCCGCTTCGTCGCGCGGTTCGAGTGGCTGTAGCTGAAGCCGGACTTCGGGCCCTTGCCGCAGAGAGTGCACTTGAAGGCCATAGTAAAGGAAGTTTACTAAACTGTATCTTGCTAATGATAGGGGTCGCCCGCGAGCTGCGGCTTGAGGACTTAGACGGCGTCGGCCCCCGGCGCCTGGAGGAGCTCGATCGGCTGGGCATCCGCGCCGCGGCCGATCTCCCGCTCTATCTGCCGCGCGACTGGCAGGATCGCCGCCCCGTCGAGAGCTTCGATGTCCCGCTTTCCCCGGGGCCGGCCACGGTGAGGGCTCGCGTGGTCCGCGCGCGGGCGTTCGCGCCGCGTCCAGGGCTCGGGTTTTTCAAAGCGAGCCTCGAGACGGGTTTCGGACGCGTCGAAGCCGTGTGGTTTAAACGCTCAAGCCGGGCCTACGACGTCTTCGCCCGGCTTAAAAAAGAGATCGTTCCCGGGGCGGACATTTGGGTGGTCGGGCGCTCCGAGGGGGGGCTGCTCGGAGCCGGGGAGCTTCACGTCGAGGAGCACTATCTGGCCGATGATCCCAAGGCGGGTCTCCACGTGGGGAGGCTCGTGCCGATCTATCCCCTCACGGAAGGGCTGACCCAGCGCTTCATGCGCGAGATCGTCTTCGAGGCTCTCTCGCGCGCGGCCGTGCCGTCCGCCGAGTCCCTCCCGGCCTCCTTGCTGGAAAAGCGCGGGCTCTTGGCGGCGTCGCAGGCGCTGCGCGGCGTCCATTTTCCAGGAAGCGCCGAGGAGCTCCGGGCCGCCCGGGAAAGGCTTTCCTACGAGGAGCTCCTCTCGCTCGAACTGGCCTGGATCTTGAAGCGCCGCCAGGCGAAGGGGGTCGCGAAGGGCTTCGCCTATGAGATCAAGAAGAATCTGCTGACTCCCTTCCGCGAGCGGCTGGGCTTCGAGCTCACGCGCGCGCAGAAAAGGGTCATCAACGAAATTTTCGACGACATGCGGGAGAGCTCCCCCATGACGAGGCTCCTCCAGGGCGACGTCGGGTCGGGAAAGACCGTGGTCGCTCTTTCGGCTCTTCTTCTCGCGATTGAAAACGGCTTCCAGGGCGCCTTCATGGCGCCGACGGAAGTCCTCGCGGAGCAGCATCTGGAGACTCTCCGGCGCTTCCTGGAGGGCCTCCCCGTGCGCTTCGAGGCGTTGACTTCGCGCGCGACGGCGGCCCGACGCCGCCAAATCCTCGGGCTCCTCGGTCGCGGCGAGATCGATATCCTGGTGGGAACCCACGCGCTTCTCGAGGGCGACGTGCGCTTTAAGAATTTGCGCCTCGCGGTGGTTGACGAGCAGCACCGCTTCGGCGTCCGCCAGCGCGCGAGCCTGAGGCAAAAGGGAGAGACGATCGACCTTCTCATCATGACCGCGACGCCCATTCCCCGGACGCTCGCGCTGTCTCTTTACGGGGACTTGGACGTTTCGACCTTGGATGAGATGCCGCCGGGTCGGGTTCCCGCGGATACCTCCCGGTGCTCCGAGGAACAGGCTTTGGGGATCCTGCTCGAGGAGGCGCGGCGCGGGAGGCAGGGCTACGTCGTTTTCCCCGTGATCGAGGACTCGCCCCGCCGGGAGTTGCGCTCCGCCAAGGCCGAGTTCGTCCGGCTCGCCGCCGGCCCCTTGAGGGATCTGCGTCTGGGGCTCCTTCACGGCGCCTTGCCCGGCATCGAGAAAGCGCGGGTGATGAGGGAGTTCTCTGAGGGCCGCTACGACGTCCTCGTCGCGACCTCGATCGTCGAGGTGGGCGTCGACGCCCCCAACGCCGCGGTGATGGTGATCGAAAACGCCGAACGCTTCGGCCTAGCGAGCCTGCACCAACTCCGGGGCCGCGTCGGACGGAGGGGCCAATCCTCGCGCTGTCTTCTCATCGGCGATCCCCAAAGCGAGGAGGCGGCGAGAAGGCTTGAGGCGATGGAGAGGATCAAGGACGGCTTTCGGATCGCCGAGGAGGACTTGAAGCTGCGCGGTCCGGGAGAGCTCCTGGGGATCGCCCAGCACGGGGACGTGACGCTGCGCGCGGCCGACATCGTCAGGGACGCGGGGCTCGTCGCCTGGTCCCGAGCGGACGCCGAGGAAATACTGTCCCGCGATCCGCATCTCGCCGATCCCGCGAACGCCGGGCTCAAGGAGGCGCTGCTCAAGCGGTATCAAGGCCGATGGAATTGGTTCGATTTGGCGTGACGAGAGAAACGGCGTCCAAGGCGGCCGGGATAAAAAAGGCTGCCGCTGCCGTTTTGGCCGCCGTCGCCGCCATGGCGTCCCCGCCGCCGACGGCGCATGCCGCCCGCGAGGAATTCCGCGTCGTCGGCTGGGGGAAGGGCTGCCGGGTCGCGGTGGGGGTCTATGATTGGGGACGGTTCGGCGATTCGGAGTCCCAAACTCCCGCCGTGGGCCGCGTCGGGCTGCTTTCTCTCAAGCCGGGCGCCAAGCGCGCCGTCGCCAGGTGGGTGTTGCGCTGGAGGGACGGCGGGCTTTCGGATTGGAAGGCCGCTCTTGAATTCGAGGACCGGCTGAAAAAGGAGGGCTACGGCGCGCCGGGCTATGAGGAGCCTTTGGCCGCCGGCCCTTATGCCGCCGGCTTTGCCGAGCTTCTTTCATCCTCCGCCCTTTCGGCCTTGGGGACGCCGCGGCTGCCGAGGGGATACCGTCTCGCGCAAGCCGATTATCCTCCGGGACCAGCCGCTTGCGCCCTTCTGATCCTGGCGCCCCTGTCCGGCAACGGCGATGCGTTGAAGCTGCGGCTCGCGGCGACGGCGTCTCCTTCGCCCAGGTTCCGACGATCCCAGGCGCATGTGCTCAATGCCGCGGCTTTATTTAAGGAAGGGAAAGTGAGGGAAGCCTTGAGGGAATCGGCCGTCGCGGCGTCCGCGGCGCCGGACGACGCACGGGCGCTCTACGCCCACGCGGCCTTCCTGTGCCTCAACGGCGACATCGAGGCCGCCCTCGCGGAGTTGAAGCGGACTTTCGCCCTCGATCCCTCCCTGCGCCCCAAAGCCTGGGCCGATCTGGATTTCGACATCCTTCGCGAGGACCCGCGATTTAGGCGGCTGACGGGACAAGGAACGTGAGAGGGCTTTTCGAGGGCTTCTCGGATCGCGGCCGGGAAGACGAGATCCGCGATGCCCTGGGCCGGCGCCTCCTCGTCCTGGACGGGGCCATGGGAACACGGATCCAGGCCCACAACCCCGCGGCGGCCGATTTCGGAGGCGCCGATCTCGATGGATGCAACGAAAACCTCGTCCTCACGAGGCCGGAATGGATCGCCGCGATCCATCGGGAATATTTGGAGGCTGGAGCCGACATCGTCGAGACGAACAGCTTCGGAGCGGTCCGCCACGTCCTGGCGGAGTACGGGATTCAAGACAAGGTCCGCGCGATCGCCTTTGAGGCCGCGCGGATCGCCCGCGCCGAGGCGGACAGGCTCTCCACGGCCTCGAAGCCTCGCTTCGTCGCGGGGGCTCTTGGGCCCGGCACGAAAAGCATCCTCATTTCCCGCGGCATCGGCTTTAGCGAGGTGCGCGAGGCCTACGCCGAGGCGTCTCGAGGCCTCGTCGAGGGGGGGGCGGACTTCCTCCTTCTTGAAACTCAGCAGGACGCCCTCAACGCCAAGGCCTCGCTCCTGGGCTTCGACGACGCCTTCCGGGCGTTGGGCCGCTCGGTCCCGGTCGCCGTTTCCGTCTCGATCGAGTCCATGGGGACGATGCTCTGCGGCCAGACGGCGGAGGCCCTGGTGGACGCTCTCTCCCACGCCAGGCTCCTCGCTCTCGGGTTGAATTGCGCGACGGGGCCCGCCTTCATGACGGACCACCTGCGCACGATCGCGGAGCTTTCGACCGCCTTCACCATCTGCTACCCGAACGCGGGCCTCCCCGACGAGCGGGGCCTCTACCACGAGACTCCCGCGGGCGTCGCGAAGGCCCTGGAGCGCTTCGCCCAAGAGGGCTGGCTCAACATCGTCGGCGGCTGCTGCGGGACGACCCCGGAGCATACGACGCTCATCGCCCGCCTGGCGGCCGGCCATTTTCCGCGCAAGCTTCCCGCGGCCTCGCGCCCCGCCGTTTCGGGGCTTGAGTCCCTGCCGCTCGAGCAGGAGCGTCCGCCGATCCTGGTCGGCGAGAGGACGAACGTCATAGGCTCCAGGCTCTTCAAGGAGCGCGTCGCCGCGGGCGACTTCGACGGCGCCGCGGAGATCGGACGGCGGCAGCTTCGCGCGGGGGCCCATGTCCTCGACGTCTGCCTCGCCGACCCGGACCGCGAGGAGCGCGTAGACATGGCGGCGCTTCTTGAGCCCCTCGTCCGCAAGATCAAAGCTCCCGTGATGGTCGACTCGACCGACGCGCGAGTGATCGAGGAAGCCCTCCAGCGGACGCCCGGGAAGTCGATCGTCAATTCGGTGAACCTCGAGGACGGCGAGGAGCGCTTCGAAAGCGTCGTGCCGCTTTTGCGCCTCTACGGCGGCGCGGTCGTCGTGGGGACGATCGACGAGGACAAGGCGGCGGGGATGGCGCTGACCCGGGAGCGCAAGCTCGCCATCGCCCGGCGCAGTTTCGAGCTTTTGACCCGTAAGTACGGTATGCCGCCGGGCGACATCATCTTCGACCCGCTCGTCTTTCCCGCGGCGACGGGGGACAAAAACTACTGGGGCTCGGCGGTCGAGACGGTGGAGGGCGTGAGGCTTATCAAGAGGGAGATCGCGGGGGCGAGGACCATCCTGGGCATCTCGAACGTCTCCTTCGGACTGCCCCCGGCCGGACGCGAGGTCCTCAACTCCGTCTTCCTGCATCTCTGCGTCGAGGCGGGGCTCGATCTCGCGATCGTGAACACGGAGAGGCTCGCGCCCTTTTCGCGCATCCCGCCGCAGGACGCGGCGTTGAGCCTCGACCTTTTGCGCTGGAAGGGCCCCGGCGATCCCGCTTTCCCGGCGGGCTTCGACCCGGTCCAGGCCTTCTCGGAGCGTTTTCGCGGCGCGAAGCCCGCGGCGAAGACTCCCGACGGACGCGCGAAGCTTCCCGTCGGGGAAAGGCTTGCCCGCGCGGTCGTCGAGGGTTCCCGCGACGGCCTGACGGAGGATCTCGCCGAGATCTCCCGGCGGCTGGCCCCGCTCGACATCATCAACGGCCCTTTGATGAAGGGGATGGACGAGGTGGGACGGCTTTTCGCGGAGAATCGGATGATCGTGGCGGAGGTCCTCCAGTCGGCCGAGGTTATGAAAGCCGCGGTCGCGTGGCTCGAGCCTCGGATGGCTGGCGCGGAGCGCCAGGCCCGCGGCCGGATCGTCCTCGCGACGGTCAAGGGAGACGTCCACGACATCGGCAAGAACCTCGTCCATATCATCCTGAAAAACAACGGCTATGAGGTGACGGATCTGGGCATCAAGGTGTCCCCGGAGGCCGTCATCGAGGCCGCGCGCGCGGTCAAGGCGGATCTCATCGGCCTTTCGGGGCTTCTCGTCAAGTCGACCCAGCAGATGGTCGTGACCGCGGAGGATCTGGAGGCGGCGGGGGTCGATGTCCCCCTGTTGGTGGGAGGCGCCGCTCTTTCGGCAAAGTTCACCGCCTCGCGCATCGCTCCCGCCTACGACGGCCCGGTCCTCTACGCGAAGGACGCGATGACGGGCCTCGATCTCGCCAACCGCCTGCGGGACCCCGGGAAGCGCCGGGAGCTTCTGGCCAAAAATCGCGAGATCCAGGAGCTTTTGAGCGTGCAGACCGTCCCGCGGCCCTCCGCGGCGGCGCCCGCCGCCCCGGCCGCGATCCGGCACGACTTCCCTTCAGCCGTGCCGCCCGATTTGAAGCCCCATCTGGTGGAGGACGCTCCAGTGGAGGAGATTTTCCGATACATCAACCCCATCATGCTCTACGGCAGGCATCTGGGGCTCAAGGGAAACCTGGAATCGCTGATCGCCGAGAACAACGCGAGGGCGCTCGAGCTCATCCGGCGCGTCTCGGAGCTCGAGGCGGAGATCGCGTCGGGCGGACTCCTGCGCCCGCGGGCCGTTTACCGTTTTTTCGCGGCGGCGTCCCGGGGAGACGATCTCATGCTCTACGAGTCGCCGGGAGATCAAAAGCCGGCCGAGACCTTCCGCTTTCCGCGCCAGGCCGCGGGAGAGAGGCTCTGCCTGTCGGATTTCGTGAGGCCGCCGGCCGCGGACGGAACGGGGGACTTCGTCGCGCTTTTCGTCGTCACCTGCGGTTCGGGGGTCCTCGAGCGCTCCCGGGCTCTCCGCGAGGAGGGGGAATACTTCAAATCGCACGCTCTCCAGGCGATCGCGATCGAGAGCGCGGAGGCCTATGCGGAGCTTCTCCACGAGCGTCTGCGGCGCATGTGGGGGTTCCCCGATCCCGCCTCGATGACGCTCAAGGAAAAATTCCAGGCGCGCTACCGAGGCTTGCGGGTGAGCTTCGGTTATCCGGCCTGCCCGGACCTGTCGGACCAGGCGAAGCTTTTCCGGCTTCTCGACGCCGAGCGCCGGACGGGGGTGGCGCTGACCGAGGGTTTCATGATGGACCCCGAGGCGAGCGTCTCGGGGCTGGTTTTCCAGCATCCCCAGGCGAGGTATTTCTCGGTCGGCGCTCCCGTCCCGTGATCGGCGTCTCGGCGTTCGCGCTGTCGATGCTTTGGGGGATGCTCGGTCCTCTTCGGGCCGCGGAGAGCGCGACGGCCGCCTCCGGCGCGGTCGACGAGGCGTTCACGGAGATCGGCGCGATCCTGGCGCGGGAGGGCCGGGGCGATTTGGACTCGGGCCAAATACGGGATTTGGACCGGCGGGCGCAAAGGCTTCTGGAATCGACGCTGGTTCGGATCGGGAGCGCCGCGGCGCCCTCCCTGGCCGAGATCGCTCTCGACGAGGACCGGGCGATCAAGGCGAGGGTCTGGGCCGTCAACGGCTTGCAGATCGCGGGCAGCAGCGCCTCCCTCCAGGTCTTGGGGAGAATTTTGGCTGACAAGAAGGAGCCCGATGTCCTGCGCGTCGAGGCCGCCTCCGCCGTCGGGGATTTCCCGGGCCCCTCCGCGCCTCGCGCCCGCATCCTCTGCGCCTTCCTCGCCGGCGAGTCCTCGCCTCCCAGGGCTCTGAGGCAGGCCCTGATGGAGCTCTCCCTGCTTGGCTGCCCGGATCCGTCCGCTTTGGATTCCTTGATGCGCCGATGGGGGCCGAGGCCCTCCGCCGTGATCGCTCAAACGGAGATGCCGCTCGCCTTGGAGGCGCTCTCTCGTTCCTCTCCGGCTGAAGCGGCGCGGGCTCTTCTGGGCCTGATCGGTTTTTATCGCCGGGGTTCGCCGGAACGGCTTCGGGTGATCGGGGTTCTCGACACGTTCGCCGGGGAACTGGCCCGCTTCCCGCGGGAGGCTCGGGAGCGGCTTTCGGCCGCCCTCCTTGAGGAAAGCGCGAGCCCCGCGACCGAGCTGCGGCTCCTCGGGATGTTCGCGCGAGTCGAAGACAAGAGCTCGATCCCCATGCTTGAGCGGTTCACCGGCCATCCGAGCCCCCTGGTGAAGGAGGCCGCCTGCCGCGATCTTTCGCGGCTGGGCGTCAAAAGGGATATACTTTCGAGATGCGCATCGCGGTCTATCCGGGGAGCTTCGATCCGCTGACCTACGGCCACCTGGACATCATCCGGCGCGCCTCGAGGCTTTTCGACCGGCTGATCGTCTCCGTCGCGGACAACGCCGCCAAGAAGCCGGTTTTTACGGCCGAGGAGCGCGTCGCGATGATCCGCGAGGCGATCCTCGGCATTCCCCGCACGAGCGCGGATTCCTTCTCGGGGCTCCTCGTCGACCATCTGCGGCGCAACAAGGCGACGATCCTCATCCGAGGCCTGCGCGTCGTCTCGGACATGGACTATGAGTTTCAACTCGCCTCGTTCAATCGCAAGCTCTGCCGGGAGGCGGAGACGGTTTTTCTCATGCCGGACGACAGCCATATGTACACCGCCTCCTCGATGGTCAAGGAGCTGGCGCGCCTGGGCGCCTCGGTCAAGGCTTTCGTGCCGCCCGGCGTTTGGAAGCGCCTCCGGCTTCAATATCGGCGGTGACCAAGCAGGGACGCGCCCGAAAGGGGCCTGCGAGGGAATGCTTGAAGCCGGAGGGGAAGCCATGACCCTCCGCCGAATCCTTGCCTTCCTTGGTTTTCTCGTCGCGGCGGCATTCACGGCCCTCGCGGTCAAGACGCTTTACGACATCAAGACGGGAGTGGTCGTGATCGGCGGAGGACATGGGGACGCCTCGCCGCCGCCAGGCGTCCCCATGTCTCCCGCGGCGCCCATGAGCCGCCCGAGCGCCAAGGACATCCCAAGCGTCTTGGGCTCCCCGCTCTCTCTTCCGCGGCCCGCCGGCGGGTACACGAACGAGACGCTCCATGCCTTCGTCGAAAAGGACATGAAGCGGATGGGAATCTCGAAGGTGCTGCCCCGGGGCGCCATGGATCCCGGCTTCGGAGGCTACTTGGCCGAGCATGCCAAGGGCCCGCTCACCCGGGAAGAGGCCCGGACCCTGTGGGTCCGTTATGAAAACGAGATGAGAGGCGGGCCCGCCCCCAAGGGCGCCGTGCCGGTCGGAGGACGGACGGTTTCGCTGGTCCCGGGGCGCGAGGAAGAGGGGGGCGGCCGGACGCCGCCCGAGCGATTTCAGGACGGGGATTCCTGGAGCGGCCTTTACGCGGCCGACTTGAAGCCGGGGGGAAGAACCATTCAGGACGCGAAAGACTGGGCCGCTCTCTGGCCGCACCTGTCGTCGCGTCCCGCTCCGGAGGTGGATTTCAGCCGCCTGGAGGCCGTCTGCTATTTCGCGGGGCTCCGCCCTCGGGGCGGTCCGGCGCTGCGGATCGCGTCGGTTTCGGAGAGCCCGGAGACCCTCGTCGTGCGCTACGAATTCGTGCCGCGGAACCCGGGCGCCGACTCCGCGGAAGCTTCCTCCCCTTTCGCGTTAAAAATTATCGCGAAAAGCCCGCTTCCGGTGCGGTTTGAGAGGACCGGCTCTGGGCGCTGAGATTCGGCGGTCAGCCTTGGCTGGGGACGGCCTTCCAGGCCTTGTCCACCTGGGGAGGCAGGGCGTCCATGTGCTTGAGAAAAAGGGTCACCTTCCACATGTCCGTGTCGGAGAGAACCTTGCCGAAGCTGGGCATCCCCGTCATCCGGATGCCATGGTGAATTTTCCAGTGGGTCATCCACTCCGGATCGTCCTCGACGCCGTGCTTGGCGAGCTCCGGCGGCTTTTGATACAGCCCCCTGGCGTCGGGAGCGGATTTCCCATCGGCCGCCCCGTGGCAAAAAGCGCAGCGCAGGGAGTAGATCTTAAGGCCGGCGAGGAGGTCGGCGTCGTTGAGTTCCACGGGATTGGCGGTCTTGCGGGCGAGACGGTCGATCGTCGCGCGCAGGGCGTGATGGGCGATCCAGGTCTCGAGCTTGCTTGGCGGCGTGTCGGCGTTGGCGGGGAAATATCCCAAGCTCATGGCGGCGTAGCCGACGACGAGCCCGGCGACGAAAGTGCTGATGATTCCGGCGATAAATGGCTTCATGGCCCCGCCATCGTATCAAGGATGCCCGCGGTCCTGCAACGGCGGCCGCGGTCTTTGTCGTCCGCGATCATCGTTGCCGCCGCAGCCGCGGCGGCCGGGATCGCGAGCCCGGCGCCCGCCCAAGAGATCTCATCCGCGCCCGCGGTCGGGGGCTCCAAAACAGGCATTTACCAGAGCTTCTTGCCGCGCGCCGGCAACAGGATTTTCATCGAGCCACTCGTCGGCAAGGACGCGGATATCGACAACCAGGTCAACTTCGTCCCGTACGATCAATGGGCTGGGGAAGGCCACGCTTGGGCCGTCCCCGTCTCCGTCGAAAAAAGAATCACATCGCGATTCAGCGTGGAGGCCGCGACCCAGCTTGACGGCCCGCCGGCCGAGAGCGCCGGCGCCTGGACCGACGCGGGCTGGGGGCTGCAGGGCAAATACCTCTTCGGCCTCAGCGCCAAGCGCGAAATCATGGCGTCCGCCATCGTCAAGGGGGACGCCCCGGCGGGGCCGCCGCTGTTCTCGCAAACCCCCTGGGCCCTCAACGAATACCTGGTTTTCAACAAAGGCTTCGGAGATTTGCCTCAAAACTGGCTGCGGCCCTTGGCGCTGCAAAGCGACGTCGGGGCGGAGTCTCCCTTCGCGGACGCGCCCGACGGGCGGTTTCTCCGCACGGACTTGGTCGTCGAGTACAGCCTCGCCTACCTCAACGACATCGTGGGCGCTCCCGTTCCTCCGGGATTGAGGCACGTGACTCCGGCCGTCGAATGGAGGAACCGCGACGGCTGGGAGCAAGGAGAGGACGGAGGTTTTTTGAGCTGGGAGCTCAATTGGCAGGCGAAGACATGGCAGCTGAGCCTTGCTTATCAGAACCCTTACGGCGCGGCCGTCTCGGGATTCGCGGGGACCCAGGTGCAGCTTTACCTGACCTTGTATTATGACAACCTTCTGCAGCGGCTAGGCTTCGATCCGACGCCGTATTAGGCGTTGGCCGGAGGATGGCCCGAGGGGCGCGTCGAGAAGGCGACCTGCCAGTCCTCGCGGCTTTCTCCGTCGATGGTGAGCTTCCACACGTAGCGTTTCCCGGGCTCGAGAGGGATCGGCCCGATGTTGAAGGCGAGGGGCACGTCGATGGGCGTTCCGGGCAGCAGCCCGACGGGGCGGCCGACCTCGAAATCGCCCCCGATCACGACGGGAGACGGGCCCGCGGGAGTGGGGGCGTGAACGGGATGGAAATCGGGGTCCAAGAGAGCGATGTGAAGCCGGTGCTTGAGGTTCGTCTCGTTCCAGGGAACCTCGAGCTTGAGCGCGATGGCGGAGGGGGTGGGGAGCGGGCCGGTGACCGACCAGCCGCCTCCCATGACGTAGAGCTTGCCGTTGACGGCCTCGGCGAAATCCGCGAGCAGCATCGTGACCTTCACGGGTAGAAGGAACCGTTTTCGGCGCCCGAAGTCAAGCGCGCCGAGGACCCCAAATCCTCAAGCAAGCCCGAGGTCTGAAGAAATAAAATACCTCGCGTCCCGACGGTAGGGAAGAATCGGTGAAAAGCGACAACTTTTCACCCGCGAGGTGAAAGCATGATACTTCAAAATGGG
>JAJZAK010000026.1 GCA_021799485.1 bacterium | reverse complement strand
ACCGTCAGGTTCGCCTCTTCCGGCCCCGACGACCACAAATAGATGTAGTTCACCGCGAAGTCCGGCGATTGCGTCCCGGCGTACCCGATCGAGATTTGAATCCCCCCGGAGTCGCGCTTGATGATGTCGAGCGCCCTGTCCGCCATCGTCAGCGTGTAGTCGAAATACGTCCCCGCCGGGGCCCGCAGCTTCACCATGAACTGGTTGGTGTCCACCCGCGGAAACACCTCGCGCCCTATTTTCATGGCCAACAGGGACGCGAAAGCGACCATCGCGATCAAATAGGCGCCGACGATCGTCTTGCGATAGGGAAGCAGCCGCTCAAGAAGCGCCACGTAGCGGTCGCGCAACACGTGCAGGAAATGATCCAAGGGACCGTGATGCGCCTTGTCCCTCTTGAGCAGCCAGATGCTCACCACCGGCACGAACGTCGTCGACAGGAAATACGAGAAGATCATCGAGAACCCCACCGCCAACGACAGCGGCACGAACAGCCCCCGCGCCACCCCCTTCATGAAAAACGACGGAATGAACACCGCCAAGATGCAGATCATGTTCAGGAACCGCGGCAGCGTCGTCTCCTCCGTCGCCACCAGGGCCGCTCGCCCCAACGCCTCCCCCTTCTCCATGTGCGAGTGGATGTTCTCGATCGTCACCGTCGCCTCGTCCACCAGGATCCCCACCGCCAGCGCCAAACCCCCCAGCGTCATCATGTTCACCGTCTGCCCCGTCAGCCACAGACCGATCAGCGCTCCCAGCAGCGCGAACGGAATGTTCGCCACCACGATCCCCGCGCTTCTCAGGTCCCCCAAAAACAAAAGCACCATCAGCCCCGTCAAAAGCGCCCCGATGCCCCCCTCGCTCAGCACCGTCTCGATCGCCTCCCGCACGTAGACCGACTGGTCGAAGGCGAAGCTCACCTTGATGTCCCGCGGCAGGACCTCCTGGAACTTGTCCATGTTCGCCTTCACCTCGTCGACCACCGCCAGGGTCGAGGCGTCCGCCCGCTTCGTCACCGGAATATAGATCGCCGGCCGGCCGTCCACCATCGCGTAGCCCTCGGGAAGGTCCGTCGTGTCCTCCACCGTGGCCACGTCCCCAAGAAAGACGGTGGGATAGGTCGCCAGGCGCAGGGGAGCGTCCAAAAGCTCCTGGATATTGTCCACCACCGAGTTCATGGGAACGATCGGATAGTACTGGCCCGTCAAAATATTGCCGGCCGGGGTGACCACCTCGGACTGGGCCACCATGGAGGCGACGTTGTCCGGCGAGAGGCTGTAACGACGCAAATTTTCCGGCTTGAGATTGACGACGATGGAGCGCTGGGAAGCGCCGAAAGGAGGCGGGGACGAGACGCCCGGCAGCGAGGCGAACATTGGACGCACGCGGTTTAAGGCCAGGTCCTGCAGTTCGCCGAGCGAGCGTCCGGTGCTCACGAAAACGAGGTAGCCCACCGGAACGCTTCCGGCGTCGTAGCGCATCACGAAGGGAGGCAAGGTCCCGGGAGGCATGAGGGCCATGGCGCTGTTGACATATTCGACGGTCTCGGCCATCGCGGCCGCCATATCCGTGCCGGGATGGAACTCAAGCTTGAGCAGCGCCACGCCCTGGATCGATTTCGACTCGATGTCCTTGATGCCGCTGATAAAGAAGAAGTTGTACTCGTAATAATACGTCAGGAAGGCCTCCATCTGGGCGGGGCTCATGCCCCCGTAGGGCTGGGCGACGTAAATGATCGGCAAGTCGAGCTTAGGGAGGATGTCGCGCGCCATGCGGTGCAAGCTCAAAACGGCAAGCAGAGCCACCGCCGTCACGGTGACGAGAACCGTGATGGGACGGCGCAGGGCCCCGCGAGCGAGACTGCCCTTATGAGCCGGTTTTGGCATCGTCAGGATGGAGAGAAGCCGTCTTCCCCGCGGGAGACGACTGGAGGATGGAGTAAGCCAACGGCAAGATGACAAGCGTCGCGACGGTCGCAAGACACAGCCCGCCGATCACCGCCTGCGCCAAGGGCGCCATCTGGCGCGCGCTGACCTCAAGGCCGGACGCCATCGGGATCATGCCCACGATCATCGCGCCCGCGGTCATGAGAATCGGCCGCAGACGGCTGAAAGCCGCTTCCATCGCCGCCCGCGGAGCGTCCTTTCCCTCGATGCGGTAGCGTTCCGCGAAGCTCACCAGGATGATCGCGTTCGCGATGGCGACTCCCACCGCCATGATCATGCCCATGAAGGACTGGATGTTGAGCGTCGAGCCCATGAGCATGAGCAGCGTGCCGGCTCCCGCGAGCACCGCCGGCACCGAGATGAGGACGGAAGTGGCCACTGGCAGGGATTGAAAGTTGGCCGCGAGGAGCAAGAAGACGACCACGACGGCGAGAAGAAGGCCGATAGTAAGGCCGTCAAAAAGCTGCTGCATCGGGACAGCCTGGCCCCGCAGGGACAAAAAGACCCCTCTCGGACGTTTTGCCGCGAGAGCCTTATAGACCTTCTCGACGCTTGCCGCGGCGCGCCCGAGATCCTCGCCGTAATATTCGGCCCCGACGGCCAGCATCCGCTCCATGTTCGATCGGTCATACTCGCCGACCGTCGTGGTCGACTGGACCGTCGCCATGCGATCGAGCGGGATGGAAGCGCCCTGGTCCGTGTCCACTCCGATGCGGCCGATCTTGGCGATCGAGTCCATGTGCCGCAGCGGCACCTCGGCCTGAACCTGATAGGCGAGCCCCGACTTGGGATCTTTCCAGAAAATCGGCAGCACGTAGCGAGACGACGATGTCGCGGACGTCAGGGCCTCTCCCAGATTGTTCGCCATCACGCCCATGATCCCCGCCGTGCGCCGGTTCATGTCGACCCGGATCGCCGGATAATCCGTGTCGGGCTCGATCTGAACGTCACGGAGGGCCGGGATTTTCTTGAGCTCCGACTCGATGACCTCGGCGAATCCCTTGTCCTTTTCGTAATCGGGCCCGCTGGCCGCGAGCTCAAGCGGCGCGGCGGCGCCCAGGCTCATGACCTGGTCGATGATGTCCGCGGGCTGGAATGAAACGCGCTCGTCCGGAAGCTCGCGGGCGAAGTCCTTGCGCAGCCGCTCTTTGAAGGCCTCGATGCCGCCTTTCTGCATATGATCGAGCTCAACCGTCAAGTTCGCCTCCTCGGGACCCGAGGACCAAAGGTAGATCGTGTTGATCGCGAAGTCGGGAGGCTGGTTCCCGGCGTAACCGATCGAGATCCGGATTCCGCCCGATTCCCGCTTGATGATATCGAGCGCCTTGTCGGCCATCTTGAGCGTCTCGTCGAAATAGGTTCCCGTCGGCGCGCGCAACCTCACCACGAACTGATTCGTGTCGACTTGCGGAAAAATATCCCGGCCGATGCTCATCGTAAGAAGCACCGAGATGCCGATCGTCACCAGGAGATAAGCGCCCACGACGGACTTTTTAAAGGAAAGAAGCCTTTCGAGAACACCGACGTATCGGTCGCGGAAGGCGTGGAGAAGCCGGTCCAGAGGCCCGTGCGCCGCCTGGCCTTCCTTAAGAAGCCAGACGCTCACGACGGGGACGAAGGTCATGGAGAGGAGGTAGGAGGCGATCATCGAGAAACCCACGGCCAACGAGAGCGGGACAAAGAGTCCCTTGGCGACTCCCTTCATGACGAAGGCGGGTATGAACACCGCCAGGATGCAAAGCATGTTCAGGAGGCAGGGAAAAGCCGTCTCCTCCGTAGCGGCGAGCGCCGCGCGCGCCAAGGACTCCCCCCGCTCCAAATGCGAATGGATGTTCTCAATCGTGACGGTGGCTTGGTCGACGAGGATGCCGACAGCGAGCGACAATCCCCCGAGCGTCATCATGTTGACGGTCTGATGAGTGAGGCGCAGGCCGATGACCGCCCCCAGGAGGGCGAAAGGAATCGTCGCGACGACGATGCCGGCGCTGCGAAAGTCGCCCAGGAATAAAAGGACCATGAGCCCCGTGAGAATGGCGCCGAAAGCTCCTTCGTTGAGAACCGTCCGGATGGTTTCCCGGACGTAGATCGACTGGTCGAACTCGAAATTCACCTTGACATCCGCCGGAAGAACCTCGCGAAATTTGCCCAAGTGGGATTTGATTTCGTCGACGACCGTCAGCGTGGAGGCGTTCGCGCGCTTGGTGATAGGAATATAGACGGCGGGGAGCCCGTTGACCATCGCGTACCCCGAAGGGAGATCCGTCGCGTCTTCAATCGTCGCTAAGTCGCCCAGGAAAATCGTGGGATAAGTCCCCGGTCGAAGCGGCACGTTGCGGAAGTCCTCCAGGGTCCTCATGATGGTGTTCGCCGGGACGATGGGATATTTCCCTTGGGAGAGAACGTTGCCCGCGGGCGTGATCACTTCGGAGCGCGCCACCATATGCGCGACATCGTCCGGAGAGATGTGGTAGCGGCGCATCTTATCGGGATCGAGGCGGATGACGATCGAGCGCTGGGAAGCTCCGAAGGGAGGAGGCGAGGAAACGCCCGGCAAGGCCGCGAAGAGGGGGCGCACGCGGTTTAGCGCCATGTCCGCGAGCATTCCGAGCGGATGAGACGTGCTTTGGAACACGATGTAGCCGACCGGCACGCCGCCCGCGTCATAGCGCATGACGAAGGGCGGCAGCGTTCCGGGCGGCATGAAGGCGTGAGCGCGGTTGACGTTCTCCACGGTCTCCGCCATCGCGGCGGCCATATCCGTTCCGGTATGGAACTGGAGCTTAAGAAGAGCCACGCCTTGGATCGATTTCGACTCAATCGACTTGATGCCGTCGACATAGAGGAAGTGGTACTCGTACCAATACGTCAAAAAGGACTCCATCTCCGCGGGGCTCATGCCGCCATAGGGCTGCGCGACGAAAATGGTCGGGATGTCGAGAGTCGGGAGGATGTCTCGCTGCATGCCGAGAAGGCTCAGGCCCGCCATCAAAACGACGGCCGCCACGGCGACCATCACGGTGATGGGGCGCCTTAAGGCGCCTCCCGGCAAACTGCCCGACGATTGTTCCGCCATCTAATTTGTGTCTCCTATTCTTATTTAATCCTGTCGAAGCGGCTGAATTAAACGAGCGCGCCCGCGGCGCTTGTTCGCATCATCCGGCGCCTCTAATTTTTATATATCCAGGGAGGCGCCGAAGGCTCAGGCAGGAGGGTGTTCGATTTCGGAGGCGAGAACGACCCGCGGAGCGGGCTCAACGGGCGGCAGAGACCAAGAAGCCGCGGCGTCATCGCAGGCAGGCTTTGCGGGTCGGTTCATCTGAAAACGGGAAACCCGAAGATGCGTGCGGTGCATCTGTTCGGGAGCGTTTTTTTCGGAATGGCCGCTTGGGCCCGGATCCTCGTTCGCCGCCGTCAAGCAAACGGCGGCGCTCGGAGCGATATCCACGAGATGGCGTTCCAGTCGGCGAACGGCGCCTGGAACCCAGGCCGCGCCTTGGAGAACGAGGGCGATGGAAAAAAGGCAAGGCGCCCAACACGCCTGGATGCTCATCTGATTATGAATTTTAGCGCATGGGTCGAATGGCTGTCAATTTTCTCGCCCCAGCATTCACATGGCCGCTTTGACGAGGATGGCTCCGTTACGCCATAATTTCAGCAAGAAGCTTCATTTTCCTCATGATCCACCCGAAGTCTCTCTACTATCTCTCGGCAACGGCCATCGGAGCCGGGGTGGGATTTCTCTCGGGACTGTTCGGCAAGGGCGGCAGCGCCGTCACGACTCCGCTCTTGCGGGTCCTATTGGGCACTCCTCGATTTTTCGCCCTCGCCTCTCCGCTCCCCGCCGCGCTCCCGACGACGGCGTCGGCATCCTGGGCGTACCGGGGACGCGATCTCGTGGACTGGCACGCCGTCGCGGTCACCTGTCTTTGGGGAATTCCGGCGACGACCCTGGGATCGCTCGCCACGGATTGGGTGGGCGGCCATACCCTGATGCTGTTGACGGCCCTTTTCATCGCCTATCTCGGAGCCATGCTCCTATGGCGCGGCGAACGGGAAAAGACGGATGGCGTCGCACGGACGGATCGTTCACATCGCCGAAGGCTCGCCGTTATCGCGGTCGGCGTCGGCTTTCTCTCCGGCCTGCTCGCCAACGCCGGAGGAGTTCTTTACGGCCCTCTTTTCATCAGCTGGATCGACATGCCGACCAAGCGCGCGCTGGCGACCTCCCTGATCGTTTCTTGCGCGCTCGCAATCCCCGGGACGCTCGCCCATTGGTATCTGGGACACATCGATTGGGCCCTGGTTCTGGCTTTGAGCGTCGCCACGATCCCCATGTCCTATCTCGGGGCGGATCTGGCGATAAAAATGAAGAGCTCGACCCTGCTCAAGATTTACGGAACCGCTCTCTTCCTGTTCGGCCTCTACGATTTCCTCCGCACCGTCTGGCGCTGACCCTCGACGACCTCCTGCCTATGGCGAGCCGCCGCGATTCATGATACACTTCAGCTAAAAGAATGTCCCCATCAGAACGCGCTCCCGAGCCCGTCATCCCGCCGAAAAGGATCCTCGTTCCCGTCGATCTTTCCGATACGAGCCTTAAAGCTTGGGGACTTGCCCGGCAGATCGCAGGAAAAGTCGGGGCTGGCATCGAAGCCCTTTATGTTCACGAGCCCGGTTCCGACGCGGCCGACCCCGTCATCCCGGCGGACCACTTGAGCGAGGCCCAAAAAAATTCGATCATGGGCAAGGTCCGCCAAAAGCTCGGGCCAAGCGTCCAGCTCCAGTTCGCCGAGGGATTCCCCAACGAGGAGATTCTGGTCGTCGCGTCCCGGCAGCCGAGGCCCGATCTCATCGTCATGGGAACCCACGGCCGCACCGGCCCCGCGAGGCTGCTGCTGGGCTCCGTGGCCGAAACGCTGTCGCGGCTCTCTTCTATCCCGGTCCTGACGGTCCGTTCTGATTGGAAGCCCCCGCGCGCCATCCTTGCCCCCGTCAACTTCGCCCCCTACGCCCTCAAGGGCTTGACCTCGGCGGCGAAGATGGCGGCGGCGCTGAACGCGCGCCTCGACGTGCTCTATGTCGGCTCCGCCCCCTCCGCCCAAGAGAAGGCCGCGTTCGACAAGGCCGCCGAGGCTCTCGCGGCCCTGAACTCGGGCCGCGAGCCCAGACTCGTCGTCCGCGCGGGGAATCCGGTCCAAGAGATCATCGAGGCCGCCAAGGCCTACGATCTTCTAGCCATCGTTGCCCACCACAAGTCCTTCCTTGAGGAAGTCACGCTCGGGACGACGGCCGAGCGTGTCATCCGCCACTCCCCGGTTCCGGTCCTGTCGCTGCCCGCTTAGCGGAAAGTCGTTAAAAACTGGCGGTTATCGCGTTTCCATGCTACACTAAAACCGTTATGGACTCAGCGGTTTTGGTGCTCAATCGCAACCTCTACGCCGTCCAGGTCGCCAGTTGGCAGCGGGCGCTCAATCTCCTTTATCTAGGACGAGCCCAGGTCGTCGACGGCAACTATCAGACCTACGACTTCTGCGATTGGCTCGAGCTTTCAAGAAAAATCAAGGAGCACCCGGCGGGGTTCATTCACACGCCGCGCATCCGCATCGCGATCCCCGAGGTCATCGCCCTCAAGTTCTTCGACCAAGTCCCCTCCCACGGCGTCCCGTTCACGAGACGAAACATCTACCAGCACTACGGCTACCGCTGCTGCTACTGCGGCAAGCGCTTTCCCACAAGCGATCTCAACCTCGACCATGTCATCCCACGGTCGCGAGGCGGCGGCACGGATTGGTCCAACATCGTGACGGCCTGCATCCCCTGCAATCTCAAGAAGGGCAACCGCACCCCCCACGAGGCGGGCATGCGCCAGGTGATCAAGGCCTCGCGTCCGAAGCTCCATCGCGCGCTCGCCTTCATGATCAAATCCCCCGTCCGCATCCGGGGCTCCTGGCAGCGCTTCATCGACAAGGCCTACTGGGACGGGCTCATCGAAGAAGATCCCTAAGGCCGCCGCGGCGTGGAGTGGCTGGGCTTTCTCCCCCAAGTAAATGCCGGACATCCTCTATCAGGACGCGCGCGTCGTCGCGGTCTCGAAGCCCGCGGGGCAGCCCGTCATCCCCGGCCGCGGCGAAATCGGGGAGCCTCTTCTCCAAGAGACATCGCGCTCGCTGAAGGCCAGGCTCTACGCCGTCCACCGCATCGACCGCCCCGCCTCCGGAGTCGTCGTCCTCGCCAAAGATCCCGAAACCCACCGCCTCCTTTCAGGACTCTTCGAATCCCGCCGCGTCGCTAAAAAGTACTTGGCGCTCGTCGCCGGGATTTCCCCCCAGGACGGAACGATCGACACGAGACTCCGGATCTACGGCTCGGGGCGCACCGCCGCCGACGCGCGCGGAAAGCCTTCCTTGACGCGCTACAAGACGATCGAGCGGTATCAGGACGCCTCCCTTGTCGAGGCCCTCCCCGAGACGGGACGGCGCCACCAGATCCGCGCCCATCTTTTCTCGATCGGCCATCCGATAGCGGGCGACCCTCTCTACGGCGACAAGCGCACGGCGGCCTTGGCGCCCAGGCTCATGCTGCACGCGAGCGAGATTTTCTTCAAGGGCCTTCTATTTCCCCCGTTCCAGGCGCCCATTCCCGCGGATTTCCAAGGCATCCTGGAGAGGGCCAAGGCCGGCCCGCTTAATCAATCGAGATAAGCTTGACCCGGTAGGAACGCTTGCGGCCTCCGCGAAGCGCGTGGACCGTGACGATATCCCCGACGGAGTAGGACTCCAGCGCGTGAAAAAGATCGTCGTAATCCTTGACGGGGATGCCGTCGATGCCTATGATCACGTCTCCTGGAATCACGCTTCCCGTCAGCGGATTCTGCCTGATGCCCCGCAGGCCCGCCGCGTAAGCCGGGGAGGAACGCCGCACCCAGCGCACGGCGGCCCCCTCGACGTTTCCAAGGAGCTCGTATTGCTGGCCCGCGGTCAAAAGCATGACGCCCAAGCCCGGGTGAATGACGCGCCCGTAGCGAATGATCTGGGGAACGATCGACTTGATGGCGTCCACGGGCACGGCGAAGCCCACTCCCGCGGAACTCCCGGACTTCGAAAAAATCATCGCGTTCATCCCGATGAGCCGTCCGCTCGAGTCCAGAAGCGGCCCTCCCGAATTGCCCGGGTTGATCGCGGCGTCCGTCTGGATCATGTCCTGGATCGTCATGCCCCCCACACCCTCCACGCGGCGTCCGAGCGCGCTGACGACTCCTTTCGTCAACGTGTTGTCGAGGCCGAAGGGGTTGCCGATGGCCAACGCCGTCTGGCCCACCTGCAGATGACTGGAATTCCCCAGACGCAGGGGTTTGAGCTTGAAGGACGGGAGCTTCTTTAATTGAAGCACGGCGATGTCCTTGCGCTTCTCGACTCCTACGATGCGGGCGGGGATGGCGACGCTTCCCCCCAGCGTGACCACGAAGGTGTTGCCCTGCATGATCACATGATAGTTCGTGACGATATGGCCTTTCTCGTCCCAAATAAATCCCGAGCCGGCCCCTTGGGGAATGGCGACGGCATCCATGAACAAATCCCTGGCGACCGTGATGTCGGTGACGAAAACGACCGAGGGAGACGCCGCCTTGAAAACAGCGACCGTATTTTGTTCCTCCGGCAACAAAGCCCGCGCGGAATCGAAGCCTCCCAGGAGAAGGGCCAAGATCAAGAGAAGCGCCTTCTTCGGCTGCGCCCCCCCGCCCTTCGCCTCCTCGATCGGGAGGGGTTGGGCGGGCGGCGCTTCAAGCCCCGTCTGGCCGTCGCCCAGATTTTCAAGCCGCCCGGCAAGCTTGCCCAGGCGCTTTTTGGCTTCCTCGTAGGACTTTTGGGAGTTCGAGAGATGCAAGCCGAGCTTCTCCAAAGGCTCCTCCAGGGCGGCGACATCCCCCCGGAGCCTCGATATTCCTTCCAAGATCGAGCGGGCCTGGGCTTCGATCTTCAGGCCCTTCAAGCCCAGGATGACCACCTGGAGGTACGCGTAAAGGGAATTGGGGGACACGGGGATGACGCGTTTGTCCAAGGCGGCCGCCGCGATCCCCGCGGTCTCCCCGTCGCTCTCGCGGATGATCGTCTCGTAGTAGACGTTTTCCGCCGGAATATACATCAGCGCGAAGTCGTAGGTCCCCTCGTCGGGGAGGATGTACTTGGAACTGATGTCGGCGACGTGCTTCTGGACGTCCTTGAGGAATTCCTTGCGCGCCTTGGTTTTGGCCTCGTCTCCCGCCGCCTCGGCCATGCGCTTGAAGTTTTCGAGCGGGAACTTGGAGTCGATAGGAACGAGGCGCTCCCCGACCCGCACGACGGCGTCCACTTTTTCCCCCGAGGCGAAGCGATGCTGGAGCTCGAAGTGCTCTCGGGGCAGGATCTGCGCGAGAAGCTCGCCAAGAAAAAGCTCGCCCAAGCCTCCCCTGAGCTTCGGCGCGCGCAGAATTTCCTGGAGAGAGGCGATGTCTCGTCCCACGTCGAAGATTCGCTGGCTCTGCTGGGACAAGGCCCCGAGCGAGTTCTGGACTTGGCCGAAGACCTCGGAGGCTTTTTGAAGGCGGGAGCTGACGGTTTCCTGGGAGCTCAGGAGCTGGCGTCCCATGTCGGAGAGCCTGTTGTTGAGCTCCTGGGTCAGGCCCGAGACTTTCTGCTCGACGCCCGAGCGAAGGCTTTCAAGCTGCTGCTGCAAGAGAAGGAGGGATTTCTCCCGGTCAGCGACTCCAGCTCCCGGAAGCCGCCAAAAAAAATAGCCCGCCGCGACTCCAGCGAGGAGCGCCAGGGCGACGACGAGCATCATCACCATCGGCGCGTATTTTACTAAAACCGCAACGGGTAGCACCCCGCCCAAAGGGCAAGCGCCGTCAAGAGCATGAATAGAGCTTTCGCCATGTCCGTATCAAGAACCGCCCGCCTCAGTACCAGCCTTTCCGAAGTGCTAAAATTACCGCAACAAGATGGCCCTTTTCAGATCGATCCGCTTCAATATCTACGTCGGGCTAGCCATCGCCATCGCGGCGGCGGTGGGGACCCTCGTCCCCCAGACCCCCGAGTCTCCCGCCAACGTCGAGACCTTCCAACTCCATCATGCGGCCCTCTCCCGCGTCTATCATTTCCTCGGCTTCTTCGACCTCTATCATTCGCCCTGGTTCATGGGCCTCTTGGCCTTGATGGCGTTCGACATCATTCTCTGCAAGCTCTGGAACCGGCCTCCGGACCCGGATGTCGTATCGCTCCCCCCCGAGGAGACCAACGAGGTCGAGGCCGAAAAACATCTCTCGATGAAGGCGGAGGCGCTGAGGCTTAAGCCCCTTAAGGCCGTTCTCGTCGCGGAAACGCCTTACCGCGAGGCCGTCGTGAAGGCCCGCGAGATACTCCGGGCCAAGGGCTACCATCTGCGCGAGGAGTTCTCCCTCCCCCAGGGCTCGGCCTTTCTCGCGACCCGCCATCGCCTGCAGCGTTGGGGTTCCTATACCACGCATATCGCGCTCGTCGTCATCTTGCTTGGCGCCCTCATCAAGGGAGTCTGGGGCTTCACGGAGATGATCCCGGTCCTAGAGGGAAGCTCCCGGGCCGTCCAGAACATCCCTCAATGGTCCGTCCACGTGGATCATTTCCGCGTGCGCTACTACCCCGGGACCATGAACCCCAGTTCTTATGAATCCGACGTGCGCCTGACCGACGGAGAGAAGCTCCTTGCCGCCAAGACCATCCACGTCAACGATCCTCTCGATTATCGAGGCGTGCGCTTTTATCAGGCCTCCTGGGGAGCCGGCGGAATGTTCCGCAAGGTGCTTCTCGAAATCGGGGGCAAGGCCTTGGAGCTCGCGCAAAGGCGCGCGGAGGCGCTCCCGGGGCTGCCTTTCCGCGTCGAGGCCGACATGATGCTTCCCGATTTCACCATCACCCCCGACGGGCGGCCGGATACCGCCTCCCTCGAACCAAAGAACCCCGCGGTCCGATTCACCTTCTACCTTGGCAAGAACAAGACTCGTTCCTTGTGGCTCTTCATGAACTTTCCCAAGGTCTGCCTCGTGGAAGACGAAGACGGCCGCTTAAGCCACGCCCCGCCTCCTCCCTTCCATCTCGCCGGCGTCGAGCCCATCCTCTTCTCGGGCATTCAAACCGCGTACGACCCCGGCTACAAGGTCGTCGCGGCCGGAGGCATCTTGTGGCTTTTCGGGACCGTGTTTCTATTCTATCTCCATCGCCGCCGCCTCTGGGTCTTGGTGGAGCCCCGCCGCAAAGGCTCCAAAGAGGAGATGGGGGCCTCCCCGATCCGCCTCAGCATCGGCGGCTTCAGTTCTCGAGGCCCCAAGTCCTACGCCGCCGAATTCGGCTCCATCATCAAAACCTTCGAGGCCGAGCTCTCGGGCCACGCCGAGATTCAAGAGACTCGAAATAACATTCAGGAGGTCTTTTAAGCCATGGAACTGATACTCGCTAAAGCCGCCTTCGCGTTCTACGCCGCCGCTATGGCGCTTGCCTTCCTTTATCTTTTCTATAAAAATGACGCCTGGAGCCTCTGGATGCTGCGTCTCATGGGAGTCGGAGTCCTCCTCCAGTCGGCGAGCTTCGGTTTCCGGCTGCACTCCTTCTGGCTTATCCCGGAGAACCGCTATTTCCTGCCGATCAACAGCTTTTTCGGAGCGCTCGCCTACCTGTCGCTCGCCGTCGCGGCCGTCTTCTACTTCGTCGAGGGCCGCCACCGTCTGGGGATCTTGGGAGCATTCGTGCTGCCGTGGCCTGTCATCGGCCTAGGATCGGCTCTCATCTGGGCCGATCCCAAAACATCCGGGCTGGTGCCGGCGCTGCAGAGCTATTGGATCAATATCCATCCGATGGTTCTCATGACCTCCTATGCGGCTTTTGGCAACGCCTTCGGCGTGGGATTGGCTCTCCTCGTCCAAGAGCACCAGATCAAATCGCGCAAGCCATCGGAACTCTGCTACCGCCTCCCGTCCATCGAGGAGCTCGACGACCTCAACTACCATATCATCGCCGCGGCGTGGCCCGTCCTCACCGTGGGAATCATCATGGGCGGCGTCTGGGCCTACAATGCTTGGGGACGATTCTGGGGGTGGGACCCCAAGGAGACCTGGGCGCTCATCACCGCGCTCATCTACGCGGGCTACCTGCACATGCGCTACGTCGGGCGGCTTCGCGGCAAGAAAGCCATCTATGTCTCCATGGTGGGATTCGCCTCGGTGGTCTTCACATTCCTGGGCGTCAATTTCCTGAGCGGGCTCCATGCCTACCTCTCCGGGGGGGCCTAAGCGGCGGATTAAGGAAGGCGGCGATGAACCTACTGCTCGCCGGGCTCAATCACAAAACCGCCCCCCTTCCCCTGCGCGAGCGCCTGGCAGTCCTCGATCCCGGGAAAACCCTTCACCGCCTCAGATCGGAGGGATTCTCCGAGGGCGTTCTCATCGCCACGTGCAACCGCTTCGAGCTCTACGCCTTGGCGCCTAAAAACTCGGGACGCGGGGCCGAGGATCTCGCGGGCTTCCTTGAGCGCGAGGCGGGCTCCCCCATAGGCTCCGCGGCATACCGGATGGAAAACGGCGACGCGGTACGCCATCTCTTCGAGGTCGCCTCCGGTCTCGACTCCCTGGTCGTCGGCGAAACCGACATCCTGGGGCAGGTCAAGGATTCCTACGCGCTGGCGAAGGAGGCCGGCATGACGGGCAAGGTCTCCAACGTCCTTTTCCAGAGATCCATTTTCGTCGGCAAGCGCGTCAGGACCGAGACCGCCATCTCCGTCGGCCCGACATCGGTGGCCTCCGTCGCCGTGGATCTTGCGTCGCGCATCTTCGGGAATCTGTCGGATTGCGCCGTCCTTATCCTGGGCGCCGGCTCCATGGCCCAAACTCTCGCCCGGACGCTGCGCTCGCGCTCCGCCAAGGAAATCGCCGTCGCCAACCGCAATGGGGAGCGGGGGCGCGAACTCGCGTCCGAATGCGCCGGCAAGGCCGTTCCCTGGGAGGAGTTCCCGAAAGCCCTCGCCATCGCGGACATCGTGATCGCCTCGACGTCTTCGCCGACTCCCATCGTCGACTCGGAGACCGTGGGACGGGCGATGAAGAGCCGCATGGGGCGCTCCCTTTTCCTCATCGACATCGCGATGCCCCGCAATGTGGATGAAGGCGTCCACGGACTGGACCACGTCTATCTCTATCGCATGGAGGACCTGGAAACGATCGTCGCCGAGAGCCTGAAGAACCGCGAGGGCGAGCTCCAACGCGCCTCAAGGATCGTTCACGAGAAGGCCTCCGAATTCTCGCGTTGGCTGGACTCCGTGATGGAAGGACGCGAAATCAGCCTGACCCATTCCGAGCATGGCGAAATCTCATGAAGCGCCCCGCCGCGCCGCCGTTCTCTCGTAAAACGATCGGTCTCGCGGCCGCGCTCGTTTTCTCGGCCTGCGTTCCGATTCCCCCGATCCTCGTCAGGAAATCCTCGACAGCGCCGCCGGTCGCCATCAAGGCTTCCTCCGTGGGCCTCCTCCTGCTGGCGCGCGGCGGATCATCCGGGGATGACCGGGCGCTCGTAACGCTCAAGAACGAGACGATCCGCGTCGCGCCCGCGGACCTCGCGTCCGGCCTCGCCAATCCAGACGCCATTCAAGGGGCGATCAACCGCCTCGTTGCCCGGAACGTGCGCCGCATCCTGGCCGTCCCCCTGTTCGCCGCGTCGCAAAACGAACTCGTCATGCAGACGCGCTTCGTCCTTGGACTTGGCCCGACCCTCTCGGCGGACATGATCAACGCGCTCAAGCAGGAGCCGCGATACCGGACAACCCTTTTTCTCGCGCAGGCGAACTCCCCGATCCCTTTATCGTGGGGCTCCCCCGTGGACGGCACTCCGGTTCCCTCCGCCATCCTGGAGCATCGGGCCCTCCGACTTTCCCGCGACCCCGCCGCCGAAACCCTCGTCGTCGTCGGGCGGGGCTCCGGAATCGACGCTCTCGACGCCGCGTCCCTCGCCGAGTTGAACCGTCTCGCTCAATCCCTTCAATCCCGGCTGGGATTCGCCGGCGCCTCCGCCGCCAGCCTCCGTTTCGACGCCGCGCCCTCCGCGCGATCTCAGGCGTCCGCCTCCCTGCGCTCGATCGTCGCCCGGGCCTCCTCAAGGGGACGAGCCGTCGTCCTTCTGGATTCCGTCTGTGACGACGGCATGGATCGGCGCGTACGCTCGGCGCTTAAGGGGCTCAGGTACGCCTTCGATCCCCGGCCGTTGAATGCGGCTCCCGCGCTGCGCCGATGGGTCTTGGCTTTGGCGCGCCGAGCCGAAGGTTGAATTCGGACTTGCCCATTCCCTTCCGGCGCCTCCTGATCGCGCGCTTAAGCGCCTTGGGAGACGTGATCTGCGTCTTGCCCGCGCTTGACGCGCTGCGCGCGAGTTTCCCAGAGGCGCGCATCGGTTTTCTTGTCGAGGATCGCGCCCACGAACTGATCGCCGGCCATCCGGCCGTCGACCGCGTTCATCTCTATCCCCGAAAGCGCTGGCAACGGAGCCTTTCTCGCCCCGCGGAGTGGCCGGAGTCTCTCCGGGAAATCCGGGCATTCGTCCGCGAAATGCGCGAGGAAAGCTACGACGTCGTCCTCGAACTCCAAGGGAACATCAAGGGCGCGGCATTAAGTCTTTTATCCGGCGCGAAGCTCCGGGTGGGCTTTAGCGGAGAAAATTGCCGCGAAGGAAGCCATCTCATCTCCCATCGACGCATCCCCGTGTTGCCCCAACCCACGCATCTCGTCGACAAATTCCTCGCGGCCGCCGCCTATCTCGGGGCCGACCCATCGAAAGCCCGCTTTCGCCTTCCGGACTCCCCCGATAGCCGCTCGCGCGTCGAGGATTTTCTCCGCTCCCAAGGGCTGGGCCCCTATGCCGTGATCCACCCAAGCACAAGCCATTTTGGAAAGCGCAAACGCTGGCCTCCCGAGCGCTTCAGCCGCGTGGCCGAGAAGCTCGGCTCCGAACTCAAACTTCCCGCGGTCATCATCTGGGGGCCGGGCGAAGAAGCGCTTGCGTCGCGCGTCGCGGTCGACGCCGGCAAAACGGCCGTCTTAAGCTTTAGGACCAGTCTCCTGGACTTGGCCGAGCTTCTGCGCCGCGCGAAAATCTTCGTCGGCGCGGACAGCGGCCCCCTCCATCTCGCGACCGCCGTGGGCACGCCCAGCGCCGCTCTTTTCGGCCCGATGGATCCGAGGATTTACGCCCCCTGGCATCATCCCCAATCGAGAATCCTCTATAAGCCGGGCACTGGCGGCGTCGGCAACGTCGATGCGATCGCCGTGGAGGACGTTCTGAAGGCCTGCCGGGATCTTCTCGAATACCCAGGCTACTCGTGATATAACGCCTCTCTGCCGCTGACGCCGCATTCCGCATGGATGGTTTTCACCGATATGACGAGCCATGCCTGTCTCGATGGGCGATTCGCCCTCGTCGACACTTTTATCGTTCCTCTCGCCAACCGCCGATTCCGGGATATGGCTCCGATGGGAATCCTGGAAAGCTCCGGCTCCGCCCCGCGCGCCTCATAAAGAACTCCGGAAACGTCAGTACGACGGGCAGTGCTGAAGGCTGTCTTGGAGGTAGGGGTCTCCCTGGGGGACAGGCGGAGCGTCCTTGAAAGCTCCATTGAAGGACAGGAGAAAGAGGGAACCGACGCCGAGTGATATGGCTATCTCCGGCCAACCCAGGAGCGCCTTGCCCTTCATCACGGCCGGCATGACCATAAGGTAGAAATCCAGCCAATGCCCCGCGAGGAGCAACAAAGCGACGCCGATCATCACATACTCGCGTTTCTTTTGGCGGGCCGAGATGATCGCCAGGAACGGGATTATGAAATTCACGACAAAGTTGCCCCAGAAGAGAACCGTGAAGCCTCCCCAGGAGCCGGCGCCGCGCAGGGTGTAGTAAACGGCTTCTTCGGGGATATTGCCGTACCAGATGAGCATATACTGGTCGAACCACACGTAGGCCCAGAAACCGCAGAAAGCGAACACGAGCTTTGCGAGGTCAAAGAGATGCCAGCGGTTGAAATTCGGGATCGCGCCGCGGCGTCGAAGCAGAATGGATAAAAGCGCGATGAGGCCCAGACCGGAGCAAAACAGGCTCGCCCAGGCATACCAAGGATACATCGTGCTCGTCCAGTGGGGCGAGAGGGACATGGTCCAGTCGACGGAGGCCAGGCTGTAGCTGAAGGCGAAAAGCAACAAGAAGACGGAGGAGACGACGACGTTCTTTTTATAATACTCTTGCGATCCCCCGGCGGCATCCTCGCGGCGCGAATTGCGCACGAGCATCCGTCCCAAGACGATCCAGATCGCAAAATAAATCGCGGCGCGAAGAAGCATGGGCCGCAAACTCAAATAAGCCGCCTTCCCTTGAAGGTAGGGGACGCCCCCAGTCCATCCCGCGTGCGTCCAGGGATAGATCGCGCTGGCCCCGAAAAAGAGCGTCGCGAAAAAAAGCGCGGGTCCCCAGCCTTGGTTGACGTAGGCCAGCATCGCCTCGGGAACCCGTCTAAAAACGGTCGACCAAGTGCCCGAGGAGGTATACTGGCTCGCGATAAAAACCCCTCCTGCCAGCGACAGGGAGATCGCGTAGAAATTCGAGAAGAGAAGGACGCCCCACGCGCGGGCGGGATCCTGCTTAAGGGCCGTCAGGAATGCCGCGACTCCAGTCAGGACAAGAATCCATGCGACGATGCGGACGCGGGAACCCAGCAGTTCACCAGCTTTCACTTGCGGGACGCTCCTTGGCGCGCTTAGCCTGCAGTTGGCGCAGATAAAGGATCACCTTCCAGCGGTCCGCCTCCAACAACTGGGAAGCGTAGGAAGGCATCTGGTTGTTGCCGTACATGATCACGTGATAAATTTCGCCGTCTTTAAGGCTCGCGCCATATTCGCCCGCATTGTCGAATCCCAAAGGCGGAGCGATTTTAGCGACCGCCCCGTCCCCTCGGCCCTCCGCGCCGTGGCACGGCAGGCAATAGGCGGTATAAATGAAGCGGCCGCGGGACAGATTCTCGGGAGTGGCCTGATATGGATTCTTCAACGCCTTCCCCGCCTCATGCCGGCCAGCCTCGCCGGGAGGATAGGGAAATGGCGGATGGCCGCGCGCCACCGTCCCCGGAACCGGATTCTGCTCCGTTTCGCCATCCTTAAAAACGGGGTTCGGGCTTTGGGAAGCGTACGCCGGAGAAAATGCCATGTCCCAGATGAATCGCGGCTGCTGTTCGTTAAGGTCCTTCCATGTTCCCAAGCCGATGACCCCGCCGGCCAAGGCCAGGAAAATGGCCGGCAGGATGAGCTTCTTGAGGAAATCCTTGAGCTGCATCAGACCCTCGCCACCTTCGAAGCTCCGCAGGACTTCATGATGTCCTCGGCTTCCCGGTCTCTCTGTCCAGGTTTGACGACCAGGACGAACTTGTCGTCAAGCGATCCGAGCTCCGCGAAATCAGGCTTGCGTCCCGGGAAAAGCCCCGCAATAAGAATAAAGGAAATGACGCTGAGAACCCCCGCCGAGAGCACCGTGATCTCAAAGCAAGGCGGCACCAAGGCCGGAATGGCGGAGAATGACTTGCCGCCGATGTTCAGCGGCCAATCCAGAAGCTCCGCCCAGATCAAAAATCCGAAAATGCTTAGGAGACCCAAGGCCGCGAAGCCGAAGCACAGCCATGACATCAGCCTCGTCTCCTCGCGCCCCAACGCCTCGTCCATGCCATGAACGGCGAACGGGGTGTAGGCGTCGTGGAGGTCCAAGCCCTTCTCACGCACCCGCTCGGCCGCTTTTAAAATGTCACCCTCGGAATCAAAAACCCCCGCCATCATCGACGCCTCAGCCATGGGCGGCCTCCGAGGAAACTTCGTCGTACGAGGGAGCCTTCGGGCTCTTGCCGACAATGGCCTTCACTTCGCTGATCGCGATCATCGGCACAAAACGGCAGAAGAGGAGGAAGAGCGTAAAGAAGAGGCCGAAGTCACCCAGAAGCGTCAGCCACTCGATGTAGGTCGGCGTGTAGTGGGACCAGCTCGACGTCAAAAAGTCGCGATGCAGGCTCACCATGATGATGACGAAGCGCTCCAGCCACATGCCCACGTTGATGAGGATCGCGATCACAAAGGATGCGACCACGTTGCGCCGAACGCTCCTAAACCACAGAAGCTGCGGAACGAAACAGTTGCAAGCGATCATGACCCAACCGCACGCCCAATAGGGGCCGAGGACGCGATTGATGAACGCGAAGCGCTCATAGAGGTTCCCCCCGTACCAAGCCATGAAAAACTCCGTCGCGTAGGCGAGCAGGATGACGGAGCCGGTGAAGAGCGTCACTTTCCCCATGACCTCGATGTGATCGATCGTGATGTAATCCTCGTAGTGCATCACCTTGCGGGCGATGATCATGAGAAAGAGCACCATCGCGAAGCCGGAGAAGATGGCTCCGATGACAAAGTAAGGCGGGAAGACCGTGGAATGCCAGCCGGGGACGATGCCCGTCGCGAAATCGAAGCTCACGACGGTGTGAACGGAAAAAACAAGAGGCGTCGCCAAGCCCGCGAGCAGAAGATAAAGGAGCTCGTAGTGACGCCAGGTGCGCTGGGCGCCGTCCCATCCCAGGCTGAGCGTGGTAAGAATTTTCTTGCGGAGCCCCGGAACGGCGCGCTGCGCCGCGACGCCGAGGTCCGGCAGAAGCCCCATGTACCAGAAGAGAAGCGATATCGTGAAGTAGGTGTTGACAGCGCAGAAGTCCCAGAACAAGGGCGAGCGGAAGTTTACCCAGAAAGGTCCCAGGTTGTTCGGATACGGAGCGATCCAATAGAAAAACCACGGTCTCCCCATGTGAATCAAGGGCCAGAGGCCCGCGCACATGACGGCGAAAAGCGTCATCGCCTCGGCCGCGCGGTTGATCGAGTTGCGCCATTTCTGGCGAAAAAGGTGCAAGATGGCCGAGATGAGCGTGCCGGCGTGCCCGATCCCGATCCAGAAGACGAAATTCGTGATGTCGAAGGCCCAGCCGACGGTCTTATTGAGGCCCCACGTTCCGATCCCCGTCCAGATCTCGTCCGTGATCGCGATGGCGCCGCCGAGGAGGATCGTCGCCGCGATGGCGATCGTCAGAAACCAAAGCTTGCCGGGTCCACGCTCCAGAGGCTCGCAAACGTCCCTCGTGATCTGGGCGGCTGTTTTCTCGCCACGGACGAGGGGCCAGCGCGACAACGGGACGGCGGTCGAGTGGGCGTCGCTCATACAGCCTCGTTCCTCACTTTAGTCTGATAGAAAACGGAGGGCCCCGTCCCAAGATCGGCGAGGACGCGGAACGCTCTCGGATTTTTCGCCAGTTTCGCGATGCGGCTTTGGGGGTCGTTGATGTCTCCGAAAACGATCGCCTGGGTCGGGCAGCTCTGCTGGCAGGCAGACGCCACCTCGCCGTCTTTGAGCTCGCGGCCCTCGGTCTTCGCCGTGATTTCCGCGGAGTTGATCCGTTGGACGCAGAACGTGCATTTCTCCATGACCCCGCGAGTGCGGACCGTCACGTCGGGATTTAGCGCCAAGTTTTGGACGAGATCATTGTGCTCGTAATTGAACCAATTGAAGCGCCGGACCTTGTAAGGGCAGTTGTTCTCGCAGAAACGCGTCCCCACGCAGCGGTTGTAGACTTGCATGTTGAGGCCCTCGGAGGAATGCGAGGTCGCCGCGACAGGACAGACCGTCTCGCAGGGCGCGTTGTCGCATTGCTGGCAAAGCATCGGCTCATGGGTAACCCGGGGATTCTCCTCCTGCTTTTGGGGAGAGCCGCTGTAATATCGGTCGATGCGGATCCAATAGAGATCGCGCTTCTTGCGCACCTCGGCCTTCCCCACCACGGGGATGTTGTTTTCGGCGCGGCAGGCGACCATGCAGGCGGAGCATCCCGTGCAGGAATTCAAGTCGATCGCCATCGCCCACTTGCGGCCGGGGTACTTGTGCTTTGGCCACAGCCCGCTTTCGGATTCGACTTCGGGATTTCCCGCAGCGGGGTCCTTGAGATAATCATCGAGCGTCGTCTCGCGGACGATATTTCTGTTGTAGCCCAGGATCGGGTCTTCTTGGTAGTCGTAGGTCTGGATCTTGGCGAGAACGACCGAGCGCTCCGTTTTCTGGACGGAAATGCCGGCGCCGCCCCGAAGAGGATAAAGATCGGCATCCAGGATTGGGTCCTCTTCGATCGGAAACAGGCGGCGGCGAGGCTCGTTGAAAGCGATGGGGCCGGCGGCCTTGCGCCCGTGGCCCAAGGCCGCCACCACGACGCCGTCGGCCTGGCCTGGCTGAATATGGGCCGGCAGTTCCGCGACGGCTCCATCAGCGCTCGAAAGCCGCACAACCCGGCCTTCCTCCAGACCCAACCGGGCGGCGTCCGCCGGCGAGAAGGACGCGGTATTTCCCCATGCGACCTTCGACACGGGATCGGGCATCTCCTGGAGCCACGGGTTATTGGCTTGGCGTCCATCGAAAAGAGGCACCGAGAAGAAGGCATCCATCTCGAAACTTCCCGTGACGCCGGGCGCGGGATGGACGGCTGAGAAAGCCGCGGCGTTAAATCCCAATCCCTTGGGGGCGGCCACAGGCTCCTGGAAGGACACAACGCCCCGCTCGACCGCCTTATTCCAGAAGGCGTCAAAGTTCGTTCCGGGGAAACTCTTCTGCGTCGGGAAGATCTCGGCTTTCCAGACGCCGCGCACGAAATCATAGGCCGACGCCGTGGAACCGCCCCAGGCGAGCAACGTCTCGATGATGGAGCGGGAATTGTAAAGAGGCCTGAGAAGCGGCTGCAGGAGGCTCGCCGTCCCCCACTGAGGCCTCGCGTCTCCCCAGGACTCCAACGCGTGAGAAAGAGGCAGGGCGTAGCCGCACAAGGAGGCGGTCTCGTCGAGACGATCGGCCAGGGAAATCATCAGGCGGGGCCGGCGGTTAGCCTCGAGCGTCTTGCGCAGCCCCGAGGCCTTCGGCGCATCATAGACGGGGTTGGCGTCGAGGAAAATAACGGCGTCGATTTTCCCCGCGCGCAAATCCTCTTGAAGCTCCGCCATGGCGCGGTCATCCCCGGCGTATTGATAAGAAGGCTTCGAGAGATCCAGCGTCTTTCCGTAGTTGCCGAGGCGCTGGTTGATCCAATTGACGAGGACTTGCGCGCCGACGCTCCCGGAGCCGGACACGACCAGGCTCTCGCCGCGCGCGGCGGCGAGCTTGCGGGCAAGCGCCGCGAGTTCCCGGACCGGCACGGAGGTGTTCCCCAGCCGCGGCGGCAGATCCGGCCAACCGAGGCGCTTCGCCAGGAACCTTCCCAATTGCGCGAGCGTCGCCGCCTCCTCGGAGGGCTTAAGCCGGATGCGACGATCAGCGTTGGCGCCGGTTGGCGACATGCGGCTTTCGAACTGGATGAAATAAGACATTCGTGAGCGCATCTTGAGCGGGTCGCGGGCGGCGGCCCAGTCTCGAGAGAACTCGACCGGGGAAAGCCAGGCTCCCAGGAAATCGGCGCCGAAACCCGCGAGAACGCGGGCCTTATCGAAGTGATAGCTGGGCAAGGCGCGAAGGCCATGAGTCTTTTCATGCGCCTCCAAAATCGAGGATGCCGAAGCAGGGTCATAGACCACGTGCCGAACGGCGCCATAGCGCTTCTTAAAAGCTTTTCCGGCGGCATGGATCGAGGGGCTTGAGATCGTGCGCGTCACGACAACGATACGTCCGCCCTTCTTCGAGATCGCATCGAGCTGCCGGCGAATCTCCGAGTCGACCCGATCCCAGGAAGCCGGGCTTCCTTTTAAAAGAGGCTCCTTGAGCCGCGACGAATCATAGAGATCCATGATCGTCGCTTGGCCTCGACCGCAGAGGCCACCCTGGGAAACAGGATGGTCCGGGTTCCCCTCCATCTTAATGGGGCGTCCCTCCCGGCTCTTAGCCAAGGCGCCGCAGGCCGCCTGGCAACCGCCGCAGGTAGTGGCGTAATAGCGCGAAAGCCCCGGAGCCGTCATCGATGGTTGGTCGAGATAGGGGATGATCTTCTCGGGAGCCTCCGCCTTGCCGCAGGCGGCCACGGACAATCCCGCAAAACTCGCGCTCAGTCCTTGCAAGAACTGCCGACGCGTGATTCCGTCTCTCCGGTCCTCGGACTCAAGCCGGGCGGCGAGATTTTCCTTGGACTCCGGTTCAGGGTTATTCTGAGGATCGATCATTGTTTATTTAGAAATGGCAGTGGTTGCAGTCGGTGGGCCCGCCCGCATGTTTCCAGTAGTTGGGGGCCTGGGCTTTATTCAAGCGGTGGCAATCGATGCACCAGCCCATCGTCAATGGGGCCGCCTGGTGGACGCGAGGCATCGTTTCGATCGCGCCGTGACATTCCTGGCATCGAATGCCGTTGGCAATATGGACGCGGTGACTGAAATGGACGTAATTAGGAAGACGGTGGATGCGGTTCCATGCGATGGACCTGGGATGCGGCCCGTTGCGGCTTTCCCAAGCGGCGAGGATCTTCGCGATTTGAGGTGAATCCTTCGTCTCGGTCGTCGTCCGATGGACAACCGCATGGCAGTTCATGCAGACGTTGACCGACGGAACGCCCGCCACATCGCTTTTCAAGGTGCCATGATGACAGTAGTAGCAGGAAATGCCCAGCTTCCCGGCGTGAAGTTGATGGGAATAGTCGATCGGCTGTCGAGGCGAGAAGCCTTGCATGAGATAGCGGGAACCGAAAAAAGTTTCATAGGCGGCCGCGAGAGCCAAAAGCAGGGTTCCCATGGCCGGCAGGGCGAACCCGAAATTCCAAAGGCCGCTCGTTCCCGCCAGAAGAACGAAGAATACCGTCAACCACGCGATGTTGATGCGCGAGAAGCTCTCGTCGGGCATATGAACATCATGATAAGGCGGCCACTCGGGCGACGGGATCGGGGCCTGGGCGGCGACAGTCTTGAGATAATGCGCGACCTGCCCCGCTTTGGACTTGGAAGTCCCAGCGGCCGAGGCCGCTGGAGGCGCTCCGGCCATGATGGCCGCTCCCACGAAGCCGATGAGAAGTCCCTTCCTTAAGGATTTCGCCCCCGAGCCGGCGCCGCCGGCCGATTGGACGATCGCGGGAGCAAATAGAGGGGAGACGGAGCCGTCTGGCTGGTCCATGAGGCCCGAAGCACGGGTTTCCTGGGAAGAATGCCTGACAGCCGAGGACAGGATGGTGGACCTCAGGCTTAACAACGCTCCGATGCCGGAAAAGAGAGTCCGGCCAGCCAAGCGGATCGCCTCTTTGCGGCTAAGGACAGAGGTATCGCTTAGTTTTTGCGGGTCCGAGTTTGCGCCTGGCGCATCATCACCCATGCTGTGGCGTCATTGTATGCAAAGCATTTTGCGCTTGTCAAATTTTCTCAATGGATCCAAATCCTCAGCTAAGCAGGCACTCCCCACGGACAACCTTTCACCCGGTAGGTGAAAAATGTTCCGACGAGCCGAAGGGCTTGTCTGAGGATTTGGGAATGGAGAATTTCCACGCATGCCTCCGTGAAAATGCTAATTTCAAATCATGATCCCAGAAATCAGTTGGCGCGAACTGGCCCTTCTCGTGGGAATTGGGGTGCTTCTCTTTGGATCGCGGCGCATCCCCGATGCCGCGAAGGCGCTCGGGCGCACCGTTAATGCCTTCAAGAAAGGCCTCCATGAGGAAGATCCTCCGGAGGATGCTCCGAAAAAGAAAGTTTGACCCATCAACGGAACGGCACTGTAAGGAGAAGGCCACGGAAGGCTCTTCGACAACTCGCCGATGCTTCCCGTGGCCTTCGGCAGCTTTCTGCCGCCCCTGTGGCGATTCTTTAAAGTTCGCCCTGGCTGACCAGGTCCTGATAGCGCTTGGGGTATTTCGCCTTGAACTCGGAAAGAAGCTTCTCCCGGTGCGCTTTCCACGCGGCGGCGTTGGCGCCGATCTTGCGGTGCACGCCGTCGTAGACGAGGAACTCCCAGATTTTCTTGCCGTCGACCATCGAGATATTGCAGCCGGGCTTTGACATCATGCGGTGCACGTAGCGGCTCCAGATATGGGCATCGATGTTCCAGATCGCCGGCCGAACCGCGGCCGTGAAATACTCCGGATGGTCCTTTCTCAGCTTGGCGACGGCGGCTTCCTTGGCCGGAGGGTTCTTCCCTTCCGGCTCGACGAACTGGCTGTTCAAAGGCCGGGCCGACGTGTGGCATTGAGCGCACTTGACGAGAAGTATCTTATACCCATCCCGGATGTTGTCCGGATATTTAGCGACGACATCGTCGATTCTGAGCGGGCCCAAGTCGTTGGGATAAGGATTGGCAAGGGCATTCTGCTTCTCGAGCTCGGCCGGAGTCAGCGGCTTGTCGGCAGCCTGGCTCCGAGTCCACGATAGAACGAGTACGGCCAGCAATCCCGACGCCAGCGACACCGACACGATCTTGCGCGTTGTCCTGATCTTAGTTCTCATCTCAATTTATTCCCCCTGATTAAATGATCCCGACGCCATCAAATTACTAATTCCAACAGCAGGGGTCAATTAAAAGGCTAATACGCGCCTTTGGCGAAGAGCATCGCGGGTATGGTCTTAAGAATGATCCGCAAATCAAGGCCGGGCGACCAGTGCTCGATATAGTAGAGGTCGAGGTCAAAACGCTTCTCGTCGGAAATATCCGATCGGCCCGATACCTGCCACAACCCCGTGATGCCAGGCCGGGCATTAAGTATTTTGTTGGCGGACTTCCCATAGCGCCTTTCCAGCTCGGGAAGCTCTCCGGCCACCAGCATCGGCCTCGGGCCGACGACGGACATCTCCCCCCGCAGCACATTGATGAACTGAGGGAACTCATCAAGACTCAGACGCCGAAGCCACCGGCCGACTCGGGTAATACGAGGGTCATCCTTCGCTTTGAAGAAAATGGGATCATCGAGACCGTCCGCGGCCGCCCGGAGCGACATCAGACGATCCTCCGCGTCGGCCACCATGGTCCGGAACTTGAACACTTCGAATGCCCTGCCGCGATATCCAATGCGGCGCTGACGGAACAGGATCGGCCCCTTGGAGTCTGCTTTGATCAGCAGGCCGATCACGAGAGCCGGGATAAAGCCGACTGCAAAAACGCAAAGTGAAAAAATGACGTCAAAAAGACGCTTG
This sequence comes from bacterium, assembly GCA_021799485.1. Taxonomy (GTDB): domain Bacteria; phylum Elusimicrobiota; class Elusimicrobia; order UBA1565; family UBA9628; genus JAJZAK01. The sequence goes on along the minus strand of JAJZAK010000026.1, from coordinate 7,718 downwards.
ACGATGGCATCGACGCCCGAGAGCGAGCAATGCCGGAGCCTCAGCGTGGGAATGCCGAAGGCTTGATCGATCTGAATCTCCCCCATGCGCAGCTCCAAGAGGCTCGGCACAATACGCACATCGACGCCCGCGCCCTCGAACTCGTCGGCCAAGGACAAAAGCCCCTCGCGATCAAGGCCGCTGTTTGTCAGGAAGAGCTCCGAAACTCCACACTCCCGGACCTTGCGGCGTATATCCCCCGCGCACGCCGGCGGCATCGTCAGGATCCGCCGATGGTTGAGCTTCGAGAGCTTGGCGTCCAGGATTTGGCTCGTCCGGTCATCTCCCACGAGGAGCAGCACCGCTTCTCCCGCCAGCGCTCGACGCGCCCGGCTCCACAGCTCTCCAAGGAGACGATGTCCGAGCAGCAGGCTCGCGAACGCGAAGGGAATCATCACCACGAAGACCAGCCTGGAGTCCGATAGCCGGTGATAGAGGAAGCTCAACGCCATCATGGCCGCCCATCCCTGAAGGCATCCTTTCAGCAAGCTGAACGCGAGATCCTCCCAGGATGCGCTCGGTTCGCGATAAATGCCGGCTCCATACCACAGGATGAACAGCCATACGAAGATGACAGGCGGCAGGAAGCCGGCGTAATAGGCCCAGTGAAGAATATCACCGTGGGGAAACGGAAAGAAGACCACGAAAAATCGCGTATGGAATCTGACGGCCCAAGCGCAGTAGAAAGAAATACCGAGCAAAAATGCGTCCAGGGCGATTGCGCTTGCGGCCCACAGGGTGCGCCAGGAAATATCAGTCCAGTAATTGGCGGCTTTGGGTAAAATCGTCGCTTCGTCGGCGGCTGGCATGACGGAGAGTCTGAAGACGAATTATACTGCTTTTGGGGGCGCTGAGCCGAGCGCCGCGTCCGCCACATAATCCGCGAAAGCGAGGCTCGCGGTCATGCCGGGTGAAACGGCGTTGAGGACATGGGTTGAACGATCCGCGCGCTCAAGAACGAGATCGTCCACGAGACGGCCGGACGAATCGACGAGTTGCGCCCTGATTCCGGCTCGCGCGGGCTTGAGCCGCACCGGACCTGGCGCCTTGATCAACGTAAGCATTTCCGCCTCGAACGCCCGCCGCGAAAGGCTCGTGCGGGCGTTTCTCCACGCGAGCCCCAAAAACGCCGCGGAGGCGGCCATGCGCCAGAATTGCCTCCACGATAGCATCTCGACCGCTTCCTGGACTGGGAATTGCTTCTCGTACGCTTCGCGCCCGAAGGAAAGCACCGCGCTCGGCCCCACCAGGAGCCGTCCGTCCGTCCCCCGAGTCAAATGGATGCCCAGGAACGGGAAGCGAAGATCGGGCGCCTCATAAATCATGCTCCGAACGCCGAGCCCCGAAACCTCCATGTATTCCCCCCGGAAAGGAATGATGCGCAGATCGGGACGAACGCCCATCATGCGCGCGATGCGGTCCGCGTGGAGGCCCGCGCAATTGACGATATGCCCCGCATCAAGCGGCCCCTCGACGGTCCAAAGCCTTCCTTTCTCGGCCCGATGGACAAAAGTTCCAAGCCGGTACTCGACGCCGAGTTCCCGGGCCTCATCGGCGACGGCTTCCAGGAATTTGACGGAATCGACGACCGCGCCCGTCGGCGACAGGAGCGCCGCCACCCCACGCGCCTCAGGCTCCCGGTCCGCCATCTGCCCGGACGTCAAGATTTGAAGGTCCGGGACGCCGCAAGCGTTACCCATCTCGAGAAGCCGCTCGAGGAGTCGCCGCTCCTGCTCCCCGCGCGCGACGACAAGCGTCCCGCATTCCCTCAGCGGAACGCCGCGGCGACGGCAGAACTCCCGCGCGCGGCGGCTGCCCTCAACGCACATGCGCGCCTTGAGGCTTCCGGGCTTCTGGTTGATCCCCGAGTGAATAACGCCGCTGTTGCGGCCGCTCGAATGTCGGCCCAACGCAGGCTCTTTTTCGAGGACGATCACACGCCCCGCCTGGCGCCGAGCCAGTTCCCGCGCGACGGCGGAGCCGATGATGCCGCCTCCAATGATCGCGAAATCGACCATGACCATCATTGTAGCAACAGCAGCCATGACGGCAATAGCGGCACAGCGGATCATTGCTGTTGACGCCCTCGCTTTGTTGCCGCTTTTGTCGACATCGCCGCCATGGCAGGAGCGTTGCGCTAGTTGCAAGCGACAAACTAATTTAAATTTTAAAGAAGGCGCTGCCATGACACTACCCCTTTTGCCGATCCGAAACACGGTTCTCTTTCCCCGCATCACCCTTCCCCTCGCCGCGGGGCGCCCCTCCTCCGTCCAGGCGATCGAGGCGGCGCTCGCACAAAACGACCACCCTATCCTCGTGGTATCCCAAAAAACAGATATTGAGGAACCACGTTGGGACGACATCTATCAAGTCGGCACTCGCGGCGTCATCCGGCGCTGGAGCCGGGTTGGAGGCCAGATCCACACGGTCGTCGAAGGCGTTCAGAGGGTCAAAATCCAACGCATCACGCGCGAAAAGCCTTTTTTAGAGGCCGATTTTGAGCCGCGCGAGGTCATGACCACGGACCCGACGCTCCTCGAAGCGCTTAAAAGAGAGCTCTCCGACCGGCTAGAGCGCGTTTTGTCCCTGCTTCGCGGAGAGGTCGCCGACGCCTTCGAGGGACTTGAGCGAGTGGAGGATCCTCTCGTCCAGGCCTATTTGACCGCTATGTTCCTTGGCCTTAACGTCATCCAGGAGCAGGAGCTCCTTGAGACGGATGTCCGCGAGGCTGGGCTTAGGCTCGTTCTCAAACATCTGGAGCGCGAGGAACAGATCCTTCAGTTGCGAAACAAGATTTCAAGCCAAGCCCAGGAACAAATGAGCAAGCAGCAACGGGAATATTTCCTGCGAGAACAGCTTCGCGCCATCCAATCGGAGCTCGGAGAGTCGGCCCCAGAGGACACGGAGCTTCGAAAACGGGCGGAGCGGATAGATCTCCCGGAGCATGCGCGCAAGGAACTCGATCTCCAGCTCGACCGACTCGCGCGCCTCTCGGCGGCCTCTCCCGAATACCAGGTTCTTCGCGGCTACGTCGATCTCATCCTGGACCTGCCCTGGAACAGACTTGCCACCGACAATCTCGACTTGAGGCGCGCCCGCGCCATCCTCGACCGGGACCACTACGACCTGGAAGAAGTGAAGAAGAGGATTCTCGAGCACCTTTCCGTCATGAAGCTCAACCCCCGGGCCAATGCCCCCATCCTCTGCTTCGTGGGCCCGCCCGGAACCGGGAAGACCTCGCTCGGGCAGTCGATTGCGGCGGCCTTGGGACGCCCCTTCGAACGCACGAGCCTCGGCGGCGTTCACGATGAAGCCGAGCTTCGGGGCCATCGCCGTACCTACGTCGGCGCCATGCCTGGACGAATCATCCAGGCGATCCGGCGCGCGGGCGTGTCCAATCCTCTCATCATGATGGACGAGATCGACAAACTGGGCCGAGATTTCCGAGGCGACCCCGCCGCGGCGCTCATGGAAGTCCTCGACCCGGCCCAAAACTCGGCCTTCAGGGACAACTACCTCGACATTCCCTACGATCTCTCCAAGGTATTCTTCATCACGACGGCCAACGCCCTCGACACCGTTCCCGCGCCGCTGCTCGACCGCATGGAAATCCTCGAACTCTCGGGCTACAGCGAGGAGGAAAAGGTGGCGATCGCGCGGCGCTATCTCATGGAGCGCCAATGGCGGCAGGCCGGCATATCCTCAACCCAGGCGACCGTCGACGATCCGACGCTGCGGCACATCATTCGGCGCTACACCCGGGAAGCGGGCCTGAGGCAACTGGAGCGTAAGCTCGCCGGCATCGCCCGAAGGGTCGCCATGCGCCGGGCCGAGGGCGAGACAAGATATCTCGCGATCAGCGCGGGAGAAATCGAGAATTGGCTCGGGCCGGCGCCCTTCTTCGAGGAGGAGGCCCGCAAGGAGTTGCGTCCCGGGGTGGCCGCAGGCCTCGCCTGGACTCCCCAGGGCGGAGAGATCCTCTACATCGAGACGGCCCTCCTTCCCGGGGGCGAGGGTCTCACGATCACCGGCAGCCTGGGCGCCGTGATGAAGGAATCCGTGAAGGCGGCGCTGAGCTGGGTGATCGGCCACAGCCACGAACTCCGCATCGGCCCCTTCAGCGGCCAGGGCCTCCATGTCCATGTGCCCGCCGGCGCCGTTCCCAAGGACGGCCCCTCGGCGGGGGCGGCGATCGCCGCGGCGATCGCCTCCGCCTACACGGGCTTGGCCTTGCGCTCGGATCTTGCGATGACCGGAGAAATAACCTTGACGGGACTTGTCCTGCCCGTGGGAGGCGTCAAGGAAAAAATTCTTGCGGCCCACCGGGCCGGGATCGGGACGGTCATCCTTCCCGAAGCCAATCGCAAAGACCTTCTCGTGCTGCCGGAGGAGCTCAAGCGTTCGATTAGCTTCGTCTTCGTCAAGGAAATGGACGAGGTTCTCTCGACCGCGCTCCCAGCCTCCGGCCGCGGCACGAGTTCACGAAATGATAAAATGCCGGCTATCAACGCCGGCGTGGCGGAACTGGCAGACGCAAGCGACTCAAAATCGCTCGGCGCTTAGCGCCGTGTGGGTTCGACTCCCTCCGCCGGCACCCTTGACCTTGTCGGGCGCAAAGGCCTTCGCGACCTGGGAGGCGAAAACAAAGTCGTAGCCCTCCTTCTGGAGTTCCGGCACCTCCTCGACAAGACACTTGTAGGTCGCCCAGAAATAATGATGGCCGATCACGAGCACGGAGCCCTTCTTGCGCGCGATCACGGCGGCCAAGCGGAGCTTCTGACGGCAGAAGTCGCGAGAGTGAACGCCGGCCGTGTCGAGAAAATAGCTGAGGCGAGCTGTCCGCAGCCCCTCCTTGCGGGCCTCGTCATAGGCGACGCTCTTAGCGGAAACGCGGCTGTCGACGAAGTAGAGGCCGGTCGGTTTTAAAAACTTCATGAACCAAGCCATTAACGGCCGGTTCTGGGTGGCCTTGAGCGAACGATGGTTGTTGAGGCCTTTGGCGCCAGGAATCTCCTTCATCGCCTTTTTAAACAACCACTCGACCTGCTTGGCGTCTCCAGGATAGACGCGGTCTGGCCGCAGACTTAAATCCAGGAAGGGGTCGAACGGGAAATGGATCAGCAACTCATGGCCGTGCTGGAGAGTCTCCCGCGCGGCTTTCCTGGTGCGGGGCGATTCCGGCATGACCGCGAAGCTGACAGGCCAGGGAATTTCCATCCAGTACCGGTCGGGAACGTTCTTGCGGCTCGTAATACCGAAATCGTCGATGACAACGGCGATTTTTGGTCTGCGGGCCTGCGCGAGGACCGGAGGCGATGGCGCCGTGAATGCTACAAAAAGAGCGCCGGCCGAAAGGAGCCGGCCGCGGCTCATTACGCCCCCGATTCCCGCTGCTTCAAAAAGTCCTTGATGGGAATCTGGCTGACGGCCTGGCGCAGATAATAGTTGATGAGCTGCAGGGCGCGCTCCTCATGGACTTTCCTCTGAAACTCGGCCCTTTCCTTATCGAAGCCCTTGAGCGAGCCCCCATGTTGCGATCGATAGAGCGCCTCCAATTCGAGAGGACTGGTCTTGGCCGTCTGGTAGACCAACTGCTTGAACTGCTGGACCTGGAGATCCTCCTTCAACGACCTTTCGTACTCCTGGGGCGTCTCCTGGAAGGCTCTTTGCAGAATTTGAAAATAAACCTGCTGATCGAAGCGCCCATCGCGGCTGAAGGCCGGGGTCGCCTCGATCTGCCGCGCCACGTCCACGTCGGTCACCCGGACTCCCATGCGCCGGGCGCGCTCAAGGAGGATCTGGTTGACGAGCATGTCGCGAAGCATCTCCTGCTTGATCGCCTGCAACGTCTTATCGTCGACTTCCTTTCCCTTCGCTCTCAAGGCGTCCACGTAGCGGTTGACGCGCCGGAGAAAAGTCGCATAGGGAATCTGTGTCGAGCCTACGACGGCAACCGCTTGGCGGCTGCCTCCGCAAGAAAAAAAGTATCCGCCGAGACCAACGAACGTCCCCAAGACGAAGATGATCGTCGTCGCTATGAAAAAAACTTCCTTGTGCTTGGCGAACCAAGGGATCATCAGGTTCTAATCGTCCGAGCGGCCGGAGCGCTTCGAGGAGAGCGCCGCGGCTTCCGCGCGCAGGGACACCTCGCCTTCGCCGGAGCGCGACGGGGACATGACGCAGCTTCCCTCAAAAAAAGCCCCTGCCCCGATCACGAGGCTGGGAGTCTTGATGTTGCCTATGAGCTTGGCTTGGCTGATGAGCTCCACGGAGCGGCTCGCGATCACGTCTCCCTCGAGTTCGCCGGCGATTACGACGGCCTCGGCGGCGATATTGCCCTTAACCCGGCCCTTCTTGCCGACCTCCACGTTAATGGCGTCGGCGACATCGCCCTCCACGAAACCATCGACGCGCAGCGAGCCCTTGGCGGTGAGGACTCCGTGAAAATAGGCCTCTTCCCCGACCAGGGTGAGGTGCTCGCCAGCCTCGCCGGCCAGGGCTTTTCCGTTCGCGAACAAGCTCATCCCTCGGACTCCGCGCCCGAGGGTCGGCCCTTGCCGTGGATTTTCAAGGTCTTCAAGGGGTTCGTCGGCTTTCCCCACTTCCAGATCTCAAAGTGAAGATGCGCGCCAGTGGAGCGGCCCGTCGTCCCCATATAGGCGATAGGCTGTCCGCGGCGCACCCGCTCCCCGGTGCGGACAAGCGCTTTGGATGTATGTCCGTAGAGCGTCGAATAGCCATAGCCGTGGTCGATGACGACGACTTCCCCGTAGCCTGCCGACCAGCCCGCGAAGCGGACGGTGCCGTCGGCGGCCGACCGGATCAGAGTGTCGGGGCGATTGGCGATGTCGATGCCAGGGTGGAACTCCCCGTTCCACGGCTCGCCATATCTCCTGATGGGAGAAAAGCGGTAGCCAAAAAAGGAGGTGATTCGGCCTTCAACCGGCCAGTGATCCGGCGTCGCGCGCTCGAGGGTCAGGCGGTTCGTCAGATACCACGAAATCTCTTGGAAACTGGCAAGTCGGCGCTCGGATTCCTCGCGCAGGCGTTCGATGTCCCTTGTCCAGGAAGCCTGGTTGATGGCGGCGGCCGGGCTCGCGATAGCGGCCCTCAGGGCATGCAGGTCCTGCGCCGTGGGACCGCCCACGCCGTCGGCGCCATTCTCAGGGGCGCGCCTAAGCGCCAGATAGGCGCGCATCTCGCGGTCAGTCACGCTGGCGTTGTCAAGCATGGCCTGGGAGCGCTCCATATCGGAGAGGAGCTTGTCCAGCTTGACGCGCAATAGACGGTCGTCGGCCTTGGTGACCCAGTAATCCACACGGTCCTGAACCAAATAGCCGGCCCAGACAACGAGCCCCGCCCAGGAAGCCGCCGCGAAGAGGAGAAAGCCTCCCGTGAACTGCCAGCGCCACGGCCGTTTTTCGACCCCCCCAATCACCATGATCGTAATACGCTGATTGAGAAGATCCAGCAGTCGCCGCCCCAAGCTATCCCGATTCATGGCCGAACTAAGATAACAGATGATTCTCCAGCTGTCAATTACATTTACGCTCCCCAAATCCTCAAGCAAGCCCGAGGTCTGAAGAAATAAAATACCTCGCGTCCCGACGGTAGGGAAGAATCGGTGAAAAGCGACAACTTTTCACCCGCGAGGTGAAAGCATGATACTTCAAAATGGG
>JAJZAK010000025.1 GCA_021799485.1 bacterium | reverse complement strand
TAGAGGGGGTCGTAGCTCGTCTGGGTCTGCCCCCCCTCGGCGTCCGTTCGGACGACGACGTTGCCCCGCTGGTCGTAGGCGTACTGGGTTTGATGGCCGTCGGGGTCCGTTCGGGAGACCAGGTCCAGGTTCGCGTCGTAGGACATGAGCGTCGTCCCGCCGGAGGGGTCCACGATCCGGGTGATCTTGGAAAGGCCTTGGACGGTCGCGAAGTCGTACTCCGTCTGGTTGCCCCGCGCGTCGGTCACGATGGTCGAGGAGCCGAGGTAGTCGTAGGAGCTCTCGTCCTGCGCCGTCCCGTTGATCGTGTCGTCCTGCTCGGTCAGCACGCGGCCCCGGGCATCGTAGGTGAAGGACTTCGTTCCCAGGTTGGGATAGCTGATCGAGGCCAATTGCCCGCTCGAGTTGTAGACGTAGCTCGTCTTGTCGCCGTCGACGTCGGTTTCGGAGGTCTTGTTCCCGTTCGCGTCGTACGTGAAGCTCACCTGGCGCCCCCCCGAGTCGTTGACGGCGGCGATCAGGGGCTGGGTGCTGCCCGAGACGGTCGTATAAGTGAAGCTGAGGGACCGGCCGTGGACGTCCGTGATCTTTTGCAGGTTGCCCGAGCCGTCGTAGGCGTAGTTGAGCGCGTTGCCGTTCTTGTCGGTGACGGTCGAGGGAAGGTACGTCGTCGCTCCGTTCTGGAGAACGGGCTGGTATTGGATGGTGGTCCCGTCCTTCTTGCGCTGGACGAAGGTCCCGTTGACGTAGTTGAAGAAATCGTAGTCCTGGACGGGCTGGGCGAACAAGGCGGAGGAGCCGCCGTTGGAGAGCTGGATGTTCTGGCCCAGGGGGCCCAAAGCGACGATCTGCCGCGACGTGCCGTCGGGGGCGGAGACGCTGAAGCTGTTGTTGGGCCCCGGGTCGATGCGGTAGGCGGGCGGGGAGCCGCCGTTGCCGGTGGGGCTCGGGCGGTTGGGGATCAGCGTGTTTAAGCCCGGCTGGAAGGCGGGCGCGAGCGAGCCCGCCGGGAACGCGAGCGCGGCGTGCGAGGGCTCCAAGTGCTCCCCCGTCATCGGGTCGGCGCCATGCACGGGGCAGGTCTGTCCCCAGCTCGCCGGCGTGCTGCCGCCTGGGCCGCAGCCGGAGGTCTGGACGCTCGGCATCGTGGCGACAAAATCCGCTCCCCCCGATAGGCCGTAGCCTCCCCCTCCTCCTCCCCCTCCCCCGGCGAAGAACGCCGCCGGCTCGCCCGCCGGGCAGGAGCCGCCGGCGTTGTTGATCGTGACGCTCGGCCCTTGGGCGCCCGCCGACACCAGCGGGCCGAATTGGCATTGGTACTCGTAGACGGCGCCGATCGAGCCGTTCACCGAGCAGCCGGGCGGATCGGAGGCGAGCGTCACCGCGATCGGGATCATGACGGTCTGCTGGGGAAGAAGGAGGGGCAGAGAGTTCTGCGCGAGCTGGATTTGGAGGACGGACGTCGCCGCGACGTTGAACCGGACGTCCGTCGCCTGGGTCAAGCCCTTGTTGGTGACCGACATCTGGGAATAGGCCGTCTGGCCGGGCGAGATGGTGAAGTTCATGAGGAGCGGCTGGATCGCGATCGCGGGGGCGTTGACCGTCGTCTGGAAGGTCGCGCTCAAGGTGATATTGTACTGGTCCTGGATCAAGGTGGGCGTCACGGTCCACTGGTAGGAGATCGTCGCGGTGGGCATGACGGCCTGGATGTGGTTCGTCAGCCCCGGCTGGACGACGGCCGTGCCCGCCGTCGTCTGGAAGCCCGCGGCGGAGACGCTCCAGGCGTAGTTGCCCGAGGGGACCTGCGAAAAGGAGCAGAAGCCTCCCGTGTCCGCCGAGACGACGAAGGAAAGCCCCTGGACGTCGAGGCTGGTCAAGGTCGCCTTCGCGCCCGGGATGCCCGCCGTCGGAGGCTGGTCTGCGTTCACCGCCTGGATTTGGACGCTTCCCGTCAGGCTCGAGGTGATCGCGAGGAGGCCCGTCAGCGGGACCGGCGCGATGTTGCCGGAGAGAACGGAGAGGAGAGGGCTCGTCGCGGAGAAGCCCAGGGTCTGGTCGGACGTCCCCGCGGGAGGGGCAAAGCTCAGGATGACGTTTGAGTTCTGGCCGGGGGCGAGGTCGCCCAGGCTCGTCTGGCCTTGAACCGTGATCCAGGGGATGGTCGGGGTCGCGATCGAGACGCCCTGCCAGGTTTGGAAGCCCTTGTTGGCGATCGTCAGGGTGATGGTCTGGACCTGCCCCGCCGGCATCCCGATCTCAAACTGCGGGGGCGAGAGCGCCGGGATCGCCTGCGCCGGGTAGACCGTCGCGTTGACGAGGAAGACGCGGCTTAGCCCGTGGGACTCCGAGACGGCAAGCGAGACCGTGCCGCTCGAGGCCGAAGGTCCCGCGGAGAGGGTGAGCGTCAGCGCCGCCTGGGCCCCCGCCGCCAGGGAGGCCGGAGCGGCGGTGGAGGAAGGGACGGAAAGGGAAAGCCCCGCGCCCGAGACGGCGGCGGTCGAGAAGGAAAGCCCCGAGAGGGCGATCGGTCCCGCGTTCTGAAGGGCGAGGGGGATCGAGAGCGAGCTTCCCTGGGCGATCTGGGCGTTGAAGCCCTGGGGGGAGAAGCCGAAGCCCACGATCGTGAAGGAGGATTGGACGGCCTGGGCCGTCACCGGCGGGTAGGCGGCGAAGAGCTGATAGAGCCCCGAGGCGGTCGGCGCCGGGAAAAACCCGGTCCGGTAGGCTCCCGAGGAGTTCGTCACCGCCTGGATGGGCATGTCGTAGCCGTTGGAGAGGACGTGAACCGTCACCGGCATGTTGGGGACCGGAAGGCCGCTCGCGGAGTCCAGGGCCTGTCCCGAGATCGTGACCGAGGAGCCCTGGTCGTAGAGGAAGCGGTCGGGGAAGGCCGTCGCCGTGTAGGGCGCCTGCGTGACGATCGTCTGGGCGGCGGAGCTTGAGTAGCCCTCGGTCCCGGTGAGGCTCGGCCCCGGAAACGCCCCCGCCAGGTTGAAGCTGGGCGTGCTGACGAGGGCCTCCATCACGAGGCTTTGCGTCACGGTGTTGGGAAGGGCGACCGGGACGGGGTCGAAAAGGAAGCTCTGGCCGGGCGGGATCGTGACGGCATAGGCGTTTTGGCCGGAGGGAAGCTGGACCGGGTCGGCGCCGTTGTCCGTCTGGAGGATTTGCGCCGAGGAAAAAAGCGAGCCCCCCTGGGAGGCGAGCAGCGCGACCGAGACGGCGGGGCTCGGCAGGAGCGCGCCGGGGGAGGACGTCGAGACGAGGGCGGTAACGACGTCCAGGGGCGCGGAGCCGCGATTGTAGAGCTCGACCTGGGCGGGGCTTGAGCCGCCGGGGACGAGGGCGTTCGGGAAGGCTTGGACGAGAGGCAGGGCCGGGTTTTGGGCCGATACGGCGAGGCTCTGGACCAGCGCGACGTTCGTCGAGACGGGGACGGAGAGGCTTAGAAGGGGCGAGGACGGCAGGCTTGGCGGGGAGGCGATCACGGCTGAGACAACGGAGCTCTGGAGGGGCACGATCGTCTCCGCGGGCGCCGTCGCCGTCGCGACCATGCCCGAGGGCCCCGCGACGGCGAAGAGCGACGGTCCCGTCTGGATCGGGTTTTGGGGGTCGTTGTCGACGAGCGTCGCCTGGAGCTGGTCGAAGAAGCCACGGGTGAGGGTCTGCGGGGAGAGCGTCAGGAGGGCGTTGGGCGCGACAGCCTGGGCTTTTCCGCCCTCGAGGCCGTTTTGGTCCACGGCCGAGACCTCGTAGAGATGCGCGGCGCCGGCTTGGTAGGCGGGGTCCACGAAGACGGTCGGCGCCAGCAGGCTCGAGCTGATCCTCGAGCCGTCCTTATAGACCCGGTAGCCCGCGACGTCGGGCTCGGGGCTGTGCCATGAAAGCCGGGCCTGTCCCGCCGCGGCGTTCACCGTCGCCGTCAGATCGGCCGGGGGCAGAGGCCCCGCCTCGAGCGCGAAGGAGACCGCCGCGCTTGAGGCGTTTCCCGCCAAGTCCGAGGCGGAGACGGTGAGAGCGTAGGCGCCGTTCACGGTGATCGTCGAGCCCGAGACGTAGGGGACGGTCGCCTGGAAGAGGGCGTTGAAGAGCGAGGCGGAGGAGGAGACCGGGGCCGGATCGGCGATCGCGATCTGGACGGCGAGACCCGCCGTGCTCTGGATCACCGCGCCGTTTGGGACGCCAAAGGAGATCGCGGGCGGGGTCGTGTCGATCGTGAAGGAGGCGGCGGCCGTGGAGGCGTGGAGGCCGTTGGAGGCCGCGGCGGTCAGGACATAGCTCCCCTCGGCGGAGACCGTCGAGCCCGAGACGAAGGGGACGCCCGCGCCGCCGTTGAGGCTCAAGAAGGCCGAGCTTGAGACCGCGAGAAGATCGGAGACCGTCCAGACGGGGCTCACGTCCGCATTGTAGTAGCCGCCGTTTTGCACGCCGGAGATCGTGACGCTGGGGTAGCCCAGATCGTAGAGGGCGACGGCCTCGGCCGAGCCCGCGCTTTCGTTGCCCGCCGCGTCCAAGGCCGTCACGACGTAGTGGTAGTAGGCGTCCATCGACGGCGAATCCAAGTAAGGGGAGGCGGCGCTGGAAGACAGAAGGTCGAAAGCGGAAGGCGCAAGGGTGTCGGTCGAGCGGTAGATGTCGGCGGAGACGGCGGCCGTGCTGGTCTGCTGCCAGGCGATCTGGATTCGGCCGCCCACGAGCGCGGTCGAGACGATGACGGGGGCGGAGGGCGGCAGGGGTTCGGCGAGGGCCGAGGCGGTCGAGCTTTGGGGACCCTCGTTTCCGGCGGCGTCCACGGCGCTGACGTTGTAGGCGTGGAGCCCCGCCGCGGGGTAGTCGGCGTAGGAGCCGCCGCCGGTGGCCGCGGCGATGCCGCTCGAGGCCCTGACGCCGTCGCGGTAGAGGTCATAGGCCGCGATGGGCGCCAGGACGGGGAGCGGCGAGGGCGGGCTCCAGGACAGGAGAATCTCCCCCGCGGGGCGGGCCTGGGCCGCGAGGTTTTGAGGCGCGCCGGGCGGGGCCGTCGCGATGACGAAGAAGGTCGCTCCGCCCGCGAGGTTTTGGCCGACATTGCCCAAGGCGTCTGTCGAGGAATAGACGAAGTTCGCCCGGCCGTCGCCGGTCGCCGTCGTGATGATCACGCTCCCCGCCCAATGGGCGCCGTCCGCGGGCGAGGTCGAGGCGAGGACGACGGGCACGGTCGAGCCTTCCGCCGTGACGAAGCCGATGGACGGGGTCGAGACGGCGGGCTCGTCCAAGGCAAGCGCGGCGCCGAGCGCGCCGGGGCCGATGGGCGAGGTCTTCGAGAGAGAGACCGTCCCCTGGGGACCCAGCGCATCGTAGGCCGCGGTCGAGGGGACGATGAGGGTTCCAATATTGCCCGAGAGGTCCATGCCTTGGAAGGCAAAGCCCGCGAGGCCCCGGCCGATGTTGGAAGGCACGGTGAACGTCGCCTGCCAAAGAGTCGCGGTGACGGCTTCGAGGTTCAAGGCCGAGGTTGGGCCGCCTTGAGGCAAGGAAATCGAGACGACGGGAGGAAGGGCCAGGACCTCGCTCAAGGCCAGGAGCGGCTGGTAGGCCCCGACGCCCAGGGGTTGGGGGGTCGAGATCGCGAGCTGGGCCGAGGGCGGGACGGAGTTTGAAAGAGCGTAGACCTCGTCCGAGAGCGCCGACTCCCGGCCCGCGGGGTCGAGCGAGGTCATGCCGTAGTAGTAGAGGCCGTTTTCGGCCGGGGCGTCGACGTAAGCCGTGGTGCTGACATTCGCGGCGAGGAGAAGGGCGGCGGGTGCGGAGCTTTGGCCGACGAGGTCCAGGTCGTTCGTCGAGCGGTAAACGTTGTAGCCGGAGGGAAGTTCGCCCGAAAGCGGCGGCGACCAGGACAGGGAGACCCGGCCCCCGGGAAGCGAGTCGGCCGCGGCCGAGCTCGGGGGCTCGGGAAAGCCCGTCGAGTAGTAGCCGTTCACCTCCGGCGACGGCTCGGAGAGGCCGCGGGCCTCGAAAGCGACGGCCGTGAGCGCGACGGGGCCGGATTGAGGCAGGATGGCGGGCGAGAGGGACCAGGCGCCGCCGACCACCGGGGCGGATGCCAAGTCGACGCCGTTGGCCAGGAGCTCGACCGCGAGATCGGGCACGTCCTCGGCCGAGCCGGAGACGTCCACGCTGGAGACCGTCGTGATGAAGCCGTTGAAGGGAGAGCCGATGTCCGGGGGCGGGGGAGGCGCATAGTCGAGGGTCACGACGACGGAGATCATGGCGACGTTCCCCGCCAGGTCCGCGGCGGTCGCGGTGAGGACGTGGTCGCCGTCCGGGTAGAGCCTCGTATCCCAAAAGAAGGAATAGGGGGCGGCCGTGACGGCCGCGACGGAGGCGCCGTCCACGCCGAAGACCACCGAGGCCACGCCGAAGGCATCCGCCGCGACCGCGTAGGCCGTGAAAGGACGCGAGAGCGTCTGCCCGGCGGCGGGCGAGCTGATCGCGACGGCGGGAGGAGTATCGTCCAGGGTGTAGAAGGCCGCCGTGCTCGGGACCATGGCGAGGCCGTCCTGACCAACGGCGCTTGAGACGCTCAGGGCATAGGCCCCGTCCGCGGCCGTGGAGGGGAAAAAGGCGTAGCCCTGCCAGCTTTGGGCGTTCACGAAGGAGCCGCTTGAGACAGGGAAGAGGTTGAAGGGGGCGACGGAACCGAAGGCCACGACGGGCGGGACGGACGTGTTCATCGTCTGGTTAAAAACGAGGGAGAAGCCCACGGTCCCCGAGCGCGTGGGCGAGGAGCTCGCCAGGACCACCCGCGAGAGCGCGGGCGGGCCGAGGAGGCCTATCGGGCTGTTCCAAAAAGGCGCGAAGGCGACGCCGGAGGACGCTTTGTCCCCCCCTCCGCCGGGGTTCAAGGGGCTCGCGGGACCGGAACTCGATCCCCACCAATCATAGAGGGCGTCCACCGTGGAGAAGGCGACGTCGTCGTTGAGGACGCCGTAGCCAAGGTTGCCCGTGATGGAGGAGCTTGCGATCTCGACCGGGGCGGCGGCGTTCACCTCGACGCCGTTGCCGTTCCCCGAGATCGCGACGCTTGAAAAAAACAGGCTCGCCCCCGAGGCCGCCAGGACGCCGTCGGCGCGGGAATGGGCGATCTCGCCGCTTGAGAGGTAGACGGCCGAGCCGTTCTGGGCGGAGAGCATCGTCCCGCTCGATCCGCCGTAGCGGAAATGCGCGGCGGAGAGGTTCGCCGTAGACTGGTTCAGCGATACCGACGGCCAATCCCCGGGCGCGGGGCTTCCGCTGCCGTTCGTCCCTCCCGCGGAGTTATCGTTGATCGATGTGAAGGTGATGGGGCTCGCGTTCGATCCGAGCGCGGTGAAGCTGCTCTGGAGGAAGGCCAGGGGGCCCTGGCCCGCGTCGGTCTTGATCACGGCCCCCGGGGCGATCGTAAGCCCGCTTCCGGGCCCGAAGGTGGCGGCCCCCTCTAGGACATACGTCGGCCCGAAGCTCCACCACGTCGTCGGGAGCGTGACGGTCTCGGTCAGCACGAACGCGGCGTCGCCGGGGAGGAAGCTGCCGCTGCTCGTGAAGGTTTCGGCGTCGAGGAAGGCCGTGGACATCGTGGAGTTGACGATGCTCGTCGGGGCGTCCTTGAGCGTCACGCCGGCGTTAAGGGCCAATTCGAAGTTTTGACCCGAGGTCCCCAGCGAATTGCCGCCGAACTCGACGGTCTGGGCGAGCCCGATGTACGGCCCGACCGGGTCCTCGACCGTATTCCCGGAAAACGCCGGCATGATCCCGACGGTCTGGACGTCGTAGTAGCCGGGGTTGTTGTCGTAAAAAACGCTGCCGTTCACGGACAAGACGCTGAGGTTGTCGCTTTCGACGGCGTCGTAGGAGGAGTGCTCCACATGACAGTTGCTCAAGGTCAGGGTCGATCCGTTTTCGTCGTAGACCGCGGTGTAGGAGTCGCCTCCTCCGTACAAGACGTTGACGTTGAAGAGCGTGGCGCTGGCGGCTTGAACCTCGATGCCGGTCCAGTCGCCCGGCGCGGGCGGCGCCGTGCTAGGCGGCGCCGTGCTGATGATTGCTCCGAAGGAGCCGTCGTTGACCGAGGTGAAGGTGATGAGGCTGCCGCCGGTCCCCTGCGCCGCTAGCGTCCCGCCGCCGCTCACCATGAGGGGGCCCTGCCCCAAGTCGAACTTGAACACCGCGCCCGGCGCGATCGTCAGCGAGGCGCCGCCGCTGAAGTTGATCCCGCCTTCCATGAAGTAGGTGAAGCCGAAGCTGTACCACGTGGCGGAGACGGTCACGGTTTCGGGATAGACGAGCTCAAAAAAGCCGGAGGCGGTGATGGTTGCGGCCAAGATATCGGCTATGGCGGCGGCGGGACCTGACAGGGAGGTGCTGGTCGATCCCGCCAAGGTGACCCCGGGGTCGAGGCCGATGTAGACAGCGGCGGGATAGGTGCTCGAAAAGACGTTGTCGGAGAAGTCGACGGTCTGGGCCTGGAAGATGAAAGGGCCGTCGGGGTCCGCGAAGACGTTGCCGGAAAGCGTCGGGACCGCCCCCGCCGGCTCGACGTCGTAATACTCGGTGGAGTTGAGGGAGAAGGTCGAACCGGAGATGGAGAGGACGCTCTCGGCATCGGAAAAGACGGCGTCATAGGAGGAGAAGCTGACTTGGCAATCGTCGACGGACAGGGTGCTGCCGACGATATCGTCGATGGCGTCGTTAAAGTCGCCTCCCGCGTAGAAGACCTGGACGTATCGCAGGGAGGCGCTCGCTAATAAGACTTCGATCAAGTCCCAATCGCCGGGGGCGGGAGAGCCGCTTCCCGTGACGCCCCCGACCGAGTTGTCGTTGATGGAAGTGAAGGTGATCGCGCTCCCGGGGGCGCCGAGGGCGTTGAGCGGGCCGCCGCCGACCACGAGCGATGTCCCGGTCGAGAACTTGACGACGACTCCGGGCTCGATCGTGAGCGTCGCGCCGGAGACGGTCACGCTCGCCGTGACGATGAAAGGGCTCGAACTGGCGGACCAAGTCGTGTCGACGGTGATCGTGCCGCTGACGTAGGTCTGGGAGAAGGCGGGGAGGCGGAAGATTGGAAGGAAAAGAAGGAAGCGGAAGGAGCGAATGAAACCAAAAGCGCGGGCGGAGACGCCCCGCGGTCCGCCTCCCTCTCTCCCGAGTCCGCCCAGAAACCCCCCTTCCGGGTAAGCCCCCCCGGCACGATCGATCTCGGACGAGCCGACGAAGATTAGTCCCGGATCAGGCCGTTGTCAATGCCGCCGTAACCCGGCCGTAACCGCTCTTTCCGCCGCCGTTTGCGCCCACCCGACGTCGAAGCGGTAGCGGCGCGCGCCGTCCAGGGAGCGGACGCATTGGATGAGGCCGCCGCGGGCCCCGAGCTTCGAGCGGAGGCGGCAGACGGCGGTCTTGACCGCCGTGCTCTTGCCCTCGCGGAGGCGGTGCAGGAGCCTCGCGTGGATGAACGCCTCCTCGATCGCCGCCCCTCCCGCCTCGATGAGAATCGAAAGAAGCCTCGATTCCGCCGGCGACAACTGGATCGGCGACGCGGCGCGCGGAAGCCGGAGGACTCCCCGCTCGGCGTCGAGGAGCGCGCCGCCCAAGCTGAGGAGCCGGGACGAGCCTGTCTCGCGGCGATTGAGCGAAATCTCTGCCTTCAGATGGCGCGCCAATACCCCGGACTCGACCGCCTCGGACTTCGTCAGGAACATCGCGGCGCCCAGCATCCTGAACTCGGCCTCGTCCTCGGCGGAGCGGCGTATGCCCGAGATCACGAAGATGGGAACGCGTCTCGTCGCCCCGTTTGACTTGAGGCGGCGGATCGCCTCCTGGGCCGAGATCGGCTCCGGCAAGGCGGGGTCTCGCAGGCAGGCGTCGAGGACGACCGCGTCGGGAACCGTCTCGATCGCCCTCGCGACGCCCTGCGCGGGATCGGTGAAGCAGGCGGCCGAGAAACCCTGGGTTTGGAGGAGCCGCGCCAGGCAGGGGCCGAAGCCGGGGTCGTCGTCGATGACGAGGACACGGCCGGCGGCCGCCGAAATCGGCAGGGACCTCATCGGCGCGGCGAGGCGGCAGCGGCCGCCGGGACGGCGGCGTAGAGCCTTTGCACCTCGTCGGCGTCGGGGCGGGACATGATATGCGCGTTGACGTCCACGACCGGAAGGTCGAAGCGACTGGACGCGCGGCCCGCGAGCCGCATCCGCTCGATGAGTTCGGAGTCGGCGCCCCTGTCGCCGACTTCCTTGTAGACGTAGGGGACGCCGCGGCCCGCCAGTTCCCGTCTCATGGCTTGGCAGTAGGAACAGCTCTCCTGGCCGTAGACGACGACGTAGGGCTCCTGGTAAAGCGGCGGAAGGTCGCGGGAAGCCCGGCCTCCGTCGCGGCCGGCCCAAAGCAGGGCGCCCAAGGCCGCGACGAGGGCGGCCAGGACGAGCTTCTTCAGGGGCGACATGGCTTCAAGAGCGCGTTTTATAGCAAGAAAGACGCCGGGGTGTCGACTTCGGTTTTTATGCCCACGCACGGCATGGCGCAAAAATCAGTGCCTGGCCCTGGGCTCGCGTCTCTATATCGGATTCCGATGAGGCCCAACGGAGAGCCCGGGCCGGCAAGCGCCTTAAAGACGTCTCCTCTCTGGCCTGCGCTCTGAGACTCAAGGCTCCCCTTCGAATCCGCAGCTAAACCGGGAACCTGAGCGATCGTCGGATTCCGATGCTTCGATGCTCCAGGGCAACGAGGAAGCGCGGAATTCGCCCCAAGTGATGCTCCCGCAGAAGCATCGGCTCTGAGGCTGGTGGGATTACCCGTCGAGGAAACGAGCGCTCCCAGCTAAGCGGAAAGGCCGCGAGGCTCGAGCATCAGAGCGAAACTGCCTGTCGTCGATGATTATCGAACCGCGTGGGCAAGCCGCTGAAAAACCCGGGGATCAAGCTCCGCCAGTTGAAGGAGCCGACAGGCCGCGCCCGACGGGGTCTTCTGCCCCTGCTCCCAGGCGCGCACCGTCGACGGCTTGACGCTGAGGAACGCCGCGAACACCGGCTGGCTGACGCCGAAGCGCCGCTTGCGAAGCTCCGCGATGCGCTTCCTCGGCCAAATCGGGGCCGGCGGGGGAAGCTCCATCGTTGAGGCGCGCAGCTTTTTAGCGCCCCGCGCGTGCGCCGCCGCCTCCCGCAACCCCGCGATAAGCTCCCGTCCCAAACGCGTTTCCTTCATTTTGCAGTCCTCCTCAACTCGTGGGCCAAGGCCCTCAATATCTTCTTCTCGTCGCTTGAGATGTCGTCTTTCTCTCCCTTGTCGTAAAGAGCCAGGAGATACGTTCGCTCGACATGGGGCAAATCCAGGTAAATCACGCGATACCCACCTCGCTTCCCCTTCCCTCGACCCGCGTCGGGGCTCCTGAACTTTCTCAGGCCTCCGGTTCCCGAAATCACACTGCCGGCTTCTGGGTTTTTCAAAAGTTCCGACTGGATTTGCCGAAGCACCTGGCCGCCCTCTTTGTCGACGCGCCGCGAGAACGCCGTCGTCTCGACGAACTCGCGCTTCATACTACCACGTAGTATATGCTACTAAGTCGTATATTTCAATGGCACAAGGATTCAGAGCGTCGGGAACCCCAGCGGGATGCGCAGGCCCGTGTTCACGTCAAGAAGGCTGGTATGGCTCATGGGCTCCATGTTTTCCGAGCCCGGGGCCACGTAGACATTGCTCTGCCCGAAGCTGAAATACGTATAGCCAAAGCGGGTAAAAAGGCTGAGCGCCGGGACGATCTGGAAATTAAGCTCCAGCGCCAGCTTGATGAGCGGCCCCGGGCGCAAATTCTCCCCCCCGCTCGAGCCGTCCAGCGTTACGTTGATGTGGTCGTCAATCAGCTTGCCGACGCTCATGTCTTCCGATATGACGAGCCAATCCAGCGGCGCTTCCTGGACGAGCCCTCCTAGGCTGAGATAAGAGTCCGTGTAGTATTCATCATAGGTCGCCGAGAGGCTGCGGTCCCAATAGCGCGTCCCATAGCCTAGGTAGGGCGTCAGCATCCAACGGCCTTGCCGGGCCGCGAAGCCGGTTCCCAATTTGAAATTGTATTCGCTGACGTCATAATGCGTGACCGCATCGAGCGGCATGTTGGTTGTCAGGGTGAAGCCCGTGTAGGCGACATTCCCGGCGTCCCGGGCATAATCCCCATAGAGATAGATTCTCCCCTCGGGGTCCGTCCAGGACAAGGCCGCCCGGCCCCCGCGCTCCGTTCCGAGCTCGCAGTCGGAATAGGCCGCGAAGTTCGGAAGCGTGAACGCGCCCCCATCGCTCGGCTCGATGTAGTAGGAATCCGTGATCTGGTAGGAGACGCTGACGCTTCGATTGACGGCGATGATCGCGGCCGGGGCCGAGTAGCTCTCGACCCGTCCGTCGGAATAATAGCCCTGGGCGGCGGCGCGCCCGAAGGACGCCCCCGGGAGCGCGGAGAACAGGACAGCGGCGCGGAATAATCTCATGGCCGGCGTGATAAAAGCAAGCCCTAATATGCTACTCTTCTGTAACATATGGACCTGCTCCGCGCCAGCCCCGCGCCCGCGATTGACCGCGGCCGGATTAACGGCTACCATTCAAGCCGACCATGTCCCGATCGGCGCGGCGTTCAAACGTCTATCTTTCCGAGGAAGGCGACGAGCTCCTTAGCGCCCGGGAAGCGGCCCGTTCCCTCGGCTACCACCCCGTCTCCTTCCGGCGTCTGGTCAGCCGGGGAACGATCCGGCCGCACAGCCGGGTGGGCTTCGCCTCGCTTTATTCGCGGGACGACATCGAGCGGTTCCGCAGATCAAGCCCCTGGGCCGCGAAAAAGCAAGGCGGCTTCCATCTGCCCAACCCCCCGGAGCCCCTCCGGTCCGGAGAGGCGGAGGGCATGGTGATCGTCAAAAAGGGACGCCGCGTCGAAATCTTCCGGCGGCTCCGGCCGTTCCGGTGGCGCTCCGTACCGGCGATCCAGGCCCAGGTCAAGAGGAAATTCGGGACCAAACCCTTCCGCATCGTCGTCGGCCTCCCGGACGGCGGCCGCTACGAGATCAACTTCCTGCCCCCGGGCCAGCGCCATCACCGCCCCGCATGGCCCCAAAACGCCAAGAAGCCCCGCGATCTTTGGCTCGCGGGATAATCCCCGCCCCTCCAGGAGGACTCCATGACGCAGGAAACCGTCGTCAAAACCGGCTTGAGGAAATTCGACAAGCTGACCGGGGGAATCAGAAGCTCCGATCTCGTCTGCATCCTGTCGCGGCCCTCTCAAGGGAAAACGGCGCTGGCGCTCGACATCGCGGCCAACGTCGCCCTCGCCCGGAAGCCCCGGCCCGCGCTCCTTTTCTTGCCCGAGATGTCCGAATCCGATCTCCTCAAGCGGCTCCTCCTTGGGCGTCCCCGGCTTCCGGTCATCGGGCTGCTTTCCAAGAACGGCGGCCTCGCCCGCCTCCTGACGGCGGGAGCTAGGCTTCCCCTGGAGGCCCCGCGCGGGGAGACGCTTTATTTCCACGACGCCGCCGGGCCGCGCATCGAGCAGATCGCCCGCGCCAGCCGCCGCGTCGCCCGCGAACTCCGCTCGAAGGGCCGGGCCCTGGGCCTTGTCGTCATCGATCCCTTGCAACTCATCAAGGGGACGCGCGAGCCTTCCCTCTCGGACGCGGCCGCGCGGCTCAAGCGCCTCGCGCGCGAGATCGGCGCGCCCATTCTGTTCACGGCCCCCTTAACCCGCCGACGCGGGCTCGGACCCGATGGAGAGCCGCGAGCCGAGGAGATGGTCCGCGTCACCGACATCGTCGCCTTTCTTTATCGCGGCGGCTCTCGGCGCGGCCAACGGGCGGACTCGGGCGCGGCCGAGATCGTCCTCGCCAAGAATGCCCGCGGCCGGACCGGGGCCGTGCCGCTGCGATTCGCCCGCGAGCTCGCGCGGTTTAGGAATTAAGGCGCGCCGTCAGGCGCCAGGAACAACAAGGGCCGCCATGGTTTGTCCCGGTCCACAGTCTATCTCAGCCTGAAGACCGCTCGTGCGGTCGAGCACGGCTACGCTGCCGCGATACTATGTCAGGTCGTCGTACCGCCTACCCTTCTGTTAAGGCGTCTTTTGAGGCTCCAAGTGCAGCTCGACGCGGCCGAAAAAGCGCTCGCGCAGGAGGCGCGCCAGAAACCGCGCCAGGACCTCGGGCAGAATCTCGCTCGCGGGCATGCTCATAGCTTACGCCATCCCCCGGCCCGTGTCCATAAACTGTTTAAAAAGCTGACGGGGCAGAAGGAGGTTTAAGGCTTCAGGAGAGGGATGGAAAGCGTTCGAATCCAACGATGTCGAAATCGCTGTCAAAAGAAAAAATACGTCCTATCTTGTTTTCGAGCATTAGCGCAGCACAACCCGCATCATGAAAACTTAATTTTTGAAATCGGTAGGTCTTAAGGATGTCTCGGGTCTTCTCTTCAAAGACCCCGCTGACAAACTCAATGCGTCGGGCTTTTATTACCTGAGCTATGGTATTCCACACTTCTTTTGCTGTTACCCAATCCCGGTCATACCGAAGCCGCGTGTATGTCTCGTATATGGTGAGGTTGCATACGAATAGCCGTACATTTACATCGTTGGTAAGTGCAGTTAGGGCTTGGGTGGAACAACTGTGGTTCTGGTCGTGCTTATCAATTAAGGCAATAAGGGCCGAGGTATCAACCAGCACATATCCACGGTAGATGTCATCGAATGCCACTGCAAGCAAAAGCCCCGCGGTTCAAGGCGGGTAGGACCCAGCCTGAGTTTCAATTGGGGGCCGGTCAGATTCCGGGAGCCCCTCGTGTACGCGTAGCAACTTTCCGGCGACAACCCTATACTGACCCGGGGGAACAAAGAGCGGAGAAATAGTCGTTTGAGTATGCTCTGGATCATCCGTCCCCGTGGACACAGCTTTTTCCAGGCCTGCTGTGGAGAATATCAAGAGGTAGCTGACCATTTCATCTTGCATTTATTCACCCCCCACATTCAATGTCCAATCCTGGAACTTGATGTCGAACCGATAATCTACGGGTAATCCCGGAATCACTGGCAAGGTATTGCCAGCCGGAATATTTATCTGCACTCCAGCCGGGAATTTCGGCACCTGAAACCAAGTTCCTTTCGTCTTAAAAATATAAGATCGATTCTCGGACTCAAATACACCACCAATGTAGCTGACGTCCGTTGCGGAATTATTGCCCAATTCCCCCTTCAAGATATATTGCTCCCGGAGCTTAAAGGTGAGCTCATAGGAACGCAAAATTTTATCAAGGCATGTTTCCAACTCTTCACTGGCAAATGTTACTTCCTCATCGCCAAGGATTTCTTTGGCTTCATGTCGAGAGATCGCATGGACGTGCGAATAGAATTCGCTCGCCAACTTATCGATGATTTTATCTATCTCGGACTTATTTCTCTTCTTTGCGCCATTTGAGGCCAGGAGAGCGGAAGCAATATTCTTGACAAGAAGATAGACGCGCTGGACATTTCCGAGTGCCAAGGGATGCACACTCTTGGTCAAGAGTTCGAGGTAATCTGTTTTCGATTCCGCCGCGTTCTCCTTGCGGAGATTAAAAAAGGATCGGACATCTTCTACCGATATCGCCTTCGGAACCAACGGATTCGTTTCTTCACGCGGATTAAACTGATTGGCAGTGGTTGCATCGATAGGTGACAGTTCAGATAAGCGCGTCATTACAATCCGCCGGGCTCCTAAGGCAAGCGCGGTTCCGCTACTGTGACATCGGAATGGAACGATAACTTCAAACTCCGGATTAAATTCTCGAATTAGCGAAACCAGTGGCCATACAGCATTTGCATCGCCGCCACGCGTATAAAGGACCAAGTCGATACCCTTCTTGACATCGGCATCTTTGAGTAGGCGATACAAAATTTCCTTGGTATCGGATGCAAATGCAGTTGTTAGCCCTGAAATGTTGGGGGGCTGGCTGGGGCGATCAAAGTTGAAAAAGAAGATCGGCACCCGCCCGTTTCTTAAGCGAGAAAGCTCTAAGAAAAATGGCTTGCGCTGGACATAATTAAATGACCGCTGTTCCGGTGCTGGTGATTCGATTGCAGCGAGATTGACTTCAGATGCTTCCTCGGGCATTTTAGGGAGTATAAAATATTTTCTTTTACAATTCAAAACGTCGTTTTGCTGACTTCCGCATTCACTGTCCGGCTTCTCGACAACTGCCACAAGTCCGTCTTGACGTCCCGCCGCTGGGCGATCCAGAGGCCCTTGAGCTTCCGGCCGCGGAACTCGAACTTCTTGAAGGTTCCTCCATCGACGAGGACGATGGCGTCGCCCTTGTCCTCGATGAACAGTGTTGAGGTTTATAATCAATGGGACACTTTGGCCGTTTGAGAAGTTTGCGGTTTGAAGCCGTGTCTGAGCCTGTAAAATAGACACGGAGGAATCATGGAACCAACAGCAGGAACAATCGTTGAGCCAGTGGCCGTGAGCGCGGAGCATCTCATGGAGCGAGTCCGCCGGCGGACTCGGAAGAAATTCGCGGCCGAGGACAAGGTCCGCATCGTGATCGAGGGGATGAGGCGGGAGGTCTCGGTCTCGGAGCTGGCGCGGCGGGAAGGCATCTCGACGACGCTCTATTACAGCTGGCTCAAGGACTTCATGGAGGCCGGGAAATCGCGCTTGAAGGGCGATACTCTGCGCCAGGCCAACGAGGCGGAGGTTCGGGAGCTGCGCAGAGAGATCGCGGGCTTAAAGGAACTGGTGGCCGAGCAGGCACTCCAGCTCAACCTGCTTAAAAAAAGTCTGAGCGGGTCGAGCGAGGCTGGCATCGAGGGATGAGATCGATCGAGCGGGCCGGGGTAATCGAGGCGGTGGAATCGGGCGGGCACGGGCGGCGGGAGCGCCTGAAAGCGGCGCAGGTGCTGCGCTCGACCTACTATCGCTGGAAAGGGCGCTACGAAGAGGCGGGAGTCCGGGGGCTGGATCGCAAGGGCGGTCTGGACGGGTCTTGGACGCAGCTGATGCCCCAGGAAAACGCGCGGGCGCTGGAAGTGGCGCTGGCCCACCCGGACCTGAGCCCGAGGCTGCTGTCGGTGAAGCTTCTCGACGAGGAAGGCATCTCTATTTCCGAATCGACGTTGTTTCGCCGGCTCAAGGAGCGGGGCTTGATCGAGCCCCGGCCGCTCGATGACTTGCCCGCGGGCAAGGAATGGACGCACAAGACCACCGCGCCGGATCAAATCTGGCAGTGCGACGGGACGAACTTCTTCGTGGTGGGCTACGGCTACTACAAGGCGATTCCCGTGGTCGACGACTACTCGCGCAAGATCCTGGCCATGCCGATCAAGCCGGACGAGAGCTCGAATTCGATCGGCGACGCGGTGGAAGAGGCGATCGAGGCGGCCAAGCGGGAGGGGCACAAGCTTGAGAAGAAGCCGCTGATGCTTTCGGACAACGGCCCAGGCTTCATCGGCGACATTCTATCGCGCTACCTGGGCCAGCACGGTATTCGGCACATCTTCGGGCAGCCGTATCACCCGCAGACGCAGGGCAAGGTCGAGGCGGTGAACAAGAAGATCAAGGGCCGCGTGAAGCTGCTGGTGTATTGCTCGCCGGAGGCGCTGGCCCGGGCCGTGGCTGAAGCCGTTCGAATTCACAACGAAACGCCGAGAGAGGCGCTTAAGAACGTGAGCCCCAACGACGTCTACGCGGGACGGATGGATGAGATTTTGAAGAGGCGGGCGGAGCTTAAGCGGCTCGCGCTTCAAAAACGGAAGGAATATAACCGGGCAAGACGGCTTGAATCGCAAAAATCAAACGGCGGCGAAGTGTCTCAAAATGGTTGACCCGCAACAGCTCGTCGAAAACCGGGAACTCAGGCGCCAAGATATCAGCTATTGGGAGGACCATGGTGGCCTATCTGCTATCGAAGACCTTCTGAAACGCCACGAGGGTCTCCCGCTCGTTCCCGACCCGCACGCCTCTTCGCTAGGAATCCAAGTGCTCGATACCGTGGCGCCGGACGAACAGTTCCAGGCTGCCTTGCCCGTCTACGACCTTGCGGCCAAGGCGGGCGCGTGGGGTAGTGAGGTCATTCCGGATGTATCCGGCTGGGTCCGCGTCCCACATCGCCCTCTCGATCCCAGCATGTTTATCGCCAAAGTAGATGGACACTCGATGGAACCTGGTATACCGAACGGCGCCTGGGGCATCTTCCGCACCTTCTCTGATGGCTATCAGCCTTCGCCAACCGCCATCGACGGCCGCCGCGTTCTGGTACGACTGGAATCAAAGACTGACCCAGAGACCGGCGCTTATACGCTCAAGCGATGGAAAATAGGGAAATTCGGGGTCGGTGGAGAGGTTCTTGAGGTGTTGTTAAGACCCGATAACAAAGTGTTCAAGCCCTTGCTGGTGAAAGCCGACGGAGACGTGCGAGTGGTGGCCGAATACCTAGAAACTGTTGGGTAAGCAACTTTCCCAATGTGTATCATTTGGGGGAAGGTCACTACCAAAAAGGCGGCATGATTATGTTTCGGCAAAAGCGCTCGGATACGGCAGTTGAAAGCATCGAAGATACTTACGGCATTGATCTGCATGCCCGACGGGATATGCTACTTGGGAATCTACTCCGCGAGAGGGGCTTCGAATCGCAGACCCAATTGTTAACCGCTTACAGATCCGGACTAAAAGTGCATGCGCGCCGTCGCCGAGTCTTCTTAAGCTTTCACGCGGACGATCTTTCCCAAGTACGCGGCTTTAGGTTGATGGTAAATAATCCCAAAGTGGCGTTGGACCTCTATGATTCCAGCCTTCAGGCGCCTATAAATAGTGAGCAGGGCTCTTATATCCGTCAAGCCTTGCGCCAAAAAATCGCCAAGGTCGAACTCGTTTTATGCCTGATAGGAAATGGAACAGCATGGCGGGAGTGGGTCGATTTTGAGCTTTCAACCGCTATTGAGTTCCATAAAGGCATTTGCGGCGTACGCCTGAAGGACTCACGTGGTCGGACGCCTCCCCTTTTAACCAAGCATAACGCTCCAATTGCACGTTGGGACATGCAGGAAATCGTATCCGCCATCGAGGCCGCGGCCGCGCGCAGAACTTAGGAGATTAAATGGCAAAAATTCCGACATTCATCAGCTTCGCGAAAGAGGACGAAAGGATTCGCGACCTTTTCATTGGGCAGGGGAATCACCCGGACACTCCATGGAATATTGCGGACTGGTCGCTACATGAACCCTTTAACGACAGCTGGAAAACCCAGACACGGTCGCGCATTAAACGTTGCAAAGTAACAATCCAACTCGTGGGTCACTCTACTTGCCAATCAGATGGGGCGCTTTGGGAGGTAAATTGCTCAACCGAGGAAGGCATCCCAGCTTTCGGGGTCTGGATTTATAAAGAAGGACCCCGACATATCCCGCCGTGCTTTCAAGCCAACAACATCATCAATTGGACATGGGAAGGGATTGGAAGAATGATCAGCAAGGCAGCTCAATCAAACCCATGAACAAAAAACTCTCAAAAAAATTATTTCACGTTGCCCCGGATGTTTACGGTGCCAACTACACGGAGCATTTGCTTGAACAATACAGAATTTGTGTTGAGATGGCAGATCACATAAGCTCTCGAAGAAATTCCGCGAACAGTTTTCTGTTAACTGTAAATACATTTTTGCTCAGCCTTTATAGCCTTAGCGTTCCTCTCTTGCCTGATCGCTCTACCAACTCCTGGAAAGTTCTGCTTCCTCTGGCGGGGATTCTAGTCAGCGTAACTTGGTGGGCATTAATCAGATCGTATCGAAAACTGAATTCAGCCAAATTCCAGGTTCTACACGAGCTTGAAACGCACCTACCAGCAGCTCCTTTTGATCGCGAGTGGGAACTCGTAGGTCGCGGGACGGCATTTAAAGACTACATCCCGCTCACCCATCTTGAGACATGGGTTCCCAGCATTTTCGGGGCAATCTATTCCATTCTTTTCTTACGGCTACTCTGGTCTTAACCTTTAGTCTGACCACTGAAGCCCCAGTTAAGTTTTAAACCACCGCCATCATCAAATTCCGATGCTTTGATGCTCACCGGGCAACGGGGAATCGTGGAATTCGCGCCGATTGATGTCGGCGCAGAAGCATCAACTCTGAGACTTATGGATTTCTCGTCGAGAAAAAGAGGGGCCACAACAAAGCAGAAAGGCTGAGCACCTCGCTCATCAAAACCTGGCTGCGGGACTAGGATTCGAACCTAGAATAAGTGGTTCAGAGCCACCCGTGATACCGTTTCACCATCCCGCATTCAGGGAAGCACGTCAAGCCCGCTATTTTAACAAAATAGGCCCGGCCGAGACTCGGCTCCGCCGGCGAGCCTCCGCCGTCGCTCCGCCCGCGCGGATTGCTATCATAAGCCCCAACTCCTCCATGCGCAAGGTCCCGGCCTCCGGCGTCAATCTCTTCCAGTCGATTTACGCCCTGCTCAAGGAATACAAGGAGAAAACGGGGCGCGAGCCCCTCAATCTGTCCCTCGGGAACCCCGACACGGTCCCGCCGGAGGCCCTCCTCAAGCTCCAGGCGCGCTTCGCGGCGGACCCGGCTTTCGCCTTCCACACCTATGCCGAGGACGGAAACCTTCTGCGCTTCGCCGAGGGCATGGTCGAGCTCCACGGCGGCATCCGCGTCCAGGATCATCCGGAACTCAAGGCGGCGCCCATCGCCGGGATCAAAACGGCCACGGCGTTTCTGCCGCTCGCCTGCGGCCTGCATCTTCCGGATTCCCGGCGGCGGGACGCCTTTTGCGTCGCGTCGAACCTCCCCGCCTACGACGTGATCGGCGCCTGGGCCGAAAGCTATCTGGGAGCCCGGCGCGTCGTCTGGCCGCTTCGCGCCGAGGACCGGATGCGCCTCAACGTCAAGCGCCTGCGCGAGGCCGCGCGCGAATCGGGCGCCTCCCGCGTCGATTTGATCCACGTCATCAGGCCCGGCAATCCCGCGGCGGTCGGAGCGAGCGAGGAGGAATGGCGGGATCTCATGGACTTCTGCGCCGAGAGCCGCGCCAGGCTCGTCTGCGACGGGGCCTACGCGGGACTCGCGAAGGCCGCGGCGCACGTCCCCCTCGCGAAGGCCGCGGCGGGACGGACGGATCTCGAATGGATGGAGATGTATTCCGTGAGCAAGTCCTTCAGCGACCCGGGAGCGAGGCTCGGGGCGCTGGTCGGCTCGCGGGAGTTCGTCGACGACTTCCTCCTCGTCAAGGGCAACGCCGATTCGGGCCCCGTCCCCTATATCATGGCGGCCTACGGGACGTTCCTCGAGGACCAAGCCGCGGCGCGCCGAACGCTCGACCGCATCCGGGAACTCTATGAGCGCCGGCTCAACTACGTCGTCGAACGCCTCCGCGGCGCCGGCCTTCGCGAGGCCTGCCCGGCCTCCGCCGGTTTTTTCACGCTATGGAAGGCGCCGCGACGCGCCCTGGGAACCGACCTCGCGCGAGACACGCGCTTTGCGGGGATGACGCGCTCGGAGGCCTTCAACCGCCTTACAGCCTCGGAAACGGGCATCGTCGGCGTCCATTTCGAGGGGCCGGACGAGGGCGACGGCGGAGAACCTCTCATACGATACGCGGTGTGCGCCGACGTCTTGAGCCCCTCCTTCCAGCGCCGCTTCGAAGAAGGGCTCGCTCGCTTGAACCCTGAATATTAGCGGCCCCGTGAAACGGCTTCCCTTGGCGCTCGAGCCGGTCCCTCTCGAACTCGCCTGGAACGATCCCGAGGAAAACCTGCGGCGCATGGACGAGGCCGTCGTCCGGCGGCTCGACAGGGCGCGAGGCGATTCCGAAGAGCGGCTCTTCATCTTCCCCGAGCTCACCTTGACGGGGTTCGTCACCCAAAACCCGAAAACCTTCTCCTGGACGCCGCCCGATTCGGCGATCTTCCGCGTCCTGGAGCTGGCCCGCAGGCGCAAGACGGCGATCGCGTTCGGCTTTCCCGAAAACAACCCCGAAGCCCCGGAACGTCCCTTCAACGCGCTGCTCCTCGCGCGGCCCGACGGCTCGATCGCCGGGCACTATCGCAAGATGCATCTCTTCACGGTCGGGCGCGAACCCGAGTCCAGCTTCTTTAGCGCGGGAGACCGCGGCGTCCTTTGCGAGCACCGCGGCTGGCTCCTCGCCCTCTCCATCTGCTTCGACCTGCGCTTCCCGAGGCTCTATCACGAGTACGCCTGCGCCGGCGCCGACGTGATCCTCGCCCCGGCGTGCTGGGTGGGCGGGCCGCACAAAAGCGTCCAGTTCCGGACCTTGGCGGCCGCCTATGCCGTCCTCTCGCAGGCCTATGTGGCGGCGGTCAACCGCTCGGGCCGGGACCCCCATTTCGACTACGACGGATCGGCCCATGTCTTCTCGCCTTTCGGGGAACCCGCGCTCCAAGACGGCTCCTGCGGCCTCGACGAGTCGGTCTTGATCGAGTGCCGCAAGATGCGCGTGCGCGACGCGGACCGCAAGTCCTATCCATGGAGCCTCTATCGCTCCGGCCGGCCGTAGGCGGGCTTAGATGCCCAGCGCCTTGGCGAGCTCGGAAATGCCGGCGAAGCGTCCGTCGGGATCGAAGCTCAGACAGCGCTCGATCGCTTGGGCTTCGGGGATCCCCGGAAGCAAGTCCTTCATGGGCTTCAACGACATTTTCTCTTTTTGGTTCCGGAAATCGGGGCCGGAGAACGGCCGGACGCCCGCCAGCAGCTCGTAGAAGCAGGCCCCCAGCGAGTAGATGTCCGCGCGCGGCCCCGCCTCGCCCTTGATCGCCACCTCCGGCGCCGTGTAGGCCCAGTCCTCCCCGTCGTGCTGAACGCCCAGCTTCGCGAGGATGTCCTTCGACTCGCGCGCCGTCTTGAAGTCCGTCACCCTCGCGTAGCCCTGCCTGCAGACCAAGATGTTCGCGGGGGAAAGGCTGCCGTGCGAAATTCCCAAGGAATGGGCGTGCGCCAGCGCCTTCACGACGCCCGTCATGAAGGAGAGCCCCTGCTTCCACGGGATTTTCCCGCGCCGGCTTAAAAATTCCTTAAGCGACGCCCCCTCGACGCCTTCCATGACCAGACACGGCTCCTCCCCATCCTCCACGACGTCGAGCAGCCGCGCGACGCACGCGTGCTCGATCGGGATCGCCTTCCGGCCGGCCGCCGCGAGCCGCGAGCGCTCAGCCGGGCGCGACTTGATCTCCTCGCGGAATTTCTTGATCGTCAAAAGCCTGCCAAGCTTCGCGTCCCGCCCCCAAAAGACCGGCCCCACGGAGCCCCGGCCCATCTCGCCCATGATCTCGTAGCGCCCGGCGATGAGCTCCGGGCCTCTCCCGCGAGAGACGGCGGACGGCTTGGCCGCCGCGAGATCCTCATGCCAACGGCCGGCGGCGGCCAAATCGACGGCGCTGACGCCGCGCTTCGTCGCCAGCAGGGGGTCGGCCCCCGCGTCGATCAAGCGCTTGACGGCCTCCGCGCGGCAGCAGATAACGGCGAGCATCAAGGCCGTGTAGCCGTCCTCCGTGCGTCCCTCGTCCGGATGGACCCCGCCTTTGAGCAGGACGTCCACGATCTCCGCCCGCCCGCTCTCGGCCGCGATCATGAGGGCCGTGTAGCCGTCCTCCAGACGAGGCATCCCCAAAGGCGCGCCGGACTTGATGAGCTTTTCGAGGCTCTCCACGTCCCCCTCGGCGCAGACGCGCCACAATTCCTCGGGCGCGGCGGGGGCGGGCGGGGCGCCGCCGGAGCGATCCCGGGGCGCGGCGGCCGGCTCCTCCTCGGGGGCGGGGCGTCGATCGACCGGCGCCGGGGGAGACCTCCTCGCGCCGCGGCGCTCGACGGCGAACAAGACCGCCCGCCTCATGGCGCGCGCGTCGAAGCTCCCCTTGACGAGATACTCCTGGGCCCCGCGCCTCAGCGCCTCGACCCCCGTCTCATCCTCCGCCATTCCCGTGACCACGACGACCGGAACGTCCGGGGCTTGGGCACGCAGGCGGCTGACCGTTTCGACCCCGGAGCTGTCCGGAAGGCCGAGATCGAGGAGGACCACGTCGATTCCTCCGTCGGCGAGAGCCTTGAGCCCGGCCTCCAGGCTGCAAGCCGTCTCGCAGCGGAAGGACGCTCCTTTCGCGACGCATTTGAGGATGGACCGGTTCATGTCCAGCATGTCCGGATCGTCGTCGATCATCAGGACGGCCAGACTCCTCGCGTCGTTTGCCGCGAGAGGCGCGGCCGCCTCCGCCGTGTCGGTGGGCATGTTCGTCATTCCTCCCTCGATTTTCATCGCGACGTCGGCGCCGCCTTCCCGGATGGGACAAGAAGCTTCGCGACCAAGCGCGAGAGCCTCCCGGCGTCGATCGGCTTCGTGAGATATCCGTTCGCTCCCCATGCGAGCGCCTTTTCCATATCCTTCATCGTATCGAGCGCCGTGACCATGTAAATCAAGAATCGGGAGCCGTGCCGGCTCCGGCGCAGCTCATGGCAGACCCGGATGCCGTCGAGCCCCGGCATCACGACGTCGAGAAGAACGAGAGCCGGAAGCCGGCTCAAAGCCAGACGCAGAGCCGAGGCTCCGTCGGCCGCGCCGGCGAGGCGGACCGGCATCGGCTTGAGGCACATCTTGACGAACTCGAGGCTCTCGGGGTCGTCGTCCGCGTGCAGCACGAGAGGCGTCGAGCGTCCGAACGTGATGAGCCGCGTCAGATTGGTCATGGCATCCGCCCTAAATCTAATCGCCGCGCCGCGATCCGGCAAGGGCGCGCCCGTCACGTGACGTCAAGTGACCGCCGCTCCCCGGCGAGGGATAATTTCGTAAAATTTTTTCGTGGAACTTCCGGATGCGGCCCCCGAGGCGCCCTCCCCGGAAGACGATCGAGGCTCCTTCGTCGTCCGCGCGGTTCGCCGGACGAGAGTCCTTCTCCGCCGCGCCTCGCGCCAGCGCTACGGACCGCCCCTCCTCCTCTATTTCTCGGCCGCGGCCGCCACCGGAGCCGCCTGCGTCCTCTTCATGAGGGGCTTTGATTTCGCGCATCGCCACCAGCTCGGCATCGACAAGATCGGCGCGTGGGCCTTCCTGACGACCCCGGCCCTCTTCATCCTTTCCTTCGAGATGATCAGGCTCGAGGCGCCGCTGGCGGCCGGAACCGGCATCCCGCAGACGATTTTCGCCGCCCGGAGGCTTTCGCCCTCGAGCCGGCGGCTGCTGGACTCCCTTCTCTCGCTGCGCACGATGACGGTCAAGATCGCGGCGCTTTATCTCGCGGTCTGGGCCGGCGCCTCGACCGGCCGCGAGGGCCCCTCGGTCCACGTCGCGGCCTGCGTCTTTCTCACGCTTGTCCTCATGGCCCGGTCCCGGCTCAAGCTTCCCTTGGATTTCCGCTCCGCCGTCGTCGCCGGGGGCTCAGCGGGCCTGGCCGCGGCCTTCAACACCCCGCTGGCGGGCGTCACCTTCGCGATCGAGGAGCTCAGCGCGGGCTATGTCTCAAGCATCCGGGACTACGTCATCATGGCGATCATCATCTCGACCGTGGCGGCGGACTCGATGCGGGGCGAGTATCTTTATTTCGGCAAGCTCAAGGAGCCGCTCCCCGTTCCCCTTCAAACCGCTCTCGCGATCGGCGTCCTGGGAGGCCTCCTGGGCGCTCTTTTTTGCGAGTCGATCCTGCGAGGGCAAGCCGCGCTCGCGCACCGCCTCGCAAGCCCGCGGCTCCAGGAGCGATGGAAGACGGTCGGGGGGCTCGCCCTGGGGCTCGTCATTCTCTCCTGGGCCGTCGGGGTCCATGTCCTCGGACCCGGAAACGAGGTCTCCCAGGACCTTCTTCTCGGCGACAGGGTTCCCCATGGCTCCTACGGCCTTCTCTTTTCGTTCGCCAAGACCATCTCGACCCTCTTGACCTATTGGTCCGGCATGGCGGGCGGGATCTTCGCCCCCTGCCTCTCGATCGGCTCGGCGCTGGGCGGCGCGGTGGGTTCCGCCCTCAGGTCGCCCGTGGGCGCCAGCGCCATGGTGGGAATGGCGGCCTTCCTCGCGGGGGCGATCCAGGCGCCGATCACTTCCTTTGTCATCATCTTCGAGATGACGCGCCACCACAACATGCTGCCGTCCATCATGATGGGCGCCGTGGCGGGGTTCATGGTCTCCCGAGCCGTGGGAGCCCGGCACCTCTACCCGGCGCTCGCCGCGGGCTATCGGAAGCTTTTGGAGCCGGTTCCGCCGCCGGGCCGGGCGGGATCGCCCGCCAGTTCGTAAAAGAGGGCGCTCAAGGCCGCGACGGCCGCCGTCTCGGAGCGCAGGACATTCGGCCCGAGCCCGAAGAAGGCCGTTTTCGAGCGTCGAGCCTCCTCGATCTCGCGCGGACTAAAACCCCCCTCCGGGCCGATGAAGACGCCGATAGATCCGTCGTCCCGGCGAAAGCCGGGACCCGGAGCCTCGCCGTTGTTGATCTCCTTCTGAAGGCCTTCCGGGACGGCGATCCGAGCCCAACGGGCCGCGCCTTCCCATGCGAGGAGAGCCGGGCCTTCCTTGAGCGCCCGCGCGAGCGCCTCCTGGAACGGCCGCGGCGGCTCAAGAACGGGAAGCTCCGGACGGCCGCTTTGCTTGGACGCGGCCATGGCGACGCGCCGGGAACGAGCGAGGAAGGATTCGATTTTGTCCGGCGACTCCAGGCGCACGACGGAGCGCTCGCAGGAGACGGCGGCGACGCTGGAAACGCCGAGTTCCGTCGCCTTCTCGACGGCCCAATCCCAGCCGCGGGACTTGAGAAGGGCCAGATAAAGCGTCACTCGCGGGACCGCCGCGGAAGAGGGCGCCGCCCGGACGCCGACGATCCTCCCCTCGATCGCGCCGTCCCGTCCGACGGTCTCGATCGCGCCCTCGAACCGCCGCCCGGAGCCGTCGAAGAGCTCGACGAAGTCCCCCGGCTCCAGGCGAAGCGACTTCCCGGCGTGCCCGGCTTCCCGTCCCGAAAGGCGGAAACGTTCTCCGCTCAAGCCCTCCGGCGGCAGGAAAAATTGGGGCACTTAATGCCCGAAGATCTTCTTAAAAATGCCGCTGTCTTGCTGCGGATCCTTGGAAGGGTCCTGCGCGCCTCCTCCATCATGGCGCAAGGTCCGGGCGAACTCCTCGAGCAGGACGCGCTGCCGGTCGTTGAGATGCCTGGGGACCTCGACTTTAAGCCTGACCAGGAGATCGCCGCGGCCGCGATGATTGAGCCGCGGCATGCCGCGCTCCCGAAGCCTCAGCAGGGTCCCATGCTGGGAGCCGGGCGGAATCTTGATCGAGGCGGAAGCGTCGTCGAGGGTCGGGACGTCGACCGTGGCGCCCAGGGCGGCCTCCGCGATGTCGAGCGGCTTTTCATAGATCAAATCGTCCTCGCGCCGCTCGAACCGCGGGTCGGCCTTGACGCGCACGAGCACATAGAGATCCCCGGGCTCCCCGCCGCGGGGGCCGGCGTCGCCCTCTCCGGCGACGCGCAGCGTCGCGCCGTCGTAGATGCCGGGCGGTATCTTCACGGAGAGCTGCGCCTGGGAGCGTATGCGGCCCTTTCCCCCGCAGTCGGGGCAGGGTTTTTCGACGACGTCTCCCTGGCCGCCGCAATCGGGGCAGACCTGGGAAAGAGAGAAAAAACCCTGCGCGTACTGGACGCGGCCCGTCCCGCGGCAGGTGGAGCAGCGCTTGAGCCCCGTTCCGGGCATGGCCCCCGTCCCGCGGCAGGTCTTGCAGCGAGAAACCCGTGAGAAGGCCACCGGCATCTCGGTCCCATGAAAGGCGTCGTCCAGGCTGATGCCGACCTCGTATTTGAGGTCCGCGCCCTTCGCGGAGCTCCGGGAGCCGCCGCGGCGGCCCGCCCCGCCGAAGAACTGCTCGAAGATGTCTCCGAACATCTCCCCCATGTCGGCGCCGCCGAAGTCCGAGAAGCCCTCGGGATGGGGGCGTCCGGCCCCCGCCGCCCCCGAGACCGCGGCCTCGCCGAACTGGTCGTAGAGACGCCGCTTCTTCGGGTCGGAGAGCGTCTCGTAGGCCTGGTTGATTTTTTTGAATTTGGCCTCCGCGTCCTTGTTGCCCGCGTTGCGGTCGGGGTGGTGCTTCATCGCGAGCTTGCGGAAGGCCGACTTGACCTCGGCGTCCGAAGCGTTGCGGGGCACGCCCAGGATGGAATAGTAGTCGTCAGCCATGATTCATGCCCGCGAGCCTCATCAGCCGCCGGCGGCCTCTTTTGCCGCCGGCGTTATTTTTTCTCCTCGTCGACCACCTCGGCGTCGACGACCGTGCCTTCCTTGGCATTGCCGTTCTTGCCGTTGGCATGCGCGCCCGCGCCGTCTCCGCCGCCCGACTTCCCAGCGGCCGCGGCGGTCTTGTAGATCTCCTCGGCGAGCTTATGCGAGGCCTTGAGGAGATCGTCCTTCGCCTTGTTCATGCGATCGACGTCGTCGGCCTTGAGCGCTTCCTTGAGGTCCGAGACGGCGCGCTCGACCTGGGCGCGTTCTTCCTGCGAGATCTTGTCGCCATGGTCGCGCAGGGCCTTCTCGGAGGAGTAGAGGACGGTGTCGGCCTCGTTTTTCGCCTGGATCTTATCCTTGGAGCGCTTGTCCTCTTCGGCGTGGGCCTCGGCCTCCTTGACAAACTTCTCGACCTCGTCCTTGGAGAGCTTGTGCGGCGCCGTGATCGCGATGTGCTGGACCTTCTTCGTGCCGAGGTCCTCGGCCTTGACGTTGAGGATCCCGTTCGCGTCGATCGCGAAGGTGACCTTGATCTGGGGGACTCCCCGCGGAGCGGGCGGGATGCCGTCCAAGTCGAAGCGGCCCAGAACGACGTTGTCCTTCGCCATCGGGCGCTCGCCTTGAAGGACGTTCACCGTGACGGCGGGCTGGTTGTCCGAGGCGGTCGAGAAGACGTTGGACTTCTCGACCGGGATCGTGGTGTTGCGCTCGATCAAGGGCGTCATCACCCCGCCCAGGGTCTCGATCCCGAGGGTCAGCGGCGTGACGTCGAGGAGCAGGACGTCCTTCACCTCGCCCGTCAGGACCGCGGCCTGGACCGCGGCGCCGGTCGCGACGCACTCCATCGGGTCCACCCCGCGCTCGACCTTGCGTCCGACGTAGTCCTCGACGAATTTCTGGACGACGGGCATCCGGGTGGGGCCGCCGACGAGGATGATCCTCGTGATGTCCGAGGTCTTCATCTTGCCGTCGGAGAGGGCCTGATCGATCGAGGCCTTGCAGCGCTTGACGATCGGGTCCACCAGGGCCTCGAGTTTGGCGCGGGTGAGCCTCGTCGCCAAGTGCTTGGGGACGTTGTCCACGGCGGTCAGGTAAGGGAGATTGAGGTCCGTCTCCATGGTGGAGGAGAGCTCGATTTTCGCCTTTTCGGCCGCCTCCCGCACCCTCTGGAGCGCCATGGGATCCTGGCGCACGTCGAAACCGGTTTCCTTGCGGAATTCGCCCGCGATATGCTCGATCAAGGCGTTGTCCATATCGGTCCCGCCCAGCTGGGTGTCCCCGGATGTGGAGATGACTTCGAAAACGCCGCCGCCGAAGTCCATGATCGTGACGTCGAGCGTGCCGCCTCCCAGGTCAAAGACGAGGATTTTCTCCTCCTTGCCCTTCTTGTCGAGCCCATAGGCGAGACATGCCGCCGTCGGCTCATTGACGATGCGCACGACCTCGAGCCCCGCGATCGTTCCGGCGTCCTTCGTCGCCTGGCGCTGGTTGTCGTTGAAATAGGCCGGAACGGTGATGACGGCCTTCTCGACCTTGTCTCCCAGGAAAGCCTCGGCGTCGCGCTTGACCTTCTGAAGAAGGAAGGCTGAAAGCTGCTGCGGGGCGTATTCCTTGCCGTTCGGGGCCTTGTATTTATGGTCGCTGCCCATCTTGCGCTTGAAGGCCATGAAGGTCCCCTCGGGGTTCGCCACGGCCTGCCGGCGCGCGGGCTCCCCCACGAGGAGCTGGCCGTCCTTGGCGAAGGCGACGTAAGACGGGAAGGCCTTCCCGCCGAGGCTCGTGCCTTCCGCCGACGGTATGATGGTCGAGCGGCCTCCTTCCATGACGGCCGCGGCCGTGTTCGACGTCCCCAAATCAATGCCGATGATCTTGCTCATGACTTTTTCTCCTCGTTGATTTTTGGACTTGCTTCCCGGACATGGGTAAACGCAATGCTTCCCCAAGGAATAAGCCACTTTGTATTCACCAGCGCGCCATGTGCGCGCGCTTCCGCCACCAACAGCCCCTCGGCAACACAATCAAGCACCTTGGCTGTAAAGGCTACCGGCAAAGGTTCCCTTTGCCTCCGACTCTCGTTACCCTTGCCAGCAATGCCCAAAAGTGCTTCTAGTGCCGACCGCGACCCCGCTTGCACGTAGATCTGACAGATTTTGCCGGCCAGATTCATCTTCATCTAGTCTGTCGCTCATCAATATTGCTCCAGTGATACTCGCACTTTTCACATGCGTAGACAAAATGTCCAAGGCCCAGCATGCATGCTGGAAATGTGTTCTTCCCGCACTTAGGACATGCTTGAGGATCTTGCTTCGCTAAATCCAATGGAATGGCGTGCCGCCCGACCGCGAGCGGCTCCCCACAATACTCGCAAAAAACCTTCTCCGTGCTCCGTTTAACTTTCTTCATTTCAACTTCTCCTCCCGTTTCGCAATTTGTTTCACGACCCGCACCTTGGCGGTCCGCAAGACGTCGCCGTTCAAAATGAAGCCGTTCTCGAGCACCTCGACGACGGTGCCTTCGTCGGCGTCGTCTTTCTCGACGATCCCGATCACCTCGTGGGCCCGGGCGTCGTAAGGCTTGCCGAGAGCGTCCATGGGGGACGCCCCCTCGGCCTTGAAAATCTTCTCGAACTCGCGGAATATCCCCTCCATCCCCTTGGCGAGCTCGCTCTTGGCGTGCGAAACCTGGATCTGCTCGTGAGCCCGGCGCAGGAGATCGTGAATCGGCAGAAGCTTCAGCAGAAGCTCCGCCTTCCCTCTCTTGTAATACTCGGGACGCTCCCGGTCGACCCTCTTCCTGTAATTTTCGAACTCCGCCTTGAGCGTCAGGAGTTGGTTGAAATAATCGGGCTCCGCGGCGGGAGCCGGTCCCGCCTTCGGCTCCGGCATGGCCTCGGGGCCGGGAGCGGGGACGCCGTTGTCGCCTGCGCCGCCGGAGGTCATGAATTTTCCTCGTCCCATCCCTCGAGCTTCTGGCTCACGAGATCGCCCAAATAGCTCAAGAGGCTCATCATGCGGGGATAGGCCATCCGCTTCGTTCCCAGAATCCCCAGCACGCCCACGGGACGCCCCTTATGGCGATAGGCGGTCGTGATGAGGCTGAGCCCCGCGAGCTCCGGCGTCCCCATCTCCTCCCCGATGCACACGCGCACCGCGGAAGCGTTCGGCTGTTCCGGCGCCGAGGCCTTCGCGACGGCCTTCTCCATTTCCGATCGCAACAGTCCCGCCAGGGACTCCTTCTCCCCGACCCAGCGCATCAGGGCTTGGACGGTCCGCATGTCGCCGATTTCCTCGGCGCGCTCGAGAATATTGTCGGTCCCCGACAAATAAAAAGAATCCTCCTCGGACAGATGATCCAAGGACGCCATGGTCGCCTTCGCCGCCTCCAGGAGATTCTTGAACTCGGCTTCCATGTAAGCGAGCTTCCGGGAGAGAGCCGCCTTGACGCCGGCGAGCGGCTGTCCCCGCGCCGCCTCGGCGAGGAAGCGGTTGACGGTCGCGAGCCGCCCGGCATCCGGGGTGTTCTCCATGGAAATCGTCCAATGGCGAATGAGCCCCGACTCCGTGACGAGAACGCCCAGGAGATGCCTGGAGTCGAGCCGGACAAGCTCCAGGCGCTTCAAGCCTTGGGAGGACAACGGCACCGCGAGGGCGAGACCCGCCGCCCGCGATGACTTCGAGAGGAGGCGGGAGGTCTCGGAAAGAAGGGAGTCCAGCTCGGAAAGCCCCTCGTCATAGCGCTTCTCGATCCTTTCCTTCTCGCGCTCCGCCAGGCGCTGGACATCCATGAGATAGTCCACGAAGAAGCGATAGCCCTTGTCCGTGGGCGCGCGGCCCGCGGAGGTGTGCGGCTGATGAAGGTAGCCTTCCTCGTCGAGCTCCTGGAGAAGCGAGCGGATGCGGGCGGGCGAGAGATCAAGCCCCGATTCCTCGGCGATGACCGCGGAAGGGACCGGGCGGGAGGTCCTAAGGTAATAATGGATCGTCCATTGCAGGAGATCCTTTTTCCTCTTCTCGGCGACTTCGGGGGCCGTGCGTCTCATTGTAAATTAGCACTCCATAACAAAGACTGCTAAAAATATTATAAGGCGGCGGCCGCCGCTCTGTCAAGAAGCCGGGACCGGACTTCCCGCCTACCGGCCGCTCTTGGCCTTGGGCCCGTCGAGGCCGGGAAGCTTGGAGGCCGCGATGACCTCGTCGATGATCCCGTAGGCCTTGGCCTCCTCGGCGGACATGTAATAGTTGCGCTCCATGTCCTTGGAGACCTTCTCGACGGACTGCCCCGTGTGGCGGGCCATGATCTTCTCCAGGGTCTCCCGGGTGTAGGCCATCTCCTTCGCCTCGACGATGATGTCGGTCGCCTGGCCGGAGATCCCTCCCACGAGCGGCTGGTGGATCATGATGCGCGAATAGGGGAGGGCGAAGCGGCGGCCCTTGGTCCCCGCGGCGAGGATGACCGCGCCGAACGACATCGCCATGCCGATGCAGATCGTGGTGATCGGGGCCTTGATGTACTGCATGGTGTCGTAGACCGCGAGGCCCGCCGTGACCATGCCGCCCGGGGAATTGATGTAGAGGTTGATGTCCTTCGAGTTGTCCTCGGCGTTCAAGTAGAGCATCTGGGCGATGAGGGCGTTGGCCGATTCGGTCGTGAACTCCCCCTCGTAGCCGCCGACGAAGATGATCCGGTCGCGAAGGAGCCTCGAATAGATGTCGTAGGTGATGAGGGAGCCCGCCTGCGGGGCGCGCTCGATGACGTGGGGAATGATGGTCATGATGGGAGCATCAAACCATTTTCGCCGGGCGGGACTCAAGGCTGGCTGCTGGCTGGCGACGCGGCGCAGAGCGCAAGCTCCGATCCAGGCTCGCCGGGGCGATCCCGCGGCTAAAGCCGTCGGGCGGTTTTTTTAAGAACATCGCGCGCGAAAGGATCCGAGCGGGCCGACTCGGAAGTTCTGATGAGAATGTCGATTCTCCGCTCGCCCAAGGCGTCCTTCATTTGGACCAGGAAATCCAATTTGTCGGCCAGCGTCAGCCGCTCGGAGACGATCAAAAGATCGATGTCTCCTCCCTTGAGCGCGTCGTCGGCGCGCGAACCGTAAAGGCAGACCTCGGCCGCCGGGTCGGCGCGGCGGACGATCTCCCGGAGAGCGGCGCGCTCCCGCTCGGGAAGCCTCATCGAAAACGCAGAAGATGGGGGCGAGGCGCACCAGCTCCTTGTAGAGGGCCCGGATGTCCTCCGACTCATATTCGCGCGCCGCGACGTTGCGCAACTCCCGGATGCGCCGTCAAGCCGCGGCATCCGAGATCCAGCCGTATTTTTCGCCCAGGCTGATGACGTTGATCGGAGATCCACGAAACGCCGGGTCTTTCTCACGCGCGAGCATCCGCCAATACTTCGAGACGATCAGGTCGGAATGCCTCGCGAAGCGGC
Organism: bacterium; assembly: GCA_021799485.1. GTDB lineage: Bacteria > Elusimicrobiota > Elusimicrobia > UBA1565 > UBA9628 > JAJZAK01. Next base: position 346 of record JAJZAK010000025.1, on the reverse strand, counting down.
TTGAGAAACTCTCGAGGGTCTCCATCTCCTCCTCGCCCAAGGGCCCGTCGAGAGGGATCGCCCGGACCTTGTCGTAGCTGTATCCCAGGTGGCGGCGCGAGGCCTCCAGCTCCTCCTGGAGCTTCTTTTTCAGGTCGGCCATGGCGGGGAATCGGGGGACATCATGCCTATTTATCGCGCACGGTCGGCGCGCTCCTGCCTATTTCGATTCCTTCGACGGCCTCTTGAGCCGTTCCTTAAGCCGCTTCTCGTCGCCCTCGTCGCCCGGCTGGTAAAATTCGACGGGATCGGGCATGTAGAGCTGCGGCGTATAGTGGCCGGGAAAATCGTGGGGATACCGATAGCC
>JAJZAK010000024.1 GCA_021799485.1 bacterium | reverse complement strand
AAAAAAACGCCCTCTGCTCTCGTTGCGATTACCGGGCCATCTGTCCGCTTTTCAAGCACGCCGAGGAAATGTCGCGGATGCCGGTCGCGCAAGCCCGGCTTGAGGAGGGGTCCTTGCTCGTCGATAGATTGGCCGAGTTGGTCGCGCGAAAGAAAGAGGTCAAGGAGGCGCTCAAGGGCATCGAGGAGGAGGAGCGGGCGTTGGAGGCGGAGATTTTGCGCTATGCGGAAAGCCGGCGGCTGCTCGCGGTCCAGGGCCGACGGGGCCATGTGACGGTCTCTGAAAAGGAGGAAATCCACCTTCCCACCAAAACGCACTCTCCGGCGAACCACGACCGCATGGAGGAAGAGCTCAAGGCGAGCCCGCTGTGGCCGCAGGTTTCAAAGCTTGATGGGCACAGGCTCGTCGAGGGGCTCAAGGAAGGGCAGTGGGACGAGACGTCGAAAAGGCTCGTCGAGGAGCTTTTGCTTCGCTACGCGACGAGAACCACGGCCCGGCTCCTCCGCTTCCACCCGGTGAAGGAGGACGCGGAGGAGTGAGCCCGTTCCGCCTGCCGACCCGATCTCAGCCGATGAAAATCAGAGAGCCCGGTCGCTAGAATTGACGCCCAGCTGCTGGGCGAGGCTTCCCCAGTCCGGCTGAAGTCTCTGGTAGTCGGCCTCGAGCGTTTCCCAGCCGCGCGCGAATTCAAGCTCCCGGGCTCTTGCGGATTCCCGTTTCGGTGCATCCTTGGCGCGGTTCAAGTTCTTGCGCATCGCTGATCTGTGCATATCCTGTTTTCCTTCGCGGCGCAGGATAGCCCCCCAACGTTCTTTTGTCAAGGCACGGACTTGGCGTGACTTGGCGAAGACTTGCAATTGAAACGTGGGGGCGTTATAACATTCCTGCGGTTTTCCTCGCATGGTTTCATCCCGGCACAAGTCCTCCCGCGGGCAGCTTCTGATTCCCGCCCTGTTCGTTTTTCCGAGCCTTTTCCTCTTCATCTACCTCATCTACGAGACGGCCAAGCTCTCCCGCGAGAAGATCCGGCACCAATTCGCGATCGACTCGGCGGCGTTCATCGAGATGAGCAACTACTCCGACTTCCTCAACCGCTCCGCCTACGTCAACGGAGCTTTCCCCATGCGCATTTTTAAGGAGATGAATGCGGCGATGCCTCCGGTAAACCGCGGCGAGGGCTGTCCCACGGCCTCCATGATGGACGTCATGTTCATGAACGGCGATTTCCCCATGGATTCCAACGACTTGAGCTGGGAAAGCCAGGGATCGGAGCAAGCCTATACGGCCAAGGCGCAATGGAAAATAGAGTTTTGCAGCGAGAACTCCAATCCTCCATGCTTCACCCAATTTGACGGGACCTCGGATGGAGAGCCGCCGGGCGGCGACGGCGATCAGCTCAACGCCTATCCTCCTCCGGAAAGGCAATGCATGAGCCATATCCTGAACGATAAAAACGTCGTCCCGGGGGGCAACTGCCATGAATTCATCGATCTCGCCACGGCCAAGGCTTGCGGCAGGCCCGTCGAATATACCTGCATCGCGCCTTATACCGCCGCCGACTCAAGCCAAGATTGCCTTCAGCCGGGGAGTACATTCATCGACATATGGGCCAAGGTCTATACGCTTCTGGGCCAGGTCGAGGGCGCCCAGATGGGGGTCTTAGGGCGGTTGGCCCAAAACCATCATTTCCTCCAAAAATCCTATTGGCTCAACACCTCGGGGCAGGGCCCTGACGCCGCCGACGCCCAGAGCGCCTCTCTCGTTTTTGATCGCGGACAAGCGGCGGGGTTCGTCGACGCGTTCCAACCCGACTGCCTCGATTACGTAACCGGCCTCGCGCGAGTCTTTCAAAACGGGGATCCTCTCAGCGCTTTCAACAAATGCAGTATAGGGCCCTATGACCCCGCACCCCCGTGTCTAATCAAGCCAGCGATTCCCCTTCAAGGCCTAAACGCCTGTCCCGGAGCCGGTGGAACGCTCGGCGGCGGATTGTTCCAATTCATGGACGCCGATCCGTCGGTCGTGGGAGGCGCCGGCGGAGGGGGGGCGATACAGCATGGCTGGTATTCCGCGACGGACTGGCATATCGTCAATCCCAAGACGGACTCCGCCATCGCTTGGGGATCGGGGGCTGAGAATTTCTTCGGAGTCGCCTTCCAGACCCCGGCCGTCTGCGCCAAGGTGACGTTGGGGGAGAACGAGCCCTACGCCAGCGTCTGGCCCGATCCGACCCCCAAATACCAGACGCGGCTGCGGCCGTGCGATATCATGCCGGGCGGGCTGTGATGGCTGGCCGCGGCGGCCGGAGCGGCCAGGCGACGACCGAGGTCGTTCTTCTCATCCCGCTTTTCATATTTTTTATGTTCGCTTTTGTTAAAATTTTTGGGCTTCTCATCCTCGTCCAGCGCATGGAAATCGCTTCTTATTACGCCGCGCGCCGCTGGCAGCTCGAGTCGCACCGCAATATGCAATACCAAGCCAGTTTCGACATGGGCCCCCTTCTGACCGACATCCAAAACAAGGTTCAGGGCTATCTCGGCTGGGGAAACCCCGAACTCCAGAATCTTTTCGCCCTCGCCAATCCCGGGCCGACGGTGACCGTGCAGCCGACCGAAGTCTGGAACGTGGTGACCCTCACGGTGCCCATCTCCGAGACGCTCCTTTTTTTCAAGGTCAAAACGCTCAACACGACCATGACGGTCACCAAATACGTGCCGAACCGCGACAGGCCCATCTTGTTCAGGCTGCCGGGCGGCGAGGGCTGATCACAATGAAAAAACTGTGGAGCCGCATCCGGCTTTTCCTGCAGCGCTGGTGGCTCGCCGTCGCGATCGTCGCGGGCCTCGGAATCACGATCGCTCTCCCCATTTGGTACTTGGCGGGGATGGAGCCGGCGTTGAGGCGCTATATCGTCGGCATCAACATGGCGGGACTCCCCATGACCGTCATCGGGACCCTCATCTTCGTCGCCTTCCTCTATCTCATCCAATACGGAGGGGGGTTCACGCGCTTTCGCAAGGCGCGCGTCGACGCCCAATCCGTTCACGTGCGCTTTCCCGACGTCATCGGGCTCACGGAAGCCAAGCGCGAGGCGCTGGAGGTCGTCGAGCTCATCAAGGATCGCGCCGCGCTCAAGAAAGTCGGCGGCAAGATCATCCACGGCCTCCTCATGATCGGCCCGCCGGGCTGCGGCAAGACCATGCTCGCCAAGGCGATCGCGACCGAGGCCGGGGTGCCGTTTCTCTCCGCGGCGGGCTCCGAGTTCGTCGAGATCTTCGTGGGAGTCGGGGCCTCGCGCGTGCGCAAGCTCTTCAAGCAGGCGCGGCAGTACGCCCAGGCCTACGGCGCCGCGATCATCTTCATCGACGAACTCGAGGTCGTGGGAAAGTCGCGCGTCTTCTTCGACGCTTTCGGGGGTTCCTCGGAATCGAACAGCACCTTGAACCAGCTCCTCGTCGAAATGGACGGGCTCACCGACATCGATGCCCCGGTGGTCGTCATCGGCGCGATGAACGCCCAGCGGGAAGTCCTGGATCCGGCGCTTCTGCGGCCCGGGCGCTTCGATCGGACGATCACGATCGGGCGGCCCAACCTTGCCGAGCGCCAGGAAATTTTCGAGTATTACTCGAGGAAGATCAAGGTCGAGCCGGGCGTCGATCTCGGGCGCTTGGCGCGCAAGGCGGTCTATAAAACCCCGGCCGAGATCGAGAATATCCTCAAGGAGGCGGCCCTGATCGCGACCCGCGACCGGCGCGAGTCCGTCGGCTACAAGGATCTCTCCTCCGCCATCGAGCGCATCGAGCTGGGGCTCGCCCATCGCCTCAACATGACCCCCGGCGAAAAGCGGATGACCGCCTATCACGAGGCGGGGCATCTCATCGTCCTATATTTGACGCACCCGACAAACGATGTCTTCAAGGCCTCGATTGTCGAGCGCGGCGGGACGTTGGGCGTCGTCCATTCGATTCCCCGCGAGGAGCTTTTCTCCTCGGATACCAAGACCCTTCGCGCCCATATCAACGTCGCCTTGGGAGGCTACGCCGCGGAGAAGCTCAAGTTTGGCGTGACAACGGACGGCGTTTCGGCCGATTTTGGCCGCGCCGTCGAGATCGCGCATAAAATGGTGTGGCAGTATGGAATGGGAACGGACGGCTTGGTGGGGGATTTTACGCTGATTCCGAAAGAGCAGCTTTCGGAAAGCTTGAAAGAGCGCCTCAATGCCGCGACCCAGGTTATATTGCGGGACTCTCTAAAGGAAGTGGAGGACCTCTTAAAGGAACATTTCCCCATCCTGGAACGCTTCGCGGATGAACTGGTGCGTCGCGAAGAACTCGATTATGACGAGATTGCCGCGATTTTCACCGAATACGGCAAGCCGCCCAAGCCGTTGCCCGTCCCGCTCGCGCCCTTGCCGGCCCCCTTGCCGCCTCCGACGCTGGATGGACATGGCGGCGCCCCGGTAAAAACTGGGTAAGCCTTGCCGCTTTCGCTTGACAAAGGAGGGGGGGCGCATTAAACTCACTTTCTGAGAACTTATGGCGCTCACCATCACGAGAAAAGGTTCGGATCCCTTCAAAAAATATTGGTGGGTGGTGTTGCTTGTTTTCCTATTGATGGGCGCTTGGACCTTTTTCCCGGCGTTGGGCGGCGGAGGCTCGGCTCTCGGTTCCAACCAATTCTTTCTCAACGCGGGAGCCCTGAAGCCCCTCGACCAGAGCCTGGATGTCCTCGACGCCTCCGCCGTGGGCGCGTCAGCCCCCGGAAACGCGCTTGGGAAAGGCGCGGCCGGCGCCGGCTCGGGCGGCGGCATGACCGATCCGGGCTCCATGCTTTATCAGCCTCTCGGCGCCGGAAACGCCTCCGCGTCGGCCGCGCCGCGGAACCTAGCCGACGCCTTGGGCGCTATCAGCCGGCGTCCCGGCGGCGCCAGGACGCCCGCGGAGGCGCCCGGTCCCGCGGCGTCCTACTCGATTCCTTCCGCCACCTTCGCCCCGATCGCGGGGGGCATGGGTTCCGGGGGCTCTTCCGCCGGCTCTTTTACGGGCGGCTCGGGCCTCGGGGCCTTCGGCACGGTCAATGCCCAGCCCGAGGTATCGGCGGCGCAGGGCATGGGACAGGATATGGCGGCTCTTTCTCCCAAGAGCGGCGGCGCGCTCTCGCAGCTGCAGGCCGCCGCCGGCAGCGGCGCGGTTTCCAACGGCATGTCGGCGAGCGCCGCGCAGAAAGCCGTCAGCGGCGCGGGCTTTGACGGCAATGGGACCGGCGGCGTCGCGATCCCGTCGGCCGGCGGCGGGATGGGCTTCGGCACCCAGGGACTCATGGGCTTGGCCGCTCCCGCCCCGGAGTCGGCGAAGATGAACGGCGGGCCGATGCCGCCCGTTCCTTCCTCCGCCGGCCCCAGCAAGCAGCAGGAGATGCTCATGATGCTCATGATGGTGGGGGCGATGGGGCTTATGATGGCCGCGACCGGCGGGTCGGCGTCGATGATGATGCCCATGATGGCCATGCAGATGATGCCCATGATGATGGGCTCGATGATGCAGGGTTCCAGCGGCTATGGCGGCGGCTACGGTATGGAATGATGTAGGAAGTCCAAGGCGATTTGGCTGAGAGAAGAGGAGAAAGTCAATGGCTGAAGAACCGGTAGACCCGAATTCTGACGGCGAGCCTTCCGAGTCCGGCAAGGGTTTTTGGTCGAGCCTGCTGTCGTCCTTGGGGCTGGGGGGCGGCGGGAGCGGCGCGGCGGCGGCCGGCTCCGTCGCGGGCGGAGGCGCCCTGGGCGGCGGCGGGGGCCTCGGCGCGGGGATCGGCGGCGGGCTTCTCGCGACCAAGGCGGGTCTCGTCGGCTTGATCGCGGCTGGGACCGCCGTCGCCGGAGGCGTCGGCGTCGCTACCTATAAGATGTTCGGGCCGCAATCCCTGGGGACCGTCAACGGCTACTCCTCTCTTTTTCCCCAGAGGACCCAGAGCCCGTCCGCTCAGACGACTGCGGCGGGAGGCGGCGGAGCCGCGGCCTCGGGAGGAAATCAAGGCTCGCTCTCCGAATTCCGGCAAGCCAACGCCGTCGCGGCGGCGGCCAAGCCTGCCGCGCTCCCGGCGGGTTATCTGCCTGCGGGGGTTCAGGCAAGCGCCGCCTCGGCGGGCTCCTTGGCCGACGCGGCGTCCGCCAACGCGAGCTTCATCCCCTCTCTGTCCGGCGGCGGCGCGAAGCCCGCGGGGGGCGCGGGAGCGGCGCAGTCGTGGTCGTCGCCTGGAGGCGTGGCGGCCCCAGCGCCCGCCGCCTCCGGCCAAGGAGCCGGCGTCGGCGCCCAGGCGGTGCTTGGCAACCAAGCCGGCGCCATGAGTCCTGCCGGCGCCGCGGGCGCGGGCGGCATGCGGGCCTTTGGCGGCGGCGTGGGCGGCGGCAATGGCGGCGCTCTCGCCTACCAGCAGGGGATGCACGAGTTGAGCGAGAACCAGGGCGGGACTTCCTCCCAAGGGGCCGGCGCGACCTATGACGGCGGCGGAGGCGGCGGCGCCGGAACCCAGCTGACGGGCGGCGGCTCAGGCGGCGGCGGCCCGAGCGCCGGGGCCGCTTCGGGCGGGGGCGCCTCGAATCCCAGCTTCTCCAACACGAATCCCTGGCGGGGCGGGGAGGCCGTCGTGCCGCCCGCGAATAACCCCACCGCCGCAAGCCCGTATCAGATGGCCATCTTGGCGGCGACGGGCATGATCGTCGGCGCCTTAGCTCTGATATTTTTGGCCCGGAAGATGATGAAGGCCCCAACTCCGGCGACGGCCGCCACGGCGCGCATGATGCTGATCGCGGCCGCTGTTCTTGGAGGCCTCGTCACGGCTCTCGGCAGCGACATCCTCTTTGGCTTGCAATCCGGAGGACAATATACCCAGCCGCTCCAGGGCGGATTGTTCCTATTTAGCGGCATCGTGATCGCCGCGTCAGCCTTGAGGGCGATGGGTTCCATTAAGGGCAAGGACCCGGCTCAATTGACAAAGAATTGGGCCAAAGGCGGAGCTTCCTCCACGACGGCGGCGCTGATCGCCGGGGCCGCCGCCGCGGTGGCGGCGATGTTTTTGCCGACGCAGTCCGCGTGCCCCGCTCAGGGTAACTGCCCGGATCTCTTCCCGCAGTCGTCGATCGGCGGCAATCCGAGCCCGTTCAGCAGTTTGATGGGCGGCGGGGGCATGCCGGGGATGATGTGATGAGGCTTTTGAGTTCCGGAGAAAAACATGGAATTGGAAGAGGTTCCTTCGTATAAACTGAAGGATCAATGGTCGCGTAGCGGCGCCGGCCAGAACCGCCGCAAGAAAAAAAGGGCCGGCGGCGGCTGGTTCTCGAGAATCATCGGCGGCGTCAGGGCCGCGTCGGCCCCGGATGCCGCCGCATCCGCTTCGGGCGGTTCTGGAAGCCTTCAGGCGGTCGAGAGCCTTTTCGGGATTGGCGCCAAGTATGGCGGGACGGGGCTTGCGACCGGGGTTTGGGGCGGGGCTCTCGCCATCCCCATGTTGGCGGCCGCGGTCAGCGCGGCGGCCTATGGGGTCGGAAGGATGATCGCTCCTCCCACCCCGGCCGGCGGACTCTCCGGGGCTCCTGGGACGGCGCTTTTCATGAAGCCCACTTCTTATCAAGGCGACTTGTCCCAACTCCCCACCACGAACCAGGCGATCAAGTCCTTGGGTCTAGCCAGCAGCCCCGCGGTGCCGCCCGACGCGAGCGTACCCTCTCAGGATGCCGCCGCGTCGGCCGCCGCAAGGCGCGTGGCGCCCGCCGCCGCCTCTCCCGACGCCGGATCCTCGTCTTCAGGAGGAACGGTCTACGGCGCCGCCATCCCCCATTTGGGCCGGCTTCCAGGCGGGCAATCGGCGGTCTCGAACGCCAATGCCGCCGGGTTGAGCTCCCAACAACACGGCTCGGCAGGCGTTGCCCCCAACGGCCAGGCTGCCCATGCGCTGGCGGCTCTTGTCGGCGGCGTGGCCCCGCAGCAGCAGGGGATCGGCCCCGTGGGCGGCGCCATGGGCCGGGACGCTCTCGGGCAGTTGGGAGGCGCCAACACCTATTCGGGGGCGGCCACGAAATCAGGAACCCAGGAGGCCGCCGCGGGAAACGCGAGCGCGGCCTTCGATAACCCCGCCTCGCATCCAAGCACCGTCGCCGGGGGCGTCGCCTTGGGCGGCGCCGGCGACGGCAATTCCAATCCCGGAGCGCAGCCGACGGGGACGACGTGGTCAAGCGGCGGCGGAGCGCCCGGCACGCCTTGGAGCGGCGGCGGAGGAGGCGGCGGCTTGTCTTCAACTCCGACGCTTCCCCCGGCCAGCAATCCAGGCAGCGGCACCAGCAAGACGACGAGGATCTTGGAGGAGGTCGCTACTGCTCTCATGTTTGCCTCTGCCGTTCTCTTGGCGATTGCCTCGTTTGTGAAGGTGCCGGCAGTGAAGTTGGGCATGCAAATTGCGGCGGCCGTCATGGGCGCGTCAGTCGCGGGTATCGGCGGCTATCTGATGGCGACGGGTAATTTTTGGACCGGACTCATGTTTACGGTGACGGGAGGCATCACGGCGGCGATGGCTGTCGTCTCCGCGATGGCGACGCAGGCGGCGCGCGCGGCGGCTTCGGCCAAAATAGTGACCCAGATGAATCAATTATATACCTATGACGCGGCCACTCAGTCCAACATCACTGCTGGCATGAAGCTCTTGTTCGGCTGATCCGGCGGTGATCCGAGTCAATGAAGTGATATGAGCCTAAAATTCATTAAAAAAAAGAATCCTGAGAAGTCGGCTTCCGCGGCAACCGATCCCGTTCAGGCCGCATTCTTCGATCTTCCCGACTTCAAGAAAAAGAAAACGGAGAAAAAGAGGCGCAAGGGCGGGGGGTGGTGGTTCGGCCGCGCGGGGCAGGGGCTGCTTCAAGGCGCGGAGACGAGCACGGGCGCCGAGGCGGCCGCGACGGTTTCCAGGTCCGCCTTCTCGGTGGGCGCCGGATCGGCGGCGAGCGTCGCGCGAGGCGCGGCTCAGGCCGTGTCCTCCGCCGCCTCGAGCATGTCGGCATGGATCCCCTCCACGGCGGTCATGGGGAAAATCGCTTTGGGAGGCATCGGCTTGGCCTTCGTCGGAGGCACCGTGGCGGCGCTCCTGTCGACGCCGCGGCAGATCCACTCCTTTTTCCATATGGCCGCCCCCGGTCTCCTCGGATCGCTTCCCGACGCGGCTCCCAATTCCCTGGCCTACGCCTCGCGGCTTCCCGGAGGAGGCAACGGCTCCGGCGCCCCAAGCTCGGCCGGGACGCGGCCTTCCGGAGGGAATCCCGGCTTATCGGCCGCGGGCCTCCATCTTCCCCGGGCCTTGCCGGGCGGCACTCCCGTCCTGGGAGCGGCCCCGGAAAACGGCGCCGCTCCCGGGATGAGCGCTCCTCCGGGAGGAATGTTCGCTCCGCCGGCCAGTTCAAACCAGCTTCAGGCCTTCGACGGCCATGCGCAGCCCACAGCCAGCCACGACTCGAGCCTGGCTCAGGCGGTGCCCGTCGCTCCGGGCTCGATCGCCACTCCCGGCGGCGGCCAAGTCGCCACGGGGCTCATGGCCCTCGGCCAGCTCCGCACCGCCGGATCGGTCGGCAACCACGTGATGGAGGGGGCCAATGAATCGAGCGCCATGATGGGCCAGCAGGTTTTCGACAATCCCACCGGAGCCCAAGGAGCCGGGGGGGGAGCCCAGATCACCGGCGCCGGGGACGGCTACGGGGCCAGTTCCGTCATCAACGGCGGCCCCGGCGGCTCGCCGGCGGGCGGCGCGGGCTCAGGCGGAGGGTCGCTCGCCGGCGGCGGCTCGGGACTTGGCCGATGCACATCGGGGAACCTTGGAAGCTGCGGCCAAAGCACGCCGGCGAATAACCCTCAGCCGTCGCCCAATCCAGACACTCCCGCGATGACAAAGGCCCTCTTGATCGCCGCCGCGGCGGGAATGGCGATCGCCGCGATCGCGGCCTTGACGGCTACGGGGTGGCCGGAATTGGCTGCCGTCGGAGCGACATTGGTGTCCATCGCCGGAGCCGCGGTCATCGCCCTGGGGGTGCAGATGCTGAGCAACGGGACGAACCCAAACACCGCCTACGCGGTCATGGCCATGGGAGCTTCCTTGATCGCCGGGGCATGGATGGCCGTGGCCGGCGGCCCCGTCGGCTACGTCGGCGCCATGATCGGCATCGCAAACGCCGTCGCGGCGATCGGCTACTCGATGGTTCATTAGCATCAACGGTTGACGTTTGAGCCTCAAGAGTCGTCGGCGCGTCCGGCGGCTGACGCCGCCGGAACTCAATCCCCGAGCAATCCCCGGGGGAGCCCCTCCCGCCCCTCAAGCGCCGGAAGAAAAACGCCCGCGAGGCGGTTTCCTCTGGCGTTGGCGCGAGGCCGCGCGCCGGATTCTGGGAGAATGGGCGCCGGAAGCGGAGAGAGGCGGAGGAGCCGCGGGCCCGGCGGCCGAGGAGTCCGCGGGAGAGGCGGTCGAACTATCCGAGGCGGGAACCCGTCTTGCCGTGCGCTCGGAGGCCGCGCGTCTGGGAGGGAGCCTGGCGCGTTCCGGCTGGGGATTGATCGGGAAAATCACGCTCGCCGCGCTGGCCGTCGCCGTCCTCGGCCTTCTGGCCGCGGGCTACTGGCGCCCGGATTTCATCATGACGCTTCATCTCGGGCCGATCGGAGCGGGCCCTCCTATTCCAAGAGAAGCCCCAAGCTCCCTGCCGTATGCCTCAAGCGGACTTTCCAAGATCGAGGGCGCGAAGGATTCTCGTGGGCCTGCCGTGTCGGCGCCGGGTCTCGCGGCTCGGCGAACGGTTGGAGTCCGTTCGGGCGCCGAGACGGCGCGGAGGCTCCCCTCTCCAACCCTCGCTATTGAGGGGGGAGGGAGGGGCTCGGGCGGGGAGTCGGCGTTGAAAGCCGCCATCAGCTCCTCGCCCATGGAGGGCCGTGACGCCGGCGTCCGCGGATTGAGTTCTCCTCCCGGCGGCTTCTTCGCGCCGAACGCGGCGCCGACGAACGCGCTCACGGGCTTCGTCTCGGGGGATGTGAATCCCGGCCGCCATGCCGATCCGACGTTGGCGCAGGCGGTCGCGCCGGGAAAGATCGACGCGCTTTCTATGGGGAGCTTGGGAAGCGGCCGATCCGAAGCCTTGGGGCAGCTCCGAAGCGCCTCGTCTCTGGACGCCTCCATGCAAAGAGCCGGGGAGAATGAAACCGCCGCGGCCGAGGGGCAGGCCCAGTTCGACAATCCGGCCCAAGCCGCGGGAGTCGCGGGCGGGGGGCTCGCCGCGACGGGAGGAGGCGACGGCACGGGGACGGGATCCGTCGTCAACGGCCCGCCGGGGGCGTCCTCCCTGTCGCCCGGCGGCGCTTCGGTTCCCGGAGGAGGCATGTCGAGGGAGGGCTCGGGCGGCGGCTTAGCCGCCTGCTCCGACTCCAATCTCTCGCAATGCAAGGAGAGGATCCCCTCCGCCGGCAATCCTGTTCCAGGATCCCCGTGGCAGCCTCTCTTGGAAAAAGCGGTGTGGGCCGTGGGCGTCGGGGAAGGGCTTTTGATCGCGGCGTCCATTCTCGCCCTCGCGGGAGAAATGCTGGGTCCTTACGGCTGGCCCCTTCTCATGGCCGCCTACGTTCTCGCGACGGGCGCCGCGGCTCTGGGAGCCTGGGCGATCGATCTCGGCATCCAAGCCCACGGCATGGGCGCCTTGCCCGAGAGAGCCTGGATCGACGGCGCCCTGGGCGGGATGCTGATCGTCGGGGCGGGGGGAGTCTTCCTTGGAGGGCCGGGAGCGGTCGCCGGGCTGATCTTGGGCGCCGTAGGCCTCGTCGGGACGATCGTCGCGAGCCTTTTGGGAAAATTTTAGCGCCAAGCGCCGTGGAGCAGGAGCCACTGGGAGGGATCCGCGGCCACGAAGCGTTCCATGGATCGGAGAAGAGCTTCCTCCATCGTGTCGCGCCCGGCGCTTCTTGGGTCGATTTCAACGCGGCACTCAAACGACCATCGGCCGCCGCGCCGCACGGCGCAAACGGGAAGGATCGGCGATCCCGCGAGAGCGGAGAGCCTGACGACGTCGCGGGGGGAGAGAACGGGGTGCCCGAAGAAAGGGCGGCGAGGGGCCGCGGCGCCGAAGCTCATGTCGGCCGTCAGCAGGACGCAGCGGTTCCGGCGTAGGACGTCAAGACAGGCCCTCGAGGAGCCCCGACGGGGCAGAACGCGCAAAGTCGGCGTCTCTCCCCATCGGTAGGGAGCGGGGTCGTTGAGCACGCAGGCGAGGGGAATTCCGGCGTGATCGAGCGCCTTGGCGCAGAGCCAAAGGTTTCCGTAGTGGGGAGCCGCGAGAAGAACTCCCCGCCCGGCGGCGCTTAGGCGGCCCAACGTCTCAAGAAGGGGGAGTTCGACTTCGTCCAAGATCGGCGGGCTGGGAACGGCCGCAAAAAGGGCGATGGTCGCCTGAATATCCGCATGGAGGGCGGCGAGGGCGTCGCGATGGCGATGGACGTCGGCGGCGGAGGTCGCCAGGCCTTGAAAGGAGCGCACGCGCCTGAGGTTGACTTCGATTCTCTTGCTCCACGGCGGGAAGCGCAGGACGAGTCCGTTGCCGAATTTCAGACAGGCGGCGTAGCGTCTAAAACCAAGAAGAGCGAGGAGGCGGCCCTTGGCGCGCCAGGAAAGGCGCGACAAAAATTACTCCTGGAAGAGCCGGGGAAGCCGGCCGGCGATCCGGTCGAGGGTTCGTCCGGGTTCGCGGCCCACCATGGCGGCCATCCAATTGAGGACGGGGGCCAGCCATGGCCTGCGGAATTCGAGCTCAAGGCGCAGGTCAATCCGGCAATGCCCTTCCCCGGCGCTTGAGGCGGAGAAGGAGAGACGGGCATGTTCCGGGCCGGGCCATGGCTCGGCGGAGACGAGGGAGAGCGCGAAGCGCTCGGGAGGGGCCCAGTCCGAGATGGTCCAGGTTTGGCGGATTTGCCGGCCGCTTTCAAGCGTGATCAGTCCGCCGGGGCCGAGGCCCGCGTTTGCCGCGAGAACGGGCCTGAAGGCCTGAATGAACCTGTCGATCCGCAGTAAATACTCCCAATGTCTCAAATCCTGCAGCGCGGTCCAAACCGTTTCTAAAGGCTGGTTTAAATCGACCGTTCTGTCGGCGCTCAACATCGGGGATCGGATGGGGTCATGGGGTATTTTAATATTAAGAAGAATACCGCTCCTGAGTGCCCCATGTCCAGCTTCTTGGGTATCAATTCGGTTAAAGCCGGGCCATTCTATTGACAATGCCGGGGGGTGAGATTAAACTATCGCCGTTCTTGAAATGACAGATATGCCAGCCTTTCCCGAGGAAGCAGATCCGGAGCCGGCCGCCAAAGGGGGATATCATTTCGCCGTGATGGGCGCCGCGTCGGCGCTCCTGGGCGGCTGGTGGCTGGCGCGGCTGGCTCCGCCGACGTCCGTCGGCGAAATTCCCTCGAAAGCCACGGGCTTCGCCTCGCCCATGGCGGCCAAGCCCTCCCATCCTTCCGCGACGGCGCCAGCCGCCGCCCAGCGTCCAGGGCCCCTCGACTTGATAGGCGGCTCCAGGGATCTATTCATCATGGCGGGGCCTTACCGGGGCCTTGAGAACCCTTCGACCGCTCCCGAGGGAGAGGCGGGGGTCCCCTTGGGGAAGGGCCAGTGGGACCCGCCCGCCGACAGCGAGCGTGCCGGCGACCCCGCTGACGAAACGGCTCTTTGGGATTTCCCTCCTTCGTTGGAGTCGCCGCGGCTTTCGCGGGGGGCCGCCGGGTTGCGCCGCGCCCTCGCTGACGCGCAAAGGCTCTCGAACGAGGGCGCGGGAACCGAGGCTAAGCGCGCGGATCTTCTTTCGAGCGCGGGGGAAGCCTGCAAAGCGGCCGGGTGCCGGGCCGAGGGCGCCTCGGAGCTCGAGTCCGGGGCCTTCGACGGCGTCCTTGAGCGCCGGGGCCTTTCTTCTTCCGCCGCCCCGGTCGCCATTTCGGGAAGGGAGCGCCCCATGGGCCAGGCGGACGACGCGCCTGACGCGGCGGCCGCCGTCTCCGCCGCCCAAAAGGAAAAAGCGCGGTGCGAGGAGGCGCGCGCGGCCTACGGGCCGCTCATCGCGCAGGCGCTGGCCCGCCTTCAGGGGGCGAGCGCCGACGGCGAGCGCCGGGCCGCTTGCTTGGAACTCGCGGATTTGAGATGCTTGAGCCGACGGGAATGTCCATTGACGGCCGGAATCCCGTGCGCGGTTCCTGATTGCGGAGCTTGACGGAGGATTTATGGCAGACACGAACCCAAAATCACAGGCGGATGGCGACAAGAAGGAAGCGCCCTGGGCGTCTCTCTTGGGCGGCGGCAAGGGCCTCTCCAAATTCCAGCTGAGAAGCTCCGCCGGCAAACTTTCCTTCATCGACAGGCTGCGCCAGTTCAGGAGAAAAGACCTCGCCTTCATTTTGGCGGGCCTGGGCATTCTCTTCATGGCCCCGCTCGCAGATTTTCTTTTCACGGGCTCCGGGAGCGACGATTCGGGCGCCGTCGGGACGGGTTGGGGATTGCGCAACGCCCTGGGAGGCTTGGGGGGCGGAGGCCCCTTCGACTACGGCGTCAACGGCATGGCCCCGGGCGGCGCCTTGGGTTCTAACGGCGAGGTCATCACGCCGCTCGACGCCCGCGACCCGGCCTCGCTCATTCTGGGCCTTCCCGGTATGGGAGGGGAAACGCCCAAAACGCCCGCGGAAGCCCCAGCGGCGCCTTCCCCGAATTCTTTTAAAGATTCCTTCGGAGGAGCCGCCGCCGGCGCGGCGCGAGCCGCGATCAAGTCGGCGGGCTTCGGCATCCCGCACTTGCCCTTAGGCGCCTCGGGACTCCGGGCCATGGGCTTTGGCGGAGGCTCTCATGGCGCCGCGGGGGGCGCGGGAGGGATGAGCGGCATCAATGCCTGGGGCGTCCCCACGCATGCGGCGGGGAATTCCTCGTTGGCCAACGTTTTTTCGACGCCGGGCTACAAGGGTAGCGCCGCCCTCAATACCATGAGCGGAGGCGGCTTCGGCGCGATGAAGACGGCGGCCAGCCGGGCCGCCAAGAACTTCGACAACGTCGGCTCGGCGGCGGCCAACCTCCAAAAAGCCGCGGCCATGCCGATCGTCGGGGCCGGCGGCGGAAATACGGGAGGAGGCGGCGCCGGCGGCAGGAGCGGCGGCGCGGGCCAGACGGGCTCGATCGGCAAAACCAACAAGTCGATCGGCCAATCCCTCGCCTACATGGCGGCGAAGCAGAACCTCCAGCACGCGATCGACCTTTACTGGAAGCAGCAGGAAGCCTACCAGATGTTCCTTCCCAACCTCCTCACCAACATGGGCAATACCCTCGCCATGGCGCCCATCAACGCGATGTCGATGATGATGATGTACAAGATGATGGGCAATATGTACGGCAACAACGGTCAAAACGCGAATTGCGCGAATTTCTACGGCAATTCTCTGCCGAGCCCTCTTCCCAACTGCGTGATGGGTATGGGCATGAACTTGAGCGGGATGGGGGGGGGAGGTGGCGGCGCGGGTGGCGGCATGAGCGGCGGCATGAACATGGGCATGTTCCAGCCTCTCTGCGTGGGGCCCGGCGGTTATGTCTACTCGGGCGGTTTGGGCGGCAGTCCCATGGGCCGGTGCACGGGCGGCGGCGCCGGGGCAGGGGGATCGTACGGCCCCGGATCGATCCCTCCGGGCGGCGGCGGCCAAGAGAACGCGGTTTCAAACGTCCCCGGCATGGCTTCTCCTCTCCAGCTCAACGCCCCGGCTCTTTGCGGGTCCCTCAAGTCCATGGCCGCCAGCGATAACCAGGACGCCTTCAATATGGGCCAGGCCGAGCAATCGAAGCTGTTCGGAGGGTGGTACAACTCAGCCGTCTCGATGACCCAGATGGGAAACGCCTTGACGCCTGGCGTGAATCTTTCCTCCTGCGGCGGCAAACCGCTCCCGGGACTCAACGGCTCGACGTCGGTGAGCGAGCTTTTGGCGCAAAGCCAAGCGGAGTTGCAGCAGATTCAGCAAAGCTTGAATCAAATCAAGACTCAAGATGTCGAAGTTGCCAATAATGCTTGCGTCCCATTAAAACAGACGGCCAATCAGGTTAGTGAGCAGATAGGAAATGCAAAAGGCCAAACGTCCGCAGCCCAGCTTAATTCGATCGCGGGCAATATTCAGAACACACTTGGCGGCTTGCCTTCGCAACTCCAAAATCTGCAGGGGCAGGCCAATGAGGCGGTGACGCTCCTGAACGGCGTGACGCCGACTCTCCAAAAGGCTGCGGGTTTATTGAATCAGATCAGTCAGAACCTTCAGCAGGTGACGTCGCAATTAGGGACCGTGGGGAGCAATCTCCAGGCGGTTTCCCTGCCGGAAGGGATGGATGAGGGGACGCAGATGGCAGTCAATTCATTTGGCACAAAGCTGGGCCAGGACTCCGCGGCGATTAAATCCAAGCTCAACGAACTCCAGAAGCAATATGATTCCCAGAATCAGGCTATGCAGTTGATCAAGACGACTTTGTTGGGGAGCAACGGCGCTTCCCAGCAGACCGGCTTGATGACGCAGTTGGCGGCCTATACCTATTTCGCCGTCACCGGCCAACAACCGCAGTTGAATGGCGTCCAAGTGGCCCAGCCGCAATTCCTCGCCATCCAAGGGCCGGGTTCCTGGAGCGATGTCCAAAGCCAGCAGGTCTGCCCGAATGCCTCCTCGGTCGTAAATTGCGCCCAGAAAGTCAATGAACAATTCCAACAAACGATTGGAGAGGCGCAGTCGCAGCCCCAGCAGCAAGCTCAAGAGACTTTGTCCAACGCGGTTGCCGCCGCCGCACAGGGCTTTAAGCAGTCCATGGGGTCGAGGGGGGCGTCCGGTTATTCGCAATGGGTCGGCAACATTTGCCCCACCGTGAACGCCTACACCGCGGGGGTCAATACACCCAGGTCCCTAATCCAAAATCAAAATCTCAATCAAGCTCTCACCACGCTCCAATCCGATGTGAATGCCGGCGGGATGCCCGCGGCGCAAGCGACGGTCGCCAGTGCCAACAATGCCAATTAGGACTTCCGGCCGGGGAGTGGGATGGGACCTTCGGTCCTTGCGGGGTTTCCCTCCCTTCAATATACTGTCAGCGATGATGATCGGGAAGGCTCAACCGGCGGCGCAGGCCGCGGCGGCCAAGACCAGGATGGCGGGCGCTCTGGCCGTGATGGCCGCGCTCGCCGCCGTCGCGACGCCTGTCGTCGTGCTGTCGGCGAACGCGGGTCCCGCGACGGCTGGGCATTCTAATAGCGGAATGGTGCCGCAGCTCGCGAAATCGCTGAGCGAGCCATCCAGCCCCGCCGCCAAGGCTTTCGCCGAGCGTTTGGCGGGTTTCCTCGCGAAGCAGGATAGCCTTGGGATTTCGATCCCCGAAGGCCGCGTCCTGGCGAAGCGCTGGCTCAAGTCGCATTCGAGCCTCAGGGCGCGTTACGGGAAAGCCGCGGAACTCTATATCATCATCGGTGATCGCGCCTCGGCGGTCGGCTGGGCGGCGCCCCGGCTTCGCAAACGTTTGATCCAGGCGCCGCAGCTGCCTTCATACGATGAATTCAACGGACAACTGGCCAAGAATCAGTTCGTCAAGGACGTTGAAAAAGAATCTTCTCGCGGGCCGGCGAATTCCAAGAAGAAGGATTCGGCGCGGGAATACCAGATCTTCGGCTTCCTCAATCAAAGCGCCGAGATCGCGCATCGCGTCCTGTGGGGTGGGCGGCAAAAGCTTCATCCCCAGGCGGCCTCGGCGCTTTCCTTGGGGAGTCGTGTCGCCCAAAACCTTCAATCGAAGGCCCAAATCTTCGGCGCGGGAGGCGGGGTGGCGCCCGTTTCCTGCCCCGGCGGAGCCCGGTGCCCCGGACATCAGCCGGGCCCCGGCCATAAGCCGGAGCCTCCGGCGCCGCCCCCGCTCAACGCCTCGGCCGGCTTCGACGCGGAAGCGCTCTATGGAGATCAGGGAGACCTCAATAAGAACGGCGCCATCGTGACGACGGTGAAAGGCCAGAAACTGTCGATCAAGATGTACAGCCGCCTCGACCCGTTCAGCAATCAGATGGTCAACGAGATCGGGGTGTTCAATATTACGGACAAGGACAACATCTATGGCCAGCGCTTCCCCGCCGTTGGGCCCCAGGATTGGAAAGTCTACCTGACCCCGCCTTCCAGCTCCAGCACGAGGCCCAATGTCCCTTTGCATATCAGCGCCGACGGCAAAATCACGCTGGGGTCTCTTTCCACCTCCCGGGACGAACTGCTGGCGCTTCGTAAGGCGCAGGTCGAGGCTTCGGGGCAGCTCAACGTCATCAACGGCCAGTACTTTAAAATCATCGGGCAAGGCGGCGCGATGGGCTCGCTCCTTTATTTCGCCTGCGACAAGGACGGCAAGCTCAAGAACGACGGCACCCATCCCGATCTCGCGGCCGTCGTCAACACCGTGACCCCCGACGGCCAACAGTCCAATTTGCCGGATCCCATCCATCTGGGCTTCGTCGGCAACAACGAAGAAGGTCGTCCCCAATACTGGGATCTCCGGTGGAATCCGGATCTGCAAAGTTTCGTGGCGGCGAAGGGGCATGCGCCGGCGCCTCCCAACGGCAGCACGACGACCGTAACGACGCCGCCCCAAGACGCCGACACCGACGCCGACACGGGGGACGAGGCGGCCGACGCTTCCCTCGTCAAAAGGCACAGAAAAAACAGGAAGGACGGCCAGATTCGCATGTTGACGCCCGATGGCGTTCCGGCCACGGCGGACTCCGCGGACGCGCAGATGCTCTCTCTGGCGACTCAGGCCGGTTCGACGATGGCGCCGACGATCAAGAAGCGCTCGCCGTCGCGCGGCGGGGTTCATATCCTCGACCAGGTCTGCCGGGTGCAGAGATTCGAGAGCACTCCGAACGGCAATTTTTGCTACTACCAATGTCCCGACGGCAGTCCCCCCAAACCGTCTCCCCAGCCGGGCGTCCACAACATGTCGGAGTGCCCTGCTGAGCTCGTCTTCCACTAAGAGCTTGCGGCGTTGCCTCGACTGAAGTCCGGCCGCTATGCCGTAGGGCTGCTCCTTGTGCTTTTCGGCGGCCTCCTCCTGGGAGGCTTTTCGAAGCCTTGGGAATTCCTTTCGGCGATGGTTCTAATTTTTGCCGTCGCATCCTTGAAGCCCGAATCGGCCGCAGTGCCCGGCATGGCGTGGTGGCTTTCGTGGCTGGCTTGGATGTCTCTTTCCGTCGCCCATTCGGCGGAGCCCCTGCTCGGCTTTTGGCCGCTCGCGAAGTGGGGGGGGGCCGTGGCGTTATGGGGCCTGCTGCGCGCCGAACGATCCCGCTGGCGGCCCTACTGGTTTTTGGGGCTGCTGGCCTGCGCGTTGATCGTGGGCCCCGCGGCGAGAGTGGCTCACCCGGGCTTTTTGCCTCCTAATGAGAACTACACGGCGTTCGTCCTGGCGGCCGTGGCCGCCGCCGGTCTTGGCGTGTGGGGCAATCCCGAGGCCGACGCCAAGCTTGGGCGCGCGGCGGCCGCCGCGGCGCTGCTCGCCCTGATCGGCATCCTCAGAATCAAGTCCCGGGGCGCGCTTTTAGGCGTGCTGGCGGCGCTTCTCGTGGGATTTTTTCGCCCCTGGTCGAGGCGCCGCGCGAGTGCCGTCGTCGCCGCGCTCCTCGCCGGGCTCGCGGCTTTGCCGATGCGCTGGTGGAATTATCTGTGGAGCGCGGTCTTTAAGTTCGGATGGGCGGCCGGTATGGCGCGGCCCCGCATTTGGGCCGCCGCGCTCAACGTGGCGGCCGATCATCCCTTCTTGGGCGCGGGGCCGGGGAATTTCGCCGCCGGATTTTTGCGGCACCTGCCTCCTTCGGGGCGGCCGCTCGTCCATTTTGGATTTTATGCCGAGCAAGCGCATAGCCAGATCCTTCAATTCGCGGCCGATGCGGGGTTGATCGGGCTGGCTTTGTTTCTCGCGGCGGCATGGAAAGCCGCGGATTGGCGTCGCCAGAAGAATCTGGAGGAGGAAGCCGCCTTTCGCGCGGTGATCGCCATGTCCGCGCATGCCGTCGTCGACAACATCCTCCACCTCCCGGGCGCCGCCTTGCTCTTTTTTTCGGCCCTGGCCTGCCTTCCTTCTCGCGCGGGTCAAAGGCCGCCGGGCGCCGCCGGCTGGAGGCTCTTTTGCGCGGCGGGAGCGATCGCGGCCCTGGCGGCTTTTGGAGCGCGCGCGCTGGAGAGGTCCTGCGCGGCGGAGCCTGTGCAAGGGGCGAAGGATATCGCCGCGGCGCGAAGCTGTCTGCGCTGGTTCCCGGCGGATGCCGAGGGGCATGAAAGGCTCGCGCGGGCCTATCTGCGGCTGCGGCCGCCGCGGCCCGAGCGGGCGCTGATCGAGATCAGAAAGGCCGGGGCGTTGGCGCCTTTCGACGCTCTTTATCCCGCCATGGAGGCCGAGCTTCTGGCCCATCGCCGCGATTGGCCCGCCATGCTTGAGTGCGCTGATCGCGCCGCGTCCTTGGAGCCTAATTTTATCGAGGCGCGTCTTTTGCGCGCGCGCGCCCTAAGGGGTCTGGGTTTCGGGAAGGCCGCGAGAAAAGAATGGGAGGACGCGGGGCGTCTGTCCCGGCGGCTTGCCCGAAGCCTGGGTCCAGGGGACGTCAAGTCGGGGTACGACGAGGCGGTGCTTTCCTTCGATCCGGTACGATATCGGCGTTTGGGGCGCGTATTGACTTCTCCTCACGAGTAGCCTTATCCTTATGGACGGATTATTGGGATGATCGATTGGGCGCGCTCCGGCCTCTTCCGACGGTTCGCTCTGTGGATGGGCCTTTTGGCCATGGCCCCCGTCCTCATGCTGGGCGCCTGGGTCTTGAATCTCAGCCAGAGAGGCATCGAGGACGCCGTTCTCGAGCTGCAGACAAATCTCGCGGATAAGCTCGCGACCGGAGTCGACGACTATCTGGCCTCCATGGAGAGAGGCGCGGCCTTCATCTTGGGGACGCTCCGGTCGAACGCCCCATGGGGTGACAAGACAAACCTTTTAAAGCGCTTTCTAGACGCCAACCCCGATGTCTTCCAGATCGCGATCCTAGACGAGAGCGGCCGTGAGCTTCTCAAGGCCTATAACCCCGATTCGCCTTTGGCCGGCGCGGCCGCTCCCCCCACGCCGCCGTCCCTGCGCGCCGCCATGCAAGAGGGGCGCCGTCTCTTGACGGTGCGTCTTGCCGCCGGCCTCCCGATCGTCGACCTCTATGCTCCTTTGTCTTCCCGCATCGTTCGCGCCGAAGTGTGCCTAAAATCCCTGGCCGATAGGATCGCCGGGGAGCGCGTCGGCGGGACGGGCTTCGCGGTTCTCATCGACGGGAGGGGCGTTCCTCTCGCCTATCCCGCGGGAAAACTTGACGCCGCCCAGGTGAAGGATTTCGCGCGGTGGCCGATCGTGTCGCTCGCCAAGGCCGCTCGGAGCGTCGGTTCCGAATCGTTCGTGGCTCCCGGGGGGAGGTCTTATGTCGGCGCCTATGCCCCGTCGCGGCGCGCTCCCATGGCGGTCGTCGTTCTGCAGGACAGCCGGGATGCGTTCGCCGCCTCCCGCTCGGTCAAGCGCGCCTTGGCCTGGGCCGCCGTTGGCGTGATCTTCCTGTCTCTCCTGGGAGCCGGCGGCCTCGTGCGGCACCTCACCAGGCCGTTGTTTTCGCTGACCCAAGCGGCGCAACGAGTCGCCCAGGGCGATTTCGCGGCCAAAGTTTCTCTTAGGACAGACGATGAGCTCAGGATGTTGGCGGAAACTTTCAACGGGATGACGGACCAGCTGCGGGCCTACGCCGAGCTGCAAGTCGACCGGCTCTTGGCCGAGCAGCGCAAGACCCAGGCGATCCTCTTTTCGATCTCGGACGGCATCCTGATGGTGGACCCCGAAGGCCGTGTCCTCCTGGGAAACCGCAGGGCCTGCGAGCTTCTCGGCTGGGATCATGGCGGCTCGCTCGAGGGAGAGCGCCTCGACAGCGTTCTCGCGGCGTCGCCCCTCCAGGAGGCGATCTTGTCCGCTTTGAAATCTCCGCGTCCTGGAACGTTCCGCGACGTCGACGTTCCCAACGGTGACAAACGGCGCTACCTCAGGATTCTCTCCCATCCGGTCGTGGCCCCGGAGAACGCCGCCTCCAGGGGGTTCGTCCTCGCGCTTCGGGACGTGACCGTGGAGCGCGAGCTCGACAAAATGAAGGAGGATTTCCTCCACTACATCACGCACGACTTGCGCAACCCCATCGGCTCCGCGATGGGGTTTTTGGACGTCCTATTGAAGGAAGTGGCGGGAGGGCTCAACGTTGAGCAGAAGGGGATGGTGTCCTCGGTCAAGCGCTCGCTGACCAGGCTGCTCGGGATGGTCAACAACATCCTCGACATCGCCAAAATGGACGCGGGCAAGGTCCGCATCCAGCTCAATCCCCTCGTGTTGGCCGATGCGGCCTCCCGCGCGATCTCGATCCTGGAATCTCTCGCCCAGCGCAAAGGCATCTCGGTGGCGCTTCTGGGGGATCGTTCATGCGAGATCCGGGGGGATAGCGACATGCTGGAGCGCGTTTTCGTCAATCTTCTCGGCAACGCGATCAAGGTCACGCCGGAGGGCGGACGCATCGAAATAGAGATCAAGGACTTGGGCGGCGTCGTGCGCGCGAGCGTCAAGGATTCCGGAGAGGGCATCCCGAAGGAGTTCCTGAGCCGGCTTTTCGGCAAGTTCGAGCAGGTGCAAAACCACAGCAAGGGAGGAACGGGGTTGGGCTTGGCGATCGTCCGGTTCTTCGTTCATGCGCATCTGGGCCGCGTGTGGGCGGAATCCGAGCCGGGCTCCGGCGCGACGTTCCTGTTCGAGATACCGAAGAATCTATGCCTCGACGAGGAAGGCATCGTTCGCCAAGTCGCGGCGGCCTTGAAATAGCGGCCCTCGCGATCTGGTTGTTCGCGTCCGCTCCGGGTTTTTCCCGCGAGCCGGCGCGGTTTCAGGACGTCCCGGTCCGGCCGGGGGACACGCTCTGGGGAATCGCCCGGAAATACCTCAAGGATCCGAAGAGCTGGGATCGCATCCTGCGCTACAACACGCTTCCCTCCTCCGATCCCACCGCCGCCCTCCCGGGAATGGTGCTCAAGGTCCCCGTCTCTCTCATTAAGGAAGAGATGCGGGCGGCGCGCTTTCTGTCCTTGATCAATAAGGTGGAGCTGCGCCAGCGGGAGACCGCGGACTGGAAAGCCGCGACGGTTTCCATCCAGCTCTACCGCGGCGACGCGGTGCGCACGATGATCGCGTCGCGGGCCGACGTGGGCTTCCTTGACGGCGGCGTCATTCATATCGGGCCCCAGAGTCTCGCGATCCTCAAGCCGCCGTCTACGCCCCAGGACATCAATCTTCGTCGCGGGTCGGCGTTGGCCCGGCGCGCGATGATCGTCACGCCGTCGGCCCGGATCACCCCCAAGACTCGAGACACGCAATACCTGGCCCGGATACGCCAGGACCTCAGCACCGTCGTCAAAGTCTACGCGGGAATGGCCGCGGTAAGCTCCGCCGGGAAGACCGTGGATGTGAAAGCCGGCATGCAGACGACCGCCCCGCTGGGTTTGGCGCCGGGCCCCGCGGCGAGGATACGGGACATGGACGGCTTTCGAGCCGAAATCGCGGATTACGGCGGGGACGCGGGGGCCGGGGGGCGGGCCAAGATCGCGATCGCGCCGGGGGCCGCCGTCGCGCAGGCGCGCCCCGAGGAAATTAAGGCCTCGGCCGACGGCGAGGATCTCTCCGCCGACATCAGGGCCATGAGCGTCGGCCTCCCCCTCTCGGGCTACCGCGTGCAGGCGTCATTGGACCGGAATTTCTCCGTCATCGTCTTCAACCGCGTCTACGATCCGGAGCGCCGCTTCGTTCCGGCGGAGTCCGGTCTCGACGCCGGGATCTATTGGTGGCGCATCGCGCTCATCGACCTCCTCGGCGCCCAGGATAAGTTTTCCGCGCCCAGGCTCTATTCGATCGGATCGGCGCGCGCCGACGCGGACGAGGGGGAGGCGGACATCCATCGGGCGTGGAGGCTGACGCGCCCCTCGAAAGACGAGACCGTCTCCGCCGACAAATATCTCGTGCAAGGGATCGTGAAGTCGCCGACGATCGAGGTCACGGTCAACGATGTCCCGGCGCATGTCGGCGATCACGGGGATTTCGCGGCCGAAATCCAGCTCCATCCCGGCGTCAACGACGTCGTCGTGACCGTCCGCAACGCCGCCGGCGACACGGACACCAAGAGCCGGCGCATCAGCCGGTATTAGGCGCTGTCAACAAATAATATGAACGATTTAGGAGCGCGAGGCTGCGCCGAGTCCGAGGCGCGAGGAGGGCGCAATGCCGAGGCCTTGTAACCGACGAGCAACGAAGGAATCGGCCGGGATCGCGCTCCCCCGGAGGGGCCGGGCGATTTCGGGCTGCAACCGCGTCGCTCGTCGCTTACATGCCGCCGCGGGCATGCTCGCTCCTCGCTCCTTGTTTCGCTCCGAACTTGCCCGGCCAAATCGTTCATATTATTTGTTGACAGCGCCTTAGTCTTCCGCTCCGACCGCCGGGAGCTTGACGAACCCGGATGACGGGCGGCGCAGGAGGAGGCTTTGGATTTCCGGGGGGCCCAAGACGCCCAGGATCGCCGCCGGCGAGGCGGCGTTGAGCGGGCGGGGAGGATTCCGGGACGAGGTCGCCGGGTCGAGAGCCATCGCGATCGCGACGTAGCGCCAGCGCCGCGGATCGCCTCGGAGCTTCTCGCGCGGCAGGGTCGCGATCACGCGCCGCCGGCCCGCGTCTTTTTGGACGGGAGCCTTGAGGACGAGGATGGGCCGGCTCCGGGCGCCGCCTCGGTAAAGTTGGGCTCCGAAGCCCGAGACGACCAGGGCGTCCTCCCAGCCGTTTTCGGGGCGGACGTAGGCGCGCCGTCCCGGGAGGAGAGAGGTCCGGCCCGCGCCGGGGATATGATTGAGATCCATGTAGACGTCGAGAAGGAGGGGGCCGAGCCCGTACGGCGTCGAGGGGGAGGGGGCCAAGTCTCCCATCGTCGCGATGACGCGCACGAAACGGTCGTCCCATTCGAGCCGCAGGGAGTCGATGGTCCAGGCCGCTGAAGACGCCGCGACGGCCCCGGACGCCTGGAGGACGGCGGACGAGCTGGACGCCGGCGCAAGAAAGCTCTCGGCGTTGTGGAACTCGATCCAACCGTCGCCGCTCTCGACGCGCCAGGAACTCTCGGTTGCCGGGGCCGTCGCCGCGGCCGCCGGCTCCGAGCGGGCGAGCGCCGACTCCGCGTTTTTAAGGAGCTCGGGCGCCGTCATGCCCAGCTTTCGGTAAACCGCGCTCACGGCGGAAAGAAACTGCCCGCGGAGTCGCGCGGCCGTCGGCTCCGGGAATTGCCAGAGGCGGTAATAGGCATTGGCTTGGGCGCGGTGAAGCTCCGATTCGGCGGCGTCGATCGTCTCGGGAACGGCGCTGCCGGAATTTTGATAGCGCCTCACGGCCTGGGCCGCTTCTTCATAGAGCCGCCAGGCTCCTTGAAGAGGGGCGCTGGATTGCCACGCCTGGTAATCGCCCGTCCACGGCGGAGGCAGGGTCTTCGCTGGCATCGGCATGGAGGGATGGGACTTAAGCCCCGCGTCGACCGTCTGAAAAGGGAAGGCCGGGGGCCGCGCCGCGCAGGCGGCGAGAAGCCCCAAAAGGGCTCCGGCATAGGAGACGCCGTCGTTCTCGTCAATGACGAAAGTCCCCGCGTCGGGGGGAAAGGGGGCCGCATACCCCGTCGCCGGGGAGGCGAGGCCTGGATAAGCGCCGAAGGGAACGAGCTCGACGCCGTTGTCCGCGATCCATGAAGACGGCTGGGACGCGGGCGATCCCGTCGCGATCCAGCCAAACCCCAAAGCTCGGGCGGCCGCGACCACGCTGGCGTCGATGCCGCCGGCGGCCGGGACAAAGCCGCTGGGCCAGGCCCCCAGGGATCGCCGGTACCCGTCTCTCGCCTCCGCCAGCAGGGTCCCGGCGTCTCCCGGGCGCGGCGCCGCGGGATCGCTTGAGATGAGGGGGAGCAGGGGGTTGCCGGGAAGCCGCAGGGCGAAATCGACTTTCCCCTGTCGCGCCAAGCGTCCCAAGGCATCGTGGGCGCCGGCGCTCAGGTCGTCCGGAGAGACGGCCACCGTGATCTTGGCGGCGGGGCATCCCTCCAGCCGCGACTTCAACAGCTGCCAGTCGGAGAAGCCTTCCTCCGGGACCCATAGGATGTACGCCGGGGGCTCTCCGAAAAAGGCCCCGGCGTCCGCGGCGAGGAGCGGCATCGCCGCGAGCGCGAGAAGGAGCTTCCTCATCGCACGTCGATGACGGACGCGATGCGGCCCGCGTAGGAGGCGGTGTCTGGATTTCGGGGGTCCGTCTCGGGCTTCCCGTCGACGACGAAAAGATAATAATGCCGTCCCTGGGGCAGGGGAACGGTGATTTCCCACCGGCTTCTGGATTGCCGGGCCAAGGGGAGCTCCGCGCTGCCCCATCCGTTAAACTCCCCGATCAGGGAGACTTTCGAAGCCTCCGGGCTCTTCAGCGCGAAATTCACGAATCGCAGGCGGGATTTGGCGGGGACGCCGGCCGAGCCCGATGGATCGACGAAGCGCACTCGGACCGAGCGCAAGGTGGCCGGTTCGAACCCCGAGATAAGCCGCCGCGACGCGCGAAGGGCGCGCAGGATGTCGCTTGAGGGGATGGCGATGATCGCCAACGCCGCCGCGACGCCCAGGACGCCGAGGATTTTCCTGCGGATTTCACCGGGTCTGGGAGCGTGTCCGGGTAGGGGCATAGGGCTCGCGCGCGGGCTTCGGAGGGAACTCCATGACCTGCGCGAGCCATCGTATCATTTTCCTCTTTATGTCGTATAATACGGATCGTCAATCGGCCCGTATCCGGCCGAACACCATTTCTGGAGGCACTATGGCTGACAAGAACCCCTCGGCGCCCATATACAAGCATGCCGATCACGTGGCATGGCGGCGGGTTGCCGAGGAGATCGTCGTCCTTGATCTCAATACGAGCGCCTATTATTCGCTTAACGAGGTCGGCGCTTTCGTGTGGGAGAGGCTGGGGAAGGGGCAGTCGCTGGATGAAATCGCATCCGCGCTCTGCGAGGATTACGAGGTCGAGGACAAGCAGGCGCGCAAGGACATCGATGCGGTCGTGCGCGACATGGTCAAGAACAAGATCCTCGAGCCCAAGGCTGCGTAAGGACCACGACGGCAGAAGCGGCGACGCGGCGACGGCGGCATCCCCTCGCCCCGGCGAAGTGCGTCACTTGTTCCGTAACGAGCCCTAAGCAGCGGCCCGGCAATCCCGCCGGGATGGCGCGAAAAAATCGGTTGTGGCCTCGGCTTCCGCCGTCGCGATCTCATGGAAGGGTGCGTGAGCGGTTGAAACGGACGGTCTCGAAAACCGTTAGGGTGTCACAGCCCTCGGGGGTTCGAATCCCCCCCCTTCCGAGAGAGGCGCCCGTTGCCATCATCGCCTTGACGGATCGCGGCAAAGTTGATATCGTTGCTCCGATGTTTTCAAGGACGGCGACGGCGGTTACTCGAAGGAGCGTCTGATCCCATCAAGGACTTAGACAGGGGCGCGCCGCGCGTCAACCTTCGCATCACCGCATCGAACGTTCGGCTCATTGACTCGGACGGAAGCCAGGTCGGCGTGCGGCCGCTCTCCGAGGCCATCGCTCTGGCGAGAAGCCGCGGCTTGGACTTGGTGGAGATCGCTCCGCTGGCGAATCCTCCGGTCTGCAAGCTGCTCGATTTCGCGAAGTTCCGCTACTCCCAGGAAAAGAAGGCTCGGGAGGCGCGCAAGAAGCAGAAAGCGGGTTTTTTGAAGGAAGTCAGGTTCCGGCCGGGAATCGGGGCCCATGATTTGGAAACCAAGATGAAGCACATGGAGGAATTTCTCCAGGAGAATGACAAGGTGCGGATCACCGTCGTTTTCCGGGGGCGGGAGGTGGAGCACAAGGACATCGGGTTCAAGCTTTTGACGGCGGTGCGCGAAAGGCTGGCCGCTTTCTCGATCGTTGAGCAGGCGCCGAGCATGGATCGCAACCGCCTCTCGATGACCCTGGTTCCCAAGCACGCATAATAAAAACATGCCAAAACTAAGATCGCATAGCGGTGCCAAGAAAAGATTCCGCCGAACGGCGACCGGCCATTTCCGGCACAAGAGGGCCGGCTTGCGCCATCTCCTGACGCCTATGTCCGCCAAGCGGGGACGGTTTCTTCGCGGCAAGAACACGGTGACGGAGACGCAGGACAAAATCCTGGAACGCTTCCTTCCCTACGCTTAATCATGAGAATCAAAAGCGGCGTCACCACTCGTCGGCACAAGAAAAAGAAGTTCCGCCTCGCCAAGGGCTTCTACGGGGACAAGAGCCGCAAATGGCGCCAGGTCAAGCAGCAGGTCGAGCGATCCCTCGCGGCCTCCTATGTCGGCCGCAAGGACAAGAAGGGGGATTTCCGATCCCTGTGGATCACCCGCATCAACGCCGCCTGCCGCGAGCAGGGCATGAGCTACAGCGTCTTCTTGGGCGGCCTCAAAAAGGCCGGCGTCGCCTTGAATAGGAAGATGCTGGCGCAGATGGCCGTGCAGGACGGCGCTTCCTTCAAAAAGCTCGTCGAGCTCGCGAAACCGCGGTCGGCGTAACGCCGGCGCGCCATGCCCGCGAAGGATTGGGAAACCCGCCTCGCGGCCGTCATCGCGGGATGGGAAGGGGGCGAGCGCGCCGCCGTCGAAAAGGCCGCGAGCCTTGACGAGATCGAGCGGGTCCGCGTCTCCTTCCTGGGACGCAAGGGGACGCTGGCGCTTCTCTTGCGGGAGCTGGGAGAGCTTCCGCTCGATGATAAGAGGCGCTTGGGGCCTCGGGCGCAGGAGTTGAAGCGTTCGATCGAGGAGGCGGCGAAGCTCCGGATGGGCGAACTGACGGAGACGCTGGACCAGGAGGCGCTCAAGCCTCTCTTCAACGACCCGACGCTTCCGGGCTATCCGCCGCCGCGCGGAGGGCTCCACCCCCTGACGCAGACGATCGAGGAAATCGCAGGGATTTTGCTGAGCCTGGGGTTTGAGTGGGCCGAAGGCCCGCTCATCGAGACGGAGCGCTATAATTTCGAGGTTCTCAACATCCCGGAGCATCACCCGTCGCGAGACCTCATGGACACCTTTTACTTGGAGGGCTCGGAGGGCCTTGTCTTGAGGACCCATACGTCCCCGGTCCAGGGCCGCGAGCTGGAAAAAAGGCCGCCGCCGCTGAGAATCTTCTCTCCGGGAAGGGTTTTTCGCCGAGAAAACGTCGATGCGACTCACTCGGCGGTGTTCCACCAGATCGAAGGCCTCTGCGTCGACGAGGGGATCGGCTTCTCGGATTTGAAGGGGACCTTGGAGGTCTTCCTCAAGGCCTTGCTCGGCCCCGAGACAAAGCTGCGGTTCAGGCCGTCGTATTTCCCCTTCACGGAGCCCTCCGCCGAGGTGGACGTCGAATGCTTCGTCTGCCGCGGGGCCGGCTGCGGCCTTTGCAAGCGGACGGGCTACATCGAGATGCTGGGCTCTGGCGTCGTCCATCCGAACGTGCTCAAATCCTGCGGGGTGGACCCGGAGCGCTGGTCGGGGTTCGCCTTCGGCATGGGAGTCGAGCGCATCGCGATGCTGCGATGGGGCGTCCAGGACATCCGCGCTTTTTACGAAAATGACTTGAGGGTCCTGGGGCAGTTCGCCGGATGAAGTTTCTGCTCTCCTGGCTCGAGGATCATGCCCCGCTGGACGCCGACGCCGGCCGCCTGGCCGAGGATCTTTTAAGGCTTGGATTCGAGGTCGTGGAAGTCAAAACCCTCGGCGCGTCGTTTCAGAGCGTCGTCGCCGCGAAGGTCGTTTCCGTGGAGAAGCATCCGAACGCCGACCGTCTCTCCGTTTGCTCGGTCCAGGACGGAGGTTCCGTCCTCGCGGTCGTGTGCGGGGCGCCCAACGTCAAGGCGGGGCAGACGGTGGCCTTGGCCCGAGTGGGCGCGGTTCTTCCCGGGGGCCGGGCGATCGCCCGCGCCCGCATCCGGGGCGTGGAGTCCCAGGGCATGATCTGCTCGGCCCCCGAGTTGGGCTTGCCCGAGGACCCCCAGGACGGCATTCTTGTCCTCGAGTCCGCGCTGGAGCCCGGGACGGACCTCTCGGGGAAGCTGGGCTCTCCGCCGGACGCCGTCCTCGACGTCGACGTGACCCCGAATCGTCCTGACTGCCTCTCGCATCGGGGGCTTGCCCGAGAGATCGCGGCTCTGCGCGGCTTGACGCTCAAGCCCGCCCCGGATTTGCCGCGCCTGCCGGAGTCGAGCCCTGCTTTCCCCGTTTTTCTCGACGCTCCGGAGGCCTGTCCCGCCTATCTAGGCCTTCTCATCGACGGGGTCTCGGCAAAACCGAGCCCGGCGTGGCTTTCGCGGCGCCTCTCGGCCCTCGGCGCCAAGGCGACGAACGTCTTGGTCGACGCCTCGAACTACGTCCTCTGGGACGTGGGGCAGCCCCTCCACGCTTTCGACGCGGACCGGATCGCGGGGGGGGAGATCCATGTGCGATGGGCGCGCGAGGGCGAGAGCGTCGCGGCCCTTGATGGCAAGGATTATGCCCTCAATCCGTCCTGCCTCGTCATCGCGGACAAGTCCGCGCCGGCCGCGATCGCGGGCGTCATGGGAGGCGGGAAATCGGCGGTGTCGGAGCGCACCACGCGGGTCTTTCTCGAATCGGCCTCTTTCCTTCCCCGCGCGATCCGGAAGGCGTCGAGGTTTCTTCGTCTCGGCTCGGAATCGAGCTACCGCTTCGAGCGCGGCGTCGATCCGGGCGGTCTGCGCGAGTCGGCCTTGAGGGCGGTGCGGATCATCCTTGACGCATGCCGGCCCTCCGGAAAAGCGGGCGGCGCCCCGCCCCGAATCGCCGGGGCGACCTTCGCCGGCAAAGAGGCGACGGCCCCCCCCGCGGTGCGATTCAGCCTTTCGCGGCTCAACGCCGTCCTTGGCGCCGACATCCCCGCGGACAAGATGGAGCCGCTCTTAAAGACCGTCGCGGCGAGTTTCAGTCGAAGCGGCGACGCCTTCACGCTGGCGCCGCCGACGTGGCGTCCGGACCTGGCGGAGATTTGCGACGTGGCCGAGGAGGTGGCGCGTTTCTACGGCTTCGACCGCATCCCCTCGAGGCTCCACCGCTTCACGCCGGGGCCCGCCGCGATTCCGCCGGCTCAGGAGGCCCGCCGCGCCTTGCGCTCGCGGCTTTCAAACTTGGGATTTTTCGAGGCCTATCACTACGATTTCCTGTCGCGAGCGTCGCTCGATCGGGCGGGCTACCCGGCGGATCGGCGCTTCCCCCGCCTTGTCAATCCGGTCTCGGACGAATGGGAGCATCTGCGGCCGACCCTTCTTATCGGACTGCTCGAGGCCGCGCGGCGCAACGCCAACCGCGGGGCGCCCTTTCTGCGGCTTTTCGAGATCGGCGAGGCCTACGAGACGGGCCCTGACGGAAAGCCCCGGGGCCGCGAGAGGCTCGCCGGGATCGTCATGGGCTCGATGCCCCCGCGCTATTGGGACAAGTCCCGGACGAGGGCTCCCGATTTCTTCGATCTCAAGGGGATTGTCGAGGATGTGACGCCCGGGATTCCGGAAGGCCGCTGGCGCGACGCGGCTCCGGCGGGTTTCGCCGAAGGGATCTTCTATCACGCTGGCGCGGCCCGCTTCCTCGCGGGGGAGGGCGCCTCCCGGGTCCTGGGAGCCTACGGGATCGCGAGGCCGGCGGTCGCCCGCGCCTTCGATCTCGAGCCGGGGGGAGTCCTTCTCTTTGAGGTCGACCTGGAGCCCCTGACGCCCGGCGCGCGGAGGCGCGCCGGGCGGCGCTTCAAGGCGCCGTCCCCTTTCCAGGGCTCCTGGCGCGATCTCTCGATCCTCATCCCGGCCTCCGTCCGCTGGGCCGACGTTTCCGGGGCCTTGGGAGACGCCGGAGCGCGGGAGCTTTCCTCCTGGGAGCTCGCGGATGAGTTCGCCGGCCGCGGCATCCCCGAGGGGCTTCGCAGCCTCACGTTGAGGCTTTATTTCGGCGCGCCCGACAGAACGCTGACCGACGTCGAAGTCTCCGCCGCCGTCTCCAAAATCCTGGGCCGGCTCACCCGCGGCCTCGGCGCGAAGCTGCGAGAGTAGAAAAGCCGGACATCACCATGATCCCCCATGCGACCGTGAAGCGCCTGGAGGAGGCGATCGAAGAGGCCGCCGCCGAGATGGAAAAGCTCGTGGCGGAAACCGTCAAGCTCAGGCGCGACCAGGAGAGGCTTTCCGGCGAGAATGCCAGGCTTAAGGACGAGTTGAGGCGGTTCGCCTCGGAAGGCCGCCGCCGGGAGGCTCTGCGCGCGAGGCTCGAGAGGCTCTCGCGCAAGCTCGCGAAGGTGGCGGGATGATTCGCCGCTGACATGGGCCCCGTCGACATCGAGATCTTCAAGAGCCGCGTCGCGGTCGAGATCGAGGGGCTCACCCAGATCGAGATCGCATCGCTCGCCAAGGACGTGCAGGATCGGATGGAGGATTTGGCCCGCCAGAACCGGAATATCGCCGACAGCGCCAAGCTCGCGATCCTCACCGCGATTTATTACGCCGCCGACAATTACAAGCTCAAGGGCGCCTCGTCCGACAACGAGCGCTTCGTCGAGACGAAGATGGAGGCGATGGCGCTGCGTTTGCGCAAGGCCCTTTCCGGCGCGAGGAAATGAGTTCGCGTCAGGAATTCTTCTCCTTCGCGGGGAAGGGGGTCCGGGAGGCCAAGGACCTTCCCCTGGCCGCTCGGATGGCCCCGCGCGAGCTTGCGGAGTTCGTGGGGCAGGAGGATCTTCTCGGCCCGGGCCGGATGCTCCGGCGCTTGATCGAGGCCGGGAAGTTCTCCTCGGCGATCTTCTTCGGGCCTCCGGGGACGGGAAAGACCGCGCTGGTCCGGGTGATCGCCGCCGGGCTCCAAGCCGCGGTCGTCGATATGAACGCCGTGAGCGCCGGGGCGCCCGAACTGCGTCGGCTTCTCGCGGAGGCGAGGGAAAGGAGCTCGCGGGGCGAAAGGACCCTTCTTCTTATCGACGAGATACACCACTTCACGCGCACCCAGCAGGACGTTCTCTTGCCGGCGGTCGAGAGGGGGGAGGCGGTGCTCATCGGGCTGACGACCGAGAATCCTTCCTTTTACGTCAACGCCGCGCTCCTCTCTCGGCTCTCGGCCTTCGAGTTCAAGCCTCTTTCGGAGGAGGAGCTCGCGACGATCCTCGATCGGGCGCTTAGGGACGAGGCGCGCGGAGTGGGAGCGTTCGCGATCGAGCTTTCCGCGGAGGCGCGCGGGCATCTCCTGAGAAGCTCCCAGGGAGACGCGCGGCGGCTCCTCAATGCCCTGGAATTGGCGGCGCTCTCGACCAAGCCCGACTCCTCGGGCCGTCGCCGCGTCGATCGGGCCGTCGCGGAGGAGTGCGCGCGCCGGCGCATGATCCGCTACGACAAGAAGTCCGACGATCACTACGACCATATCTCGGCCTTCATCAAGTCCCTGCGGGGGTCGGACCCCGACGCCGCTCTCTATTGGATGGCGAAGATGCTCGCGGCCGGGGAGGACCCGCGCTTCATCGCGCGCCGGCTCGTGATCGCCGCGTCGGAGGACGTGGGCCTCGCGGACTCGCGCGCGCTGCTCGTCGCCCAGGCGGCCTCCGAGGCGGCGGAGCGGATAGGGCTTCCCGAGGCCAAGATCCCTTTGGCCCATGCGGCGGTTTATCTCGCGCTCGCGCCGAAGTCCAACTCCGCCTACATGGCGCTATCCCGCGCCGAAAAGGAAGCCCAGACGGGGCCGGCGCGCGAGGTGCCCGATCACCTCCGAGACGCAAGCATGGACCGCAAGACGCGCGGCCACGGCGAAGGCTATCGGTATCCCCACGATTTTCCCGGCCACTATACGCCGCAGCTCTACATGCCCGATCCCGTCGAATTTTACCAGCCGGGCGACGAGGGCGACGAGAAGCGGCTTAAGGAACGGCTCAAGAGGC
>JAJZAK010000051.1 GCA_021799485.1 bacterium | reverse complement strand
AACATCGGCGGCCGTATGATCGGAGTCGGAGTCGGCGCCCTCGGCGGCCTCATCGGCAACGCCTTCTGCACAGCTACCCCGTGGTTTGAAGGGCTCCTGGGAGATTTCGTCGGAGATGTCCGTTGGCTCGGATCGACGGGCTACAAGGATCTGCTGGGGTTCTACGGAGACTTGAAGTCTTGGGGCGGCGACTTGGGCCGCGACCTCACCCATAATCCCGTGGCGGGCTTTTTCGGCGGAGTCTATGCCGGCGCTTCCAACGCCTTCAATAACGACATCGGCAAGCCCGCGACGAACTTCTTTGGCGGCGTGGTGAGCGGGGCCGCATCGCTCGGCGGCAGCATCCAGAACGACGCTCAAAGCGCGGCTCATGCCGCCGGCAACGCGCTCGCCTCCGCGGGCTCGGCCGTCGTCAACTTCTTCTCGGGCTTGTAGGCGGCGTCAATCCGCGGATTCGAACTTTCGCGCGATGCGCTCGGCGTCGGCGAGGCTTAACGCGACGGCCGAGCCAATCTTTCCCGCTCCCAGACCGGCTCCTATAGGTCTTTAGTCCTAGGGGCGTTTGGGTCCCAAGCCCCAGGCGCTGCTTGCTCCGGTCGCCTATTATTTTGCTATTGTGCAGCGGTCAAACGAGATTCACGAAGGTCACGACGGTTCCTATAGGAGGAGATGATGCAGAAGAGAAACCTCATCGGAGTTTTAGCCTTGACGGCTTGGATCGGCGTCCCCGGCCTCGCCGAGGACAAGGTGGATTTCAGGCAGGGAGCTCCCAGCGTCAGCGCCGTCATGGGCTCTCTGCAAATCCCCAAGGCGGCCAAATCCATCGCCGCCCCGAGCGCCGCGTCGCCCGCTTTTCAAAGGACCTATGAGGTCTCGGGCTCTGACGTCCGCCGCGCGATGGGCTTCCGTCCGAACCCGAACCGCCATGCGGACTACGTCTCGTTCACTCCCGTGCCCGGCATGGCCTCCATCGAATCCGTTCGTGCGTCCATCCCGGACACGATGGACCTTCGGCCCCGGCTTACGCAGATCGAGGATCAAGGGCAGTGCGGCTCCTGCTGGGCCTTCAGCCTGACCGCGACGCACCGCGACGGTCATGCTTTGATGGGCGACGACCCGGGCCGTCTTTCGCAGGAGTGGCTCATCGACAATTCAAAGGAGTCGGACGGCTGCAACGGCGGCGACTTCGACTCCGCCAACGACTTCGTCACTCCGGGAGGCCAGCCGCTCTGGCGCACCTGCCCCTACGCCCAGGGCGCGGGGCAATGCCCGGCGAACGCCCATTTGGCCGCCCACATCAAGGGCTGGCATATGCTGGGAAGCGCAAGCCGGGGCCCTTCCGTCCGCGACATCGAGACCTACATGGCCCAGAACGGCAAGCCTCTCTCGATCGCCGTGGGAGCCGGCGCCGGCGATTGGATGCAATACCGGAGCGGCGTCTACAACGGCTGTGTGGCCAACGCCCAACTGGACCATATGATCAACATCGTGGGCTGGGACAACGAAGGCGCCAAGTTCGACAAGAACGGCAACCTCCCCCCCGGCAAAGGCATCTGGATTCTTCGCAACAGCTGGGGAACCTCCTGGGGAGAGTCCGGCTACATGCGCACGAAGATGACCGATTCCAAAGGCACGCGCTGCAACAACGTGGCGGCGGAAGCGGCCTTCTTCGACTTCTGATCTCTCGCGCGGCCTCCCGAAGGCCCGCCCCCCCGCCGCCCATGATGGGCGGCGGGGGCTTTTTTTATTCCAACGGGCCGTAGCGTTGCGAGAACCTGCGACGGACTCGAAGGCCGGGCCTTTCGGCTCCCTCGAGACGTTAACCCAATACGGAGGATGTGATCATGGAAAACAAGTCTTTATCGGAATGCGGTCTTCTGGGCAAGACCGGCCTGCGGGTTTCGCCGCTCTGCCTTGGCGCGATGACCTTCGGCACGGAGTGGGGCTGGGGCTCGGACGAGAGCGCCGCCCGGCAGATACTGTCGCGCTACCTGGACGCGGGCGGCAATTTCATCGACACCGCGGATAACTACACCGACGGCCACAGCGAGGAAATCGTCGGGAAGTTCCTCAAGGAGAGGGGGCGCCGCGACCGCGTGGTTCTCGCGACCAAGTTCTCGTTTAACACAGCGCCCGGCGATCCCAACGGCGGCGGCAACGGCCGCAAGCATATCCTGGAATCGATCAATGCCTCCCTCAAGCGCCTCCAAACCGACTACATCGACCTCTACTGGCTGCACGCCTGGGACACGCTGACGCCGGTCGAGGAGGTCATGGCGACTCTCGACAATCTCGTTCATTTCGGCAAGGCGCGCTACATCGGCTTCAGCAACACGCCGAGCTGGTACGCCTCCCGGGCCCAGACCCTGGCCCAGTGGCGGGGCTACGAGAGGCTTTGCGCCATGCAGATGGAGTATTCCCTCGTCGAGCGCGACATCGAGCGCGAGCATATTCCCGCCGCCCGCCATCTCGGGATGGGGATTTGCGCCTGGAGCCCGCTTGCCGGCGGTTTTCTCACCGGGAAATACCAACGCTCGGGAGCCAATGTCTCGGGCAAAGGGCGCATTCAGACCATGCAGGACCAAGGGAGCATGCTGACCCCGCGATTCAGCGACAAAGATTGGAGCGTTTTGCGCGTCGTGCAGGAGGTCTCCAGCGATCTTCGCCGCTCTCCCTCGCAGATCGCCCTCAACTGGGTCTGCGCCCAGCCCCAGGTGAGCTCGGCCATCATCGGCGCGACCGACGTCGGGCAGCTGGGGGATCTCCTTGCCTCGCTCGAATTTGAAATCCCGGCCGAGCATCGCAACAGGCTCGACGAGGCGAGCCGGCTGGGGGCCGTCTACCCCTACACCTTCTTCACGCCGGAGCAGCGCACGAGCATGGCCGGCGGCGTCAAGGTGCGAGAGACGGTGCTCGCCCGCTGACGGCCGTCAAGGGCGGCGAGTTCCGCGGGTTGTCAGAAAGCGGGGCTCGCCGCCCTATCCGCGAACCACCACAGCTCCCCGTCGACGGGCCGAACCGCCTGGGCCGGAAGATCCTCGGGACGGCGCGGGCCACGCAGGACGGCGTCGAGAGCCTTCGCCTTGTCGCCCCCGGCGACGAGAAAGAGCGCGCGACGGGCGTTGTTGATGACGGGAAGCGTCAGGGTGACGCGATGGGCGCGCAGCTTCTCCACCCAGTTGGCGGCGACGAGCCGCCCGCGAGCCCCGAGCGCCTCCGTCCGCGGGAAAAGGGATGCGGTGTGCCCGTCGGGTCCCATCCCCAGGAGAATAAGGTCGAAGCGCGGCGGCTCTCCCGCCGCCGGCTTGAAAAAGCGCCTAAGATCCCTCTCGTAGCTTCCGGCGATCTTTTCAGGATCGAGGAGTTCGGTGGGGATCCGATGAACGTTCTCCGGGGGAGGCGAAAACTTCTCCAGCATCGTCTCCCGCGCCATCCTGTAATTGCTCTCCGGATGATCCGAAGGAACGCAGCGCTCGTCTCCCCAGAAAAAATGGACGCGGCTCCAGTCGACGCGGCCTCTAAAGGGCTCGCCGTCGTCCGCGAGCAGGGCGTAAAGCCCCCGCGGCGTCGAGCCTCCCGACAGAGCCGCCGCGAAGCGCCCCCGGGCCCCGATCGCCTCCGAGGCGGCCCGGACGAATTCCTCGGCCGCCGCGCGGCAGACGGCCGCGGCGTCTGGGAAAACCCGGAGATGATCCATAAAATTTCTGGCGTCCACGCAGCGACCGTTAATATAATACGCATGGTATCAAGGACATGCAAATCGGAATCGTCGGTTTGGGCAGGATGGGGAGCAACATGGCGCGCCGCCTGATGAAGGCGGGCCATTCCTGCGCGGTCTTCGACGTCCACCCCGACGCGGCGCGAAACCTCGCCCGGGAAGGAGCGGCCGCCGCGGCCTCCCTCGAGGATTTATGCCGGAAGCTCGATAAGCCCCGCGCGGTCTGGTTGATGCTCCCCGCGGCGGCCGTCGACGAAGCCATCGAAAAGCTCGCGCCGTGCCTTTCGAGCGGCGACACCGTGATCGACGGAGGCAACTCCCACTACCACGACGACATCCGGCGCTCCAAGGCCCTCGCGGCCCAGGGCATCGGCTATCTCGACGTGGGGACCTCGGGAGGCGTCTGGGGCCTCGAACGCGGCTACTGCCTGATGATCGGAGGGGCCACGGACGCGGTCAAACGCCTCGATCCCATCTTCGCGTCGCTCTCGCCCGGGGAAGGCTCGGCGCCCCGGACTCCCGGCCGGAAAGGCGCGCCGTCGACCGCGGAGAAGGGGTATCTTCACTGCGGCCCCTCCGGCGCCGGACACTTCGTCAAGATGGTCCACAACGGTGTCGAGTACGGGCTCATGGCGGCCTACGCCGAGGGATTCAACATTCTGCGCCATGCCGGCATCGGAAAAAGCGCGGGCGCTCAAGACGCCGAGACGACGCCCCTGAGCGATCCGGAGCATTATCAATACGATCTTGACGTCGCCGGCATCGCCGAGACTTGGCGGCGGGGAAGCGTGATCGGATCATGGCTCCTGGATCTGGCGGCGGCGGCTTTCGCCCAAAGCCCCAAGCTCGACAACTTCCAAGGCCGCGTCTCCGATTCCGGAGAGGGACGTTGGACGCTCAAGGCGGCCGTCGACGAGGGAGTCCCGGCGCCGGTCCTCGCCGCGGCCCTCTCGCAGCGCTTCGCCTCGCGGGGGGCGGACGAATTTGCGGACAAGGTCCTCTCCGCCCTGCGCTACGAGTTCGGCGGCCACGCGGAGAAGAAAACGTGAGGCCGGAGCCGGTCTCGGACACCCTCGTCTTCTTCGGCGCCACGGGAGATCTCGCCTACAAGATGATCTTCCCGGCGCTCCAGGCGATGGTCAAGAGAGGCCGCCTCGACGTCCCTATCATCGGCGTGGCCAAGCCCGACTGGAACGCGGAGAGATTCCGCGCCAGGGTGCGGGAAAGCGTCACCGAGCGCGGTGGCCTGGACCCGGCCGCCTTCGACAAGCTTGCCTCTCTGATACAATACGTCGAGGGCGACTATGCCGCCCCGGACACCTACGCCCGTCTCCGGCGGGCCCTCGGAAAGGCGAAGCGGCCGCTCTTTTACCTGGCGATACCGCCCGCGCTCTTTCCGACCGTGATCGCGGGCCTGAAAAGCTTCCCCAGCTCGAGAACCTCCCGCGTCATCGTTGAAAAGCCCTTCGGACGGGATCTCGCCACCGCGAAAAAGCTCAACCGCCTCCTTCTATCGGCGTTCCCGGAGTCCGGCATCTTCCGCGTCGATCACTACCTGGGCAAGGAGCCCGTCCAGAACATCATCTATTTCCGCTTCAGCAACTCCTTCCTGGAGCCGATTTGGAACCGCGACTTCGTGAGAAGCGTGCAGATCACGATGGCCGAGGACTTCGGCGTGAAGGGGCGCGGCAAGCTCTATGAGGAGCTGGGGGCCGTCCGCGATGTCGTCCAGAACCATTTGCTCCAGGTCCTCGCCTGCCTGGCGATGGACGCCCCCAAGGACTCGTCCGCCGAGGCGTTGCGCGATCAGAAGGCGCGCCTTCTCAAGGCGGTCGCCCCGGTGGCCGTCCGCGACACGGTGCGCGGACAGTTCCGCGGCTATCGCGACGATCCGGACATCGCTCCCGACTCCCATGTCGAGACCTATGCCGCCATCCGCCTGCGCATCGACTCCGAGCGCTGGCGGGGCGTGCCCTTCCTCATCCGCGCCGGCAAGTCCCTCGCGGTAACCTGCACCGAGGCCTTGGTCGAGCTCAAGGCTCCGGCTCGAACGGTCTTCGGAGAGCGCCTCTCCGGACGCGGCGACGTCAACTACCTACGGTTCCGCCTGGGGCCCGAAGTCGCGATCGCTCTCGGCGTGCGCTCCAAGTTCCCGGGAGAGCGCATGACCGGCGAGCAGACCGAGCTTCTCGCCCTGACGCGCCCCCTTGCCTCGGGCGGAACGGGAGCCTACGAGCGCCTGCTGAGCGACGCCATGCACGGAGACGAGACGCTCTTCGCCAGCGAGGAAAGCGTCGAGGCCCAGTGGCGGGTGGTCGAGCCGATCCTGGACCACCGGCTCCAGCCGCCGAGCGTCTATGAACCAGGAACATGGGGGCCGGCGGAGGCCGAGCGCTTGGCCGCGCCTTTCGGCGGCTGGCATACCCCCGGCGTCACGGGCCGCAAGTAGACGAGGGCGCAGCCCGAAATCGCCCCGGCGAAGTGTATCACTTATTTCTTAACGAGCCCTAACCGCCCCGACATTTTGTAAAATCGTTCTGATGGGGACAAAGTCCCCCTCAAGGAGACATGACCATTATGACGACGTCAACGCAGAAGACAGCCAAGACGCAGGACACCATGATCGCGGGGTCCGCGATCAGCGCGGCGGAGTATTTCCGGACCAAGCTCCAGTTTGAAACAACCCCCCACGACCTCAAGCGCGACATGGAGAGCGGCAAGGTCGTCCTCCTCGACGTTCGCGACGAGCAAGCCTATAAAACGGAGCGCATCCCGGGCGCCAAGAACGTCCCCTTGGCCCATCTTGAGCGGCACTTGGCCGAGCTTCCCAAGAACAAGACCCTCGTGACCTACTGCTGGAACATCACCTGCGCGGCATCCACGAAGGCGGCCCTCATCCTGGCGGAGAAGGGATACCAGGTCCAGGAACTCGTGGGCGGCATCGGGGAGTGGAAGACCAAGTTCCCCACCGAGAACTCGAAGTAAGATTCCCGGCTAAGCGAGACCCCGTCCGCATCGCGGACGGGGTCTTTTTTTACCGCGCCGGAGACGAAGCCGTCGAGATGAAAACGGACGCCGAGGTGGATGTGGATACGGCGTTTTGTTCGGCGAGTTCGAGAGCCGTCGACAGCGTTTTCTGTGCCGAGAGAAGGTCCAACTTCATCCTCGCCGCGAATTCGGCCAGCTTTTTTCGCACGGCGGACAGGTCGGAGGAGAGATCCTTGTTTTCTTTCTTGAGCGCGGCGATATGGACCCGAGCCGCGTCGAGGTCCTGGACCGTCGTGCTCTCCTTCGATTTTAAAGCATTGTACTTGCTCAAGCTCACGCAGCCGGCCGCGCCGGAGCCAAGAACCGCCGCAAGAGCGAGGAGACGCCATGGAACGGTTGTCTTCATTGTTTTATTGTAACACTTCAGCGGATCAACAGGGCTACGCCCTCTTCATGGAAAGGCGCCTCTCGAACTCGGCGGGCGTGAGCGTACGCGCGCCCTCCTCGAGGGCGCGGGCGACAAGCGCCCCGTCCCAGCTTACCACGTAGACGCTCCGACCTTCGTGGAGCGAACCGCGCGCCAAGTCCAGGATCACCGCGTCGGCCGTCGTCCCCTCGGCGAAGCGCAGTTCCAAGAATCCCCCCGCGGCCCTGTAGCGCCGAGGCCCGTCGAATACCGCCACTACGCGCAGTCGCGGCGCGGGCTCGATCTTCCGCTCAAGGCAGGCGACCCATCGGCGGGACTCGGCGTCATCGTCCCGCCATGCCCCCTGAGATCCTTCGCGGACGATGTTGCAGGCGTCGAGCAGGTAGACGCCCTTCACGGCCGCGCCGAAGCCGCGTTCACAGGGCTCGCCCCGTCACATCAGCTTCCTGATGAGCCGTTCGAGATCCCCGATCACGGCGCCGATGATTTCCTCGACGGCCTCCTCCTCGACTCCTTGAACCAAGGCGTCGGGCGAGCATGCCGGATTCCCGTAGGCGACTTCGGGACCTGGCTGGTCCGCCGCCGGAAAGGCCGCCCCTCTCATGCGCAGTATCCGTCGGCTGCGGTAATCATAGACCACGGTCTTGCTCTCCGCCATGCACTGATTGGAGAGCCGGACATAGGGCGCCACAAGCGCGTTGGCCAGGGGCTTGGGAAGCCAGGAGCGCACCTGGTTCATGCTGAGGTGCGTGTCGACAAGATAGCCAACGCCGCCTCCCCGGGTCCCGGCCGCCTGCGGCCTCGGCCCCGTCAGGGGCGAGGAGGCCTCCGGAGAGCTCAAGAAGGCCTTAAACTCGGCGTTGATCTCGCCGGCGTCCCGCCCGAGCTCCTGATTCAGAACCAGAACGGATGGAAATAACCGGGTCTTTCGGACCGCCGCCGCCATTTTAGCCGAGAGCTCCGGCGAATAGAGCGCCGGTTTGCCGGGGCCGCGATCGATATGGACGGCGACAGCGACGCCGCTCGGAACCCGCGCTCGCGCCGTCCGTCGAGCCGCGGTTCCTCCCGCGGGCCCCGCGCAGGCCGCCAGGGCGAGGCAGGCCAGCGCCCCGAGGATCGTCCGCCGTATCGCCACGCTGCGATTGTAGCCAATTATCCCGTCTCCTTCAGAAAATAGGAGTGTTTCCCCAAAACATGTTGAACGTGGCGACCAGGATTCCTGACTGCAGAGCATAAGCCGTTTGATAAGCCACGAAAGAATACCCCACCCCAAGAGTGAGGAAGTGCCCCATGACATCTCCCTGAATTTCAAGTTGCGGCGCGAAATCGAGGAATTCGTATCCTGGGGTGTTCACGGAACCGCCAAACACCGCGAAGCCCGTGCGCTGCTGATTATAGAGCTCCAGGGTGACCCCGATATTTCGGCCGAACAAACGTTCCAAGGTCACGTCCTGATACGGGCCATCGCCATAGTGAATGCCGTTCTTCGGCTGATAGAACAGATACCCGGCCTCGGTGTAAATTTCATAGGGCTTGAATCGCTTGTGCGCGAAATAGGCCACGCCCTCGTCCTCGTAGCTGTTCAATACGATCGAATTCTGGGTCACGGCTCCCACGCCGGGTTCCGATATCTTCGCCTCGAGGGCCTGCGCCCATTCCGCGTCGAATTTATCGGTGTCGCCGTCGAAAGTCAATTGCTTCTTGAGCCTCAACGACGTCCTTTGGTTCTCGCCGTTCCCGTTGTATTGCGTCATGCTCGTCATGGCGTAGTGATCAAGCAATCCCATCGCCACCTGCAACGAATAGTATTCCTGTCCCCCTGAGGCGAAATACCATGGCTCGACGTAAAACATCCCCATCGGCTCGGCTTCCGCCGTATTGGCATAGATGGGACCGGCTGTTTGCGGCGTATTCCAGGCCAGAGCCGATGCGGACGCGAGATGAGTCGCTATTGCAAGAAGGACTATTCTCTGTTGCGGGTCAACCGTTTTGAGACACATTGCCGTCGCCTGATCTTTGCGATTCGAGCCGTCTGGCCCGGTTGTATT
>JAJZAK010000023.1 GCA_021799485.1 bacterium | reverse complement strand
ACCATCATCCTCATGCGCTCCACCCGCCATTACCTCCGGCTCCGGGGACGGCCGATCGCCTTCTACGTGGACAAGGACTCCATCTACAAAACCAACCGTCATGCGACCATCGAGGAGGAGTTGAGAGAGGAATATCCCATGACCCAGTTCACGCGGG
Source organism: bacterium (assembly GCA_021799485.1). Lineage (GTDB taxonomy): Bacteria > Elusimicrobiota > Elusimicrobia > UBA1565 > UBA9628 > JAJZAK01. The sequence continues at coordinate 35,457 of JAJZAK010000023.1, read as the reverse complement.
CCATGTCGGAACTTGGCATCGAGGTCATCGCGGCCAACAGCCCCCAAGCCAAGGGTCGCGTGGAACGCGGCTTCGACACGCATCAAGACCGTCTGGTCAAGGAACTGCGCCTGCGGGGGATCTCCGGCATGGAAGAGGCCAACGATTACCTCTGGAAGTCCTACATCCCGGAGCACAACAAGCGCTGCGCCGTGGCTCCAGCCCAGCCGGGAGACGCGCATCGGCCCCTTCTCTCCTCCCATAACCTCGATGAAATCCTTTCCCAGCGCACACAACGCTCCATCGCCCGAGATTTCACGGTGCGCCATGACAACAAGTTCTTCCAGCTCCTTGAGCGCCAGCCGGTGCGTCTGCGTCCCAACGACAAGATTATCGTCGAGCGGCGCCTCGACGGTTCCATCCACCTCAAGGCCAAGGGGCGCTTGCTCAACTTCAAGCGCCTTCCGGGGCGCCCGAGAAGCCTCTCCGCCTGTCCGGAGGCGGCTGCGCAAGCCGTAGCCTTGGGCAAGCCGCGAACGCCGCGCCAACGCCGTCCTTGGAGGCTTTATAGCTATCGTCGCCTCGGCATGCGGGTCCATTACGCCGCTGTCGCTTGAACGCAACGCACTTTGCGCACACAACAAACAAAGAGAAAAAGTCGACAAAAAGAGAAAGAACGGCCGACGAGATATTCTCTTAGCTTAACCAGAAACCGGACATTTCTATCTGCGGCAAAAACCGGACATTTCTATTTGCGGTTGACAGTCCGTGGTGCCACCCCTACCCGGTGGGCCTCGAACCTGTTAAAATCCCTTCGCAACGCCCCCATAGCTCAATGGATAGAGCAACCGCCTTCTAAGCGGTCGATCGAGGTTCGATTCCTCGTGGGGGCAGGGGTTTTATGGCCCGGGAACCGGCTGCTGGCCGCTCATCTGGTCCATTTCTTGGAAGCTCGCGTCCATTCCCGAGGGCGGCGCCGCTTGGCGAGCCTGGGGGAGCCTCCGCTGGATCTCGGAGCGCATGCGGTTTCCCAGGCGGTTCATCCGGGCGATCTCGGACTTGATCAGGCTTTGGATCCGGTAGGGCCGGAGCGGCGTGATGATGCGCGGAGCCGGCGCCGGTCGGGGCGCGGTCGTCATGGGATGCGTCTGGATCCGAGGAGCGGCGGGCTGGGCGGCCGACGCGACGGTCGCGTCGGCGGCGCCGCCCGACGCCGGCGCGGGCGTCGCCGCGGAGGGCCGGGATTGGCCCGCGTCCTTGGAGGGGGCATGGGGCGAGCCCGAGTAATCGACGTAGGCGAGCGCGGGCGCGGCCGAGGCGAGCCAGCGCTTGACCACCGAGGATTTGATCGAGAAGTTGACGCTCGTGATCGCGAGCCCGTCGGGGGCTTTGCGGGCCATCGCCGTGTTGATGCCGATCATCGCGCCGTCGTGGTCGATCAAGGGGCCGCCGGAATTGCCGCGGTTGATCGAGGCGTCGGTCTGGAAAACGTTTTTGCCCCGCACGCCGTCCAGGTTCGCGAGCACGGTGCTGACCACCCCGGTCGTCAGCGTCCACAGCCCGCCTTCCTCGGGGTGCCCGATCGCGGCGACATGATCTCCCAGGCTGATCCGGGAGGAGTCGCCGAACGGCATCACGCGAAGGCCCGGCGGGGGATTCTGCATCTGAAGCAGCGCCAAGTCGATCTCGCGGTTGTACTGGACGATCGACGCGGGATAGGGGTGGCGCAAGTCCTTGTTCCGGTCCCCCGTGAGCTTGGCGGGCTTCAGATAAACATTGATCGTCGAAAACGGCATCCCCGCGGCCTTGTTGAAGATGACATGGGCGTTCGTGATGACGCTTCCGTCGGCGTTGACGATGCTGCCCGTTCCCAGTTCGCCCGAGCCGCTGGCGTCGAGGGCCATGATCAGGACGACCGCCGGCGCGTCCTTCTTGTAAATCCAGCGGGGAGACCACCGGCCCGGGACGCCCGGGCCGGGCTTTTTATAGACGGGGCCGGCAAGCGCTTGAAAGCCGAGGGCCGAAAGAGCCAGGACGGCGAGCGAGAGTTTCGTGGTCGCGTTTTTCACGGGACACCTCCTATTTTTTAAGGCCCGGATGATGAAGAAATTGAACGAGGACTCCGGCCGGATCCTCCATATAAAAGGAGCGCGAGCCGTCGCGATGAGTGCGAGGCTCTTTTTTCAAGGCGAATCCGCGGCTCTTGAGGAAATCGGCCCAGCGGTCGACGTCGGAGGCCGAGCCTAGGACGATCCCGATGTGGTCGAGCGCGGGCTTCAAGGCCGAGGGGTCGCGATGAAGGGCGATATTGTCCGTTCCGGAGCTTAGGTAGACGTTGTCCGGATCGGGCTTCCAATCCACGCGGTAGCCGAGCACGTCCGTATAGAAAGCCGCGGCCTCGTCGAGATTCCGGACCTTGAGCGCGACGTGCCTCACGCCGAGGGCGAGGGTCGGAATCTCGGACGAGGGCATCATTTTTTATTGTATCAACGATCAGGCGGGGGGGGCTTGCGCAGAAGGACGTAGAGCTTGCCGTGGCTCCACTGATTGTGGGCGATCATCCGGGCGCGCTTGCCGTGGCCCACGTAGATGTCGATGCGCCCCGGCCCCTTGATGGCGCCTCCGGTGTCGAGCGCGGTCGCGAAGCGCGAGGTCGGGTACTGTCCCAGAAGCGAGCCCGACTCGTCGACGCGCGGAGAAGGCGCGGAAAAATAAAGGAGGGCGCCCAGGGGAATGACGCTCGGGTCGACCGCGACCGACCGCCCCGGCACCAGCATCTCGCCCGCCGTGCCATGCGCCTCGCCCCCCTTGGGGAGCGGGGTCATGTTGAAGAAGACGTAGCGCGGATTCTGCTCCAGGATCCAGTCCGCCGCCTCGGGATGCGCGCGGAGGTAATCCTTCACCTTGTCGGCCGAAATCTCGTCTTTCGAGAAGGCCCCGGTCTTGACGAGCATGAGCCCGATCGAATGATAGGGAAGGTCGTTGGTGCCGCCGTAGTTGACCAGCTTCTCTCGCCCGCTGGGGAATTTGAGAATCCCCGAGCCCTCGACGTGGAGGTCCAAGATGTCGAAACGGTCCTTGAGCCAGGCGATCTCGAGGCCCTTGCCGGCCAGGGCCTTGCGGACGTCGATCTCGCGTCGCGAGAAATAAGGAACGAAGCGGCCCTTTTGGACCCGTCCGACGAGGATCGTGCCGGACCATTTCTTGTCGAAGAGGCCGAGGTCCGCCTCGACGAGGTCGCGCGGCTTGCGGTAGATGGGCCAGGGATAATGGGGGGATTTCTTGAGGCTCGCATCGAGCACGGGCTCGTAGTAGGCGGAGAAGATGACGTCCCCATGCCCGTCCGATCCCGGAGAGGCATAGACGTCGAAGTCCCGCTTGACCGCGGCCGCGAAGGACTTGGAGTCCGGCGAGGATTGAAGGAGCCGCAGCAGATGTTCGGCCGAGGAAGCCAAAAGCCCCGGCGTGACGTCGCGGCCCGCGAAGGGATAGGAGCGCGGCTGGGGGGAGCGCTTGAGGTAGTCGACCGCGCGCCTTAGGGCGGCGGCCAGCCGCTTTTTTGAGGAAAGGGAATCCGAGAAATCGGGGAGGCCGGCCGGGGGGACAAGGGCGAAGGCCGGGGCGGTCGAGGCCTGGGGGGGCGTCGAGGCCGCGGCGACGGCGCAGGCCGAGAGAGAGACGGCGCATAAGAGGGCGGCCGCGTCGGCCGTTCGAGCCATGATTTTAAGGATATCATATACTTCTTTCATGGCAGAGGCCGGGGAGACGAGGACGCCCGTGGAGCTTCCGCTCGCGGCCATCCATGATCGGTTCATCGCCTACGTCCTTGACTTCGTCCCCTTCGCGGCCGGGTTCATTCTGACCCTGCTCCTCAAAACCCAGCGAATCGGCTTCGCGGTGATCCCCTTCGATTTCGTGGGCCATGCGACGCTCGCGTGGATCGGACTTTATTTTCTTTACCAAATCGCCGGGAACTGGACGGGCGCCACCGTGGGCAAGAACCTTTTGGGCCTGCGCGTCGTGACGGCCGGCGGGACGAAGCTAGGCTTCGGCCGCGCCTTCGCGCGCGCCGTCATGTATCTCGTCGGCACTCCGTTTTTCAATTATGGGTTCATCGTCGCGCTCTTCCATCCCTCCTCCCGGGCCCTGCACGACCTGGCCGCGGGGACCGTCGTCGTCTCCGTGCGGCGCCGCGGCCCGGCCGCCGCGCGGCTCCTGTTCCTGGCCGCGATGGCGCTTTTGATCGGCCTCGTCTCCCTGGCGATGCGCTCCTCGGCGAGGCTTGCCACGCGGCGCGACGTGGTGATCCTTTCCCAGGCCCGCGACTCCCTGTTGGTGCTCGCGCGGATCGAGGAGCTTGAGAAAAGCCGGACGGGGGCGTATACCGGCTCCTTGGCGGAGCTCGCCCGGGCGAGCGGCAACGTGACGGAGTTTCGCGACGCTCTTTCGATCATTTTCATGCCGGAGCTTTTTCAGGTCGAGGCAGGGAGCTTGGGCTACCGCATCTCGGCCACGGCGCGCGACTCCCATCATACCCGTCTCACCGTCGCCGGCCCTCCGCCGAAGGTCCTAGCGCCCTAGCCGCACCAGCGCCCAGGGGCCGAAGAGATCGACCCTGGGCGCGGCTTCCCGATCGGCCCTGGCGAGGAGCCCCGACACCTCGCGGGACTTCATGACGAGGCAGAGCGGCGCGCGCTTTTTGAAGGCCTCCAGGACATCCGCGTCGCTCCCGAACCGGCCCGCGTCGTCCGGGAAGCGCTTGGCGTAGTGGAGTTCCTCCACCCAGTCAATCATCCTGTCGACGGGCCGGCCCATGTAAAAAGGCAGGCCGTGGAGGTAGGTTTTGTAGCTCCAGACCGGCCGGCTCCGGCACTCCCGGCGCGCGGCGAATCCGATCTCCTGGGCGCTGAAGAGCGACCCTTCAAAGCCAAGCCCTGAAAAGACAAGAAAGCCCGCCGCGAGCCCCGAGAGGGCCGCCGCGGGGAAAAACCATCGGAATCCGTCCAGGAGCAGGCTCAATCCCAAGATCGCCAAAGCCCCCTGGGCGGCGTGCAGGGCCGCCGCGCTCGCGATCACGGGGACGCCCTGCTGCGGGGCGTTCCCGATTTTCGCGAACATCCACGGCGCGGCCACGGCGGAGGATATTAGAACGGAGCCCAGCAAACGCGACGTCCAGACGGCCCACCGTAAAAATCCCGCGCGCCAGGACCAGGCCGCGAGAAGCGCCAACTCGGGCATGACGGGAAGGACGTAAGTCACAAGCTTGGAGCGCGACGGCGTGAAGAAGGCCACCACCAGAAGGACCCACAAAAGGAGCGCCGGCGCCTTGAAATCCCGCCTCCATTCGCCCGCGGCGCGCGCCGCTCCCGAAGCGGCGGCGCCCGTCCAGGGAAGAGCCAAGAGGGGGAGCAGCGCGGGGTAGAAATACCAGGGCTGGCCGCGGTGGTATTTCGCCGTCAGGTAGCGCTCGAACTGCTGTTCGATGAAGAAAAAACGCAGGAATCCGGGGCGCCTGTGCTCGACCAGGATCAGCCAGGGAAGAGCGACGGCCGCTCCAGCGGCGACGGCGACGGGGTCGAGCAAACGTTTGAGGCCCGGCCGCGTCCGCGGATAGAGGAACGCCGTCGCCAGGACCCAGATTCCCGGAAAGACGAAGCCGATGAGCCCCTTGCATAAAAAGGAAAGACCCGCGAAGATCCAGGCGAGGACGGCGGCGCCTCTTTCGCCGGAGCCCTCGGCGAGCTTGAAGATCGCGCAGCAGGAAGCGAGAAGGCAGACGGTGAGGGGGATGTCGGGCGTCAAATAGCGGCCGAGGAAGAAGTAAAAGCCCGTCGAGGCGAGCATGATCGCGGCCGCGAGAGCGGTCTCGAGGTCGAACAAGAAAGCCCCGAGCCAGGCGGTCGCGAGAATGCCGGCCAAGGCCGTGACGGCCCACGGAAGCCGGGCGCTCGTCTCCGTGACGCCCAAGAGCCGGTAGGAGAGGGCCGGGAGCCAGTAGATGAGGGGGGGCTTTTCGACGTAGGGGAGGCCGTTAAGACGGGGAACGACCCAATCCCCTCCCGCCGCCATCTCGCGCGGGACCTCGGCATAGCGGGCGTCGTCCACCTCGATCAAGGGCCCGCCCAGCTTCCAGAACGGCGCCGTCAGCGAGAGGCCGAACAGCGCCCAAAGCCAAACCGGAGCCCGCCGCTTAGCCGTGTCCATTTTGCAAAGTAGCTCAAACCGTGAGGACGACTTTACCGAAGTGGGATTTTTGGGCGAGATAGCGGTGGGCGTCGGGGGCTTGCGGAAGGGGAAAGGTCCTGTCGACGACCGGCTTGAGGCGGCCCTCGTTGACGAGACGGGCGACGGTCCGCATCTCCGCCTGCCCGCCCATGCGCGCCCCCAGGATGTGGAGCTCCCGCGAGAAGACGTAGCGCAAATCGAGCTTCGCCTCGGGACCCGAGGTCGCGCCGCAGGTGACAAGGCGCCCGCCCTGGCGCAGGCTTTTGATCGCGGACTCAAAGACCGCGGGGCCCACGTGCTCGAAGACGACATCGGCCATTCGCCCGCGCGTCAAGCGCCGCACCTCCCGGGATAAATCCCCTTTCCCGACGAGGAGCCCGGCGTCCGCTCCAAGGCTCTTCGCTTTCTCGAGCTTGGCCTCCGAAGTCGAGGCCGCGATGACGGCGGCGCCGCAGAGCTTGGCGATCTGGACGGCGGCGACCGCGACGCCGGAGCCCGCGCCCATGACAAGCACGGTTTCCCCGGCGCGCAGCTTGGCGAGGGTCACGAGCATGTGCCAGGCCGTGAGAAAGGTGAGGGGAAAGGCCGCCGCCCGTTCAAAGCTGAGCGAGGGATCGATCGGCAGAAGATAGCGGGCGGCGACGAGCAGGCGTTCGGCGTATCCTCCGGGCCCTCCGTCCGCGCCGATGATGCGGAACTCGGGGCAGATGCTTTCGCGGCCCGAGGAGCAGAACTCGCAGGCGCCGCAGGATTTCCCGGGGGAGACGGCGACGCGGTCTCCGGCCTTGAAGCCCGAGACGCCGGGACCCAGCTCCAAGACCTCGCCCGCGACGTCCGAGCCCAGGATGTGGGGCAGTGTGATCTTGTAGGCGGGAAGCCCTTCCCGAACCCAAAGGTCGAGATGATTGATCCCGCAGGCGCGCACGCGGAGGACGGCTTCGCCGGGGCCCGGCTTGGGGTCCGGCAGCTCGGCCGGCTTGAGATTTTCCGGCCCTCCGGGGCGATCGAGGATGACGGCTTTCATCGCGGCATTTTGGCAAATTTCATGGTGCCTTATGGCATTAAGTTTTTTATAATTCGGGCGTGCCAGAGGAAACCAAGCTCGCGATCATCGGCTCCGGAGCCGCGGCCTACACGGCGGCGATCTACGGCGCCCGGGCGAATCTTGGGCCCGTCGTCTACGGAGGGACCATCCTGGGCGGGCAGCTCCTCGTCACCTCGGACGTCGAGAACTTCCCCGGTTTCCCGGAGCCCATCCTGGGCCCCGAGCTCATGGAGCGCATGAAAAAGCAGGTCGAGAGGCTGGGCGTCAAGATTCATCAGGAAAACGTCATGGACGTCGATTTCTCGAAGCGCCCGTTCCGTCTCAAGCTTGAGTCGGGCGGCGCTCTTGCGGCGCGCGCGGTCATCGTCGCGACGGGCGCCACGGCGAAGTGGCTCGATCTTGAGTCCGAGAAAAAGCTTCAGGGCCACGGCGTCTCGGCCTGCGCCACCTGCGACGGGTTTTTCTTCAAGGGGAAGGAGGTCGTGGTCGTGGGCGGCGGGGACACGGCGATGGAAGAGGCGCTTTTCCTCACCAAATTCGCCTCGCGGGTGACCGTGGTGCACCGGCGCGCGGAACTAAGGGCCTCGAAAATCATGCAGGGCCGCGCCCTCAAAAATCCCAAGGTCCAATTCGTCTGGGACTCGGCCGTGATCGATGTCCTGGGAGACGGATCGGTTTCGGGCGTGAGGCTTAAGAACCTCAAGACCGGCGCCCAGAGCGATCTTCCCTGCCAGGGACTTTTCGTCGCGATCGGCCACGCCCCCAACACGGGCTTTCTGCGGGGGCAGCTCAAGCTCGACGCCAAGGGCTATGTCGAGACCGACGGCCGGACCCGCACTTCCGTGGAAGGCGTCTTCGCGGCGGGGGACGTGATGGACCCCCGCTACCGCCAGGCCGTGACCGCCGCCGGCACGGGATGCATGGCGGCGATCGAGGCCGAGCGTTTTCTTCAGGCCGAGGAATGACGGCGGCCCTGGTGCCCTGGCTCAAGGTAAGGCTGCCCGGCGGAGAGAGCTACGGCCGGATCAAGGCCGTCTCGCGCGAACGCGGTCTTCACACCGTCTGCGAGGAAGCGCGCTGCCCCAACATCGCGGAGTGCTGGGGCGGCGGGACCGCGACCTTCATGATTCTGGGGGATGAGTGCACGCGGGGATGCCGCTTCTGCGCCGTCGCCTCCGCGGCGAGGCCCGGGCTTCCCGACGAGGCGGAGCCCGAAAACCTGGGCCGGACGCTTGCCGGCATGGGCCTCGACTACGCCGTGATCACGACGGTATGCCGCGACGACCTTCCCGACCAGGGCGCGGGGCATATCGCCCGCTGCCTGGACGCGGCGCGGCGGCTTTCCCCGGCGACGAAGATCGAATTGCTCGTCCAGGATTTCCGCGGCGAGAGGGAGCCTCTCGAGACCGTCCTCGCCGCCTCGCCCGACGTGCTGTCCCACAATATCGAGACGGTCGAGCGCTTGAGCCCCCGCGTGAGAGACGCGCGCGCCGGCTACGGCCAGTCGCTTGCGCTGCTGCGCCGGGCCAAGGACCTGTCTTCCAAGACTCCCACGAAATCCTCCTTGATGCTGGGCTTGGGGGAAACAGAGGAGGAAGTGGTGGATGCCTTGAGGGATTTGCGGGAGGCGGGGGTGTCGATCGTGACGCTGGGCCAATACTTGAGGCCCACGCGCTCGCCCCGGCATTTGCCGGTCGAGCGCTACGTCGAGCCCGCGGTCTTCCGCCGCCACGAGTCGACCGCCAGGAAGATGGGTTTTCTCTTCGTCGCCTCCGGTCCCTTCGTGCGCAGCTCCTATCGGGCGGGGGAGCTTTTCATCAAGGGGCTTCTTTCATGAGCCTCAAGATCGTCGCCGAATCCAAGACCTTGCGCCTGGAAGTCCTCGACGAGCAAGGCCGGGCCGACGCGTCCCTCGATCCCCAGATCGCCCCGGACACCCTCCTCAAGATGTACCGGACCATGTTCGAGATCCGAGCCTTCGACGAGGTCGCCTTCAGGCTGCAGAGGCAGGGGCGTCTCGGGACCTACCCTCAGATTCTGGGCCAGGAGGCGACGCAGGTCGTTCCGGCTCTCGCGCTCAAGCCCGCGGATTGGCTCGTGCCCACCTACCGCGGTCAGGGCGCCTACTACGCGCGCGGCATGAAGCTGCGCTACTCGCTTCTTTATTGGGGCGGCGACGACCGCGGCGTTCATTTCCCGGAGGAGACGAACGATCTTATTTTCGCGATCCCCGTGGCGTCGCATCTCACCCAGGCCGCCGGCCTCGCCTGGGCCTCCAAGATCAAGAAGGACGGAGGCGCGGCGCTGGCGTATCTCGGCGACGGCGCGAGCTCGAAGGGGGATTTTCACGAGGCCCTCACGTTCGCCGGCGCCTTCAAGCTTCCGGTCATCTATCTTATCGAGAACAATCACTGGGCGATATCGGTTCCTCGCGATCGACAGGCCGCTTGCGAGACCTTGGCCCAGAAGGCCGCGGGCTACGGCGTCTATGGGCTCCAGGTGGACGGCAACGACGCCCTGGCCGTCTGGAAGGGGGTCTCGGAGGCGCTCGATCGGGCCCGGTCGGGCGAGGGCGCGACGGTGCTCGAGTGCGAGACTTACCGGCTGGGGCATCACACGACCGCCGACGACGCGACGCGCTACCGCTCCAGCGCCGAGGTCGAGTCCTGGAAAAGAAAAGACCCCGTTTTAAGGCTGAAGGCCTATCTTGAGGGGCGCGGCCTTTGGGACGAAAGCCGCGAGGCCGAGCTCAAGGAGCGCACGCAAAAGATGATCGCCGAGGAGGTGAGGGCCTACGAGGATTTCCCGCCGCCCAATCCCCTCGACATGTTCGCGAACAACTACGCCCGCGCCCCGTGGGCGTTGATCGAGCAGCGCGCCGAGCTCGCGAGGATTCTGGAGGAATCGCGCGACCTGGCCGAGATCGCGTCCCTGCCGCCGCCGGAGGGCCGTTTTCCATGAACGCCGTATCGTCGAACGGCTCCGGGACCCGAGAGATCAATCTCGTCCAAGCGGTCAACGAGGGCCTGCGCCAGGCGATGGCGGAGGACGCGCGCGTCATGGTCCTGGGGGAGGACGTGGGCGTCAACGGCGGCGTCTTCCGCGTCACCGAGGGGCTCTACAAGGAGTTCGGCCCCGAGCGCGTCGTGGACACCCCCTTGGCCGAGCTGGGCATCGTGGGCGCCTCGGTGGGGCTCGCGATCAACGGCATGCGCCCCGTCTGCGAGATCCAGTTCGACGGTTTCCTACCCACGGTCATGGACCAGGTGATCTGCCACATGGGGCGCATGCGCAACCGGACCCGCGGGCGCCACTCGATCCCGATGGTCCTGCGCGCCCCGCACGGGGGCCTCGTCCACGCGCCCGAGCACCATTCGGAATCCCCGGAGGCCTATTTCTGCCACACGCCCGGGATCAAGGTCGTCTGTCCCTCGACGCCGGAGGACGCCAAGGGCCTGATGATCGCCGCGATCCGGGACCCGGACCCGGTCGTCTATTTCGAGCCGAAGGCGCTTTACCGCGCGGCCAAGGGGCCGGTTCCCGCGGGGCCCTACGAAACCCCGATCGGCAAGGCCCGGCTCGCCCGCGAGGGCTCGGAGGTGAGCTTCGTCTCGTGGGGCGCCATGGTTTATGCCTGCCTCAAGGCGGCCGAGCTCCTGGCGGGCCGGGGCGTCTCGGCCGAGGTGCTCGATTTGCGGACGCTGACGCCGGTGGATATCGAGGCTCTCCTGGGAACAGCGGAGAAGACCGGCCGGGTGGTCATCGCCCACGAGGCCCCCAACGCGGGCTCCTGGGCCGCGGAGCTGAGTTCTCTCATTCACGAACGCGCGATGCTCAAGCTCAAGGCGCCGGTGCGGCGCGTCGGCTCCTGGGACATCCGCATGCCGCTTTTCAGGCTGGAGAAATACTACATACCGGACGCGCGCAGGCTCGTCCGGGCCGCGGAGGAAGTGCTGGCTTTTTAAATCAAGGAGGAGGGAATGAACTTCGAATTCAAGCTGCCGGACATCGGAGAGGGGCTCACGGAAGGGGAGCTCGTGAAATGGCACGTCAAAGAGGGCGATATGGTGCAGGAGAACCAGAACCTCTGCAACATTCTCACGGATAAGGCCGAGGTGGAGATCCCGAGTCCCAAGTCGGGAAGGATTTTGAAGCTCGCGGCGAAGCCCGGGGAAAAAGTGCAGGTTCACGGGCCTCTCGTCGTCATCGAGGTCGCCGGCGGGCCGGCGGGCGATGCCCCGGCCGCCGCGGCCGCGGCTCACGCGGCCCATGCGCCGGCGGCCAGGAGCCAATCCGCGGCGAGCGGGGGGGCGTCCTCCTCGACGGCGGTCATGGCGACCCCGGCCGTTCGCAAGCTCGCCCAGACGTTGAACGTGGACCTGGGCGCGATCCGCGGGAGCGGCCCGGGAGGGCGCGTGACCGAGGAGGACGTGCGCTCGGCCGCGACAGGCAACGGTCATTCCGCCGCCGGCGTGCCGGCGGCCGCGCCCGCGGGATCGGCCGGCGCCGCCGAGGAGAGAGTGCCCTTCATCGGCATCCGCCGCAAGACCGCCGAGAAGCTGGCGGAGAGCCACCGCATGAACGTCTCCGTGACGACCATGGACGAGGCGGACGTAACGGCCCTCGTCGAGCTGCGCGAGGAGATGAGGCCGGAGGCCGAGAGGCGAAAGATCAAGCTCACGTATCTCCCCTTCATGATCCGGGCTTTGGTGAAAACCTTGAAGGAATTCCCGGATTTAAACGCGAGTTTGGACGAAAAGGCGGGAGTCCTCATCCGAAAGCGCGTCTACCACGTCGGCATCGCGACCTCGGCCGACCAGGGGCTCATCGTGCCGGTCGTCCGGGACGCGCAGAAGCTTGATGTCTGGGGGATCGCCTCCGAGATCAACCGCTTGGCGGACAAGGTGCGCTCGGGCAAGATCGAGCTTCACGAACTCCAGGGGGCGACGTTCACCGTGACGAATATCGGGGCGGTGGGCGGGCTCTTCGCGACGCCGATCATCAATCCTCCCGAGACGGGCATCCTCGGCATCATGAAGATCGAGAAGCGCCCCGTGGCCGTGGACGACCAGGTGCGCATCCGCAGCCGCATGAACACCGTGCTGACCTTCGATCACAGGGTCCTCGACGGCGCGGCGGCCGCGAAGTTCCTGGTTGTGTTCGGCAAGCATATCGAGAACCCGCGCACGCTCCTCTGATCCATGGCCCGATCAACCGAAGTCCTCGTCGTCGGCGCGGGACCGGGCGGCTATGTCGCCGCCATCAAGCTGGGAAAGCTGGGCTTAAAGACCCTGCTCGTCGATTCCGACGCGAAGCTTGGGGGCGAGTGCCTCAACTATGGATGCATCCCCTCGAAGGCCCTCATCCACGCGGCGGGGACCGCCTACAAGGCGAAGCAGGCCGTGGGGCTTTCGGACGGCGCCGGGATGGCGCTTGACTGGGGGAAGGTCCAGACCTGGAAAAACGGCGTCGTCTCGAACCTCAACCGCGGCATCGCGATGCTCGAGCGAGGAAACGGCGTCGAGGTCGCCTTCGGGCGGCTGCGCTTCACCGGGGATCGCGAGGCCGTGATCGCCTCCGACGCGGGAGAGGAAACGGTCTCCTTCGAGAGCGCCATCATCGCGACGGGGACGCGCCCCTCCCAGCTCCCGGGCTTTGAGACGGGCGGGGACATCATCACCTCCAAGGAGGCGCTCGATCTCTCGCCCGCGCCGGCCCGGATGCTCGTCATCGGGGCGGGCGTGATCGGACTTGAGATCGGGACCTTTCTTGCCAAGCTCGGAACGCAGGTGACCGTCGTCGAGATCGGCTCCCAGATCCTTCCGGGCGTCGAGACCGACCTCGCCGCTCCGGTCGCCAAGAGGCTCGAGAAGTTGGGCGTGACGGTGTGGCTCAACTCGAAGGCCAAATCCTATCAAAGGCGCCCCGGCGACGGGCTCTCCGTCAAGGTCCAGGCGGGAGAGGAAGAGCGCGAGCTTGAAGTCGACAAAATCCTGGTGTGCGTCGGCCGATCTCCCCAAACGGGGGAGCTGGGCCTCGATGCCGCGGGCGTCAAAACCGACGGCAAGGGCCACGTCGTCGTCGACGGCGAGGGCCGGACATCCGCCAAGCGCATTTTCGCGATCGGGGACGTCGTGGGGGCCCCCTATCTCGCCCATAAGGCGTCGCGGGAGGGCATCCTCGCGGCGCTTCGCATCGCCGGGAAGCCGGCGGAGGAGCGCGGGGCCGTGCCGTGGGCCGTCTTTACCGACCCCGAGATCGCCTTCGTCGGCGAAAGCGAGGCCGAGGCGCGATCGCGGGGAGCCTCGATCATCACGGGACGTTTTCCCTTCTCGGCCTCCGGCCGCGCCATGGCGGTGCGGGACACGGACGGCTTCGTCAAGGTGATCGCCGACCGGCAAAGCCACAAGATCCTGGGCTGCGGCATCGTGGGCCCCGCCGCCTCGGACCTCATCGGCGAGGCCTGCCTCGCGGTCAGGCTGGGCGCCAAGCTCGAGGATGCGGCATCGACCATCCACCCGCACCCGACCCTCAACGAGGCCTTCATGGAGGCGTGCGAGGCGGCCTTGGGAGAGGCCATCCACATCATGGCCCCGGCCGCTTCCCGAGCGTCCTAGAAGAATCTTGTGGACGTCCTGGATCTGGGCCTTCGCGACTACGCCGAGATCTGGGAATTCCAAAAGGAGCTCGTCGAGAAGAGGCTTTCGGGGGCGGCCGGGGACACGATTCTTCTGGTCGAGCATCCCCCGGTCTATACGCGGGGCCGTTCCGCCCGGACGCCGTTGCCGCCGGGCCTGCCTTATCCGGTCTACGACGTCGAGCGCGGCGGGGACGTGACCTTTCACGGCCCCGGCCAATTGGTCGGCTATCCGGTCTTCGATTTGAACGCTTCCGGGCTCTGGGTCGGGACTTTTATCCGGAGGGTCGAGTCGGCGCTCATCGCCGCGATTGAGGCGGAGGGGATGGCCGCCGAGCGCCTCCCCGGGTTCACGGGGGTTTGGTCGCGGGGAAAGAAAACGGCCTCGATCGGCATCGCCGTCCGGGGCGGGGTTTCCTACCACGGTTTCGCGCTCAACGTGGACATGGATTTGTCGCCTTTCGGGCGGATTCGTCCGTGCAAGCTTGAAAGCGCCGAGATGAGCACGCTTTCGCGGCTCGCGGGGCGGGCGATCAGCGTCGCTCGCATGAAGGATCGTGTGATCGGCGCCTTTCAAGAGGCTTTCGCGGGAATTACGGGGACGCCTTGCTGCAAGGCGTCCCCGTAATTCCATGAGCCGTCGGGACATCACGATCTCCGCCTTCGTCGTCTTGTGGCTGGGGCTCTTCAACTACGAGACCTTCCGTCTCAACTATCTGTCGCCCTTGTTCGGCCGGGAACTCCCCAAATTCAAGCTTCTCTTCCCGCCCGCGGGCTGGATCATGTTCTACCGCGTGGATGAGTGGGACGGCCGCTGCGAGGTTTTCGGCCTCAAGGGAAGCCGTCGATACCGGATCGACCCTCACCGCATCTTCGCCGACCGCTATGTGGGCTACGACAACATCCGCCGCAACGTCCTGGTCACGGCGCTCGAGAGGCGGTACGCCCCCGAATTTTGCCGCTACCTCCACAGGAAATTTCCGGAATTCGAGGCCTTCGAGGTCGACGAGGTCGTCGTTCCCTCCGTGCTGGAGCATCCTCAACGCGACATAGAGCGCCCGGCGTATCAATGCCTATGAGTCGGCTATGGCGGACCTGGTTTTTGGAGGAGCGGCCTTCGGTATCCTTGTCGTTGTTCCGGATCGCGCTTGCGGGGGCGGTGGGACTTCATGTCTTTCCGACGCTCTTCCAGATGCGCGACAACTACCTGGCGGGCTCCTTTAGGGAATTCAACCCGTCCTTTTTCCCGATTCCGGTCCTCCAATGGGCCGCCGGGAACTCCGACGCCTTCGTCTGGGCGATGGCCGGCGTCTTCGCGGCGGGTTGGCTGTTTTTTTTGATCGGATTCATGACGCGATGGAGCGGGCTTTTGATGGCGGCGGGCTGCTACTATTTTTACGCCCGCAATTGCCTCCACATCGGGACGCTGTCCTACGACATCCTCTTGGTGACTCTTGTCTTGGCGCTTGTCACCGGCTATCCCGGGGATTCCTTCTCGGTCGACAGCGCGCTTCGGATGGACCCCGAGCCCTGGCGTCGCCGGAGGCCTTTTTTCATCCAGCGCCTTCTCCAGCTCCAGGTCGCGGAGACCTATTTCGAGGCGGGTCTCGGAAAATGCACGGCGGGGGGCAATTGGCTTTCGGACAACCCCTACTATTACCTCATGAACAACCCTCCGACCGGGGTCATGAAGCATTTCCCGCTGCGGGAGACTTTGGCCGGCATGCCGCATCTTTGCCGCGCGCTCGGGATCATGCTCCTGGCTTTTGAGCTCACGATCCCCCTGTGGCTCTTCTGGCGCAGGACCCGGCCCGCCGCGATCGTCCTCGCGATCCTTTTCCAAACCATGCTCCTTGTCACCATGCACGTCCCGACGATCTTTTTCTTCCTCTTCCCGCCGCAGACGCTTCTCTTCGTCGATCCGGAGATCGTCGTCGGCTTGATCGAGAGGAGGCGCGCGCGAAACGGGGCTAGGCCTCGCGATCGCCTGCTCTTTGACGGGGGCTGCTCTTTCTGCGGAGGGTCCGTGCGCGCCCTGGCCGCCCTGGACCCGACCGCCCGCGTAGCCTTGGTTGATTTCCGGGACCAGGATTTGAAGGGAATCGACCCCCGCCTTACCCGTGATGCCTGCATGCGTCGCATTCAATTCGTGGAGCGGGACGGAAGGCTCACCGAGGGTTTTGACGCCTTCCGAAGGCTGAGCGTCAAGCTGCCGCTCTTATGGCCCTTGGCTCCCATGCTTTATATCCCGGGCATGCGCCTTCTCGGCGTTCCCGTCTACGACTTCATCGCCCGCCACCGATTCGAGATCGGGGGCTGATCAGCCGCGCCGGCGGCGCCTTGGAGGACGCCCTGCGTCGGGACCGCGGGAGCTTAGCAAATGCGCCAGATCCTTGAGGAAAGCCTTCTTGTCCTCGACCGCGTGATGGGCCGCGGCCTTGGCCGGAGTTGAGAACAGCGTGAGGTAGCATCCAGGGCAGAAGACGATCCCGTAGCGATCGAGGAGCTTGAGGACGCGAGGGTTCTCGCCGATGAGCGCGCCGAGGGTCGTCCCCTTCAAGGCGCCGCTTTGGTCGTCCTTGGCCGCCATTCGAAAGGACCCTTGGGGAAGTTCATCGCGAGCTTGATCGCGGTATCGATGTCCTCGCGCGAGGCGATGCCGGTGTCATGGGCGAGTTGAGCCTCCAGGATGACGGCGCCGATGGTCTTGTCCCAGGCTTCCTCGGGAGGAGGCCCTAGCTCCGAGAGATGCGCGAGAGCCTCGGGGTTTTCGCCGGCGATCTTGCCGTCCGCGTAGAGGTAAAAGCCCTTCCCCGCCTTGCGGCCGAAATGGCCTTGGGCGACGAGCGTTTCCTGAAGCGGCTGGGGCTTGAGTCTCTCGGGGCGGCCCAACGAGTCGTAGATGACCTTCGTGATCGCAAGGTTCACGTCGAGCCCGATGAGGTCCATCAGCTCGAAGGGACCCATCGGGACCTCGCCCCACTCTCGCGCGGCGCGGTCGAGGATCGCGGGCGGGCAGCGCTTGGAGACGAGCCTCTGGCAGGCGAGGTAGTAGGGCCGCATGACGCGGTTGACGATGAAGCCGGGCTTGTCTTTCGCCTGGATCGGGGTCTTTCCCAGCGCGAGGACGAAATCCTGGGCCTTCTTGAAAACCTCGCCCGAGGTTCGGGGGGCGCGGACGATCTCCACGAGCTTGGTCGCGACCGGGGGATTGAAAAAGTGTAGGCCCAGCACGCGCTCGGGATCGGCGGCTTCCTCGGCGATCGAGGCGACGGAGAGGGAGGAGGTGTTCGTCGCGAGGATCGCGCCGGGGGAGATCCGGCTGAGGCGATCGAAGAGCGATTTTTTCGCCGGAAGATGCTCGGCGATGGCCTCGATGATGATTTCCTCGGCCCCGAGTCCCTCCAGGGACTTGGCGTAGGAGACGGATTCCAGGACTTTTTCGATGTCCGCCGCGGCGATCTTGCCCCGAGCGGCGGCGTCCTCCATTCCCTTTTTGATCCTGCCCGCGGCCTTGCAGGAAGCCTCGGGGCTCTCGTCGTAAAGCGAGACTTTGAGCCCTTTCTGGAGGCAGAGCTGCGCAATCCCGGCGCCCATCGCTCCCGCCCCGACGACGGCGACGCGGCTGAGGGGGGAAGGACGATGGGCGGAGGCGTTCATGAATTTAAAAATACCAAATTAGCCGCCCTCCGGCCGGAAGCCGATCACGGGGCGCGGATTTTTTACCGATCGCAATTTGTGATCGGTTCATGCGCCTCTGATCGGGTGAGCCGGAACATGAATCCCTCGGGGAAGCGCTCGATGTTTCGCTTGACGGCCTGATTGAGAACGAAGGTAGCCACTCCATAGAGTCGAGCGAGGTCCCGGTCGATCATGACTTTCTGGCCCCGAATCAGAAAAATCCGGCTCTCAATCGTCTCTTCCGCTGGATCTGCCATGATCCCTGGAGCCGCGCGGGCTCTCATCTTTGCATGACGTTTTACTGTCGGATTTCGTTTCCGTCACTTCCGAAAGACCCAGGAACGCCGGTGTCCTTCGCCTGCGGCAATCTTTCCCGTTGGGCTCAGGCGCCGGATCGTGGCGCCGGCCACAGCCGACTACAATGGAGGAACGCTGAAAAGCGTCGAATAGAGAATCCAGAGAGCCGCCGCCTGATCCGCCGTCAACCCGGGATGAACGGCTCTCGCTGCGGTTGACAGCGCCTTAGTCGAAGCCCGGTAGGCCGCCGCGCTCAAGGGCCGCCCAAGGGATGGCCGTGATGCTTGGGGAAATTTCCAGCCTCCGCGCCCCTCCGTAGACGACGAAGCCGCGGCGAAGCCGGAGATCGGCGACGCATTGGCGCAGACCGGCCAGCCCTGGAGCGGACAGCGTGGAGCCGGCTTTGATCTCGAAGGCGATGCGCCGCGAGCCGTGGAGGACGAGCAAATCCGCCTCCGCTCCCGCCTGGGTGCGCCAATAATAGAATTCGGGGGCTGGGATCGCGAGCCGGGCGCGGCGGATGATCTCCTCGACGACATAGCCCTCCCATGATTGGCCCCGGCGGGGCCAGGAATCGAGCTCCCGGGCCGAACGCAGCCCGGCCAGGAAATGCAGCAAGCCGCTGTCGCGCAGGTAAAGCTTCGGGCTTTTGACCAGGCGCTTGCCGATGTTGGCGAAAAAAGGCCTGAGCCGCCGGATCATGAAGGAGCCTTCCAGGATGTCGAGGTGATGGTTGACGCTCTTTTGGTCGAGATCCAACCCCCGCGCGAGATCGGAGACGTTGAGGATGCCGCCGTGGACGTGGCAGAGCATCTCCCAAAGCCGCCGCAGCCTCGCCGCCGGGATCCTGAAGCCCAAAGCCGGGATGTCCCGCTCGAGAAACCACCCGACGTAGTCGCGCAGCCACGCCTCGCGCGCGCCTGCGCCCAAGGAGTAGAGCGGAGGGAGGCCGCCGTAGAACCAGCGGTCCCTCAGCCAGCGGGGCCTAGCCTTAAGCTCCGAGACCCCGAACGGGGTCAGCTCCAGGAGGCCCAACCTGCCCGCCAGGCTCTCTCCGGCCTGGCGTATGAGAGCGGGATGCGCGGAGCCCGTGAGGACGAAGGCTCCGGGGCGTCGGCGACCGTCGATGATGCCGCGCAGGACGGGAAACAAGCCCGGCCAGCGCTGGGCTTCGTCGATGATGACTCGGCCGGGATGCCGCTGGAAGAATCCCTCGGGATCGGAGGAGAGCGCGGCGAGGTCTGTGGGATTTTCGAGGTCGAGATAGCGCCAGCCCTTCAGCGCCGAGCGCACGAGCGTCGTTTTTCCGCACTGGCGGGGCCCTGCGACCAGGACGGCCGGGAAGGCGCGCAGAAGCTCCGCGAGGGCTCGCGAGGCTTCTCTTTTGATCACCATTGTATTTTAGGAGATAGACTCCCAAAATACAAGTTATTGGTCAGAAGCGGGCCCCAAGCATTCTCTCTCCCAAGGGAGGCGGGGTGTTCGCCGTCAGCCCGGGATGAACGGCTCCTCGGGCATCCGGCGCTCCTCGGGGGTCCAGGCGGGGACGTCGAGGCCGAAGGCGGCGCATTTCTCGGCGATCTCCTTGGCGAAGGCCCGGCGGACCTCGTCGTTGTCGCGCTTCTTGAGGCCCAGGCGCCGGTAGATCTTGTTTTTCGCCGAGTTCGCCCGTCCGAAGATGTTCATCGTGCGCGGATACCACTTGTCGAGCGCCGCCTGAAGGGGGCCGCGGGTTTTTTCCTCGGCGGCGAGTTTTTTCACCCATTGGTCGCCGTGGGCCATGTGCATGGCCTCTTCCTTGAAGATGCCGTCCATCACGTCGCACCAGGGCTTGTAGGAGCAGTCGAGCGCGTCCTCCAATTGATGGCCCGCGCCGCGGTCCATGCAGAAATTGAACATGATGAAGTCGTGCCAGGTTTCGATCGGGTAGTAGAAGATGTTGACCCTTTTATCGTCCGCGACCCGCTCAGTGCCGATGTCCTCGAGGTCGACGCGCAGATTGAAGTTGTGGCTCTTATAGTAGGCGTCGACGTCGACGCCCATGCCTTCGAGGAGCCGGTACATGACTCGCGCGTGGCGGACCTCGTCCTTGACGATCTGGGCCACCTGAAGAGTCTCGCGGATGTCCGGGGACTTCATGATCCAGGGGACATAGCCGAAGGCGCCGGCGAGCTCGGAGTCCGCCTGCATCATCATGAGATGCTTGAGATGCTCCCGGTACTCGTCCGTCATTTCCTCCAGGGTCTCGACCTTGCCGCCGGCGGCGAGCTTCCGCGCGAGCCGGGCCTCTTTGTCTTTTGCGGTCGTCGTCATGGGATCATTCTCCTTTGAAAACGGGCTTTCGCTTCTCGAGGAAAGCCGCGACGCCCTCGGCGTGGTCCTTGGTCTTCCCGAGCGTCTCTTGAAGCTCCGCCTCGTATTCAAGCTGGGTTTCCAAATCATGATCGAACGCCCGGTTCATCGCGCGCTTGGCCATCCCCAGGGCGAGCGGGGCCTTCGTCGCCAGCTGCCGGGCCATGTCCCAAGCGAGCGTCAGGGCCTCCTCCTCGGAGGAAGCGACGCGGTTGACGAGCCCGAAATCGAGCGCCCGATCCGCGGTGATGGGGCGTCCCGTCCAAGCGTGCTCGATCGCGAGCGAAAGCCCCATGTGGCGGGGCAGATAATAGGTCATGCCGGAATCGGGAACGAGCCCGACTTGGCCGAAGGCGAGGATGAATCGGGCATGCGGCGCCGCGATCTTGATGTCGCAGGAGAGGATCAGGCTCGCGCCGGCGCCGGCCGCAAGGCCGTTGGCCGCGCCGATCACCGGCTTCTCAAGACGGCGGATTTGAAGGATGAGCGGGTTGAAATGCCGGCGGAGCTCCTCTCCCAAGGAGACGCCCAGGCCCTTCTGGCGCGCTCTCAGATCCGCGAGGTCGGCTCCGGCGCAGAAGGCCCGGCCCTTGGCGGTCAAAACGACGGAACGAACGGATTTGTCCGCCGCGGCTTTTTTGAGGGATTCCGAGAGCCCGGAGAGCATGGCGCCGGTCAGGGAGTTGAGGACCTCGGGACGGTTGAGGGTGAGAACGAGCACGCCCTCTTTCTGATCGACGAGAAGTTCCGGAGCCGCCATCGTCGCGCCAGCCATATTATTTTCCGCTGAAAACCGGCGCGCGTTTCTCAACGAAGGCGCGCATGCCTTCCTTCTGGTCCTGGGTGTCGAAGAGGGAGCAAAAGAGCCGGCGCTCGATCTGAAGGGATTCGCTCAGGGGCTTCTCGGCGGCGGCGAGGATGGCTCGCTTGGCGGCCTGGACGGCCAAGGGGGGCTTGGCGGCGATCTCGGCGGCGAGGCGCTGGGCCTCGGCGAGGACCGTCTCGTCGGAAACGACGCGATTGACGAGGCCCAGGTCATAGGCGCGGCGCGCGGAGAGGGGGCGCCCGGTCATGACGATCTCCGAGGCCAAGGCCTTCCCCAGGGCGCGCGCGAGCCGCTGGGTGCCGCCCGCGCCGGGGATGACGCCGATATTGATCTCGGGCTGTCCCAGCCTCGCCGTCTCGCCGCACACGATCATGTCGCAGGCGAGCGCCAACTCCAAGCCCCCGCCGAAGGCGAAGCCGGAGACGGCCGCGATCAAGGGTTTGGGGTACTGTCCGACGTAGTCCCAATGGGAGAGATGGGGGTCGCGGGCGAGAGCCCGGGCGCTCGCGCCGTCCATTTCCTTGATGTCGGCGCCGGCCGAGAAGCCGCCCGGGCCGCCCGAAAGGACGACCGCGCGCGCGGCGCCGTCCTTTTCAAGGTCCGAGAGAGCTTCGTGGAGGCGATCCATGAGAGGGTGGCTGAGCGCATTCTTGGCTTCGGGGCGGTTGATCGTCAGGGTCGCGACGGCGCCAGAACGTTCGACGAGGAGGGAATCCATCAATTGAGATCGACCCAGACGCTTTTGAGCTCGGTATAGTGCTCGATCGCGTAGGGGCCCTTCTCGCGCCCCCAACCGCTTTCCTTGTAGCCGCCCCAGGGAGCGGCCGCGTCGACGAAATGATAGCAGTTGATCCAGACCGTTCCGGCCTTGATGGAGGCCGCCATCTGGTGGGCTTTCTTGACATCCTTGGTCCAGACCCCGGCCACGAGGCCGTACCGGGTGAGGTTCGCGCGGCGGACGGCCTCGTCCGCGCTTTCAAAGGGCATGACGCAGACGACGGGGCCGAAAATCTCCTCCCGGGCGATTTTCATCTCGTCCTTGACGTCGGCGAAGACGGTGGGCTCGACGAAAAACCCCTTGCCGGCCCCCGGCGCGCCGCCGGAGAGGAGCTTGGCGCCCTCCTTGCGGCCCGAATCAATATAGGCGAGAACGCGTTTTTTCTGCTCCTCGGAGACGAGCGGTCCCATCTGGGTCTTGGGGTCCAAGCCCGGCCCCTGGCGGACGGTCTTCGCGCGCTCGGATAGCTTGGAAACCATCTCGTCGAATTTGGAGCGCTCGACGAAGACCCGGGAGCCCGCGGAACAGCACTGACCCTGGTTATAGAAGATGCCCATGAACATGCCCTTGGCGGCGGCGTCCAGATCCGCGTCCGCGAAGACGATATTGGGGGACTTCCCGCCGAGCTCGAGAGAGAGGCGCTTTAAGTTCCCGGTCGAGGCCTTGACGATCTCGCGGCCGACCTCGGTCGAGCCGGTGAAGGTGATCTTGTCGATCTCGGGGTGGCTGGCCATCGCGGCGCCGGCCCCCGGGCCGAAGCCCGGAAGGATGTTGACGACGCCGGCCGGGAACCCCGCCTCGAGGACGAGCTCGCCAAGGCGCAGGGCCGAGAGCGGCGTTTGCTCGGCGGGCTTGAGGATGAAAGCGTTCCCACAGGCAAGCGCCGGAGCCAGTCGTTCGATCGCCATGAGGAGGGGAAAGTTCCAGGGGATGATCGCGCCGACGACCCCAAGGGGTTCTCTCACCGTGTAGTGGAGGAAGCGCGCGCCGGGGGCGTAGGGAACGCTGACGGGGGTCGTCTCGCCGTGGATCTTGGTCGGCCAGCCCGCGAAATAGCGCATCAGGGAAGAAGCCAGCGGCAGATCGCCCTTGAGGCTTTCGCGGATGGGTTTGCCGTTGTTAAGGGTCTCCAGCTGGGCCAATTCCTCGGCGTTCTTGTCGACGAGATCGGCCAGTTTCCACAGGAGCTTCTCGCGCTCGGCCGGAGTCGCTTTCGACCAGGGGCCCTCGAGAGCCTTTTGGGCCGACTTGACGGCGAGGTCCACGTCGGATTGATTGGCCTCGGCCACGTGGGCGATGACGTCGCCCGTCGCGGGGTTATACGTGTCGAAGATCTTGCCGGAGAGGGCCTCGCGCCACTCGCCGCCGATGAGGAGCTTGTGAATCTTGCGGGAGAGGAACTCCCGGACCGACGGGTGGACGGGATTGTCGAGAACAGCGGGCATGCGCGGAACCTCCGTGTGGAATTTAAATCACGATATCAAACAACGCGGCCGGGCCTCAACTCTCTCTCTCTTCACCGCGACATGTGACACGACGGCAAAAAAAGAGCCCCGCGGCGTCAACGCAGGGCTCTTGCGAAACGGCAAACGGCCGGAAGGCTTACAGGCGAAGGACCGCAAGGCGTTAACACTGATCCGGCGCGAAGGTCTTGCATGAGGCCGTTATGGGGCGCGCCGACAAAAGAGGTAAAATCCGCTTGTGCAAGGCTCCCGCCCGGATTCCATCCTTGACCGCGGCGTCCTAGACCAAGCCAGGCAACGGCTCCGCCAGGCGCGCAAGGTCTGCGTCCTGACCGGGGCGGGGATTTCGGCCGAAAGCGGCCTGGCTACGTTCCGGGACTCGGGCGGCAGAAGGACGTGACGGTCCTGACCCAAAACATCGACGGCCTTCACCAAAAAGCCGGCAACCGCGACGTCGTCGAGCTCCGCGGCAACCTGTGGCGCGTGCGCTGCGCCGAATGCGGAACGGTCTCCGCCGACCATCCCGTTGAACTGCCGATCCTCCCTCGTTGCGGGCGGTGCCCCGGCCTGTTGCGGCCCGACGTCGTCTGGTTCGGCGAGATGCTGAGCCCCAAGGCGCTGGCGGATGCCGAGAAGGCCGCCGTATCCTGCGATCTGTTCCTCGTGGTCGGGACTTCCGCCCAGGTGCAGCCCGCGGCGTCCTTCGCCTTCCGGGCGTATGATCGCGGGATTCCGGTCGTTGAAATCAACAAGGAGCCGACGCCGGTTTCCAATTTCGTCGTCGTGAGCCTGATCGGCCGGGCGGGCGTGATTCTGCCCGCGCTTGTCGAGGACCGGCCGGGCTGATGATGGACCGTCTGCCGGCGCGGAGAGCGGTGGAGCCCGAGGTGGTCGAGCCCGAAATTGTGGGCTTCGAGCAGCGGCCTTCTCTGTGGAAGAGGATTGCGGGCAGGATGGGTCTTAGCCTGTTCGTCGGCGCTCTTGGCCTTGGGTTGTGCGCGTTTGGCGCGGTCCTGACCCTGACCGTGGTCGGCGCCGCGATCGGGATACCGCTTGTCCTTTTCGGCCTGGGCCTTATCCTCCTCGCGGCCCTGCTCCTGTTCGGAGGCGGGCCGATGCGGACCATCACGTTCCGTGTCGGGCGGTAAATGCTCGAGCCGTCGTTTAAGAGGGCGAGAAAAGATACGGTCAAATAGTTCGATGATATGGTCAGCGTCATAACCTCCCATTATGACGGCAGGCCTGCGGCGGCTCCAACGCCCTCTTTGGGGCTCATTCTGTATTGGAAAAGACTCCCAGGGCATTTCGCCCCGGAAAAATGCCAAAATATACGCCTTATGGCCGCTCCCCGTCGAGGAGAACTGGGCCCTTGGAGCCCGCTTTCACTCCCAGGTGGTGAAATGGTATCACAACGGACTTTGAATCCGTTGTTCCTGGTTCGAATCCAGGCCTGGGAACGGCCACGATGAAGATGAAGCCTCGCGGAGACGATCTCGCGGTCATCATCCTCGCCGCCGGGGAGGGGACGCGCATGAAGAGCGACCTTCCCAAGGTCTTGATGCCGCTCGCTGGAATACCGCTCCTGGGCCATGTCCTGAGGGCGGCGCGGCGCCTGGAGCCGTCCTTGGTCGCGGTCGTGGTCGGCCATCGGGCGGAGGCCGTGGAAGCCGCGACGCGCTCGGCCGCGCGGGAAATCGAATTGAAGCCCCCTCTTCGCTTCGTCCGGCAAGAACGCCCGTTAGGGACGGGCGACGCGGTGGCCCGGGCGCTTGGGGCCGTCGAGGGATGTTCGCGCGCGCTCGTTCTTTACGGCGACGTCCCGCTTTTAAAGCCGGAGACTCTTCATGGCCTTGTTGTGACTCAGGGAGAAGAGAAAGCCGCGCTTGTCCTTTTGACCGGCTATCGGCCCGATCCCCGCGGCTACGGGCGCGTCGTGCGCGACGCGAAGGGCGCTCTCCGGCGCATCGTCGAGGAGTCGGAGGCAACGGCCGCCGAGCGCGCGATCCGCGAGATCAACGCCGGCGTTTATTGTTTCGAGCTGGCGCCCGTCCGGGAGATTTTCAGGAAGAAATTCAAAGCCAAGGGCAAGGGCGAAATTTTCCTCACCGACGTGATCGAGGCGCTGAGGGCCCGCCGCCGGCGCGTCCTCGCCGTGGAGGCCGCCGATTCCGCCGAGATCATGGGCGTCGACAGCCGCCTGGGCCTCGCCCGCGCGGAAGCGGCGCTCAATGCCCGCCGCCTTGAAGCCCTCATGCTTTCCGGCGTGAGCGTCGCCGACCCCGCCTCGACCTTCGTCGATCCCGGCGTGACGGTCGGCCGGGAGACGAGGCTCGAGCCCTCGACCATCCTTCGCGGCGCCACCCGGGTGGGCGAACGCTGCGTGGTGGGCCCTTTTTCCGCCCTGGAGTCCGTCGAGATCGAGGATGACTGCTGGATCGTGAGCTCTCGGCTTTCTTCCAGCCGCGTCCTCAAGGGAAGCCGTATCGGGCCTTTCTCCCACGTGCGGCCGGGCTCCGTGATCGGCCCCGAGGCGAGCGTTGGAAATTTCACCGAGGTCAAGGCGTCGCGGCTCGCCCGGGGGGTCAAGGCCAATCATCTGAGCTATCTAGGCGACGCGGACGTGGGCGCCGGGACCAACGTGGGCGCCGGCGTCATCACCTGCAACTTCGACGGCAAGAAAAAACATAAGACCGTGATCGAGGAACGAGCCTTCCTGGGATCGAACGTCAACCTCGTCGCCCCCGTGCGCGTGGGGGCCGGGGCGCTCGTGGGGGCGGGTTCGACCGTCACGAAGGACGTCCCGCCGGGCGCGCTGGCGATCGCCCGCGGGCGCCAGCGAAACATCGCGCGCCGGCATGCCGGCGCCGATAACGAGGTGGACCATGCTCGAACTTAACGTGATGAGCCAGGACTCGGACCAGGCGGCGCGGGCGGCGGAGCTCTACCGCTACGTGGAGGGCCTGAAGTCCCACAAGCAGCTCAAGATTTTCGCCGGCAACGCCAACCCGGCGCTCGCGTGGTCCATCTGCCGTTCGCTGGGCATACGGCCCGGCCGCATCCGCGTGGGACGCTTCGCCGACGGGGAGACCGACGTCCAGATCCAGGAAAACGTGCGCGGGAGCGACTGCTACGTCCTGCAGCCGACCTGTCCTCCGGTCAACGAGAATATCATGGAGCTGTTGATCATCCTCGACGCGTTGCGCCGCGCCTCGGCGGGCCGCGTCACCGCGGTGATCCCGTATTTCGGTTACGCCCGCGCGGATCGCAAGTCCGTCCCCAGGGTCCCCATCTCCTCCAAGCTCGTGGCCAACCTGATCACCGCCGCCGGAGCGACGCGGGTCATCACGATGGATCTTCACGCGGCGCAGATCCAGGGTTTCTTCGACATTCCGGTCGACCATCTCTACGCGGCCCCGATCCTCCTGGAATATTTCAGGAAGAAAAAGCTCCCGAATGCCGTCGTCGTCTCGCCGGACGTCGGGGGCGTGGAGCGCGCCCGCGCCTTCGCCAAGCGCTTGAACACCCAGCTCGTCATCATCGACAAGCGCCGTCCGCGCCCCAACGAGGCCTCGATCTATCACGTCATCGGCCACGTCAAGGGGAAAAACGCCATCATCTTGGACGACATGGTCGACACCGCCGGGACCATCACGAAGGTCGCGGCCAAGATCAGCGGCGAGGGGGCGCTGCGCATTTGGGCGGCGAGCGCGCACGGCGTGCTCTCGGGGCCGGCGATGGACCTCATCGAGAAGTCCGAGATATCGGAGCTTGTTTTGACCGACTCGATACCGACGCCGAAGCGCGCGGCCGCGAGCCGAAAGATCAAGATTTTGTCGATCGCCCAACTCCTCGGAGAGGCGATCGTGCGCAACCATCAGGGGAAATCAATCAGCGCCCTTTTTGATTAGGGGCTCGGGAGATAATGTCATGGAAGAGATCATGCTTGAAGCGCAGAATCGGGACAACGGCCAGGGAAAGGGGCCTAAAAGCGACTTGAGGAGACGTTCCCAGGTTTTGGGGGTTGTCTACAGCGGGGGAAAGCCGGCTGTTTCCATATCGGTCTCGGAACAGGCGCTGGTGGGCGCCTGCCGCAAGGGCGCCAACGCCATCGTTCGCCTCAAGGTGGGAGGCGACTCCGAAACCGTGGTCATCAAGACGATCCAGTACCATCCCGTTTCCGGACGGCCGATCCACGCTGACTTCCAGCGCATCAGCCTGACCCAAAAGATCGAGGTCCAGGTGCCCATCCATATTCTCGGCGAGGCGGACGGCGTCAAGAACTTCGGCGGCCTCCTCCAGCATGAGCTGCGCGCGGTGAGGATGCGGGCGCTTCCCACGAAGATCCCGCACTCGGTCGACGTGGATGTCACGAAATTGGGTCTCGGAGACCGCATCGTGGTCCAGGATCTCTCGATTCCCGAGGGCGCGGAGCTTCTCGATGATCCCGACCATATCGTGGTCCACGTGAGCGTGGTGAAGGTCGAAGCGGAAGCCGCGGCTCCGGCGGAGGCCGCCGCCGCCGAGGGCGCGGCCCAGCCCGAGCTCGCCGCCGTCAAGGGCAAGAAGGACGAGGAGGGCCGGCCGATCAGGGAAGCGGCCCCCGCGGCCGCCGCCGAGGCCGGCAAGGGCCCGTCGAAGGAGCCCGCCGCCAAGAAGCCAGCCAAATAGGCATTGGCGCGCTTGAGGCTTGTCGTCGGCCTTGGGAATCCCGGCGCGCGCTACGCGTCGACCCGGCACAACGCGGGGTTCATGCTCGTCGAGCGGCTGGTCGGCGACGCCCCTTGGGAGCGCTTCGGGCGCTTAGGGCGCGTGGCCAAGAGGGCGCGTGTCCTTTTCGCGGAGCCCCTGACCTACATGAATGAGTCGGGGAAATTCGTGGCCGCCTTCGCCAAGGAGCGCGGAATCAAGCCGGGGGAGATGCTTGTCTGCTACGACGACCTGGATCTCCCGGTGGGGCGCATCCGTCTCCGGACGGCCGGTTCCTCCGGCGGCCAGAAGGGCATGGCGTCGGTGATCGAGGCGCTGGGCACGTCCGAGATTCCGCGGCTGCGCCTGGGGATCGGGAGAAGGCCGGCCGACGTCGACGCGACGCAGTTCGTCCTGGAGCCTTTCGGCCGGGAGGACCAGGCAAGCTTCGGCGAGGCCCTCCAGGACGCGTCTCAGGCCGTCGAAGTCGCGCTTGGAGAGGGGCTTGAGGCGGCGATGAGCCGGTTCAACGCAACGATCTGATGCAGGTCGTGAGATCCGTTCCCATGATCGCCGCGGCCGCCGCCTGTCTCGCCTTGGGCGCGGGGTATCTCTACCGCCCGGATCTCCTTGAAAGGTTTTACGCCTTCCTTCGGGACTATCTCTTTAACGACGCGCATCTGCGGCTTGAGCGGCGCAAGTGGGGCCTCTTCTTTCTTCTCGTCAGCTTCCTGCTGTTTTATTTAGGGATGGGCCGCTGATGCCGGCTCCCGTCTTAAGCCTGCAAGCCTTCGCCGCGGAGACCTTGGAAAAGGTGCGAAAAGCGCTCGACGGCGCCATCGAGGCCGAGGTCTACGTGGAACGCTACGAGGATCGGTCGATCGAGCTCCGCGCGGGCGAGCCGCACGGCGTCGAGGAATCCCGCTCGGCGGGTCTTGGGCTGCGGCTCCTCAAGGACGGGCGCGCGGCCTTTGCGTCGCGAGGGGGGCTGGATGCGGAAGACATCGAGGAGTGGGCCAAGGCGGCCGCGCGCAGCCTCGAATTCCTCGACAAAGAGGAGTCGCGCTGTTTTCTGAGGCCCGCCGCGGCGAGGGGGGGGGAGACCTTGCCGGCCACGCTTTGGGACGATTCGCTTTTTACGAGTCCGTCCCAGGAAATGATCGAACGGCTTCATGACATGGAGTCGGCGGCCAAGGGCGGCGATCCCGCTGTCGCGAAGATCCTGCGATCGGGCTATGGGGAAATGCGCGGAGAGTCCGCGCTTGCGAACTCCCTGGGCGTGTTCGTCTCGGAGCGGGATGCCTCCGTCAGCGCCGGCCTTTCGGTGCTTGCGTCGCGCGGCGGCGAGATTCAAGTGGGATCGGCCTCCTCCTACGCTCGCAAGCGGAAGGCTCTCGACTTCGACCGTCTCGCCTCCGACGCCGCTTTCCGCGCCGCGGCTCTCTTGGGCGCCCGGAAGCTCCCCGCCGGCCCCCGCGCCGTTCTTTTGGACCCCTGGGTCGCGGGCGAATTTTTGGGGCTTGTCTCGGATCTTCTCGCGGCGGACAACGTCCAGAAAGGAAAGTCGCTCTTCGCGGGAAGGCTTGGAAGCCAGGTCGCCGGCCGGGCCGTGACGCTCGTCGACGACCCGCTGCGGCCGGGGGGGTTGGCGAGCTCGCTTTACGACGGAGAGGGCTGCCCGAGCCGGACGAAAACGATGATCGAAAACGGCGTCCTCAAGGATTACTTCTACGACGCGCAGACCGCGCGCAAGGACGGGAAGGATTCGAACGGATCGGCCGGCCGCTCCTCCTATAAAAGCCTCCCCGCCCCCGCGGCCACGAATTTCTATCTTGCGCCGGGCCGCTCTTCGCGGGAGGAAATCATCGCCGGAACGCCGAAAGGCATTCTCGTTCTCGACGTCATGGGCATGCATATGGCCGACACCGTTTCCGGCGAGTTTTCGATCGGCGTCTCGGGGTTGGCCGTCGAAGGCGGCAAACCGGCCCATCCCGTCCAAGAGGCGATGATCGCCGGGAACCTTCGGGATCTCCTGCAAGGGATCGACGCCGTGGCCTCGGACCTCACGTTTTACGGGTCGATGGGCGCTCCGACTTTCCGAATCGCGGGTCTTTCGGTCGCCTAAGTAAGGGGCGGCGTTCGCCCCCGACGGTCTCTCACATCTCCCATGGAGATGTGACTAATATCACATTGACAAACGGTTTTCCCCAGGCTATATGCCTTCTCAAGTCCGGAGGCAAGCCATGAAAATCACCAAGTTCCTGGCCGCGGTTCTGTCGATCGCTCTCATCGGCGTTCCGGTTTGGCCCCAGGTCGGCTCCCTTTCTCCGGCGTCGGCCGTCGCGCATTCGGCGGCGCCGGCGGCCCTATCCAGCGCGATCCTTCTCGCTTACGAAGGGACGGTCAGCGTCCGGCATGCGGACGGAACGATCTTAACGAAGCTCGCCGCCTCCCTTCCTTTGGGTCAAGGCGACAAGCTCCAGACGGGCGCCAACGGCTACGCGCTCGTGCGCCTCCAGGACCAGTCCGAGCTGAGAATCGACCCCGACAGCGTCTTCAGCGTCAAGGAAGAGTCGCCAAGCCGCGTCTTGCTGTGGCTGGGTCTGGGCAAGGTTTGGGCCGCCGTTTCAAAGCGGTCGGGCCGTCTTTTTGAAGTCGAAACGCCCGCGGCGGTGGCCTCCGTTCGCGGGACGGCCTTCAGCGTGACGGTCCCTGAGTCCGGGGTCGCGATGACGGAAGTCTACGAGGGCGCGGTGTCGGTTCAGGCGATGAAGGATGGAATCCCCGTCGGGAGCGCGAAGCTGGCGATTCCCGGCGAGCGCGTCGAGGCGAGCGGCGCGGCCTTGAAGCGCGTCGAGTCAATGCTGAAAAACCTCCCTCAAACCAAACCTACGGCCGTTGCGAAAGAGGCGGGCGCGTCCGAGGGGGAGGAGTCCCCGGCGGCCAGGAGATTCCGCCTGGAATACCAATTAAAGGGGATCGCCGACGAGATGAAAGCCGACGCCGCCGATCCGGCCGCGCGTGAAACCATCGACAAGGCTTTGGAAAGCGAGCAGACGTCGGCCATGGAGGAAGCCCTCAAGACCGTTTCTCGAAAATGGCCCTTGCCTCAACCGCCCGAAGGAATGAGCTTCGCCAAAATGCAGGCCGATCTCATGGGAGCCTACAGAAAGGCGGAGACGCTCGAGGACTTCGCGAAGACGTTGTCCCCGAAGGGATCGGCTCCGCCGATGGTCCCGGTCAAGACGCTCGATAAAAGAGACATGAAAAAGGAAGCGATGAAGGCGCTCGATAAGTGGCAGGTGGGCCGCGAAATCGCCCTTCAAATGCAGCACGCCGCCATTCACTCGGTCATGTCCCAGGGAGTCTTCAATTCCATCGCCTCGCCCGCCGTCATGCGGGTGAGCATGGCCGCCTACGGCCAGCAATTCGCCCAGAATTATTTCCAGGCCAGGAAGGCGCTGGCGGGAGAGGCTCCTTCGGTATTTCCGTCGGGAATGGCTGCGGCCAAGGCGCCGCCCTCCCTGGTCATGATGGCGCCGCCGCTCCCCTCGACCATGAATCAATTGCCGCCGACCCAGGCGATGCCGATCATGATGCAGTACTCGACGGTCAAGCCGTCTTATTACAACATGTACTACACTCCGAGCGCGACGTATACGCCGCCGCCGTCAACGGCAACCATGCCGTCGAGTTGCTCGTGCACGACCGTTGCCGGGATAACCACGTGCACCTGCATCTGAGGAAAACTTAAAGATCGCACTTTCTCCTCTTAAACGCCGTTTCCTCGCGATCGCCGTCACGATCGCGGGGAATTTCATGGCCATGGCTTTGCCGGGGTTCGCGGCCGACTTCACCCCCGTCGCCCGGGTGGACGCCCTGGGGGGCCAGGTGTTTTTCAACGACTACCTCGGCAGGCTCAACTCCAAGTCAGAACGAGGCGACTGGCTTTTGGGCGATGGGATCAAGCTGTCGAGCGCGGAGAGCGTCATCCCGACGCTTAACGGCCAATATACGAATATGGCCGAGGTGCTTCCCTTCGGCGGCGGCGGCACCCTCGTGACCCAGACTTTGGATAACACCGCGATGCTGCGCTGGGTCCAGAGAGCGGGCGCCTGGGCGGTCAAGCCCTTCGCCTCCTTTAAAAACGAGATGCTCACGATCAGCGATTCCGAATCCCTGGACACGGGCCTTTTCGATTCGGACCAGGGAGGGGCGGGCGTCGAGCTTGAATGGAAAGGCCGGCGGCATGTCAAGTCCGTGCGCCAGGATTTATCCTGGGACCGCACGGCATTCTACCATTACAATCCGAGCAGCCCCGTCAATCCGCTGTTCGGCCAGGAGCTATTTCAGAACGTGGATGCCCTGAATTTCGACTCCTATTCCTACGAGTTGTCGGTCGACGAGGCGCCGAACGCCCCGACCTTATTGAGCGCTTCTCTCGGGATGTCCTATCTTTATTACCCGGACCAACAGGTCTTTAGCGACAGCCCTGTCCCCACGGGCGAACTTCCCTCCCAGCCGACGTCTCAAAAGCGCGTCGATTATATGGACACGGCGACCGTCGGCGCGACGCGGCGATGGTCCGGCAGCTGGGGAAGCCGCCCTTGGGCGGGTTCGGCCGGCTTGACCGCGGGCTATGTGGGACTGAGCTCCAATCAAAATAATTTCGACGACGGACAGTCCCAATCGAATCTCCTTCGGGTCAATCCGAACTACTACAGCTACGACGAGTTCTCGGCGGGGCCGCTCCTGAATGTCACGCTGGGGGGCGGATGGCTGGCGAATCTTTCCTATAACTATGCTTTCCGCGCCTATCGCAGCCGCCCCGTTCAAAACGCCGACGGCGCGTATCCCATGAATGCCGCCGAGATCAACACTCGCACGCAGACTTTGTCCTACTCCCTCACGTGCCCGTTGACGAAGCGCTGGAGCTTCCAGGCGTCCGGTGGCTACGTCGACGCCGCTTCGAACACGCAGTTCGACAAGTTTTACCTTTACAGCTATGGCTATCTATACTACTTCGCCGGCTTTGGCGTCGCTTTGTAGCCGCGCTTCAAAAAATCGAGCAGAAGGCCTCGAGTTTGGCGGGAGAAATGACCGAAATCCCACGCCTCGATGAGTTGACGGCGCCTGCTCGCCTCAGGATGGCCAGCGCTCGCGCCAGGGGTTCGCGGGAGGTTCCCAGCATGTCCGCGAGCTCCTGTTGGGTGGGGCCGCGCCGCCGCGCGTTGATGGGCGCCCGGCGCGTCCCGCGCGCCAAGGACCGAAGCAGCTTCGCCAGGCGGTTGACGAGGGTGCCGAAGAGGAGGCCCTCGATCTCCTCGTCGGCGCGGCGAAGACGCGCGCTCAAGGTCTCGATCAGGGCGAGGCTTAGGGCCGGATCGGTGAGGAGCAGGTTTTTGAAATCGGCCTTGGAAACGATGAGGAGGCTTGAATCCTCGACGCTGATGGCCGAGGCCGAGCGCCGGTCGTTATCGAGAAGCGCCATCTCGCCGAAAAAGTCGCCGCGCCGGAGATAGGAATAGGTCTTGCGTTTCCTTCCATGGGCCGGGCTCTCGATTTTAATCCGGCCCGATAAGACGACGAACATGTGGCGCGCGGGCTCTCCGGCCGAGAAGACGGTCCGGCCCGCCGGAAACTCGCGGCGTCTGGCGATGCGCGTTAGGCGCGCCAGCTTGGCGCGGGGGAGCCGGTTGAAAAGGCTGATGCGGCGGAAAAAAGACGGCATCGGCGTCCTCATCAGAGTCGGCGGGATATCTTTAAGTATAGGCCGGTGTCGCCCGAGTGGATGGGGTCGGGAAGCGTCCCGATGAGATCGTTTTTTTCCGGAGGGCCTAGACGATTCTTGTCGGTCAGTTGAGCCTCAAGCCACAGAGGCTCGTCGGAAGTCGAAAGCGGGAGGATGAGGTCCCGGGGGCCCAGGGAGAAGGTCACCGGAAAGATCGGGTTGACGATTCGCGCCGCGGCGACGGGGACGCCCCCGCCGTTTTTCAGCATGATGACGAGAGTCTTTTGCGAGACGCGCGAGGCGGACTTAAGCCGCGCTTGGAGGGCGATCGTCCCGGAAACGTGAAAGGCCCCCCTTCCGCGGCGGCACGCATTGGGAAGGATGGCGACGGCTAGGATGGCCGCGGCGCAACTAAGCGGGGGTGACCGGAGTCGAGATCGTCCTGATCGCAAGGCCAATATATGCCGACGTGGAGACAAGCGCGATGAAGAGAGGCTGCGGCATCGGCCGCGGGAAGAAGAGAAAAAGGAGCCTCAAGGCGATAAAGAAGGTCTGGGCGTAAAGCGCCACGTTGAAGAGTTCCCGGTAGGAGAGGCGCGCCTCGAGCATGGAATTCAGGGCGAGCGCCATGACGGAGTAGAAGGCCGTGGTGAGAAGCTTCCACAAGAAAAAAACGACGGGGAAAACCAGGAGGATGAGGAGGAGAGTCATGCGGGCCGCCGCTTTGCCGGCCGTGTTCCAGAACCGCGCGTCGATGCGAAGAGGAGCGTCGCGGCGCATCTGCCCGAGATCGAAGGACTGAACGACCCCGGGCTGCTTGAGGATCGTCAAAGAATCCTGGGAGACGTAGACCTGGGCGTGCTTCGACTCGAGATCCTCCGCGGTGACGGGCTTGACGCGCGAGGGATCAACGACGACGCTGAAGAAATGGTGCGGCTCCACCAAGACGATAGGGGCTTTGATGTCGCCTGAAAGCCGGCCCTTATCGAGGGTCAGCGTCGGAAGGGCCTTTCCCAGCCACGAGAATTCGTCTCGCAGGAGGGGCAGGGTGCGCCTCCAGACGACATAGCCGCTCACAAGAGCCACGATCACCGAGAGATAAAAGAGATAAAGGAGGGAGCGGACGAGGCCGTGGCGAGCCGCCTTCCGGTAGAACTGGAGGCTCGTGACGCTATTGATCGGGTCGATGAGGAGCATGGAATTAGCGGGCCGCCGCCCGGCGGGTTCTCAGCAATCCCTCCAGCCTTGCGGCGATTTCCGCGAGCCGCGCGGGTTGCGTGAAATAGGCGCTCGCGATTTTGTCGGACTCCAGCACCTCGTATTGGGCTTCTCGATCCGGCGGGACCCCGTGGAGGGCGAGGACCGCCTGGTCCCACTTGGGGTTCTTTCGCAGTTCCCGCGCCAAGCTCAAGCCGTTCTGCTCCGGCAGGCTCCAGGCGATGAGCATCGCGTCGGGGGAATGGGGGAGGATGTCCAGGATTTTCCTCGCTTCCTCCGCGCCGAAGGCGGCTGCGACGCGCCAGCCTTCCTGGCGCAGTCCGGCGCGAAGGCGCTTCTGGGTCTCGGCATCGGCGTCGACGACCAAGATTTCCGCTCGGGGCATGATCTTGAGGCTAGTTTATGGAGATGCGAGGGGGAAGTCAAGCGGCAGTCTTGTCCCCAAATCCTCAAGCAAGCCCGAGGTCTGAAGAAATAAAATACCTCGCGTCCCGACGGTAGGGAAGAATCGGTGAAAAGCGGCAACTTTTCACCCGCGA
>JAJZAK010000022.1 GCA_021799485.1 bacterium | reverse complement strand
AATCGTCCATGGTCACAGTCATGCCTCGAAGTTACCACGGCCCTGTCGCGCCTTAATGACGTCATTTCAGGCTCATTTGTGTTAGAAACTGCCCCAGCTTCAGGCTCATCTTGTGTTAGACAAGACTGAAAGTTGAGACCTGACCCCCGATTAAGATAGAGTTTCCCACATGTCGAATGTCCTGGCGATCTGCGTGGCGGTCATCGCCGTCGAACTGGCGATTGTCGTCGTCGTTCTGGCTGTCGCCTTGGTTAAGATCGCCCAAGCCGCCAAGGCTGTCGAGGTTCTCGCCTACCGCATCGAGGATCGTGTCGCTGGATTCGGCCGCTGGACGAGTTCCGGCATGTTCTCGGGGCTCGAGGGGGTGGCGCGCTTCCTGGGTGGATTCTTCGGCGCGCGCCGCCGCACCCGCGCTTCTTGATCCCATCGACATGGCTTCGTTCTTGAAGGATTTTCAGAAACGATTCCTTTTTGATCGGGACATCACTCGGCAAAAGGCTTTCATGCGGACGATCCCCATTTTCGCGGGCTTGCGAGGGCGCGAGTTGGGACGGCTCATCCAATCCCTTTATCAGAGGACCTACCAGAAAGGGGAGTCCCTCTTTAACCAGGGAGACATCGGACGCGCGCTGTTCATCCTCGAAAGCGGGCAGATCGCCTTGCTGCGGCAGGACAACGGTTTGGAGAATAAAATCTATACGGTGAAGCCGGGGGAGTTCTTCGGAGAAATGGCGCTTCTCGAGGAGAGGCCCAGGACCGCCTCCGCGCGGGCCGAGGAAATCTCCAGGCTTTATCTTCTCTATCGGACGGAACTCGACGATCTCGTCCATTCCGCCCCCAGAATCGCCGCCGTCATTTTTCGCCATTTGGCGGAACGTCTCTCGGGGCGCCTGCGGGAACGTCAGGATACGCGGTTGGCCGAGACGCTTTTATCTCGTGCCCGCTAAATTTCGGATTCCGGCGGCCGCGTTCGTCTTCGCGCTCTTGCTCGTCTATGTCGTTTTCAAGCTTTTCGACGTTCTCCTGCCCTTCCTGATCGCCTTCTTGATCGCCTATGTCTCGAATCCTCTCGTCAACTGGTTCCAGAGCCGGGGTTTCAGGCGCGAGGTCGCCGTCGTTCTCATCTATGGCGGGGTGGTTCTTGTCGTGAGCATTTTGGCCGATCCTCTGCGTCGAGTCCTGGAAAGCGACATGACACGCCTTCAAACCAAGGCGCCTCTCTACATCATGCAGGCCAAGCACATGATCGCCGTCTTCCGGAATCGCCTCAGCGCGCGGCTTCCGTTTGGCGGCTCTTTGCTTGAGTCCTGGAGCGCGAATCTTTACGCGCCTCTTATCCGGCGCGTCCAAAGCGTGCCGAAGTATTTCCTGGCGATGCTTCCAATCATCACCTACGTTTTTCTCGTACCCGTCCTAAGTTTCTATTTTCTCATGGACGCGCCGCGGGCCCAGGGCCGGCTCATCCAGATCTGTCCGAGCCATTACGTCGAGCAGCTCCTCCATCTCCTTGATGAAGTCGATGTCGTCGTTGGCAAGTATTTGAAGGGGGTGATGCTCGAGGCCTGCGCCGTGGCTCTGCTGCTGGCGACGGGCCTGCGGCTCTTGGAAATTCATTATTTTGTCGCCATCGCGGCGCTCGCGGGCGTCGGCTGCCTTGTGCCGTATTTGGGTTTTCTCGTCTCGATGGGGTTCGGCGTCCTGGTGGCCGCCTTCCAATTCCAAAGCATCTGGGCCGGGATTAAAGTGGCCGCGCTATTCGTGTCCGTGAAGGTCGCCGATGATGTTTTTCTCTCTCCACTTTTGCCGTCGACTTCCCTTCATCCCGTCGTCTTCCTGCTGTCCCTGATGATCGGCGGCAAGCTATTTGGATTCGGAGGCCTTCTTCTCGCCATTCCGATCGTCTCGATCGCGCGCTCCCTCGTCAAAATCATGTGGATGTGGTATGTCAGTTCAGCCGGGCTGGGGGCCGCGGGGGCGTCTTCGCCTCTCCAGGTCCCTTACACGTAGTGGGGGGCTCCTCCGGCATCGACGGGGCGATATCCCGAGTCGTTTTTCCTGGCGTCGTCTTCGGCCGCGACGATCTCGCCAGCCACGCCCGCCTCGCGCGTGCGGGGGCCGGCGGTTTCTGTCTTTACAGGGGGCCCTCCCGACAGATCATCCGGGCGGTCGCGTCCTTCTCGAAGGCCGCGGGGAGGCCGCTGTTTTTTTGCGCCGATTACGAAGAGGGAGTGTGGTCCCATTGCCCCGACGCGACGCCTCTTCCTTCCAACATGGGCATCGCCGCCTCGGGCTCGGAGAGACTTGCCTATTTGAAGGGACTCCTGACCGCCCGAGAGGCCCAAGCCCTGGGTGTTTCCTGGGTGTTGGCGCCGGTCGTGGATTTGGCAAGCCGCTCCGATAATCCCATCATCAATACGCGCTCTTTCGGCGCCGACCCTGGAAACGTCGTCCGCCTGGCGGGGGCTTACATGAGGGGACTGAGGCGGGGCGGCGTCATGTCCTGCCTTAAGCATTTCCCCGGCCATGGCTCCGCCGCGAGCGATTCTCACCTCGTCCTGCCGAGGCTTCGCGCCGGCGCCCGGGAGCTTTGGCGCCGCGATCTCCTGCCCTTCAAACTATTGTCGGCTCATGCGGACGCCGTGATGGCGGCCCACGTCCTGGCTCCGGGCCTCTCGGAACCCAAGACCCCCGTTTCCCTCTCGCCGGCCCTGGGGGACATCCTTCGTGATCGATGGGGGTTCCAAGGGCTCATCCTGACGGACGCCATCCATATGAAGGCCGTGTCGGGGCACTTCGGGGAGTTCGAAGCGGCCTGCCGGGCGCTTGCCGCGGGCGCCGACGTTCTTCTCGTGCCCCAAGATCCCGGAGCGCTCATGGCCCGCCTCGCCGCCGAGGTTCGGCGGACCCCGGCTCTTGATGCTTGCTCCCGGCGAGCCGTCCGCCTGCTCGACGCCGTCGCCAGACGCCGTCTGCCGCCCAAGGCCCCAACTCTGGAAATCCTCGAGAAAACCCGCGAGATCATCCTAGGCCGCCGCAGCCATCGCCTTGAGGCCGACCGGATGGCGCGGCTCTGCCTGGCGTGGAAGCCGCGTACGCCCAGGCCGAAGATCGGGCGTGAAGTCGCCTACCTTGAGAGCGGAACCTTGGGCCGCCAGCCGGAAGGAGAAGCGTTTATCGGCGCTCTGCGCTCCATGGGCATCCGGGTCGTCCCTTGGCGGCGAGGGATGAGACTTCCGGTCGTGCTGGGAAGCTTCATGAGGCCGAGGGCCCGAAGCGGCCTGATCCACTATGGAAGGGACTCCCTTTTTTCCCTGCGCAAGGTCCTGCGGGAAGCCCCCGCCTCCCTCGTCGTTTCCTTCGGGAGTCCCTTCGTCCTCGCCGACCTGCCCGGCGCGGGGCTCTGCGCCTTCTCGGCTCACGCGCCGTCTCAGCGCGCCGCGGCCGAGGCCGTCGCCGGCAAAATAAGCGTTTCGGGGAAAATGCCCGTTTCTCTATGATGCACTGGATCGCGGGGGGCTCTCCGGTTGGATGGTTTGACTATGCCGAGGCGGCCTTGTGGCTTTCGGCCATGCTCTGGATCGCCTTAAGCGCTGGGAAATTCGCGGACGGGACAACCGACGATTTTTTTCTTGCCAGCCGCCGCATCCCGATGGCGGCGGCCTGCATCGCCTTCATCGCGACGGAGACATCGGCCCTGACGATCATCGGCGTCCCTGCCGTCGCCTTCCGCGAGAATTGGAATTACCTCCAGTTTTTCATCGGTTCGGCGGCGGCCCGCATCGTCATCGCCTATCTCTTCATCCCGGCCTTCTACCACAGGCGCTACCAGACGATCTACGGCTACCTGCGCGAGCGTTTCGGCCCCTGGACCCAGCACGCGGCGAGCCTGATCTTCTTCGTGACGCGGTTCATGGCCTCCGGCGTGCGGCTTATGGCGGCGGCCGTGGCGGTGAGCGTTTTCCTGGGCTTTCCCTTGCCGCCGGTTCTCATGGTGATGGTCGTCGCGAGCCTTCTTTATACGGTCTGGGGAGGCGTGCGCGCGGTCGTATGGGCGAATGTTCTGCAAGGGGTCGTTTTCGTCGGCGCGGGCGCGGCGAGCCTTGCCTTTCTCGTCTCCCATATACCGGGCGGGACGGGGACGATCCTCAGCCTGGGCAAAAGCGCGGGTCGCCTCGATCTTTTTCGTCTGGGTCCGTCCTGGGGAGCCCCCGGATTCCTCAAGAGGTTCTTTCTTGATCCCAATATCCTTTGGATCGCGGTCATTAATGGCTTCATAGGCTCCCTCGCCGCTTTCGGTACGGACCATGAGATGATGCAGAAGCTCCTTACGGTTGAGACGAGGGCGAAGAGCCAGAAGACCATGCTGGCGGCGACGGCGGGAAGCTTCGCGGTGCTCGTGCTCTTTTTGTCGATCGGCACGGCGCTTTTCGCTTTCTATCAAGAGCATCAAGCGCTGGCCCTGCCGACGAGGCTTGACGCCATCTATCCGCATTTTGCGAAAGCCGTGATGCCGGGGCCGCTGCGGGCGCTTGTCTTAAGCGCGGTTTTACTTCTTTCCTTCGACCTGCCGCTCTCTTCTTTGAGCGCGGTGTTCGTCAACGATCTCTATCGCCCGATCAGGAGCGGCGAAGAGCCGGAGGCGCATTATATGCGGGTGTCCCGCGCCGCGGTCATCGTGTCCGCGGCGCTACTAGCGGTCCTGGCTTATGGCTTCAGCTTCTTCGACCGGATGTTGTGGCTCGCCTTCAAGATCACGGGCGTGACGCTGGGTTCCCTCTTGGGAGTGTATCTTTTGGGATTTTTGACGCGTCACCGCGGAGACCGCGCCAATGCCGCCGCTATGGGCCTGATGACGGCGGCGAATGCCTGCATCCTTTTTGCCCTTGAGCGCTCGGGGCTTCCCCTCGGCTGGAGCTGGCTTATCGTGATTGGGACCCTCGGGACATTCACGCTCGCCTGGGCGCTTTCGCCTTGGCTCGACTAATAGAGAAGAAAAGCCTTCCTGGCTTCAGCGAAGGATCGGGCGTCGAAGAGCCTTTGGAATTCGCGAAAGCCGGCGCCGCGCTCATAGAGCTTGCGGAATCGCGATGTCCCGACCATCCTGCGGGTCTCGTCCCATCGGAAGGCGAAGTCCTTGGGATGGATGTCGCGCAGAGCCAGTGCGAGGGCGAGGAAGGTCTTCAGGGGATCAAATTCTTTCCGGCTGGTGATCCTCATGGCAAGCCCGCGGCAAAGCCGGCCTTTGTAGGGGTTCTCGGCCGGGACGGCGTCCTGGAGAACGAACGCGACGCCCCGCGGGCCCCGCTGCGACAAGGCGCGAAGGAGGCGCCGGGCGTCAAGCCAGGGGGCGCCGACCCATCGGAAAGGCTTCGGCCCGCCGCGCCCGACGGCCAAGTTCGAGGATTCGAATAGGCCGATGCCGACATAAAAGAGCGCGGCATGGAAATCGGGAATGTTCGGCGAAGGGGGCGTCCAGGACAAGCCCGTCGCGCCGTAACTCATCTGTCTGGCCCAGCCCTTCATCTTGACGACATGGAGGCCGGGGTGGCGGATCGTGCGGTTGTAGAGTCGCGCGATCTCCCCTGCCGTCATGCCATGCCGGATGGGCACCGCGTAAAAGGCGGTGGGCCGACGCTCGGCAAGCACCGACGGCGACGGCAGGGGGCCTCCCATGGTCCCTCCGCCCAAGGGATTGGGCCTGTCGAGGACGTAGAATTCGGCGCCGACTTTCTGCGCGGCTTCCAGGGCAAGACCCATGGTCGTCAGATAGGTGTAAAAACGCGCTCCGACGTCCTGGACATCGAAGACCAGCGCGTCGAGTCCCCGCAGTTGCTCGACGCGAGGGGCGACGGGGCCGTTCCTGTAAAGGGAGAGCACGGGCAGCGTCTTGCCGGCCGCGGCGACGGCGCTTGAGGAAATGGGGCCGAATTCCGTTAAACCCTTAAGCCCGTGCTCTGGCACAAAAACCGTCTTAAGCTCAAGCCGATTGGATGAGGCGAGGACCTCGATCGTGCTCCGGCCCGCTCGGTCGCGCCCCGTTTGGTTCGTGATGAGCCCGACGCGTTTGCCGGCCAACGCCTTGAAATCCGTTGTTTCGAGGATGTCGATGCCTGTTTGAACCGCGGCAGAAGCGGAAAGGGCGGCCGCCACACCGAGACATACGGCCAGCACGAGGGATTTAAATCGCCGCACAGGCCGTATTATATCCGAATGGCCGCGCCGACGCGTGATGAGAATGCGGCGGAAAGACGCTGAAGGCCGGTCGAAAGAACATCGGATCGTTCCGGGGCTTTCTGCCGCCTTCTTTCGTTAACGGAGCCGTTCGCGGATGTAGTCCGCGCGCAGTTCGTCGCGTTCGACGGCGGACAGTTCTCTATTCTCGCGCACCTCGATGTGCGCCGGCTGCGTCTGCACGAGAAGCGCGTTGACTTCGGCAAGAGAGCCGGGAAGACCCTGAAGCTCCGACACAAGACCCAACCGCAATAGCGACAGATGCCGGCAGGCCTCCTCGAAAGAGACGAGCCGCGCGTTAGCGAGGATGCCTGCGGCCCGGGAGATCGAGTCCTCGGTTCGGCGCCTGCTTTCGGGCCTCCCAAGAAGAGCGGTTCGTGCTTTTTTCTCAGCCGAGGCGGCGGCCGCGCCCGCCGCCTCGGCGCAGACGACGCAGAGAGACGCCTGGCGGACCTGATTATGGACGATCTCCTGGATGAAGACCGCGGCTTGGTTTTCGCCGCAAGAGACGCAGATCATTGTCAATGCTCCCAGTATACGGCTTTCAGCGCCCAGCCGATTCCCGGATCCTCTTACGGCTGGACGCTGAAAGTTGAATGCCTGCTCACGAGAACCGCATTTCGATGCCGACAGGACAATGATCCGAGCCCATGACCTGCGGCTCATGGAAGGCGGCCTTAAGATGGGGGCGCAGCTTCTCGGAGACGAAAAAGTAATCGATGCGCCAGCCGACGTTGCGCTCTCGCGCTCTGGTCATCTGGTCCCACCAAGTGTAATGGCCTCCGTCGGCTTCAAAAACGCGGAAGGTATCGATGAATCCAGCCTCGATCAACCTGTCGATCCAGGCGCGCTCGGCGGGAAGAAAGCCGGAGACCTTGCTGTTCTCCTTGGGCCGAGCGAGATCGATGTCCCGGTGCGCCGTATTGACGTCTCCGCAAATAATAATCTTGCCGTCATTATTCCGGAGATCACGTTTGAGGAGATCGAGGAAGGCGTCGTAGAAACGCAGTTTGTAATCGAGGCGCGTCTGGTCGCGCTTGCCGTTCGGGAAGTAGACGTTGTAGAGCGCGAACTCGGGGTATCGAGAAACGAGGACGCGTCCCTCGCGATCGAACTCGGCGATCCCGAGGCCGCGATCGACCGAGAGGGGATTGACGCGGCTGAGGGTCGCGACGCCGCTGTA
Organism: bacterium; assembly: GCA_021799485.1. GTDB lineage: Bacteria > Elusimicrobiota > Elusimicrobia > UBA1565 > UBA9628 > JAJZAK01. Next base: position 29,595 of record JAJZAK010000022.1, on the reverse strand, counting down.
CCCCTTTTTTTCCAGCGGCCAGTCCCAGGCCGTCTTATAGCCTTCGGGCGCCGCCAATTCGGCCGGTAGCTGAGAAGGCTCGGCCTTTGTCTCCTGCAAGCAGAGGACATCGGGGCTTTCCTTGCGCAACCAATCGAGAAAGCCTTTCTTAAGGGCGGCGCGGACGCCGTTGACGTTCCAGGAGAGGAGCCGCACGCCGGCTCAGCGGCCCTCGCTGTAGACCGGAACGCCGCTCGCTCCGGCGTAGGCCCTGAAGAGAGAGACGATCTTCCGGGTCAGGGGCCCTGGCTGGCCGTTGCCGATCAGGTGGCCGTCGATCTTGACGGCGCCGATCACTTCGGCGCCGGTGCCGGACAGGAAGACCTCCTGGGCCCGGAATATCTCCGCGGGGGTAAATAGCGATTCCACGACCGGGTTGTTGAGATCGTCCCGGCAGATTTCGATGATCGCCTGTCGGGTGATGCCTTCGAGAATGCCGGCCGAGACGGGGGGGGTGAAGATGCGTCCGTCGCGGACGAAGAAGATGTTGTCGCCGGTGCATTCCGTGACGTAGCCCTCGTGATTGAGAAGGATCGCCTCGTGGGCTCCGGCTCGTGTCGCTTCGGCGCGCGCCAGGATGTTGGCGAGGTAGTTGAGAGACTTGACTTGTGCCGGGAGCTGATCGGGGCCGCGCTGACGTATCGTCGAAACGACGAGATCGAGGCCCTTCTCATAATAGGCCTGGGGGTAGAGCTCTATTTTGTCCGCGATGATGATGAGGGATGCGTTCCCGCGGCATTTGCGCATGTCGAGCCCGAGGTCTCCCATGCCGCGCGTGACGACGAGGCGGATATAAGCGTCCCTCAGCCGGTTTTGGCGCACCGTCTCGATGACGGCCTCCTCGATCTTCTTCAAGGTCTGGGGCAGTTCGAGATAGACGGCCTTGGCCGAGGCCTCTATGCGGCTCAAGTGCTCCTTGAGGCGGAAGACGCGCCCGTTGTAGGCGCGGATCCCCTCGAAGACGCCGTCGCCATAGAGGAGACCGTGGTCGAAGACCGAAACCTTGGCCTCATCCTTGTCGTAAAACGCGCCGTCGATGTAGATTTTCATCGTGTGACGGACATCTCCTTTATATGGCCGTCGGCCAGCGAGACGATACGGCTCGCGTAGCGGGCGATGGCCTCGTTGTGCGTCGCCATGACAACGGCCAAGGCCCGCTCGTCAGCGAGCCTTCTTAGGTCTTTAAATACCAATTCAGCGTTCTCCTTGTCCAGGTTCCCCGTGGGCTCGTCCGCCAGGAGAGTTTCTGGCTCGTTGATGAGGGCGCGGGAGAGGGCCGCCCGTTGACGTTCCCCGCCCGAAAGTTGGCTGGGGAGCCGCGAGGCCAGGCGCTCGATGCCGAAGCGCGAGAGGATTTCCCGCGCCGAATCCTGGAATTCCCGGTCCCGCAGGGTGGCGATCCCTTGGGCGCGGGCGATGCGGACGGGCATGAGGAGGTTCTCCAAGACCGAAAATTCGGGCAGCAGCGAGTCGAACTGGAAAAGGAATCCCAGCCGCCTCACCCGGAGCCGCGATCGATCTTCCTCATCGAGATGGGCCGTGGGCTTGCCTCCGATGAGGATTTCTCCCCGAGTCGGCTTATCCAGGAGACCGAAAAGATTGAGCAGCGTCGACTTGCCGGAGCCGGACGGTCCCAGCACCGCGACGAACTCTCCGGCCCGGACATCCAAGTCGACGCCGTTCAAGATGGCCACGGTCGAAGCGCCTTGGCCGTAGGACTTGTGGATTCGGCGAGCCTCAAGAAGGGGAGGGGCGTGGGGCTTATCCATAATGCAGGGCCTCGACGGTCTTGACCTTGGAGGCGCGCCAAGCGGGGTAGATCGTCGCGAGAAGACAGAGAATGAAACCCACGATGGTCACGAGCGCCACGTCGAGGGGCTCCACGTCAACGGGAAGCCTCGAAAGGTAGTAGATGTCGGCGGGGAGTTTGACGATGGGGTAGGTTCTGATGATCCAGCATAGGGAAAGTCCGAGGGTGATGCCAGCCGTGAGGCCGATCGCCGCGATGATGGTGCCCTCGGCCAAGAACACGCGCAGCACGAGGCGCGGGCCCGCGCCCATGGCTTTCAAGAGAGCGATGTCCCGCGTTTTTTCGACGGTTCGGAGGATCAAGGTCGAGGCGATGTTAAGAGAGGCGACAAGGATGATCAGGGCCAGGATGATAAACATGGTGGCTTTCTCGAGCTTGAGCGCGGCAAAGAGGGTCTGGTTCATATCCTCGTAGGAGCGCACGAAAAAACCGCCGCCGAGCGACCGCTGGAGGTTTTTCTTGGCCTTGCGCAGGAAAGCGATATCATGGAGCCGGACGCCGAATCCTCGGGCCGCTCCAGACTCGCCCGAAAGCTTGAGCGCGCTCGCGATATCGGAGTAGGCGGTCGTGCTGTCGTATTCGTAGTAGCCCGTATGAAGCAGGCCCGCGACCCGGAAGCGTTCCATGCGGGGGACGACGCCGAAGGCGCCCAGCAATCCCGAGGGGGAGACGAGAACCACGTTGTCCCCGGGCCAAGCCCCCAGCGTCCTGGCGAGTTCTTCGCCCAGAACGATGCCCGGGACTTTGCCGCCGCGAAGGGACTGCCAGCTTCCCGACCGGAGTTTCCCCGCGAGTTCATTGACTCCGAACTCGCGCGCGGGATCAATTCCCTTCAAGACCACGCCGGAACTGCGGCCACCGATCGTCGCGACGGCCTGGGAAAGAGTAAAGGGCGAGTAGGCGGCGACCTGGGGATCATCCCGCAGCGTCCGTTCCGCGGCGGCGAGGGACGTGGAATCTCCCATGCGAAAGACCGTCAGCATGGCCTGGGCGCCGAGAATCTTTTTTTGGATGTCCGCCTGGAAGCCGTTCATGACGGAAAGCGTCGTGATGAGCGCGGCGACGCCCACGGCGACTCCCGCGATGCCGATGGCGGTCGTCAGGACCGCGAAGAGTCCTTTGCGCTTGGCCTTGAGGTAGCGCCAAGCCATGAAGAGTTCAAGCGGCATCTTTTAAGATGGGGAAAAGGATGACGTCCCGGATCGAGGCGCGTCCCGCGAGAAGCATGACAAGCCTGTCGATGCCGATGCCGATGCCGCCCGTCGGCGGCATGCCGCATTCGAGGGCCTCGACGAAGTCTTCGTCGAGAAGCTCCGCCTCCTCCTCTCGCTCTTCCCTGCGGCGTCGGGCCTGCTCGGCGAAGCGCTCCCTCTGATCGAGCGGGTCATTCAGCTCCGAGTAGGCGTTGGCGAGTTCCTGGGAGAAGGCGAACGCCTCGAAGCGTTCGACGAGGGTCGAGCTCCCCGGTATGAGCTTGGCGAGCGGCGTGATGGCGGCCGGATGGTCGAAGAGGAGGACGGGCTTGGCTTCGCGGTCGATTGCGGGCAAAATTTTGGAGTCCACGATGCGCTCAAAGATCTTGGCGTTGGGGAGGCCATCGACGGCGCCGAGGCCCAGTCGATCGGCTAGTTGCCGCAGGGCCGTGGCGTTGAATCGGAGACCGTTAAGGACCGCATCGATCGGCTCCCCCAGCAGCTTTCGCCACAGTTCCGGGAGGCGCACGCGGGGGAAAGGAGGGCGAAGATCCACTATCCGGCCATTTTCGGCGACTTGGCTGATACCCAATGCCTGAGCGCAGTTGCCGACGACTCGCTCAAAGAGATCCGCCATATCGTTGTAGTCGGCGTAGGCCTGATAGGCCTCGAGCATGGTGAACTCGGGGTTGTGCTTCGTGTCGATCCCTTCGTTGCGGAAAATTCGGCCGATTTCGTAGACCTTCTCGAAGCCCCCGACGATCAAGCGCTTTAGATAGAGCTCGGTCGCGATGCGCAACACCATGTCCTTTTTAAGCGCGTGATGGTGGGTGCAGAAAGGCCGGGCCGAGGCCCCGCCCGCCTGGGGCAGGAGAATGGGGGTTTCGACCTCGAGGAATCCGGCGGAGTCCAAGGTCGAGCGAACCGTTTTGATGATGACGGAGCGCTTCTCGAAATCGGAGCGCACTTCGCGGTTGGAGATGAGATCCAAGTGGCGCAAGCGATAGCGCGTCTCGACATCCTTCAATCCGTGCCACTTCTCCGGAAGAGGCCTGAGGGACTTGGAGAGAATCGAGATGCCCGAGACGGCAATCGTGGGCTCTCCCGTCTTCGTCCGAAAGACTGTTCCTGTGACGGCGACGAAGTCTCCTAGATCGACGCCCTTTTTGAGAAGAGCGAAGGCCTCCGTCGGCATGGCGTCCTTCCTGAAATAGGCCTGACAGCGTGCCGAACTGTCCTCCAGGTGGGCGAAGGCGGAGCCTCCCATGTCGCGCAGGGCCACGATGCGGCCGACGGCCGCGATCGTCGCGGAATCGTGCTCGCCGGCTTTAAGGGGCGCGGCGATCTCAAGCGCCTGGGAAAGCGAATGCGTGCGTCGGCATCGCGCGGGGTAGGGGTCGACGCCCTCCGAACGCAAATGCCGCAGCTTGGCCTTTTTGCCTTCCAGAATCTCCGCAAGCGTGCGCGACGTTGCGGCGGGAGCGGACGCGGGCGACGGGCGCGGGGCGGGCACGCCCTCGGGGGTGGGGCGGCTCAGTGGTTTGTCCCCGCGATGATGCCTGCGACGAGGCTTTTGAGCCTTTTGGGTTCGAAGGGTTTCTGGACGTAGGCCGCGACGTTGGGGGCGACTTGGAAAAGGTCTCTCATCTTCTCTCCCTTGGCCGTGAGGATGAGAACGGGGATGCCGCTCATCTCGGGCTGGCTTTGGAGCCGCGTATTGAGGGCGTGGCCATCCATCACCGGCATCATGATGTCCAAGATGATGAGGTCCGGCCGGGGAGCCGAAGGATTCGGCGGCTCGACGCCCAAACGCTCCAAGGCCGCCTGACCGTTGGAAGCTTCAAGAACAGTGTATCCCTCCTTTTCCAGCAGGATTTTGAGGAGGGTGATGATGTCCGGCTCGTCGTCGACGACCAGGATCGTCGCCATTAGGGCGTGCCGTCGAGAGTGAGCGTTTGGGAGACGGCGTCGCGCAGGGCCTTCGGATTGAAGGGCTTCTCGATGAAGGCCTTGATGTTGGCCGAAAGCTTGAAGAGATCGCGGGTGCCGCCGCGGGCGGTGAGAATAATGAGTGGAATTTTTCTTGTCTTCGAGTTCTCAACAAGCCGTTCCGTCATGGCGTGGCCGTCGAGGACCGGCATCAGGACATCGGAGATGATGAGATCCGGCAAGGGTTTTTCCGCGACGGGCTCGATGCCTACCAGGGCCAAGGCCTCGGCGCCGTTGGCGGCCGTCTGCACTTTATGGCCGCCGGCCTCGAGGATGGCCCGCATGAGCGTCCGGATATCATCCTCGTCGTCCACGACCAGGATTTGCGCCACGTCAGATTTTAACAGGTTCAGGGGTCTTTCTCAAGACAGAGAGAATCTGTCCTTTGGGGCAGGTGTAGTCGCCATTGCGGCCTTGGCAGGCGACGCCCACGGGGGTCGCATCGCCCACGTCCTTGATTTCCGGGTCGGCGCCTCTCTCCATGAGCGAAGCGGCCACGTCCAATTGGCCCATGAGAGAGGCGTTATAGAGGGGGGTTTGCCCGTATTGGTTCTTGGCGTTGGGGTTGGCGCCTTTTGACAGAAGGAATTTAACGACGTCCCAATGGCCCAGCTCCGAGGCGGCGTGGAGAGGGGTGTCTCCCCTCTTGTTTTTCACGGAGACGGAGGCGCCCTTCCGGGAGAGATAGCGGACGACGGTGAGGTGGCCGAACTTCGCCGCCACGAAAAGCGGGGTATCCCCGTCGTTGTCCGATGCGGAGACGTCGCCGCCGTGCCGGACAAGAGTCTCGACGACCTGGGGATCTCCGCCCTGGGCGGCGGCCTCTAGGGGCGTGACGCCGCGCTTGCTTTTAACATTGATTTTAGCGCCGTGGGCAAGAAGAAATTGGACGACTCGCAGCCGGCTGTTGAAGGCGGCCCAATGGAGCGGGGTGTAGCCGTCGTTATCGGATGTCGAGAGATTGGAGCCCTTCGAGACCAGATATGAGACGATGGGGAGACGGCCTTGATTCGCGGCCCATTGAAGAGGCGTGCGGCCGTCATCGTCCTTGACGCCGATATCGGCGCCGGCCTCCAGGAGATGCTTGACGGCGGTCAGGTGACCCATCGATGCCGCCCAGATAAGGGGCGTGTAGCCTTCTTTGTTGCGCAATTCAAGGTCGGCATGCCTGGAAATAAGGTAGTCGAGCAGCGGGATATTTCCCTTGTTGGCCGCGAAATGAAGGGAGGTGTTCCCGAGGCTGTTTTGAGCGGAGATGTTCGCGCCTTGCTCCACGAGTTTCTTGACGAGGGGGAGATTCCCCTCTTCCGCCGCTTCTAGAAGCTGTCCGTCAAGATCGGGGGTTTCGACGGCATGGCTTCGGAATGGAAGGAGGAAGACGGCCAAGCCGGCCAGGAATACAACCGCGAGCCTCCGAAACATGCCGCTGATTATACTTTGATACGATGAGCGGCGACAATGTTTTATAGAGGAGCCGGCAAGCCGTCGAAAGCCATGGAGGACTGCGAAAGGCCATGCGCGGCCGCGGACAAAGAGAGGCGGAGCCCTTTTTCGTCCTTGCGCGGACTTCTGCCCGCTGTTGCTTTCTGTGGCTTTATGGCATCCTGCACGAACGTTTATGTCGTGAGGGGGGCCGTTCTTCCTGCTTCGCGAAGCTTCAGGCCCAAGGCCCTGGAACCTGTTCATGTGCTTCTCGTTCCGCAAGCGCGCGGGGAGGACTTAAGGATCGGGGCGGGCTTTTTTAGCGACAACAGGATCAGAGCGGAGGGCGCGTTCGGGGATTCCTTGGCGAGTGAATTCTCCGCCTTTTTTTCCTCGGCGTCCGTGATCGGGTCGGAGCGGGGCCTTGCCGATGATGATCTTGTGGTCTATCCGGCCGCCTGGCTCCATTGGAGCGGCGTCTTTTTCCCATCGGGGACGATTCTTGTCGAGTTGCGGCTCAGAAACTTCATGCCGGGGCGGGAAATCGTCCTTGTTTCGAGCGCGGCCTATCAGCCCAGAGGTTCGTGGTTCGTGCCGCTCTTTATCCCTCTTTGCGATCCCCTGATTCCGTCCTGCAATCTCTATGAGCGGCGCATGACAAGCATCAGCGGCCGGGCCCTGGAAAAGGCTTTGGCCCGAGCGTTGGCGGGAATGTCCGATGCGATCCGTATGATCGCCGAGTGGCGCTTGTCCTACGATGAGATTGGGCGTTTAATGGATGAGGGGCGTCCTAGGCAGGCTCTCGCCAAGGCCGAGGCGGCCATCGCGCGATTCGGTATCGACCCGGACTTGGCGGCGGAGGCCGCTCTTGCCGCGAAATCCTCGGGGCGCCTCTCGCGGGCGGCCAAGCTCGGAGCTTGGATATCGAAGCTCACGCGGCTTGAAAAGAAGGCCCGGTCGCTTGCCGTACGGACTCCTTTTGGCTTTTCGGGCGCGCCGAATATCGGCTATATGGAAGACGACCGTGAGACGCGCGTTCTGGCGGTGACGGGGCTCCTCCGGCTTCGCGGGGCGCGACTGACTCCCGCCTGGTGCTTGAAAAACCGGTGTTGGGCGGCGCGGGTGTCCGAGTTGCGGGAAGGAAGCCCGGCGTGGCTGATTGGCCTGTCGCCCGGCGACAAACTTCTCGGGAGCATGGAGCGCAAGCAGCCTGATTTCGCACTGCGTTTTTTTCTCGCCGCCTATCCGGGAGAGGTCGTCCCGATCGTGACGGCGACTTGGTGATTCGAAAAAAATAGAATGGCGGCATGATAGAAGTCCGGGATTTGGTCAAGGATTTCGGCGGATTTCGCGCCGTCGACGGCGTCTCCTTTTTTGTCGCCCCCGGAAAGATCTTCGGCCTTCTGGGGCCCAATGGAGCGGGCAAGACGACGACGATCAAGATGCTCACGACCGCTCTCGATCCCAGCTCCGGAAGCATCTCCGTCGGAGGGCATGATCCGCGCGGGGAGCCCGACCAAGTGCGGCGCGCCTTCGGGATCGTATTCCAGGATCCGAGTCTTGACGAGGATCTGACGGCCACCGAGAACATGGAGTTTCACGGGGTTCTCTACGGCGTGAGTCAGCCCATGCGCCGGGAGAGAATCAAGAGTCTCCTGCGCTTCGTCGGGCTCTGGGAACGGCGGGACGCATTTGTCAGGCAGTATTCGGGAGGGATGAAGCGTCGCCTCGAGATCGCTCGGGCCTTGCTGCACTCTCCCAAAATCCTCTTTCTCGACGAGCCTACGCTGGGCTTGGATCCCCAGACCCGCAATCACATCTGGGGTTACGTTCGCGATCAAAGCCGCGAAAATGGCATGACCGTGCTTTTCACCACGCATTACATGGAGGAGGCGGATAAGAACGCCGATGAATTGGCCGTGATCGATCATGGGAGGCTGATCGCCCAGGGTGCGCCGGCAAGCTTGAAGGCGAGAACGAGGAAAGCCTCGCTGGAGGAAGCTTTCATCGCGATCACAGGGCATTCGGTTCGCGACGAGGAAGGCACGAGCGTTGATCAAATGCGGATGACCCGCCGACTATGGAGGCGCTGAGAGCGCCATGAATGCTCTCTACATTCTCTGGCTCAGGCAGGTGAAGCGCCACGCGCGATCTCGCGCCCGAATGGTCGGCGCCTTGGGTCAGCCGTTGCCGTTTTTATTCGCCATGGGTTTCGGCTTCGGCCCGATCTTTCAGAAGGCGCAGGGAACGAGCTACCTTCAGTTTTTATCGCCGGGGATCGTCGCCATGCCGATCCTTTTTACGGCCGTCTTCTCCGGAATCGAACTTGTTTGGGACAAGCAGTTCGGCTTCTTAAAGGAAACTCTGGTCGCTCCCGTGCCCCGGCTCCAAATCGTTCTAGGGCGCATCCTGGGTGGGGCGACGGTAGCCGTGGTCCAGGGCTTCATCATGCTTGCCGTTTGCGTGCTCGTCGGCTTTCGCCCCGTGTTCGGGGCGTCTTTCGCGGGGGCCGTGTTCATTATGTTTTTGATCGCGCTCCTCTTCGCTGGGATCGGCACCGCCATCGCCTCGGTCGTGGAGGACATGCAGGGCTTCCCGCTCATCATGAACTTCCTCGTCGTCCCGATGTTTTTCTTCTCGAACGCGCTCTTTCCCATGAAAAGCGCGCCCGGGCCTCTGCGGGCGCTCGTGCGCCTTAACCCCGTGACCTATGGCGTCGACGGCTTGCGGGGGGCGTTCGGCGGCCCTTTCCGCTTCGGGTTAGGAACCGACGCCGCGGTCTTGGGCGTCCTTTCCGCTTGCGTAATCGCGCTGGCAAGCCGCCTTTTCTCGAAAATCCAAATCTAATAGAATGGCCGGATGAACAAGGAACGGACGCTGGTCCTGATCAAGCCGGATGGATTGTTTCGCAAGTTGACCGGTCTCGTCATCGACCGGCTCGACGCCGCGGGTCTTGAGTTGGCCGCGGCCAAGATGGTGACGGTTTCCGAGTCGCTGGCGCGCGAGCACTACGTGGCCTTGAAGGACAAGCCCTTTTTCCCCGATCTCATCCGCTATATCCGAGGGGAATTCCACGGCCTCAAGGATCATCGTGTGCTCGCTCTGATCTATCGCGGGGAGAACGCCATTCGCCGCGTCCGGGACGTCGCGGGCGCGACGAACCCCGAGGACGCCGCCCCAGGGACGCTGCGTGGATCCTTCGGTCGCATCACGACGAAGGGGCATTTCGAGAACGTGATCCACGCCTCCTCCGATCCAGCCGATGCGGAGCGAGAGGTCAATCTCTGGTTTAGACCGGAGGAAATCCTGCCGTGAGGCCTTTGGCGGCGGTCCTCGCTCTGTTGGGAGGCGGCGCCTTGACCGCCGTCGCACAGCCCCCGACGGCCGCCGCCACCTCCTCTCCCGCCACCCGGATCCACGTCTCCGTTGTGACGGACGACAGCTGGACGATCCACGGCGACTATTATCCCGCCCAACAGGGCCGCAAGACGGTCCTTTTGATCCATGGCGCCGGCGAGCGGCGCGGGATGTGGCGGGGACTCGAGACAATGCTGCGTCGCGAGGGTTTCGGGGCGCTTGCGATCGATTTGAGGGGGTACGGCGAGAGCAGCGTCGGACCCGATGGCTCGACGATCACCTTTCAACAATTCAGGAGCAGTCGAAATCATAACGACTACGCCGAAATGCGGCGAGACGTCGAGGCCGCCGCAGCCTACCTCCGGGCCCGAGGAGTGCGTGACGAGGATATGGGCCTCGTGGGAGCTTACGTGGGGGGGACCCTCGCCCTCAAATACGCCGTCCTTCACTCGAGCGTCGCCTTCGTCGCGATGATCGAGCCGGGGATGAGCTACGAAAATGTCCCGACCGTCAACGCCTTGAGGGCTTATCGGGACAGGCCGATCCTGCTCCTCTATTCGGACCGGGATAAAACCTCCTCTCGCGCCGTGCCGCTCCTCTATGAATTCGCCAAGCGCTCGGCAGGTCCCGAGAAGGCCGCTCTCCTCAACATTGGCTCGAAGCGCCTGACGGGCGCATGGAGCATGAGGCATCTCTTTGCCTGGATCGAGGACCCGGCCAAGGCCCGTCAAGAATTTACAGTCGCGGCTTCTTCGGCTGTGCCTGCGGCACCCGCCGTCCCTATGAGCTCCATCGTCCCGACGTTGCCTCGTACGAATCCTTGACCCCGGTGTAGCGAGCCGATGCCCGGGGCGTCCTATCGCCGCTATCGGCGGCTGGAGACGGAGAGGCCAAATCCCAGGAGCCGCCGTATCGATCTTCTGTCGTCTCTGCAGATCGTCCGCCTGATGAACCGGGAGGATGCGACGGTCGCGGCTGCCGTTTCCCGGCAGGCGCGCCAGATCGCCAAGGCAGTGGACGTGATCGTGGCAAGCCTAAGCCGGGGCGGAGTGCTGAAATTCGTCGGGGCGGGGACAAGCGGGCGTCTCGGGGTGATCGAGGCGGCTGAATGCCCTCCCACCTTCCAAACCTCCCCGCGCTTGGTGCGTGCCGCCATCGCCGGCGGCTTCCGGGCGGTCTTTAAGTCCCGGGAGGGAGCCGAAGATGACGCGCGCGCCGGGGGAAGGTCGGTCAGGGATCTTCAGGCAGGCGACGTCGTCGTTGGCGTCGCGGCGAGCGGTATGACACCATATGTCTTGGGCGCTCTCAAGACGGCGCGGCGGCGGGGCCAGCGGACCATTCTGATCACATCAAGCGTCCGGATTTCCCCGCGTCCCGCCGAAATCCTCATCGCTCCCGCCGTCGGGCCGGAGGTGATCAGCGGTTCGACGAGGCTCAAGAGCGGGAGCGCCGCCAAGATGGTCCTCAACATGCTCACGACCGCGGCGATGATCCGCCTAGGCAAGGTCTACGGGCATTGGATGGTGGATTTGAAACCCCAATCGAGGAAGCTCCATTATAGGGCGCAATCTCTCGTTGAGGTCCTGGGCCGCGTCGGCCGGGCTCGTTCCCGCCTCCTCTTAAAGGAAGCCGGGGGCAGCGTGAAGACGGCGGTGCTGATGGCCCGCACGGGTCTCGGGCGGCGGGAAGCCGAACTGCAGTTGAAGCTGTCGGACGGATTTTTAAGGAAGGCGCTAAAGGACAGCGGCCTCAGCCGCCGAGGGATTTAAAGCTCGATACGAAACGGCGGAAGAGGTCCCTATATTTGAGGAACGATGCCCGTGTCGAAGAAAGCCGGATAATCCAGTAATTCTCTCCCTCGGCGACGACGCAGACCCAGTGGTGAAGTGGGATCCTCCGCGCTGGCAGGCGTCCGACGGCCAACCATTGCCAATCCGTTGTCTCAAAGACGATGCCCAACCCCCCGGCCGCTCGCGTATAAGAGAGAGGGCTCGATTGGTTGTCCAAAAGCCCTCCTCCTTTGCGCATTTTTGAGATTTCCTCCCGATAGTGAGCATAGCCGGGAGTTCCCTTGATCACTCGATGGACATCGATGCCGGCTCGGTAAACGCCCAAGGGATCGTCCGGGCTCAAGAGGTGGACCGCGAAGCCGTTCGGCTCTTCCTCTTCGTAGCCCCACCACGACCCTGGAATCCGGCAAGTGAACGCATTGGATGGAGGGGAATAGGGGATCCACGGCTCGGCCGCCTGGGCGGGCGGTGTGGCCAACGATGCCATGGCGGCAAAAACGGCAAAAGCGGCAACGGCCGTTAAGAGCGGGGCTTCTTTTGCCGCCGTGGCCGTCTTGGATGCCATTCTACTGGTTGGCAAGCTTGATCAACTCCTTTCTGAAAGCGACCTCGGCCTTCTCCATTTCCACCAAAAGATCTGAGGCTTTAGCTCCGCGCGTCTTCCATGCCGCGCAGGCCTTCCTGTCCGTGGCTGGCGGAGCGTCGGCCATTGAAGGCTCGGGATCTTCCTTCGAAGCGAGGGACGCTCGCGCGGCGTCAAGCTCCCTGTTTTTGAAGACGCCTAATCCGTTGAAAGCATCGATCTCCTTGCGGAGCGCCTCGACCGGACGTCCGGTATTGGAAGGGCAGGTCGCGGCGGCGCCGGCGGACGTCAGTCCCTGCTGTCTTAAGTACCCCACGACGTCGCTCGACAGCGAATGGGCTAGCAGGTCGCGCCATTGGGACGGCTGCCGAAGCCATTCGTCGAATAGGCCGCGCGTCGCGAGATCGAGGAAGTCTTCTGGGGATTTCTCCTGGGAAACTTTGGCGTAGAACATCATCTGGGCGGTGCGCGCGAAGAGCTCCGTGCCGTAGCGGTTGGCGTACCAGCCCTTTTCCCGGGCTCTCAGGATAAGGAGATCGTATAAGAGGAAGCCGGCGAGCTCCTCCTTCGAGAACATGACGCGGCGGCTGCCGTCGGTGTAAATTCGGGTCTGCCCCCAGGCGGTTGAATTCTCCTCCACGTGGGAGAGATTGTCTCGCAAGGCGAGGAGGCGCGGGAAGTCGAGGCCGCGCTTGGAATAATAGTCCAGCGAGTCGGGAAGAAGGATGGCCGTCGTGTCGAAAAGCCAGCGGCGCTTCTCGTAGAGCGCTAAGCTCTTGGGAACCGCGATCGTCGGGAGATCGTCCGCGCCGGGAGCCGCCGGCATCACCCTTCCGGAAAAGCCGCCCCCCAAGAGATTCGGGTCGAAGCGTATTTGCGGAAGCCTGGAGATGATTTCGTCGAGGGCCCGGTTTTTGGCGAAATCGGGCGCCGCCTTCGCGATCATCCGGATGTAGCCCTTGACGTCGTCTTCGTAGGGCGCCTGGGCGAGGAAATCGTCAAGTTGGGTGTGCATCAATATCTGTAGATGGGCCTTGGCTTGGAGTTTCGAAAGCTCCGAAAGAACCGCGCTGTCGTTTTGAGGGGGTGTCGCCGGCGCGCGAGCGTCGCTGCTGCTCACGGCGACGGCAGGGGCAGTCTTGACGACCGCTGGCGTCGAGACGGGGAGGGGGATCGGGGCCCGGGGAGCCGCGGCGGCGGGCAGGACGGGCGGCGCGGGAGCGGGCTGAGGCGCGAGAGCGAGAAGAGGGGGCTTTGATTCCGGCGCCGCAAGCAGGACGGAGAATGGCGACGCACCGGGCGCGGCTTTCAAGACGCCCTCTCCTGGCGCGACGCCGGCATCGGGAGAAGGGGGGCGGTGCGACCAAGCCACCGACGCCAGAAAGGGCGGAAGGATCACTTGGCTTGTATGGGGAGACGAGGCATCGAAGGCTGGCTGAGGAACGGCGAGCGTGGCGTCGATGGGTGGCTCTGACAGCGCCGCGAGCGGCGCCGTGGCGTAGGAGAGCGCGGGGGATGAGGGCGCGGCGCCCGGCGCCGCATTTCCCGCCTGACTGACGGCAGGCAGGGCGGGCCAACCTGAAGCCGAAGTCCGGCCCAAGAGCGAACTTTGCTGTTCGAGGAGGGCGAGAAGAGTTTTTTGGTAGTCGTTCGTAACCGCGGACGCCGCTTGGGAGCCGCCGGAAGTTACGTTGGGAGCCGTCGGCGCCGGCTGCCCTCTCAGTGAGTTCAACAGCGCCATCGTCTGGAGGGAGAGCAGCATCGAAATATCTTTCTGGGTCTCCTGGAGGGCCTGCAGGATGGCGTTGGGCTTGGCGGCCGCCGATGAAGCCGGCGCCGGCTTTGGCGCTGGCGGCTCGGCAGGCGGGGTGGCCCCAAACAAGGACGGCGGCGAGAAAGAGCCTTGCGCCGCGGTCTTCGCATGGGAGGCCGGCGGCGTCGGAGAATGAGGTGTTTGCTTCGGGGATGGGGGCGCTTGCGGATCTGCAAGAAGGGCGGTGCGCTCGTCTGGCACGGCCGGCGGCGACTGGGCGTTCAGGGTCCTATATTCCTCCTTCGAGAAATAGTGCTTGAATTCGAGCCGCAGTCCCTCGGTGAAGATCGGCCAATTTTCTCTGAGCAGGCGACGCACGTGCCGTTTTTCGTCGTCGGTCAGGCTGTCGCCGGAGGGGTCCTCGTTGAAGATGAGGTCGAGTTGGAAGAGGACCTTGAGCCGCTGGCTGCTCTTGAGATGGCGCAGGATTTGCGGGAGTTCGGTTCGGGGGAGGGGGGTGTCGTTGTGGGGGGCGAAGATGGTGCCGTCGGGGTTGAGGGAATAATGATACTGGGAGAGGAGCCATTGATCGAAACTCGATTCCGCGGAGGAGGAGCCGCCGTTGTAGAAGAAACCGCCCGGCGCGGCCGCGTTCGCGGCGATCGAAAAGATGAGGAGGCTGTGAAGGACGCTAGCGGCGCGGCGCATGCTGTTGATCCCGAATCAGTCGTTTGCGATCCCGACATGAATCGTAGCGCTTTGGTATTATGTATTTATTGCCTGGCTTCCCGCGCCAAAACTCGTGACATCGCCACTGCCAACGACTCTCCCGCATGCCTTCCGGGAAGCCATCGCGAAACGTTTGCCTGACGCGCGCTTCGGAGAGCCTCTGGCGGAGCATACGACTTTCAAGATCGGTGGGCCGGCCGACGTCTATGCCGAGCTCCGGACGGAGGCGGAAATGGCGGACGCTGTCCGCATCGCCGATGAGTACGGCGTCCCCCTGACGGTCGTGGGCTACGGCTCCAATCTTCTCGTCCTAGACTCGGGTGTGCGCGGCTTGGTCCTGCGTCTCAAAGGGGACTTCGAGAGGCTGGGAACTGGGAGCGGGACGCTTCTTGAGGCGGGCGCCGGCGTCAGGCTTCCCAAGCTCATCGCCTGGGCGGGGGAGCGGGGACTGGGAGGGTCGGAAAATCTGGTCGGCGTCCCCGGAACCTTGGGCGGCTCTTTGGTCATGAACGCCGGGACGCGGGAGGGCGAAGTCGGCGATATCGTGAGGGAGGTCCGCGTCCTTGACCGCAAGACCCTGCGGGTCGTCGTTCTTTCGCCTCGGGAGCTTAAATTCTCATACCGCGCCAGCGCCCTTGATGACCGGCTTGTCGTCGGAGCTCTTCTTGAATTGAAAGCCGGGAGGCGAGATGATATAATCACTCGCATTCGAGAGTTCCAGCAAAAGAGGCTCGCCACGCAGCCGGTTCATACGCATAACGTTGGTTCCACCTTCAAGAATCCCCCGGGGCAGTTTGTCGGCCGCCTTATCGAGCGGGCCGGCCTTAAGGGCCTGCGGGTGGGTGATGCGAGAGTCTCGCCTGTCCACGCCAATTTCATCGAGAACATGGGAAGCGCGAAGGCTTGCGACGTCCTTGGGATCGTGACGGCGGTGCGCGAAAAAATTCGCTCCGAGTTCGGCGTGGAGCTGGAACTCGAGATGAGGATCGTCGGTGAGGCTTAGGCTGCTTCGTCCTAAAGTCCTTGGCCTCCGCATACGCCAAGCTTTCATTTTCGCGTTCGTGGCGGGCCTCGCCGCCGCCGCGGTTTGGACCGTCCAGGAGTCCTTCCGCTCGGGCCTTTTCTCCTGGGCTTCTGGGGCGCCGCGTTGGAGCGCGCCTTCCTGCGTCGAGGGCGTGAGCGAACCGCTGAAATCTGAGGTGCTCGCTTTCGCAAAGGATCGCCTGGCGGTCCTGCCTTCCTCGGAGGCGCGGGCCGCGTGGCGAAAGTCATTCCCCTATTTGAAGAAAGCCGAGGTTCCTTCTTGGCGGCGCCTGTTCAGCGCCTCCCCATGCTGGCGTCTCAGTCTTCGGGACGCTCTTGGCCGCCTTGCTCGCTCGCGGAAGGGCGCTTGGTTTCTGAGCCGGGAGGGAGAGCCCTTCGAGGCGCCGGACTCCCTTTATGCCGGTCAAAGCCTTCCTGTGATCGATGCTCCGGAGTCCGCTCCCGCGGATTTGGCGGCGCTGGCCGCGTTTCTGCCGCGACTCGCCGCGGGAGACGTCCGGCCTCGTACGCTAAGCCGTCTTGCCGGGGACAAAGGTTGGCGCCTGGAGATGGTCGACGGTCTATCCGTTTTGTGGGGGGATCTGAATTATTTCGCCGAAAAGCAAAAGAGACTGGCGCAGGTCCGGGCCGACCTTCGGAAGCGCGGCGAATCGCCGGAGACGATCGATTTGAGGTTCATTGGCGCCGGCCGCGTCTATGTCAAAGGCCTTGCCGCCCGCTCGGGCGAAGAGCGCCGGGAATTGGGGCGTTCGTGATCGTTTGACCATGGGAAAACGAGAGGCGGTCGCGGGACTGGATATCGGAAGCAGCCGGGTTTCATGCGTCATCGGCGAGCCCGACCTGGAAACATCGAAGCTGCGTATTTTGGGAGGCGCGAGCCTTCCCTGCCGCGGCCTGAAGGGAGGAGTCGTCATTAATCTCCAGGAGACGGCCCGAGTCGTCGCCCAGGCCGTCGAGGAAGCCGAGGCCAAGGCGCGGCGGGTGGTTTCCGACGTTTACGTCGGCGTCCGCGGCAACCATCTCCAATCCTTCAATAATCGCGGCGCCTTCAACATCGCCCGCACCGACAAAGAAATCACCACGGAGGACGTCGCGAGCGTCATTGGAAACGCCAAGGCCATCCCTCTGTCTCCAGACCGAGAGATTCTTCACGTTGTTCCCCAGGGCTACAGCCTCGACCGCCAAAAAGGGGTCCCGCATCCCGTGGGAATGGAGGGGGCGCTCCTGGAAGTCGAGGTCCATATCGTCACCGCATCCTCGGCCCATCTCAACAACGTCTATAAATCAGTTTCCCAGGCGGGGTTCAAGGTGATCGAACCAGTTTACAGTCTTCTGGCTTTGGGTGAAACTCTTGTCACGCCGGAGGAAAAGGACCTGGGCTCCATCCTTATTGATCTGGGCGGGCAGTCGATTTCCCTCGGCGTCTACTGCGAGGGGGCGCTGCGCTACTCCAGGGAAGTCCCGATCGGCGCCGATTTCATCACTCGGGATTTGGCGGTGGGGCTGCGGACCTCCATCACGACGGCGGAGCGCATCAAGCTCGAGCACGGCATCGCGCATCCATCGCTCCTCGACGGCGACCCCGAGATCGGCTTTAACGGGATCGACGGCCGCAGCCAGAAGCTGGTGAAAACCTCGGCCATGATGGGAATCATCCTGCCGCGCGTCGAGGAGATTTTCACGGTGGTCGCTCAGGAGATCCAGAATTCATCGTTGGCGGAAATGGCGGCCGCTGGGGGAGCCATCGTGACCGGGGGCGGGGCGCTCATGCGCGGCACCATCGAAGCCGCGGAGCAGATTCTTGAGATGCCGGTGCGCTTGGGAATGGCGCACCCCGACGAGGTCGAAGGGGACGAGCCATGGCTTTCTCCCACCTACGCCACCGCCGTTTCCCTGCTGCAGTTCCCATCGCGCGCTTCCTGGGCATCCGGGAACGGCCGTTCCGCGGCCGGCGGGGGGCGCCCCGAGTGGCTGCGGCGCATGCTCGGAGTTTTTGAGGGAATCTTTTGAAAATTCACGTCGACGACGATTTCCAGTCCTCCCGCGCCGTCATCAAGGTGATCGGGGTCGGCGGCGCCGGCGGCAACGCCGTCAACAGGATGGCCAATCCCGCTCTGCGCGACGTTGATCTGATAGCGGCCAACTCAGACGCCCAGGACCTGCGCCGCAGCCTCGCTCCCTTGCGTGTTCAATTGGGCGAGACCGTGACCAAGGGGTTGGGCGTCGGCGGCCAGCCGGAGATTGGCCGACGGGCCGCCGAGGAGTCGATGGAGCGCTTGAGGGAGGTTCTCCACGGGGCCCATCTCATCTTCATCACGGCGGGAATGGGCGGCGGAACCGGGACGGGGGGGGCTCCGGTCGTGGCGAAGATCGCGCGCGAAATGGGAGCCTTGACGATCGGCGTCGTGACAAGGCCCTTTGACTTCGAGGGCCTTCACCGCGCCACGCTCGCGGAATCCGGCATCCAGGAGATGCGGCGGCACGTGGACACCCTCCTCATCATTCCGAATCAAAAACTCCTGGCCCATATGAATCACGATGCCACGACGGAGGAGGCCTATCGGAGCGCCGACGACGTCTTGCGCAAGGCCGTGCAGTCCATCTCGAACGTCATCATCAACTCCGGCGTCATCAATGTGGACCTCAACGACATACGCGCGATCATGAAGGACGCGGGCGAGGCCTTGATCGGCATGGGAGAGGACTCGGGGCCCGGCCGGGCCTTGAAGGCCGCCCGGGCGGCGATTCAATCGCCTCTCTTGGAAAACGTCGCGATTGACGGCGCGAGAGGGCTCATCGTCAATATCAGCGGCTCAAGCGCGAGCCTCAAGCTCTCCGAGACCGACGAGATCATGGGTTTCATCACCAACAACATCAGCCCTGACGCGAAGATCAAGATGGGCAAGGATTATGACGAGGCGATGGGAGAGGCGTTGCGCGTGACCGTGATCGCGACGGGATTCCCAGCAAGGCGGCGCCAGCCTCTCGCGGGCGCGACGGGGCGGCTTCGGACGACCGGGACCGCGGCCGGGAGATGGGGTTCGGAAGGCGGCGCCTCTCCTGAAGGAGGGGCCGATCTGGATTGGGTCAAGCCCGCATTCCTGAGGATCAAGCCGACCAGGCTCAAGTAATGGATATTCAAGGCCTTCTGAAGCTTGTTGTGGAGAAAAACGGCAGCGACCTCCATATCCGAGCTGGTTCGCCTCCGTTCGTGCGGGTCGACGGCAAGCTCTACGGCGTCTCGCAGCCCCCGCTGAGCCCTGCCGACGTCGAGGCGATTATTAAAAGCTACGTGTCGCCGCACGCAAAAGCCGTCTACGACGCCAAAGGGGAGTGCGACTTTTCCTTTGAGATCCCTTCCTTGGGACGGTTTCGGACGAATGCCTACCGCGAGAGGCGGCGCCTCTGCCTCGCTATCCGGCGCATCGCGGGAGTGCCGCGCATCGAGGATTTGCTCCTTCCAGCGGATGCTCTGCGCAAAATATCCCAGGAACGGCGGGGCTTGGTGCTGCTGACCGGCGCGACGGGCTCCGGCAAGTCCTCGACGCTGGCGGCGATGGTGGACTATGTCAACGAGACCCGCTCCGAGCACATCATCACGGTCGAGGATCCAATCGAGTTCGTGCACAAGGACAAGAAATCCATCATCAGCCAGCGCGAGATCGGCGAGGACACGGTTTCCTATGCCGACGGCTTGCGCATGGCGTTGCGCCAGGACCCTAATGTCATCCTGGTGGGCGAGATGCGCGACCTTGAGACGACGGAAGCGGCGATGACGGCCGCCTTGACGGGGCATCTCGTCTTGTCGACCTTGCATACGACCGATGCCGTTCAGACCATTTCCCGCATCGTCGACCTATACCCGCCGCATCAGCAGGCCTTGGTGCGCATGGACCTTGGGCAGTGCCTGAAGGCCGTGGTGAGCCAACGCCTCCTGCCGTCGATCAAGGGAGGCCGCGTCCCCGCTGTCGAAATCGTGGTCGTCACGGCGCATGTGCGCAAGCTCATCGAGGATAACAACCCTCTTGGCATCATGCAGGCCTGCGCCAAGGGGGAGTTTTACGGGATGCAAACGTTCAATCAATCTCTGGTCAAGCTATGCCGCTCCGGCCTTGTGTCGGAGGCGGACGCCCTGGATGCGGCAACAAGCCCCGACGACTTGAGGTTGGCGCTGCGCGGCATCGAGCAGCAGCCGCAGGCGGCAGGGTAGGGCGGAGATTTAAAATTCGATAAGACAGGGTCGCGTTAGCTGGGAGGGTATCATGTTCGCGGAAGGATATATCGGGATCGCCGGCATCATCGGCGTGGGAAAATCGACGTTGACGACGGACTTGTCCCGGGCGCTTAATTTTGAGCCGGTGCTCGAGGAGGTCGACGGCAATCCCTATCTCGAGAAGTTCTACGGGGACATGAAAAAATACGGAACCATCATGCAGGTATGGCTCCTGAACCACCGTTTCCGGCAGCATCGCGAGTTCGTGACCCGCATCAGCCTGGGAAAGATCCGGGGGGTGGTGCAGGATAGGACGATCTGGGAGGACACCATCTTCGCGCGGATGCTCAACGCCCATCCCGACAAGATCATCTCGGACATGGACTATAACACCTATCTCGACCTCTTCGACAACATGGTCCTGCGGGAGCTCGTGTTCCCGCAGCTGATGATTTATCTCGACTGCCGCCCCGAAACGGCTGTCGAAAGGATCAAGATGCGCGGGCGCTCGATGGAACAACGGATATCGCTCGATTATTTGCGGGCTCTTAAGGCCAACTACGACCAATTTATCCAGGAAATGGAGCAAGCGGGGGTGCGCATCCTCCGCGTCGATTGGGAAACCTTCCGCCCTCTTCAGGACGTCGTCAGGATGGTCCACGAATATTCGCTTAAGCCTTCGAATTTCACCAAGTGGGTTCGCCCCCTCAGGCGCGCCGTGCCTCAAAGGCCCGCCGCGGCGGGGAGCGCCGCGGATAAAATCACCTCCCATGCCGCCGTGTGAGGCGCGACACGATCTTGGCGCCTGGTCCGTCGGCGCCGAGGGTCTCCTCGCCCCGCAACGAGCGCGGAGGTCCGGCATCGTAGTCGCCGTAACGACGCGGGCTTTGGGCGACATGAAGCGAGATTCCCGGCGCCGGGAAGCCGCCGCTATGGCGGGGCTGGAGGGGCGGCCGGTTTTCGTTCTCGATCAAGTCCACGGCTCGGCGATCGCTCTTGACCGGGACGCCGCCGGTGGGGGGATCGAGGCCGATGGGTGGATCGTCGGCGGCCGTTCCGGGATTTTCGGGGTCTTCATCGCCGATTGCCTGCCGCTTTTCCTTTGGCCTCGTTCGGGCGCCGCTGCGGGCGTCTTTCATGTGGGTTGGCGCGGCGCCGAGGCCGGCATGCCGGAGAAGGCCGTCGCCGCGATGAGGGAGCGCCTGGGCGTCAAGCCTTCGGAGCTTTGCGCCGCCATCGGCCCGCACATTGGAGCCTGCTGCTATGTCGTGGGAAAAGACGTTGCGGCGCGGTTTCATCCCGGTTCCGCGATTCAGCGTGAGGGGAAGACCTTTTTCAGTTTGTCCCGCGATGTCGCGCGCCGTCTGGTGGAATCGGGGGTCGGCGAAGCGGATATTGAAGAGGGCGGTGGTTGCACTTTTTGCAGGGAGGACTTGTATTATTCCCGTCGGCGCGAGGCTGCCGGCCATATGCTCGCCTTTGTAGGAATAACGTGAGCGCCGCCGTTAGGGCTTGCGTCCTAATCATATGAGTGATTTGGCCGTCCTAGTTTCGAGGCGAGACGAGGCGCGCGAGCCGCGCAGGCCGAGGCCTGTAAGGCGAGCGCAACGATGTCGCAGCCCGAAAGCGGACGGCCCGCAGCGGGAGGCCCCTCTCCGGCCGCCTGCGGCGTTGCTCGATCGCTCCCATACGCTCGGTATGCTCGCTCCTCGCGCCTTGCATCCAGCTCGGATAGGGGCCTCCAAATCACTCATATTATCGTGACGCAAGCCCTTATTTCTCCTCGTCCCGTCGTATGGGAGCTTTCTCCTTACATTCCAGGCCGGTCGATCGCCGAGGTCGAGCGCGAACTGCGGCTCAAGAACGTGGTCAAGCTGGCCTCGAATGAGAATCCGTACGGCCCGTCGCCCAAGGCGGCGGCGGCCTACAGGAAAGCCGTTAAATCCCTTCATCTCTATCCCGAGGGTCCAAGCCCTCTTCTTCGGCGATCATTGGAGCGGCGCTTGGGACTCCCTGATGGGAGCGTTATTGTCGGCAACGGATCGGACGAGATCATACGGCTCCTTTGCGAAGCCTTCCTCGACTCAGGGGACGAAGTCGTCGTCTCTCAATACGCGTTCATCCGCTTCCGACAGCAGGCCCGGCTGATGAACGCGGATGTCGTGGAAGTGCCCGCGTCGGGATGGGGGCATGATCTTGAGGCGATGGCGCGAGCGGTCACATCTCGCACGAAGCTTGTCTTTGTCGCCAATCCCAACAATCCAACCGGCACCTACAATTCCGCGGATGAGGTCGCGAATTTTCTGAAGGCGCTTCCGCCGTCGGTGCTGGCGGTGTTCGATGAGGCTTATGAACCTTATGCCAGGGCTCGTTCGGACTTCCCGATAAGCCTTCCGCGCTTGATGGGAGAGTTCCCGAATTGCGTCGTGTTGCGCACGTTCTCGAAGGTGCACGGCTTGGCGGGCCTACGCGTCGGCTACGGGGCCGCCTCTCTGGAGATCGTCGGATATCTCGATCGGATCCGCATGCCTTTTAACGTCAGCGTCCCGGCCCAGCTCGCCTGTCTCGCGGCGCTGGAAGACGCCTCTTATGTGAGGCAAACGTTGAAGAAGACCCTTGGGGAGCGCGAATGGCTCGCGAAGGCCCTGCGCGGCCTGGGTCTGCTGGTGGGCGAATCGGCGACCAACTTCCTCTTTGTCGAGCTTCCCAGGCCTGGCCGAGAGATTTTCGAACAATTGCTGGCGCTGGGGGTCATTATCCGTCCCTTGGACGAATACGGCCTCGGCCGGCATGCGAGAATCTCCGTTGGAGATGCCTCGGGCAACCGGCGGCTCCTCAAAGCCATGAACTCAATCTTGAAATGACGACTCCCGAGAGGACTAAAAAGGGCCGCCGCTTAATCATCGCGATGGACGGCCCCGCGGGCGTTGGTAAGTCCACCGTCGGCCAGCTCGTCGCGAAAGATCTCGGCTACTTCTTCGTCAATACGGGAGAGATGTACCGGGCGCTGACATGGAAAGCGATGGAAGAAAAAGTGGATGTCACGGACGAATCCGCCGTCATGTCCTTGGCTAGACGTCTGTCATGGGAGTTCCTCCCCTCCGAGAACGGATCGAGCCTTAAGACCTATCTGGACGGTGAAAGCGTCGCCGCTCATATCCGGGCCGAGGATGTCAGCCGAAAGACGAGCGCCGTGGCGGCGATGCCGTCGGTCAGGCAGTTTCTTTGCGATCTCCAGAGGCGCTTGGGACAAGAGGGCGGCGTCGTCATGGAGGGCCGTGATATCGCGACCCACGTCTTTCCGAATGCCGATGTCAAAATCTATCTTGACGCCTCGATTGAAGAGCGGGCGAAGAGGCGCATTCGACAATTGAGGAGTTCCGGCCATCCGGCCCAGCTTGCCAGCGTCCGTGACGCCATCTTGCAGAGGGACCGCAATGACCTCGAGCGCAAGATCAACCCCCTCGCCTACGCGGAGGGGGCGACGCTCATCGATTCGACGCGGCTCTCCTTGCACGAAGTCGCCCGTAAAATTCTTAAGATCGTCCATGAGAGGCAAAAACGATGACGAGCCATGAAGAGACGCAGCAACCAGACGCGGAAACTCCTTCCCAGGAAGAGAACATGGAACGGCTGCTGGAGAGCCAGGACACTCTCCTCGACCGCCTTCTTCGCAGGGAAGTCGTCTGGGCCAAGGTGGTGGCTTTGGCCGAAGATCAGGTGCTTGTCGATATTGGCGGGAAATCCGAGGGCTTCGTCCCTTTGGCCGACTTCCGACAGGAGCCAGGAACGGAGGCGCCGCCTCCCCCGGCGCCGGGCCAACGCATTCCGGTCCTTTGGTCCGGGAGGGATCGGGACGGGACGGCGAGGCTCTCCTTCCGCCGCGCCAAGACCCAGCTTTCCTGGGAAACGGTCGTGAAGGCTTTCCGGGACAAGGGGCGCGTCCACGGCCGCGTCGTCAAGGCCGTCAAGGGGGGGTTCCTCGCCGATGTGGGCGGGGTGGAGGCGTTTTTGCCCGCGTCGTTGGCAGATCTTTATCCCGTCAGGACGCCGGAGCAGATGCTGGGCACGGGCGTGCGCGCCTACATTATCGAGGTGGACGAGAAGAAAAAGCGTCTTGTCATCTCCCGCCGCGCCGTTTTGGAGGAGGAGGCCCTCAAGAGAAAAGAGAAGGCCCTGCAGGAACTGCGAATTGGAGAGATACGGAGCGGCCGCGTCAGACGCATGGGAGCTTCTGGCCTTGTCGTCGACCTGGGCGGGGCCGATGGGCTTGTAAGGCCGCAAGACCTGTGCTGGGGCAGTCCGAAGCTCGCTCCGGCTTACAAGCGGGGCGACCGCGTCCGGGTCAAGGTGCTCCATAAGCCGGCCCCGGCGTCGGCGAGGTCCCAAACGCCCGAAGGACAGGTTGCGGCGCCGACGAGGCCCGAGGAGGAACTCGTCTCTCTGGGCATCAAGCAGCTGCTTCCTAATCCCGCTGACAAGATCAAGAAGAAATACCCCGCCCGCATGGAAGTGACGGGAAAAATTCTTGCGCTCGGTCCAGAAGGCCTTCATCTGGAGCTCGTCGATGCCACAAAGGCCTTCTGTCCCGCCTCTGAAATGGATCCCGAGAGCCGGTACAAGGAAGGCGAGTCTGTCCGCGCCGTGGTGACGGGGCTGGGCCGCGAGACATTCGAGGTCTGGGTGTCCATCGCTCGCTACGAGGAGAAAAAAGACCGGGAACGGACCGCGAAGTATCTGAAACCGCCGAAGCCCCTGACGTTGGGGGAGCTCCTCTCCCCGGCCAAGGCCACTCAAGGCCCTCATGAACCAGGCGGCGCCGGCTGAGGCGACCAAGAACTTGACGAGAGGGCTCCCGTCTTCTGGAATCTCCGGCCGCGCGGCCTTGAAGGCGTCGTTGACCGCCGCTGCCTTGGCAGCGGGAGGAGCGGTCTTCTTTTACGCGTTTTGGCTTGTTTCCAGATTCGAGCCTCTTCCTCCAAGCGGCTCCGCGCCGACGGCGCGCCTATCCCGGGAGATAGCAAGCGCTGAAGAAAAGCTCAAGACGGATCCCGAGAATATCGAGCTCTTGACGCGGGCCGGCGAGCTTCATTTTCGTGCGGGGCCCGCGGATTACGCGACGGCAATCAACGAGCTTGAGGAGGCCCGGGATTTGGGTTCCTTGAACCCGTCGATTTTTTACGAGCTCGGGGTCATGTACCAAAGCGAAGGGCTTTATCCTTTCGCCCTCAAGGAGTACGACCGCTACCTGAGGCATTTCCCTCACGCCGCCGACGTCGCGATGAGGAAGGCGAAGCTTCTCTTCGAAGCGGGACGCTATGAGGAGGCGTCCGATGAGTACGCCGATCTGCTCCGCGACCGCCCGACAGACGCGATGCTCAAGGAGAACCTTGCTCTGAGCTTATGGCGGGCTAAAAAAACCGACGAAGCCAAGCAAATTCTTTCTCAGCTCCAAGACGAAAGCCGCGGCCATCCGGAGTTCGCCCGAGCGGAGTATTTTCTGGGCCAAATGGCCCTCGAAGCCAAGGACTATTCCGGAGCGGAGGCCGCGTTTGAGAACTGCCGCGCGGCGGGCGGCGTCCCGGGCCCCGGAGTCGGCCCGGCCGATTTGTCGCGCGGCCTTGCGAAGGCCTACCAAGGGCTCAAGAAATACCGCGACGCCGTGGAGCAATGGAAGCTCGTGCTTGCGAGCGAACCGAAAGACAGGGAGGCGGCCCTCGCCATCAGGCGCTACGGCCGCTATCTGTCACGGCCAGAAAGGAGGCAGGGGCGAAAAAAGATCCATGGCTAAAAAAGCCGTCCCCTGCGAACCTGTTCCGGCTCCGAATTCAAAAATCCGCCGCGAAGGTTGGCGCGGCATAGCGGCGGGGATTGCGATTGCGGCGGCCGGGTTTTGGACGCTCACTTACGCCGATCCCATGGGGCGCAATGAGGCGGCGGCCGCCGCGCCGTTTGTGATACTTGGCGGCTACGCCGTCATGGCGCTCGGCATTTTTCTGTAAGGATCCCCGCGCCGCAGCGCGGGGAATCTTCAGGACAACGGGCTTTGTAACCGAACGGCCGCCGTCTTCGACACGGTGTTCATGGAAGGATTTTTGAAGTAGCCGTCGATGTCGTCGAGCGCCCGGATCAGGAAATCGTTCCATTTCCGAGACAAAAGCTCTCGGTTAGCGAGGCGCAAGCCGTCGTAGTTGAGGCCCCTGTAGCCCTTGCCTCCGAAGTGATGGATGAAAACATCCTTGGCGACGGCCAGGGAATAGCCGGCCTGCCGAACGCGCATGCAATAATCGTAGTCCTCGTAGCCGCCGGGACCGAAGCGCTCGTCGAGGACGCCGACCTTGTCGATGACCTCGCGTTTGATGAGGAGGCAGAAGCCGATCAGGCGATGCGCGGTCTCGGCTTGCCCGTCGAAGCGTTTAGCCCAGCGGGCGGCAAAAGTTGGGAAGGAGCGCAGATCCCTGTATCCCGGCTTTTTAACGAGTTGAACCCCCGCGGCGTGATTTGTGCGCGGGGCCGCGATGCCTATTTGGGGATCTCGCTCGGCGCAGAGCAAGAGACGGTCGAGCCATCCAGGGCCGACGACGGCGTCGGCGTTGAGAAGGAGCACGTAGCGGCCGCGGGCGAGCCTGATGCCGTCGTTGTTGCCGCCCGCGAAAAAACGGTTTTCCTCGTTGAATAGAACCTTGACGTTGGGGCGGGATTTTAACCGACGCAGATGCGGCCTGGCTCCGTCGGTGGAGGCGTTATCCACGATGATGAGCTCATAGATCGTTGGCTTCGTGAAGCGGAAAACGCTTGCGAGGCATTTTTTCAAGTAGGCCCAATCATTGTGGCAGAGGATGACGATGCTGACGAGCGGCTGATGGGGCCTTGGGTGCCGCCTCGGAAAGGTGGTCCGGCTGAGCTGCGCCATAAAAGCTTGAGCCATTATAATAAAATAAGTTATTGAGCCTTCAGAATGCGATTCGCCGGGCCGTCATCGCGACGAGCGAGGTGCGCGGGCTAGGCTTATTCTATCGCTGGATCTATGAGCGATCGGCGGCTGTCTTCGCGCTGGCGTTGAGGCGAGCCGCCGATGAGCGCGTTCGCGGCGTTTATCTGCGCCGAGGACTTGCCGGGAAGGAGTGGCGCCCCGGCGTCAGCGATATCGACTTCATGGCCATCCTAGACCGTTCCATTCTCGACGCCGGAGCCGTCCCGTTGGAGAGAATTTGGAGGTTTGTGCGGCGGTTCAGAAAATATTGCCCCCTTCTGGGCGAGGTCCAATTGACGACGTTGCTGGATGCGGAGTTTTTCGCCCGGGCGGCGGGGGGGCGATCCCGCGAGATCTCTTCGTGGCGGCCAATGGGGGGCGGCTCTGACGTGGCGCTCGCGGCGCCCGAGGATGCCGGCCCCATCGGCCGCCTCCGAGAAGCCGCGCAAGCTTATTTGGAGCTGTGCAGAACTTGCCTTGACGCGGCGACGGCCGCGGATCTCCCGCCGGATTTTGGCTTCAAGATTTTTAAGCATACGACGGACGTCTTCCGATTTTGCCGAACGGGGGCTGCGGGTGGAACGAAGACCCGCTCCGAGATATCGCGTGATTTGGCGCCGGCCCTGCCTGCCGTCGAAAGGGAAGCGCTGGGAAGTCCTTCAACCATGAGCGAGGCCCAGGCTTTGCTCCTTCTTCGCCGGGCCTTGCTCGAAATCGAGGGGGCATCGAGGTTCTGGTCCGATAAAACGAAGGAGGGCGGGGCTCTTATCATGCCGCCGCCGTCGGTTCCGACGACGAGCTCCTATGGCGCCGGAGTTTGGCGGCGGCGACTGCGACGGCTTTATCAATCGGGCATCCCTGCGGGCGCGGATTTTTGCGCGGACGGATTCCAAGGCTGGCTCCTTGTTCTCCCGGAAGCGCCCGCTCCGGAGGCGTTTCAATCGTCCTGGGAGCGTATGCGACGATGGCGCTGCGGGGACAACGCATTCTCCAGCCCCGGATTTTTGGTCACGAGAAGGTTCGTTGACCGTTTGGGTTTCGGCCTGTTCGCGGGGACTCCCTTCTCAAGGCTAGCCTTTCCGTCGGCTGAGGCCGCCGAGACCGTGTCGGTGACCGGTTATTCCCGAAGCCGGCTTTGGGCCGATCGCTATCGGGTCGTGAAAATCGGAAGCGGGCCGCCGGGGGCTCAACCAAGCTCCGAAGCGATTAAAATTTGGATGCGCCAAGCCGCCGCCGATTTCGCCGTCTCGTGGCTCATGCCGTGGAATGCGTGGGATGAAGCGCCGGGAGGCAATTCAGGGAAGCTTTTCGGCATTATGAGCCGGCTTCTTGGCATCAGGCTATTTCTCGATCTTGGACGCCTCGTGGACCCAGCCGACGTCGATGCGATCCTGGGGATCTCTCGCGACGCCTTCCCGTCTCTCGGGGCGCATCTGGCGCGCATCGAAGGAGAACTCCTGGGCCTTTCAGAGTCCCGATTGAACGCCTTGCCGCCCCTCCAGGTATTCGATACATGCCGGCCTCTCGTCGAGGATACGCTGGCCGCTATCCGGCGAAATGACGAAGGAGCTTTTCTTAATTGCTCATCAGGGAGCGCCCGCGGTAGTTGAAAAAATAAGTCAGAGCCGCGATCGGAGTATAACCGGGAAAATAGTCGTGTTGGCAGACGGGGATCATGACTCCGGCTCTCCATGTAAGAGCGTGGTTGGGCGTGTTGGGCCAGGTCAGTTCCAGCTCGGGAACGGCCGAAGCATAATACCAAGGCGTGACGTTCGTCTTGCCGAAAGGCGAGTAGAAAGTTTGATCCTCGCCGAAAACCTCCACGATGTAGCCGAGGGCGTGCCTCTGATTGAGAATTTGCTCGAAGGCGAGCGAGGCGATGAACTGCTGTCCCGGAACCTGCCGCGTGTCGCCGCAGGAGGAGCCGCTTGATCCGCAGAGGGACGACATGTAGGAGTTTTGGACGTAGGATGCCGCCTGGGCGTAGAATTCGAAGGGCTTGTCCCGCTTGTGAGCCATGAGAAATAGGCCCTCGAGGTTTTGCTTCTGCGAATTCACGAAGGAGACCTCCGTCGCGAGCGCCGGTTTCGCTAGGAAGGCGCTGGTGTTTTCGTCCTTCGTTATCTGCCACCCGAAGTTGAATTGAGTCGCTTCGAAGTAAGCCTCGCGATCGAAGGGCACGATGGGCCTGGAAGCATAAAAACCGAGGTGGTTGCCAAGGCCGAACATGAAGTTTTGCGTGTTTTCCATGAAGTAGCGGTTGTCGGGGAGTTCCTGGGCGAAAAGATAGGGGGTATATCCCCAGGTTCCGGCTGGAGGCTGTTCGGCAGGGTAGGTCAGCAAGGGGCCGCCGTTCAAAACCTCCCAGCGTTCGGCGTGCGCTCGTCCCGCGAGGAAGGACGAGATCAGTGCGAGCAACAACCGGATGCGGGCCGACATTTTCATCGCGCCTTGGGCATGGCGCGGCGTCCACGACCCGAAAAGGGCATGATCCGAGTAGGCGACTATGATATCGGTTATGCCGACGTAAGGCAAATAGTCGGTGCGAGATGCAGGCCGCCGACCTCCGCTTGGCTGACACAATCCAGAGAGCGTCCCAAATCCTCAGTTAAGCCCTGAAAGTCCGCGTTCTCGACGCCGCCGGCCGGGGACGCGGTCGGCCAGAAGCCGCCGCTCGGGCCTCGGCCTCCTGCCTGCGTA
>JAJZAK010000021.1 GCA_021799485.1 bacterium | reverse complement strand
TGTCACCAAGAACTTCCACGCGCGCTCACCCACTTTCTCCACAGCCGTCAACAGAAAGAAAAAGTCGACAAAAAGAAAGACTACGGCCTGCGTTTACTTCAGGCTCATTTCTGGATTAGAAAATGCTTGCTTGGGTACCGCTCGCAAACGGAAGGCCCGCGCGGCTTGCCTGCCGTCAGGCAGACGATGCCGCGCGGGCCTTGGCTTATGGGATAAGCCGGATTAACGAACCGCGGCCAACGGTCGGACGCCGGAGGCCTTCGGGCCCTTATCGGAGGTGGTCACTTCGAACTCGACCTCCTGATTCTCGGCGAGGGTCTTGAAGCCGTCCATCACGATCGAGGTATGGTGGACGAAAACGTCCGGAGAACCGTCCTCGGGGGTGATGAAGCCGTAACCCTTCTGATCATTGAACCACTTAACTTTTCCTTTCATTCTGACTCCTTATTTTTTTGTGTCGTAAGTTCCAGGAAGGTTCGTGTCCGGCGCTTCAATGGAAACCGCGCTAACTTCTCGCTAGCCTCGGAATGTCGATTGGAAGCAATGTCGGTAGGCACTTACTTCGTGTGGCTTACTATTTGCTGAATCCAGCATAGCATATTTTCAACGCCTATGTTCAACTAAATTTCTCGCCAGTCCCGGCCGGCCTGGACGGCCCGCACCCGGCGCATCACCTCCGCCGCCCCGCGAGAAGGCTCGCGCGTGAGAAAGCCGCAGCCGCGAGCCTGATCGTAAGGCACGGGCGTCCGGAACCGCGAGGCCGTGATATCCACGATTCTGCCGCTCTGATGCCTCAGGAACCAATGGGTCGTCCCCTCATGCCGCACCGCCATGGGCATCCACCCCGCGTCCTTGCCGCCAAGAAGATGAAAAAGAGCCTCCGAGGCGACATAGCACTGCCCGGACATCGGATCGGCGCCGACCATGTCCCGCCACGGCTTCTTGAGCAGGTCGGGGGTCAGCACGGAAGCGACAAGACCCGCCAGGGCGTCGACGGAGCGCGGCAAAGCGTCGGCCGACGCGGCGTAGGCGTCGCGCATCCTCACGCGATTCCGGCCGGCTCCGGCGCTCATCAAAAAATCCTCGAGTCCCGGGCCCATCAGGCGGTCAAAGGACGCCTGGTCTCCCGACGCCGCCCAGGCAGCCCCGAAGCTCCCCGCCGCGAGCGACAACGCCAGCGCCCAGACTCGCTTCCCCGGTCGTTGCGGTATTTTCATTCGTTTCCCCCTGACGCCGAGCTTTAGTGTGGCTCCTCCTCGCGCGCGGCGCCTGGGTCGCGCGCTCCAAGGCGGCCTGGGACTTAAGACCCAAGCGCGCAAGCTTGCGGCCGTTGTAGGCTCCAGGCTAAGATGAAATCGATGGCCGCCCCTTCTCGAATCCTCGTCGTCGACGACGATCCGGACCTCCTCTACCTATTAAAGGATACCCTGGAGCGCAACGGCTTCCAGGTGGCGACGGCCTACGACGGAGCGGAGGCCATCGCGCTGATTCCCAAGGCCGCCCCGGATCTCGTGGTCCTCGACATGGCGATGCCGCGCATGAGCGGCCTCGACGCCGTTCGCCGCATGCGGGACCAGCCCGCCTTACGCCATCTCCCCGTCATCCTCCTCTCCGCCACGGCGACCCGCCGCGACAAAATCGAGGGACTCGACCTGGGAGCCGACGATTTCGTCATGAAGCCCGTGGATATGTCCGAATTCGTGGCCAGGGTTAAAATGGTCCTGCGCCGCACGCAGGAGGGTTTGGACGCCAACCCTCTAAGCCGTCTTCCCGGCAACGTCGCCATCGAGGGCAGCATCCGGGAGGCCATCGCCGCCAAGCGCCCCCTCGCCGTGCTCTATGCCGATCTCAACCATTTCAAGGCCTATAACGACGCCTACGGCTACGAAGCGGGCGACCGGGTGATCCGCGAAACGGCGGCGCTGCTGAGCGCTTTAGCCGAGGATTCGGCGTGGAGGGTCGATTTCCTGGGACATGTCGGCGGAGACGATTTCATCCTCCAGACGACTCCCGATCGCATGGAGGACTTGGCGGCGGAGATCATCAAGCGCTTCGACGCCAAGGCTCCGGGATTTTACCGCGAGGAGGATCGCCGCCGCGGCGGCATCATCTCGACGGACCGCCAGGGGAGGCGTTGCGAATTCCCCTTCTTGTCCATCGCGATCGGCATCTGCCACAACACCCTGCGGCCCCTGACAAGCTACGCCCAGGTGGCGCAGATCGGCGCGGAACTCAAGAAAGAAGCCAAGAACAGCCCTTGTTCGGCTTACGCCGTCGACCGGCGACGGACCTAAGGGCTCGTTAAGAAATAAGTAATGCACTTCGCCGGGGCGATTTCGGCCTGCGCCCTCGTCGCGCCTCGAATTCGGCTCAACCTCGGGCTTCCGAAGTGCATTACTTATTTCTTAACGAGCCCTTAGGCGACCTTCTTTAGAGAGGGCGGTCGAGGCCGGTGAGGTCCTTGATCATCTGGCGGAGCTCGTCGAAGTTAATAGGCTTGCCGAGAAGCCGCACGCGCGGATCAGGAGGGTTGGGAAGATGGCTTTTGACATCGTCGAGCTTCATGCCCGTCATGAAAATGATGGGAAGGTTCGGCGAGAGCTGGCGCAGCCGCTTGTAGGCATCGATGCCCGTGCCGAAACCCGGCATCTGGACATCCGTGATGACGAGCCCGAGGCGAAGGGCTTGAGCCTGGATCACCTCCTGCCAGGCGTCGGAGGCCGTGGTGACGTTATAGCCCGCGGCCTCAAGCCGCATCGAGACCAAATCCAGGATCAAGGGGTCGTCGTCGACCACGAGAACGAAGGCTTCCTGGGCCATTTAAATCCCGTTTCGCCTCATGAAACGCTTTCCCACACAGTCGCCAGCCCCTGCCCGACGCCGACGCAAAGGCTCGAAAGCCCCCGGCCGACGCCGCGGCGCCGCATTTCGTGCAGAAGCGTCACGGTGATGCGCGCGCCGGATGAACCCAAAGGATGACCGAGAGCGATCGCTCCGCCGTTGACGTTGAGCCTCTCCATCGGCAGGCCCAATTCCTTGACGCAGGCCAAGGTTTGGGCCGCGAAGGCTTCGTTGATTTCGACGAGATCGAGGCTCGAAAGATCGATCTTCAGACGCTTCAAGAGCTTTCGGATCGCCGGCACGGGGCCGAGACCCATGTACGAAGGATCCACCCCGGCGCTGGCGCTGCCTCGCCATGCCGCCAGCGGCGTCAGGCCCAAGCCCCTCGCGCGCGAAGCCTCCATCAAGAGGAGGGCGGAGGCGCCGTCGTTTAAGCTCGAGCTGTTCCCTGCCGTCACGGAGCCTCCCTTGCGGAAGGCCGGGGCAAGCTGGGAGAGCTTATCGAGGCCGGTGTCCCGGCGGATCGTTTCATCCTTGGCGACGACGGCGGCGGGGGCCTTCTTTTGAGGGACATCGACGGGGACGATTTCCTCCGCGAAGACGCCGTCCTGCGCCTTGGCCGCGAGCTGGTGGCTTCTCAACGCGAACTCGTCTTGCGCCTTGCGTTCGATGCCGCATTTGACGGCCACGTTCTCGGCCGTCTCCCCCATGCTCAAAAGCGGGAACTTCTTTTCCAGACGCGGGTTGGGGAAGCGCCAGCCGAGCGCCGTGTCGTAGGCGGTCAGGTTGCCGTAGGGGTAGGCCGCCTCCGCCTTAGGGATGGCCCACGGGGCGCGGCTCATGCTCTCGACGCCGCCCGCGACGCAAACGTCGCCCTCCCCCGAAACGATGGCCCGCGCCGCGGCGTTGATGGCCTCGAGTCCCGAGGCGCAAAGCCGGTTGACCGTCGCTCCAGGGACCGAATCGGGGAGCCCCGCGAGGAGCGCCGCCATGCGGGCGACGTTGCGGTTGTCCTCCCCGGCCTGATTGGCGCAGCCGAGATAGACGTCGTCAATGTCCGCGGGAGGCAGCTGCGGAACCTTGGCGAGAAGCGCCGCGATGACGCTCGCCGCCAGGTCGTCCGGCCGAATCCCCGCCAAGGCCCCGCCCAGCCGCCCCACGGGGGAGCGGACGGCGGCGACGACGACGGCCTCGCGGGACAAGGAGCTTCGGCTCATGCTATTTCTTCATCTCGGATTTCAAAAGTCCCCAACATTCCTGGTCCACCCATCTGCCGTTGAGCTTTTTCTCCCGGCGCAGACAGCCTTCATAGCTGAAGCCGAGCTTCTGAAGGATGCGGCGCGCGGCGCGGTTGGAGGGCTCGATGCGCGCGTAGACCCGCTGCAGGCCTTCTTTGAGAAAAGCGGTCTTCAGCAGACGGCGCCCCGCCTCGACCGCCAGCCCCATCCCCATCCGCTCCTGCCTGATCCACAAGGACATCTTGGCGCGGCCGTCCGCGACCGACATCCGAGTCAGCGCCGCCACGCCGGCCAGCTGCTGCGGCTTTTTCTCGAAAACGCCTTGGACCAGAGACGTCCGATCATGGCTCTGGGCGAAGCTCGTGCGGATGAACTCTCGGCAGTCGTCCGGCGTGCGGATGGCTTGGACCCACTTCATGCGCCGCTTGAGCCGCGGGCGCGAGGAGGCGATCGCCTCGAATAGCGCCGCGGCGTCCGATTCTTCGAGCGGGCGCAGCACGATCCGTCCTCCGTCATCCGCCGTCATGCCGGCACGACGCCGCCGCGGCCAGAGACCAAAGCGACGGCCGAGTCCAAAAGTGCCTGGGCCGACTTGTCAAAAGGCATCGCGGCGGCCTTCTCGCGGGCCGCGCGCCCCATCGCGGCCAGGGCCTCCGGATCGGAGAGCATCTCCTTAATCGCCGCGGCGAGCGCCCGGGGCGCCTCGCGCGAGCCTTCATAGGCGACGCGGCGGCCTATCGTCGGGTCGAACCAGTCAAGGGCCCCGTAATGCGGCGCCGTGAGGACCGGGAGGCCGGCGCTCATCGCCTCCAAGTTCGTCAAGCCGTAGCTCTCGTGGGTGGAGGTGGAAATAAAAAGCCGCGCCAGCCGGAAATGCGCCTGTTTCTGAATCCCCCCCAGATGGCCTGGAAAATAGACGCGCACGCGCTTGAGCTTGGCGGCCTCGCGGCGGATCGTGCGCCAATAGGGCAGCCCCTGCATGAACGCGGGCTCCCCGCAGAGCAGAAGGCAGATATCATCAAGCCCGAAACGCTCGACGATCCTCAAGGCTCTCAAGAGAAGGTGCAGCCCCTTCTCCGGGGAGATCCGGCTCAAGGTCATGAGAACGTTGGCCGTGGAGGACAGGCGATAGCGCCGCCGCAGATCCCGAACCGCGTCCTCAAGCGACCGCTCGTCATAGCGGTCGCTCCAAACGCCCCACGGATGGATCGTGATCTTCCGGCTTAGGGTCCGGTCCTTGTCCATGAAGCCGTAGGCCGAAAGGATTCGTTCCCCCATGGCACGGGAAGGAAGGACGAGGCGCGCGCATGAGGAAACGGCGTCGCGCTCCTTCTCGAATACGAGCTTCAAGACATCCGGGACGCCTCTCGAAAGCCCGAGCTTGCGCAGCCCTTCATAGAGGAGGGAAAGCCTCGATCCGGCGATCAGGTCGCCGAGATAGAAGCGGGCGAAGTAGTCGAGGACGTCCACATGCCACAAGGACACCATGGCGTAGCCAGCCTCCGCCAATTGCCGGAAGGCCGGGCCCTCCGAGATGTCGTTGGCGATCACGACCGTCTCGGACGGAGGGAAAAGCTCGCCCCGCGAGAAGATCCAGCGCGTGGACTCCTTCTCAAAGCGCCGCGCGAACTTTCCGTATTCGAGCTCGTTGAGGCTGGTGAGCCCCCGGGAGGGCCCCCCGAATCCGTCCAAAGCCTCATAGGAGATTCCCGGGGCCGGAGACTGGGGCCCCGAGCCCAAAACATGGAGCTTGACGTCTTCCCGGCGGCTCCACACCGCGGCAAGCCGCGCGCCCACCGCCGCCCCTCCACCCAGCGGGGTCGTGTCGAGCGGGTAGCCCAGATGGCTTGCGATAAAGACGACTTTGGGAATCATTGCAGCGCGCGAACGGATTATATCATTTGCCCCGAAGAGGCCAAGACAGGACTCGCGCCGCCTCCGCCGCCTTTGTATAATGCGGATGATGTCTTCCTTCTCCCTTCCCAAGAAAATCGTCCTTTCCCACGGCGCTCGCACGCCGGTCGGGCATATCGCCCACTCCCTCGCGAGGGTGAAACCCGAGGCCCTGATGCAAAGCGCCGTCGAGGCGACGTTGAGCCGCGCGAAGCTTCCCAAGGAGGCGGTCGACGGCTTGATCGTGGGCTGGGTGGGCCAGGTTTTCTCGGCGCCCAACATCGCGCGGGTGACGCTGCTTAAGTCCGGGCTCCCCGAAAAGGCCCAGGCGGTGACCGTCCAAAACAACTGCGTCTCCTCGATCGAATCGGTCTGCGCCGCCGCGCGCGCGATTTCACTCGGCGAAGGGGAGGTCTACATCGCCGGGGGGACAGAATCCATGTCCCGACTCCCCTACTCGATCGACGGAAGCCGGGCGATGAAGGAGCTCCGGAGCCTCGATACGGTCAAGGAAAAATGGGCGACGCTCCTCCAGAGCCCGGAGGTCATCATCGACGACGCCCTCGAACAGGGGCTCACCGACCCGGTCAAGAAGATCAACATGGCGGCGACCGCCGAGGTCTGCGCGCAAATGTACGGCATCTCCCGAGAGGCTCAGGACGAATTCGCCCGCCAAAGCTTCGCCCACGCCCTCGATGGCTGGAAGAGCGATTTTTATCAGACTCATGTCGTTCCCTTCCGAAGCGAAGGCCAGACCCTCCTCGACAAGGACGAATACCCCTTCCTGCGCGAGAGCCTTCCGCAGAAGCCCGCCATGTTCGCGAAGGCCCCGGCGCTCTTCGACCACTCAAGCTATCCCGTCGAGAATTTCTTCAAGGATTACGGCGAGCACATGGACGGCGTCCAATACCAGCCGGGCCAATCCCGCGGGACGGTGACCCTCTTCAATTCCTGCGGCCGA
The DNA here is from genome assembly GCA_021799485.1 of bacterium. Taxonomy (GTDB): domain Bacteria; phylum Elusimicrobiota; class Elusimicrobia; order UBA1565; family UBA9628; genus JAJZAK01. The sequence goes on along the minus strand of JAJZAK010000021.1, from coordinate 30,081 downwards.
TCAGACGGCGCCAGCGCGGTCGTCGTGGCCTCGGAGGAGAAAGCCAAGGCCCTGGGACTCGAAATCCTGGGCGAAATCCGCGGATGGGCCTTCCATGGCAACAATCCCGCGCACATGGGCGTTTCCCCCGCCCTCGCGGCTCCCGACGCGCTCAAAAACGCCGGGCTGCGCTTCGACGCTCTAGACGCGATCGAGCTCCACGAGCCTTTCGCCGCCACGGTCCTCTCCATCTTCAAGGTGGGCAAGGAAAAGTTCGGCTGCGACTGGGAGTCCAAGTTCAAGTCCGGCGCGCTCAATCCCCACGGCGGTTCTATCGCGATCGGCCATCCCCTGGGCGCGACCGGCGCCAGGCTTTTGCTCAACCTTCTCTACTCCATGCGCCAGGACGCCAAGGCCCGCAACGGCATGATCGCGGCCTGCGCCGGCGGCGGCATGGGCGGCGCTCTGGTCGTCAGGAAGCCGGCGTAAGCTCCTCTACCCCCGCGGGTGAAACTTGCGGTGGGCGTCCTTCAAGGCCGAGCGATCGAGGTGGGTGTAGATCTGTGTCGTGGCCAGGCTCGCGTGGCCCAGCATCTCCTGAACGGCCCGCAGGTCGGCGCCGCCCTCCAACAGGTGGGTCGCGAAGCTATGGCGCAGAAGGTGCGGGTGGAGCGGCCGGCTCAATTGCGCCCTCGTCCCCAACGCCCGCAACTCCTTATAGACTTCCACCCGGCCGAGCCGGCGGCCGCGGCGGCTCAGGAAAAGCTCCGCCGCCTGGCGCTTGCCGGCGAACTTTGAGAGCCTGATCTCCTGATACCGGAGCAACGTCCGCGCGACGGACTCCGGAATCGGGACTAAACGCTCCCGGGAACCCTTGCCGAACACCCGCACCCATCCGTCCGCCAGATTCAGGTCCTCGGGCTTGAGGCCCAGAAGCTCGGAGACCCGGATTCCGCTCGCGTAAAGAAGCTCCACGATCGCCCGCAGCCGCCGCGCCTGGAAGCCCTCCCCGCCCAAGGCGGCGAGAAGGCGCTCGATGTCCCCTAGAGAAAGAGTCTTGGGAAGGCGCGCGTTTTGCCGCGGGGAACGGAAGGCCGCGGCGGGGCTCGCCGCCATTCGACCCTCGGAAACCTGGAAGGCGAAGAAGGACTTGACGGCCTCGAGCTTTCGAAAGACCGAGCTCGCCTTGAGGCCCTTCTCCGAAAGGCTCTCGATCCAGGCCGAGATGTCTCCCGCGGCGGTCTTCTCCGGAGTCCGCCCGCGCTTCTTGAGTCCGGCTAGAAACTGCCGCAGGTCCGAGACATACGCGGCGAGCGTATTCGGAGACAGCCGGCGCTCAAGCGACAGGTATCGCGCGTAATCGGCGAGAAGCCCGTCGGCCGGAGGACGGTTCGCCTCCGGCTCGGGCATCAGCGCAGCGCGGGAACCTTGGCGGAGCGGGCGGCGGGCTCGGGCGCTTTCGCCTTGGGCGCGGAGTCCTGCGCGGACCCATTCGAGGCGTCCGAGGCCTCAGGCGCCACGAGAAACTTGTCCCGCAGAGCCTTCTCGATCCGCGCGGCGAGCTCCGCGTTCTGGCGCAAGGTCGCCTTCGCGTTCTCGCGGCCCTGGCCCAGGCGCTCGCTCCCGTAAAGGATCCAGCTCCCCGATTTCTCAAGCAGGCCGCTCTCGACGCCCATGTCGAGAAGGCAGCCCTCGCGGCTGGCACCCTTGCCGTAGATCATCTCGAACTCGGCCGTGCGGTAGGGAGGGGCCATCTTGTTTTTAACCACCTTGACGCGCACGCGGGAGCCGACGACGACGTCGCCGTCCTTGATGTTCTCGATACGGCGGATGTCGAGGCGGGCCGAGGCGTAGAACTTAAGAGCGAGCCCCCCCGTCGTCGTCTCGGGGTTGCCGAACATGACGCCGATCTTGTGGCGGATCTGGTTAATGAAGACGAGGCTCGTCCTCGAGCGGGAAATCGACGCGGTCAGCTTGCGCAGGGCTTGGCTCATGAGCCGCGCCTGAAGGCCCACATGCTGGTCTCCCATCTCTCCCTCGATCTCGGCCTTGGGAACCAAGGCCGCGACCGAGTCCACCACGATGATGTCGAGGGCGCTCGACCGAACAAGGCGTTCGGTGATCTCGAGGGCCTCCTCGCCGGAGTCGGGCTGGGCGATGAGGAGGTTTTCCACCTCGACGCCAAGGCTCTTCGCGTAGTGCGGATCGAGGGCGTGTTCGGCGTCGATGTAGGCCGCGGCGCCGCCCAGCTTCTGGGCCTGGGCCGCGGTTTGAAGGGCGATGGTGGTTTTTCCCGAAGCCTCCGGCCCGTAAATCTCGGTGATGCGCCCGCGGGGAAGCCCGCCGACCCCCAAGGCGAGGTCGAGGGCCAGGACCCCGGTTGGAATCGTCTCGACCTTGATCTTCGCCGCCCGCTCTCCCAACTTCATGATCGCTTCCCGCCCATAATCCTTCTCGATCTGAGCGAGCGCCGTTTCGAGGGCCTTCGCCCGAGCTCCGTCTAGGGACATGGATCTATCCTCCGCGCCGAACGTTCCCGCCGTAGCGGGCCAGCCCCGGGGGCGGGACTGGGTGCTATTTTACCACATGAGCGCTTCATTCGAAGATCTTCCTATCGAAAATTTGGAGGCTCGTCCGGAGATCGACGCGCGCCGGTGTCCGAGGGCGCGGCTCGGCCGGCGGCGGAAGATAGGGATCATAAAAGCCGGGGGGCTTCGAGGGCTTGGTCAGCTTCGGCGGGCGGGGAGCCGGCTCGTCTAGGATGCGCATCACCGTGCGGCCGTCCGCCCACCAGGAGACGTTGGGAGATCGCTTTGGCGGCCCGTAGAGGAGCGCCAAGTTCAGGGCGACTTGCTGGGGAGGATTCTTCTCGCTGTAGGATTTCGTCATGATCACCTGGATCTCCACTAAAAACCAGCCCTTGAATCCCAGGCGGAGTTCGTCGACGAAGGCCGGCAGGCCCTTGGCGCTTCCCCGTCTAATAATATAACGGTCGACCCCCCCTTTTTGTTCCCGAATCTCCGGCCAGGTTCTCAGCGGCGGATAGCGGCGCTTGACGCTCCAAAGGGTTTCGCCAAGCGTCAAGCCGGCCAGGCGGCGCTTGAGCGCCGGGACGGCGGCGGCGGAAAGCAAGGGAAGGCAGCAAAGGGCGACGCTCAGAAACCGGCGGCAGGGAATCAATCGAGCCTGCTTCGGCCCGTCCGTCACCCTCCTTGGGCTTCCACGGCTGTCCCTAGTGTAGTGCTTCCAACACTTCTTTACTTTCGATCTCGACGAGCGAGAGCATTCTTCGACGAGGCGAAATGTAAAGGGACATATGAAGCACTACACTAGTCCCGTAAGGCGAGGGAGCGCCTATGACCGCGGCGGCGATGATGGGCGATCCGGACGCGACGGGCGCCCCAGAAGGGAAAGGTCGCGTGCCCCAGCCTGGTGATAAAGCTCTTGGCGACGCGGTAGTTGGGGTTGCGTCCGGTCAGGACCGTCATCAAGTAAGGGCCCCGCGGCGTAAAAATAATGGCGCTGTCGTGGCAAGCTCGGCGCAATAACCCCGTCTTATGCGCGATCTCCCAGCCGGCGGGCAGGCCTTTGGCAAGGCGCGTGGCCACGGCCTTCTTTTCGCGCAGAATGTCGAGCATCGTCTGGCTCGAGGCCGGATCGACAAGCTGCCCTCGGTAGATCCTCTCGAGGAGAGAGGACATTTCCCGGGCGGTTGTGTAGTTCTCATTGGCGACCCGGCCGCTGCGCAGGCTCATCCCCTGGCGCGAAATCGACGTCTTCACCAGCCCTAGCTGGGCAAAGTGCTCTCTGAGGTAGTCATAACCCAAAAGCCTGATGAATACTGCGGCCGCGGTATTGTCTGACTCGGTGATCATGTGGCGCAAAAGCTCGCGCACGGTCATGTGGGTTCCCGCGGGCCGCCACTTCAGGGAACCCGAGCCGGAGCGCCGGTCCTTGCGGCCGATCACCTCGATATCGTCGAGCGACATCCCGCCCTCGTGGATCTTCGCGAAGACGCACGCCATGATGGGCACCTTGATGAGGCTCGCGGATGGAAAAAGCTCGTCCGGATGATAGGTCCAGCGCTCCCCGCGGCCCAGATCCTCAAGTTCGACGGCGACATGGCCGGGATAGCGGCGAGCCAGCTTCGAGATCCGCCCGACCATGCGCCGCCAGTCGGCCTCCTGCTGGGCGGCGGGGGCGCCCGGTGGGACAGGTTTGACGGAGGAAATGATCTGCTGGGTTTCGGAGGCGAAATCGGGCTCCTTGGCGTCCTTCCACGTGAGGCGATAGCCCAGCGTGTAGGAGGAGACGGCAACCAGAAGAGCCGCCGTCAGGAGAAGGACGGCGCGGCTGAGGGTGAGCGGAAACCTTGAGCGCTGGCGTCTAAGACGGATGCGCTGCAAGCGGGGCTCCCTGCTTTAGGATCCTTGAACCTTCTCGACGGGCTTGTCGCTAAAGGAAAGCTTCTCTCCGGAGGACTCCACGTTGACGTAGATCACGCCTCCCGCCGGGAACTTCTTTTGCAGGATCTCCTCCGCCAGAGGCTCCTCGACGAGGCGCTGGATCGTGCGCGCCAGCGGTCTCGCTCCGTAGTTGGCGTCGAAGCCGGCCTTGACGAGGAATTTCTCGCAGTCCTCGGAGAAGGCGATGGAAAAGCCCTGGGCCTTGATCTTGGTCTCGACGTGCGTGAGCATGAGCTTGAGAATCTGATGCGTCTCGCTTTCTCCCAGGGGCTTGAAAACGAGGATGTCGTTGACACGGTTGATGAACTCGGGATTGAAGACCCGCTTCACTTCCTCCATGACCGTGTCCTTGATTTTGCCGTAATCGGTCTCCAATTCCTCCCGCTCGTCCTGGTGCGCCACGAAGCCCAAGGACTTGCCGCGCGTGATGAGGCGGGCGCCCACGTTGGAGGTCATGATGAGGATCGTGTTCTTGAAGCTCACCTTGTGGCCAAGGTTGTCGTTAAGGAGCCCGTCGTCCATCACCTGGAGCAGGATGTTGAAGATGTCGGGGTGGGCCTTCTCGATCTCGTCTAGGAGAACGACCGAGTAAGGCTTGCGCCGGACGGCCTCGGTCAGCTGCCCGCCCTCCTCATAGCCGACGTAGCCTGGAGGCGCCCCGATCAGCCGCGACACGGAGAACTTCTCCATGTACTCGGACATGTCGATGCGGACCATGGCCTCCTCGTTGCCGAACATGAATTCGGCCAGGGCCTTCGCAAGCTCGGTCTTGCCGACGCCGGTGGGGCCGAGGAACAAGAAGGATCCGATCGGGCGCTTGATGTCCTTGAGGCCCGCGCGGGAGCGCCGGATGGCCTGGGAGACGGACCGGATCGCCTCCTCCTGCCCCACGACCCGGCCGTGAAGAACCTCCTCCATCTTGAGCAGGCGCTCCGTTTCGGGCTCGGTGAGGCTCATGACGGGTATGCCGGTCCACTTGGAGACCACGGCCGCCACGTCTTCCTCGGAGATGACGGGCACGTCCTGGTCGCGCTTGCTGCGCCACTTTTTCTTGGATTCCTCGAGGGCCTTGCGCAAATCCTTTTCCTTGTCGCGCAACCGAGCCGCCTTCTCGTATTCCTGGTTGGCGATGGCGGCCGCCTTGTCCTTGACGACCTTGTCGATCTCCGCCTCTTTCTCCTTGAACTGAGGCGGCGTCTGGGTCATCTGGAGTCTCGATCGGGAGCCGGACTCATCGATCAAATCAATGGCCTTGTCCGGGAGAAAGCGGTCGGAAATGTAGCGATCGGAAAGCTCGGCGGCGGCCTTCAAGGCGTCGTCGGAGTACTTGACCTTGTGATGCGCCTCGTACTTGTCCCGCAGCCCCTTCAAGATCTCGAACGTCTCCTCGACCGACGGAGGATCGACGATGATGGGCTGGAATCGTCTCTCGAGCGCCGCGTCGCGCTCGATGTATTTGCGGTACTCGTCCAGGGTCGTCGCCCCGATCGTCTGAAGCTCGCCGCGGGACAGCGCGGGCTTGATCATGTTGGAGGCGTCGATCGCGCCCTCGGCCGCGCCGGCGCCGATCAGGGTGTGCAGTTCGTCGATGAAGAGGATGACGGAGTTCTTCGAGCGGCGGATCTCCTCGATGATGTTCTTGAGCCTCTGCTCGAACTCGCCCCGGTACTTGGTGCCGGCGACAACAAGCGCCAAATCAAGCGTGACGACCCGGCGCGAGGCCAGGATCTCCGGGATGTCCCCGGAGGAAATTTTTTGCGCCAGCCCCTCGACGATCGCGGTCTTGCCGACCCCCGGATCGCCCACCAGGATCGGGTTGTTCTTCGTGCGCCGGGCCAAAATCTGGATGACGCGTTCGATCTCATCCTCGCGGCCGATCACGGGGTCGAGCCGCCCCTCCCGGGCCATCGCCGTCAAGTCCCTTCCGAATTCGTCCAAGGTCGGGGTCTTGGATTTCGTGCGCGTGCTCGAAGCCGCGGCCGCCTGGGCGGGGCCGGAAGCGCCCGCCGCGCTCTTGCCCTCCCCGAGGAGATTGAGGACCTCCTCGCGGACCACGTCGAGGCGCAGGCCCAGGTTCTCAAGCACGCGGGCCGCGACGCCCTCCTCTTCCCGGATGAGGCCCAACAGAAGATGCTCGGTGCCGACATAGGAATGGCCCATGTGCTGGGCCTCCTCGACGGCGTATTCAAGGACTTTCTTGGCGCGCGGGGTGAATGGAATCTCTCCCAAAAGCATCACATTGTCGCCGGTGCCGACGATCTTTTCGATCTCGGAACGAACCCGGCGAAGGTCGACTCCCAGGTTGGCCAGCACCTGCGCGGCGACGCCCTCCCCCAGAGCGATCAAACCCAGCAGAATGTGCTCCGTGCCGACATAATCGTGGTTGAGGCGCTTGGCCTCTTCCTGAGCGATGAGGATGACTCGCTGCGCTCTTTCCGTGAATCGATTGGACATGGCCATGAAGTAGACTAGCGATCCGTTGCTCTTCTTATTATTATGAGCGCTTCTGTGTTAAAATTCAAGATCCTGCGGCGCCGACGGCAGGGCCATTTTATCATAAAAGGTCAATTCCCAACCGCTTCTTCTGCCCCGGCCTCTCGTTCCGAGCTCAGAGCGATGTCCGGCTCGGAAACTTTAAGACCCCACAAGACGAAGACGCTGACCAGGCCGGGAAGGACGTAAAAAGCGACGCGGTAAATGATCGCGGCGATGAGCGCCGCGCTGAAATCAACCCCCAGCCGGTCGAACACCATCGCCATCGAGCCCTCCATCGCCCCCAGTCCCGCGGGCAGGATCGGAATGAGGCTCGTTGCCTGTCCGACGGTGAAGCCGGCGCTCAAATAGCCGACGCCGAGGCTCTGGCCGACGGCCCGGAAGGCGAAATAAAGCGTCAATAGGACGAGTGACCAGTCGAAGCACGTGTAGACCATCGTCGCCGCAAGGGCTCCCTTGGCGCGGCGGACCCGATCGAGCCCCTCTTCGAGTTGCCGCTCGAAGTCCACGAATTCCTCCTGTGGGATGGCGGAGCGTGATACCGCGAAAACAGCCCGGTCAATCCCGCGAAAGAGCACCCGGGTCAGCCGGCTTCTCAACTTGCGGCCGTAGAAAAGAAGGGACACCAGCGCCGCCGTCGAGACGAAGATGCCGGCCCCAAAACCCGCCTCAAGCCACGCCATGCGCGTCCCGCCCCAATGAACGAGAAGGAAGGCCAGGCCTTGCCCCACGACCAGGGCCAAGACGCTATAGAGGATGACGGAGGTGAGGACGGACGCGGTGACGGTCGTCGCATAGGGGATGCGGCGCTTTTTAAGGAGGTGCGCCTTCAGAGCAAAGCCGCTCAGGCCCATGGAGGAGATGAGATAATTTGCCGTCGACGAGACGAGGATCACGCCCAAAACTTCGGCGAAGGACATCCGGAAGCCTTGGACGTTCAGAACTTTCCGAAAGGCAACGGCCATCATCGAGTAGCTCCCAAAGGCGGCGAGCGCGGCCAAAAGGACGAAACCCCACTCGATCTGGGACCCGGCGTGCGCGAGAGCCTTCAGATGGCCGAAGATCAGAAAACCAAGGATCGACACGGACAAAAGGATTCCAAAGACGAGCGTCAAAACCGAGCGGTTGGCGCGGCGCGGGGATTGGGATGGGAACTCCATCACCGGACGCCGCCCCAGACAGGCGCTTTCCCCAACGCCCCGGAGCGCCATTGTTCCTTAAAGAAAGCAAAAGCCGCCTCCAACTCAGGGATGGACCGCCAGGCGAGATAGAGCGTCAAAGCGAATCCCGCCGAGGAAAGGGCGAGAATCCAGTCCGAGAGCCCGCCTGAGGAGGGGACCGAGGGAGCCGATCGCTGAAGCTCCCGGTAGACGACGCTCATCATCGCGAAGGGAAAGAAACCCGCGACGGAACCCAATACAATCCCGCCAGGGAAGGGAATGAGGCTGGGCACGAACGCCGTTAGAAGGGAAAGGGCCGCCAAACCCGCGATCCTCCACCACGCGCCGCGCGTCAAGTCGAGGCTCCGGCGCAAGACCCCCCAGCCTCCGCCGCCATGCTCCAAGTACATAAAGGGCGCCGGCGACAGAGCCACCACGAGATACGCCCACACGAACGGCGCCGCCACCATCGCGGCTAGGGCCAGCCCCCCGCGCAGGAAAAACGGCCACGCCCAGCCCATGACGACAAATAAGTAAAGCAGACAGATCCACGAGAAACCCCCCACCTTCCCGGCGGTCCTCCGGTAGGCGTCAAAGACTCCGGAAACCTTCTCGTTCGACAAAAGAAGATAGGCGGCCGCGGCCTGGGCCCAGCTCAGAAACCAAAAAAAGGCCAGCGCCCCGATGACAATGCCGGCGACGCCGACGTGCACTCGCCATAACGGCAGGATAAGCCCGAGGAGAAGGGCGGCGAGAGCCGTCGCCACAACGCTTGCGAAAGCCGCTCCTATTCCCAGGGCCGCGGCGCTAAAAAGAGAAACAAGGCGCCGCCGATAAATCTCCCATGACTCCTCAAAAACGCGGCCGATTCCAGGCAGCCTCTCCACGGCGTCCACGGTGCATTATATAAACGTTCAGAAGGCGTTTTTGATTTAATCGTCTCATGACTTCCCGGAAGCCCGGTCCCCTCCTCGCCGTGGACACGACGGAGCGCGAACTCAGCGTCGCCCTCCAAACGGGCGACGGCATCGTCGCGATCAGGCGCGCGCCCCGCAAGCCCCACGACGAAACCATTCACGCCGCCGCCGACCACGTCCTCGCCCGGGCGGGGATTAGCGTCAAGGATATTTCGTCTGTCGCGGTCGCGTCCGGACCGGGCACCTTCACCGGCATACGCGTCGGCATGGCCTACGCCGCCATGCTCGCTTTGGAGCTTCGCATCCCGGCGCTCGCCGTCTCCAGGCTGGAAGCCCTGGCCTTCGCCGCATCCGGCGGGAAAATCCTCGCGGCCATTGACGGCTTCCGCGGAGAGACCTTTTGCCAGCTTTTTGAAAGAAAAAACACCCTTCCCCGCCCCCGGGGGAACCCTCTATGGCTGCGTCCAGAGCAGTGGACGGACTTCAAGTCCGCCGCCTTAAGTCGAGGCTTTGTCCTCTCCGCGGGAAAGCCGGGAGCCCGCGAACTCCTGGCGCCGGCCGCAAGCCTTCTTTTCCGGCGCCGCAGCCCTCCTTTCGAACCGCTCTATCTCAAGCCGGCCAACTATGAAATTTCGCGCCGCTGAGCTGGCGGATCTCCCGTTCCTCATCGAGATACAGTCTCAATGGCCCACTCTTCCCCAGTGGATCGCCGACGGTTTTAGAAAGGAAATCGCGGGATCGCCCCGCTCTTATCTGGCCGTCCTGGAAGACGAGGAAGCCATCCTCGGCTTCGGGGGCCTGTGGATCATCCCTCCCGAAGCCCAGGTCACGACGCTCGCGATCGCGCGATCCCGAAGCCGGCGCGGCTGGGGACGTCGGCTCTTGCGGCATTTGATCGGCGAAGCCGTCCGGCGCGGCGCCGGGACGGTCGCCCTCGAGGCCGCCGCCGACAACGAGCCGGCGTTGAGGCTCTATGGGAGCGAAGGCTTCCGGATTGTGGGGCGACGCCCTAAACTCTATAATGGCGCTGTGGACGCCGTTCTCATGGAACTCTCTTGCCGACGCCCCTAACCCTCCTTTTCCTCGTCCTCGGCCTTTTCCCCCTTCCCGCCGGGGCGGCTCCCTCGAACGTTTCAGCCTCCTCCGCGGCCTTCGAGGCGCAGAGCGCTTATGCCGCGAGCCTGCTCGCCGAGGGCCGGGGATCGTACGCCTCGGCGCTCCACGATCTTGAAAAAGCCGCCGCCGCCGACCCCTCCTCACCGTTTCTCGCCCGCCAAGCGGCCAAGATGGCCTTGGGGCTCGGGAACCTGGCCAAAGCCGAGGCCTACGCCCGCGCCGCGCTCAGAATCAACGCCTTCGATCCCGAGGCCCTCGTCCTCCTGGGCCGCGTCGAGTGGGCCCGCGGGGAATTCACCGAATCCCAGGGGCATTTCGAGAAAGCGCTCCGCTTCGAACCTTCATCCGAGGAAGCGACGTTTTCCCTCGCGAGCCTTCTCGTGCGAACCTCGACGTCGAGCGCTCGAGACCTCCTCGACCGGTTCCTCAAGGAGAATCCCTCGAAGGCCCCTCAAACCTACCTCGCGCTGGCCCAGCTCTACCTCAACGAGCGCGATTATGAGAAAGCGGCGCGGGAGCTCCAGTCCTCGATCTCTCTCAATCCCGGATTCGAGTCCATCCCCGCCCGCTTCTCCCTCGCCCAGCTCTACGAGGCCTCCGGCTCCACGGTCGCCGCCATCCACGAATACCTCCAGATCGTGCGCGTTCAGCCCCACGACCTGCGCCTCATCGACCACATCGGCGAGCTCGATGTCGAGGCGGGGGACGCCCCGGCGGCCCGCGCGGCGTTCAAGGCGGCCAAGTCCCTGGAGCCCGGCGATCCCATCGCCAATCTCTGGCTCGCCCAGTTCGCCGAGGACGCGGGACGCTCCCTCGAGGCCGCGCGCTTCTTATCGGAAAGCGCCGCCCTTCCCAAGGATCCGACGCTTTGGCTCAAAATCGCCTATCTTCAAATCCGCGGCTCCCGCCCCGACGACGGCCTCCATACGCTGCGCGAAGCCCTCGCGCGCTTTCCCCGCAACGCCCGCGTGGCCTATTTTCTGGGCATGACCTACGAAGATCGGGGGCAGCACGGCAAGGCGCTTCGCGTGCTGAGGGCGGCCGTCAAAGACGACCCCGACAACGACCAGGCGCGCTACGCGCTGGCCGCCGCCGAAGAGCAGGCCGGCGACATGGCCTCCGCCGAGAAGGAATTCCGGCGTCTTATCGCCGCAAATCCCAAGAACCCGGAGATCCTCAATTACCTGGGCTACTCGCTCGCCGACCACGGCCTTGAACTCAAGGAGGCGCAGGAACTCGTCGAGAGAGCCCTGGCCATCGAACCCACGAACGGCGCCTACATCGATTCGCTGGGCTGGGTCTATTATAAGGAAGGCCGTTATCAGGAGGCGCTCAAGGAGCTCAGCTTGGCGCATGACGCCATGCCCTACGATGAGACGATCCTCGATCATCGCGGCGACGCGGCGGCGGCCGTCAAGGATTACGAGACCGCCTGGAGTTCCTGGATGCGATCCGCGTCCTTGCCGGCATCGGCCGGAGCCCGCCGCAAGTCTCTGCTCGCGAAGGCGCGGCGCCTCGAAGACAGGCTCGGGCCTCAAACCACGGGCCGCCTCTATCTCGCCTACCTGCGCGAGAGCCAGGGAAGCGGCGGAAAGCTGTCGGGCCTATGCACCCTGGAGGGGACGCTCCTCGGCCATCCCTTCGCCTTCGAGACGCTTCTCGACTTCCGACAGCCCGCGGTCCTCAATCTCGACCTCTTGGGCCCGCTCTTCACTCCTCTTTTCAGGGCCAAGGCGTCCTCGGAAGCGATCGCCCTCGACCCCGTGAACATCCCGGGGATTGCGCCGCAAACCGTCGAGAACAATCTTCGCGAAACAGTCCGGCTATACTTCGATTTTTTCTCCGGGGCGGCCTTCGCCGGCGACGAGGCGACGCTCAAGCGCCACTGGTTCTCCGTGCCCTCCCTGGAGACTCCCGGCTGGAATATCCAGCTTTCTCGAGACGGGCTTTTCGCCAGGCGAATCACGCCGAATCCTCCCCGCGGATCCCGGCTTGATCTGTCGCGTTTCGAGCCCCTGCCCGATATGCGTCTCCTTCCGCGCGACGCGAGCGTCGTCAAAAGAGGACTGCGCGTCAGCCTCATCCTCAAGGACGTCCGCGCTCCCGCTCCGAAGTGACCGGCGCGCCCCCGCGCTACCGGCGATGGGACGGCTTCCGGAGAGCGTCCAGGGAAAGGAACTCCGTCTTGCGCGTTTTCCCCGTTTCCAGGTAGAGCTTGAGCTTCGTCAGGCAGTCCTCCCACCAGAGCCTGCTGCGGCGGTAGGATTCGTGGGCATCGGGCCTCGCGGAAAAGCCCGCGTGAAGCAGCGTCAGCCTGCAAACCCCTCGCGCGGCCGGGGCGATGAGAAAGCTCGTGAGAGGCGGGATGCGCCGGCGCTTGTAGGCGCTCAACCGCCACTGCCAAGAGACCCTTCGCCCGAGATCGAGGTCGATGAAGACTCCCAATCCCTCTCCCGAAGACGCCTGGGGAGGGAAACGGCCTCTTTTGACCGCGGCAAGACCGGCGCGCTCGTCGATTTTCGGCCAGACCATGCGGAACCGTCCCCCGTTTGTAGCGGCCGTCTCCGCGCCCTTGAGCCACCAGGCGCACAGCTCCCGCGCCGAGGTCAAGGCCTTGTAGACGGCGTTCGCCTTGCTCCGCACCGGCAGCGTCATGCGGATATCGCGCGGCCGGGTCGCGCTCTTGTTAGTGATGGACGCCTCCGCTCCAAGGCCCCTCGCCGCCGTAGGAAATCGGGGGCCCTCCGGGGCCTTCTCGCAAGGGGACGAACGTATTGACCATCTCGTCGAAACGGGAGCGATCGAGATCGTAGCCCTGGACGGTGGCCGGATAAATGAGGACGTAGAAGCCTCTCTTCATCGGCAACAGGACGTAGGCGTGGCGCCGCCACACGACGGTCGAGCCGTCCTGGCGGCTGACCGACACGCCCCAACGCGCTCCGGACCTCGGCGTCATCGGCGACGAGACCACGAATTCCTGGGCCACGAATCCCGTCAAGGCGAGCTTCACGTCGGTCACGGGCTGGTCGAGAACGTATCGAGGACCGTAGACGCCGGAGAGCGTTTGTTGAATGTAGTCCGCGGCACTCGCATAACGTTCCCCGAGGCCGTCGGGAAGCAGGTGGGAACGGCCGTAGGCATACCAGCGCGCGATCAAAAGCGGACGCCCCTCGTAAAAAGCGGGATCGAAAGGGCCGGACCAGGTGACGCTCTCAAAATAGGGCGTTCCGCCGGCCACCGTCGCGCTCCAGCGCCAGGGAGCCTCGCACTCGAAATCGCCGGCGGGCGAGGTGTAGGGCTGGTATTTCGGCGCTTGGCACGCCAGGGCGGCCAGGACGGAGAGCGCGGCGAGACGCGCGCCGCCTGCGAGAGGAAAATCCTTCATCAGCCGCCAAAGACCCTCTCCCGCCGCCTCATGCGGGACGGGAGAGGGTCTCGATCAATGGCTTGCCGCGAATCCTTAAAGGCTCTTCTTGATGTCCGTCTCGATGCGCTTGAGCAGGGAAACCTTCTTGATCTGCGGCTTGGCCTTCGGGTTCTTGACGTCGCCAAGATAATACACGAAAACCTGGTCGCCGACGGCGATCTGCTCGAAGGCGGCGGTCTTCTTTTTCTTCCCCTTGCCGGATTTGACCATCATGATGGACACGTCGGCGGGGATGACGATGTCCTCGATCGTCTCCTGCTTGCCCTTATGCCGCTTGAGCGTAAGCTTGCGGTTCGCCTTGTCGACCGAGACGACGGTCGCCTTGTAGCGGGAGAGCTTCGCCTTCTTGGCCTTCGCCGCCTTCTTCACGGCCGGCTTCGACGCGGCGGGCGCCGGCGTCGCATTGCCCGCGGGCGCCGGCGACTGGGCCAGAGCCGGGACCGCGAGGGTTGCCGCCAACACGGCGGGAATGATTCCTTTCTTCACCTGAAATTCCTCCTTGATTTTGACGACTTTGATGATACGGCGTGCCCATCCTACAAAATGCGCGGCGGCGGCGACAAACAAGGCTATGGTCCCAGGATCGACGGCGGGCGCAGGAAATGACAGGTGTAGCCGCCGGGGTTCTTTTGGAGGTAGTCCTGGTGGTCGTCCTCGGCCTTATAGAAGGGCCCGGCTTTCACGATCCGCGTGACGATGGGCGCCCCGAAATGCCCCCTCTTGTCGAGCCTCGCCTTGACCGCCTCCGCCGTTCGGCGCTCCTCCTCCGTGTGGTAGAAGATCGCCGAGCGATACGAGGTCCCGACGTCGTTGCCTTGGCGGTCGAGCGTCGTCGGATCGTGCATGCGGAAGAACCATTCAAGAAGATGCTCGAAGGAAATCTTGGCCGGGTCGAAGACGACCCGCACGGCCTCGGCGTGCCCCGTAGCCCCCGAGTGAACCTCCTCATAGCGCGGGTTCTTGGTGGTTCCGCCGATGTAGCCCACCTCCGTGCTCACGACGCCGGGGACTTGGCGCAGGAGCTGCTGCATCCCCCAAAAGCAGCCCCCCGCGAGCTCGACCGTCTCCCGGCGCGGCGACGGCTTTCCCGCGGAAGGCCCGGGCGTCTTGGCGGCGACGAGGCCGGCGGCCATGAAGGGCTTGAGATATTTTCCATAGCCCTCCGCCTCCATGCGGCCGACCGGGATGAAGCGCAAGGACGCCGAGTTGATGCAGTACCGGAGCCCCGTCGGGCCGGGGCCGTCCGTGAAGACATGGCCCAGATGCGAGTCGCCGATCCTGGATCGCGCCTCGACGCGGCTCATCCCGTGAGAGCGGTCGTCTCTCTCCGCGACCGCGTCCGGCTCAATCGGCCGGGTAAAGCTCGGCCAGCCCGTGCCGGAGTCGAACTTGTCCAGGGAGGAGAAGAGCGGCTCTCCGCTCACGACGTCGACGTAGATGCCGGGGGCGTGGTTGTCCCAGTAGGCGTTGTGAAACGGCGGCTCGGTGCCGCATTGGCGCGCGACGGCGAACTGCTCGGGCGTCAGCCGCTTTCGCAGTTCCTCGTCCGTCGGCAATTGGTATTCGCTCGATATTTTCTTCGTCACGGCGTCCTCCTGGGGAGCGGCGGCTAAGGCGCCCGCGCACGCCGCGATCACGAACATCAGCGCCCCGCGCCTTCCCATGATCGCCACCCTTTTCCATTGTAATAAAAAGCCGCCTGGGAGGATGTTCGGGAACAATTCGGCGCTCCAAACCGTATTCATATTGACGGTTTCAATACGGGAGGTATACTATGCTCGGCATTCCGGGAGCGATCAAAAACGTGGCGCGCCAAGTGACCTTGGAATTGATTTACGAGGCGGTCGACGAGAGAACCCGCGCGATCCGGGAAGACATCAAGGATTTGCGCCAGTCGGTCAACCAGATCAACGTCCGCATCGACCAGCTCTATCACCTCTACGCGGAGTTCCTCCGCGACCAGCGCCGTGGAAGATAACGCTCCGGCGGCTTCGGTTTGTTGAATGTGGAGGCCTGGCCCGCCGACATCGGCTGATTCCCCATCGCTCAACAACGCCGCGATATCGCGTCCAGCAGCTTGCGCTTGAGGACGGCCGCCTCGGGACGTTCCGCCGTGGACGCGAATCGTTTTTCGATGTCATCGGATTCCTCTTTCAAGGCTTCTTCGCTGACGCGGGAATACAGTTCCTTGCGATCAGGGGAGACTATTCCATAGGCCCATATGGAATTCCACCTCTCTCCCAGAATGAGAAGCCTCAACCGGGCCGCCCCCTCCGCATCCAGCATGCTCCCGTCGGGAGCTCTGAGGCTCCGCCAGTCGGCTCCGGACTCCAGAAGCCGCAACAGCGTGCGATTTCCCTTCTCTTCCAAAAGCTTGCGCCAACGAGCGTCCCCCGGCACGAATGCCGCCTCGATATCGGCGACGTTGAACTCGTGGGGCGATCTCACGAAGCCCTCGATAAGATGCTCGGCGTACCGCCGCAGAAAAAAGGTCCGGCGCCGCTCTTTCATCCGGGAGATTCCCATCCTTTCCGCATTCCGGGCCCCGCAGGCCAGAAAGCGCAAGACAAACGCCGCGAGATCGTCGCCGGGTTCCGCCCGATACGCCCTTAAAGCGAATCGCGCTCCCATCAGCCAATAGCGGTTTGAACGGCCGAGCCACTTCTCCCATGCCCCCGGCACAATCTCGTCATGACGCTTCGATTCATATATTCTGGCGGCCCGCATCGCGAGCGCGGCGGCGACGACCGCCGCGGCGGCGAGCACTTCCGCGCGATCGGTTTCGAGGCGCGGAAGAAAATGCTTGGCCGCGGCGTAGGACAGCCGGATCGCCTCTTTCTGCCGCGCGACATCGAAGTGCGCCTCGTACGTCACGAGGCTCTTCGCCGTCCGCACGACGCAAAGCTCCTCCGCTGAATACCCGCGGCCGCTCCCGTCATGCCTTTCGTCACATGCCTCCCGCCACTTCGACCGCATCCTCCAGATCCCGATTTCAAACGGAAATGGTCCGATAAGCATATCGTCAAGCCCCATAGATGTCGGGGAATCGGCACAACAGCCGCGCCACGCTCGTATAAGCGTCGTCATCCCCGTAACCCGCATTTCTGTCCGACCTGCCGTCCCCCGTGGTCCATGCTTCGGTCCGGGACAGGATGCGCGAGGCCGCGGGCGAGAAGTCCGGGTCGTAGAGCGGCCCCTGGACGCGCTGCCAAAGGATCGCGGCCTCCAAGCCGGACGGCACGCGCGCCTCTTTCCCGAGAGCGGCCGTCGCCTCGGGAGCGGCCAGGACCAGAAGGAGCGGCTCCGGGCAAATCTCCTCGGGCTTCCCGGAGGAAAGCTTCTCGAAGAGGTCGTCGTCGATCTTGGCGCCGGACTCGAAGAGCTCGACGGGCGGAAGGCGGCAGACGGGACGGGCCAGCGGCGCCGGCGTAAGTCGGACATTGATCGCCTTCTCCTCCCATAGCTCATAGCGGGCCCCGGCCGGGCCTGGCAAGGCTCTCTCAAGAGCCGCCGCCGCGGCGCGCGCCCCGCGCGTTTTCACCATGCTCGCGGCTCGCGGCGACCTGGGATAAAACAAGATCGAAACGTCCCCCCACGCCGGCTTCTCCTGGTCTCGATGGAGGAAAATGAAGGCCGAGGGGCGGCAGACGCGCTTTCCGGCGACCTCTTCGCTTAAACCCATGGCGTAAATCATGAGATCGTCCTTGGGGGGCGCGGGGAAAAGCAGGCATCGGGCGCCGGACTCGTTTTCCAGCGTCTTACACAGCCGACGAATCTCCTCATCGGAAAAGAGGGGCTGCCGCGGGCGCTCGGAGGGCTCCGCCGCGAACTCGACCTTCGGCCGCGCCTTCATGTCCGGGAGCTTCCCGCGCAGGGCTTCGACGATTTTCTCCCGCTCCCAGTCCGGCAGGAAGGCGATGTCTGGAACGCGGCAACCCATGGCCCCGAGCGTTTCGCGCAACAGCACCGGAGAGATCGCCAAATCGGCGTTGGCTCTCACGAGATGGAAGAGCTGTTCGTCCTTGGAATACACGATCGTCCGCGGGGAATGGGCCGGATGGCGCCTGGTGGGCGCCAGATCGAGCAGGAACTCCAGGTCGGCCTCGACCTCCGTCCCGCGCAGCTCCCGAAGGCCGTGCTTGCCGTATCTCGGGTGGTTCACAAGCTCGTAGGCGTTTCGGCAAATAACTTTCATGTTCCCCCCTTTAGGGCTTGCGTCACAATAATATGAGTGATTTGGCCGTCCGAGTTTCGAGGCGAGACAAGGCGCGCGAGCCGCGCAGGCCGAGGCCTGTAAGGCGAGCGCAACGATGTCGCAGCCCGAAAGCGGGCGGCCCGCAGCGGGAGGCCCCTCTCCGGCCGCCTGCGGCGTTGCTCGATCGCTCACATACGCTCGGCATGCTCGCTCCTCGCGCCTTGCTTCCGGTTCGGATAGGGGCCTCCGAATTACTCATATTATTGTGACGCAAGCCCTTAGCTCAGCGTGACGACCTTGGTGGCGAATTCCTTGACGGACTCGACGCTTCCGCGGCGCGTGACGACTCCGACGACGAAATGCCTTCGGCGGACCCAATCAGCCTGCCGCTTCTCATGAAAGCCCGCGTGGCCGTCCGTTATGACGACCGCCGACGAGATCTTTTTCATGAGGATATGGCCGATCACGCAGTCGAAATCGGTGCCCCCGGTCGATTCGAGCCGGCCTTTCTCGACGGCATCCCGCGGAACCTCGACCACTTTATTGCTGAAGAGGAAGACGCGCGTGTTCACGTAGCGCGACAGACCCTTGACGAGCCCGCAAATCCATGGCAATTCCTCCTCCATCGAGGCGCTGGCGTCCACGTACAGATGCGCCGACGCGGGGCATTCCGGCATGGCCCAACGGTAAAAAACCGGCAGCCCTCCCGCTCCTAAAATCGCCGCGTCCGCGCGGCTGAGGGGCCAGGACGGCCAAAGCCCCCGGGCCGGCGTTCGAGCGGCGAACTGCTTGATGATGCGGCCCGCGGCCGACTCCCTGGCGACCGCCTTTAAGACTTCCTCCACCTTGCCTTGAAAAAGTCCTGGGGCCGCCTCCACGGGCATGCGCGAGACTTCGCTGAAAAGGCCCGGCAAGCGAAACCGCTTGCCGATTCCTTCCCGGGCCGCGCATGAGAAAGCCCTCTCGATCGCCCGCAGCGCCTCCCCGGAAGCCGCTCGAAGCTTCTCGAGGGCGTAGCCCAGCACGTCATAGAAGGATTGACGCGCGAAATTCTTGGAATGATAGAGGGCTCCGCAGAGCTCCACGGCCCTTGGATCGGGGGGCTTGGCGTCCGGCCTCAGAAGAAAGCCCGGGAATTGATCCTCGGGATAATAGTCCCTGAACACGGCGCTGAAGGCCGACCTGATGCGATGGATCGCGGCGTTGATCAGGGCGTCCGTCGCTATATTCCCCGCCAAGCTCTCGATGGGGCTCCCGCTCTCATAATGGTGGATCGTGTGGTAAAGCTCGTGCAAGAGGACGCCGGCGAGCTTCTCCGGCGTCGCGGCGTGCTTTTCGACGAAGTTGCCCCCGAGGGCGATTTCCCACCCGCGCTCTCCCCTTCGGATCTGGGCGGTTTCGACGTTGCGCGAGAATCCCCCGAAGCCGACCCCCTGCCTGCGGACGTCGATCCCGCGATCCTTGAGGAGATCGATGGCTTCGTCGAAGAGCTTGGCGAGATTCATGATGCCTCCGCCGGCGCCGCCGGCGCGTCCGGAACGGCGGCCGTCTCGTAGATCACGCGCAGCGTCTTGCGGCAGGCCCTTAAAAACCGGAGCCCCTGCCCGAAATATCCTCGCAGCGCCTTGTCGTCGTCCGCCGGCGCGAAGGCGCAGGCCGCGCTCCACGCGATCTGCATGAGGGGTTGTCGATCCCGGTGGACCTTCAGCCAGCCCGAGAATTGATCCAGCGACGCCGCGTCCTCGATGTTAAAATCGCGGCTTTGGATCATTTGGGATTTCCAACGCTCGATGAGAGACATCCGGAAGGGCAGGGGCAGAGGGGACCCCCGCTTCAGCGCGATCGGAAGGAGGGCGCAGACCAAAAGATGCCTCTCAAAGGGCGGCGCCTCGTCGAGCACATCCGACAAAAGCCGCGCTTTCTCCGCCGGGCTAAGATCGGCCGAGGCCGCCAGCTTGACCCTTTGCGCCAGGCTCGTCTCGCAAACGATGCGGTAAAGCGCGTCCGAGCCGCGGAGAGCCTCCCGGAGATCCTCGAAGGCCACCCGGAACTTGAGGAGGTCCAAGGGCTTGCCCAGCGCCGCCCCCTCCAGAGAATACGGCAGGACGCGCTTGACGGCCCAGAAGAGGTCCTCGGGAATGGCGTCCTGACGCCCCAGCGCCCGCCGGACGCTCAGCAGGGAAAGGACGTTGCGCCGCAGCATCGAGAGGCGGCGTCCGTCCAGCCTCAGCTTGGCGGAGGCGCCCAGAATCTTCGCCAGGCAGGCGATCATCGCGCCCAAGGCGCCGTTCGCGAGCTTTTCGGTTTCGGGATAAAAAGAGGCGGCCCGCGCGAGGACTTCGCGGAGGCGCAAGCCGCGGTCCCGAGCGGCGGCGCCTGCGCCGTCCGCCCGCCAATGCCGCTTGAGCGCCGCGGCGTCTTCGGGCCCCTCGCTGAGGATGACGCTTTTCAGGCTCTCCTCTTCCATCCCGTCGGCCTCGGGGACGGGGATCACCCACGCGAAACGCCCCGCGAAGGCGGCGTCGAGAGGCTCGAGGCCGGCGTATTCGTCGCCGAGGTTCATCGCGCCCCAGATCCACTTGGCCTTGATCGGCAGCCCCATCACCTGCCTCGAGTAGACCACCTCCAGGAGCTTGTTCTGGGTCTGGGGCTTGGCGCGGTTGATCTCGTCGACGAAAAGGAACTCCTTGTCCTGGATCGAGGTCGGCGTCGTCACGCACTCGAAACGGCCTTCCGCGAGCGCCTTGGGATTGGGAAAGCCGAGGTAATCCTCGAACTCGGCCTTCGAGGCGTCCAATTTCTGGAAGCGCACCCCCAGCCCCTCCGCCACCCGGGAGGCGCAGTAGGTCTTCGCCGCGCCGCGCGGCCCCACGAGCAGCAGCCCGTCGCCGGTCAGAAGGGAGGCGAGAATGAAGTCCTCGATCTCGTCCCAGCCGACCAACCCCAGCTCATTGAGCATTCCCATGTCGCCCCTCCTTTTAAAGGCCTCCTCCGGCCCTTTTTTGCCAGCATAAATCGAACTCGAGCGCGGCGTAGAGCGCGCGCGTCGAGAAAGAGCCGGCGGCGTAGCGCGTCGTGCAGCCGTCCGTGCCGCAGGCATCGGGCGTCCCTCCGGGAGCCGAATAAGAAAATCCCGGATGGCTGAGCGCGAGATAACCGGCCCGAATCCCGAACCACCGGCTCCACCGCCATTCGGCCCCCGCGTCCAGGACCATCCCGTCGGAGGGCGCGTAGTCGCTTGTCCCGGGCTTGTCGTTGAGAGTTCCGGACCAGGCGCTGAACGCGCCGAAGAACTGGAAGGATTCGATGCCGCCGTCCGACTCCTCGGACCAGGGCGCGAAGGCGATCTCGACGGGAAAGAGCGTCTCGACCGCCGCATGGAACGTTGACGGCGCCGAGGCCACGGCCCCGCCCGTGACGTCGTCTGTCGTCACGGAGCTCATGGCCGCGTTTTGCGTCGGGAAGTACATGTCCATGAGGGACGTTCCCCCCCCCAGGCCCCCGAGCGGCGTGCGGACGTAGTAGAGGAACTTGAAAAGATGCATCTCCCCGATCGCGCCGGCCGAGCCCTTGGGGCTAAAACCCGCGCCCGCATAGGCCCCAAAAGCATCGGCATACCACCAATCGTCCGGAAGCTGTTGGAATCGCAGCCCATACCAGGGATCCCGGGGAGGCGAGGGAGGCGCCTCCTCCTCCTCGTCCTCTCCGGGCTTCAAATCGGCCGACACCTGGGCCCACTCGTGCGGGCGCACCGTGAACTCTCCGCGCCAGGGAGCATAGCCCCGCTTGCTGATCTTGACCGCATGCCTTCCCGCCGGGAACGGATCGAGTCTCAACGGAGTTTTGCCGGAAACGTCCCCGCCGTCGAAGGACGCCTCCGCCCCGGCCGGCGACGAGATCACGGAGACGCTCCCCGGATCCTCCGTCAGCCTTTCGCTGAGCCGGACGGTCTCGCCGTAGGCCACGACGAAACGGCTTTTGATCTCCCGGAAGTTTCTCTTCCTCAAAATGAGCTCGTGCGGGCCGATCTTGAGCGTCGCCTCGGCCGGCGTTCTCCCCGTCGGCGCGCCGTCGATGAGGACATCGGCGCCGGCGGGGACGCTTTCGATCGCGGCGCGGCCGGTCTTAAGCCGCAGCGTCGCCTCCGCCGTCGCCATCTCTCCCGGCAGGACACGCAGGCGCGTCCCGTAGATTTCGTAGCCGTCGAGCTCGAAGGCGACGGCATGGACGCCCGGCGCGATGCGGCCGAACTCGGCGGGGGCGACGCCCACGTCCTTGCCGTCCAGGTAGACCCTCGCGCCCGGAGGCGTGCTGCGCGCCGACAGGAGGCCGCGGGGGCTCGGAGCGTCCTCCCCGGCGGACCAGCCCGAGAACTCCTCGCCTCCGGGCCCCTCGAGCCTGAGCCATTGAGGCTCGATCGCGTCCGCCGGGATGACCGTCGACGCCCCGAACAGGAGTTCGCCGTCTTTGGCGCGTTCGACCGAAGCCTTGATCGAGACGTCCTCGCCGATGAGGACGTAAGCGCCGGAAACCATGAGCCCCGCGGATTCGCCCGCGACGCGGACGCCCGCCGCGGCAAGGCAGCTTCTCAGCTCGCCTTCCACCACGCCGCCGAAGGGGTAATCCCGCCGCGTCGACTCTTCCCTGAACCCTCCGATCAGGGCCGCTTGGCCGGGCCGGCGCCGCTTGAGCCAGGCCGCGAGCGGCCGGCACAGTTCGCGCATCTTCGCTTCGAAGGCCTCCTTGAGCCCCTCAAGCCGGACCCGCTCCCGGCCCGCCGCCTCGAGCGGGTAGGCAAGCCGGACCCAGACCGCGTAGGACGGCTTTCCGAAAAATCGGAAGCCCCCTTGCCGCTCGCAGTATTCGCCCCGGAGCATCGCCCCCTCGACGCGGCCGCGCGAAACGCTTCTCACCCGCGACGAGACGCGCGTTTGATCCCCGCTCAATCGGCTCATGAATTTCCCCTCGACGACGGTCCTGACGTAGCCCGCGATCTCCTCCTCGGCCTCGCTTCTTGCCGCCCGCTCGGCCTCGGCGAAAGCGGCCCCCTCGCCCCGGCCGGTGACGAGAAGTTCATGGTCCGCCGACACGGCTTCCCCCGAAAGCCATGAGGGCCTGGGCCCCGGCCGCGAGCAGGCGTCCGCCTCCGTTTCGCCGCCCCGCGCCATGGGCGCGGCCGAAACAAGAAGGGCGGCAAGGCCCGCCGCGGCCCAAAGGAACGGCCGGCCTCGCCCCGCGCTTCCCATGCCCCGCTCCGACCCTCACCGCCCGGGCGATCGCGCCGGAGCCGCGATCGAGGCCATCGCCGCCTCCGCCGCCCCGGCGGCCCTCAGGGCCGCAGCCTTGACCGCCCCCGGCACGGGAATCCACGCCGAGGCGAACCAACCCAGAATCAAGGATAGGACGCTGATTTTCATCGATCACCTCCGCCTCTATGACGAATTTAGTGCGCCGCCGGGTTGCAGGGAGGGAAAAAGGCCGACGTCTTGGGTCGGGATCTAGGCCAGGCGGCGCGCAGGGCGCGCGCCGTTAGAGCCGGATGAATCGCGAGGGGTCTTGGGGACGGTCTATCAGTGCTGTTGAATTATTTCACCAACGCATAGGCCGACTTGGTGCCAAAAACCGTTGCCCCGGCCACGGACACGGGCAGCGGGGGCTGGCACGCCTAAAATAATTGTCGGAAGGTGATTATCATGTTGAATGACTCTGTTCCAAGTTATTCGCAAGTTACAGTTAGCACCGTTGATGTTTTGGCCTTGCAACTCCCTCAGCATCTTAAAGTATTTCCGGTGTGGACCGCCCCCATAACAAACTACGACTCGAGGCTTATGCGCGTTGATGGCCTCTCTCAACACTCGAACTCTACGCGGGAAAACTGTTCTCACGTAAGTATCGCGCTCTGTTAGATCAAAATTAAATTGGCCATTTCTGAGAAGACCCAAATTAGTATACGATTTCGGCCAAACTCTTAATCCTGGCGCAGGTAACGGACCCAACTCCGACAAAAAGCCATAATTTTGGCCCCCATGAATTTGGCCCCATTGATCACGTTGGAAGGTTTTTAAGATTTCGTTTTGCTCGTCTACGTCTAATTGATTGTTTAATTGCGGTAAACCGCCCGCGCCATCCATCGCCACGAGGTATAGGCGCATGAGCTGTCGCCATGTAGGTTGTAAATTAGGATCCGGCTGCATAAAAAACTCTCTGATTTGCTCTGCCTCCTCATTGCGCTGCATGTTTTCAAGGTCTCTAGCAAGCGCCTCATGGTATGTCCTGAGATCAGCGCACCGGTTTTGAAGCCTGCATCGAAGATGGTCTTCGTCTTCGCTCTCGCAATGATCCTCCTGCCCTATAAACCAGATCGGCGATTGGGGATTCCCGTAGCCAATCCAGCGTTCGATTCTCCATATCACATCAACCGGATTAAGCGGCATTGTTCCACCTCCTATTGGCTCACCTTGGCGAGAAGGCCGGAGGACTGGATCACCGAGCAGACGAGCTCGGCCTTCTCGAAATATCCCCGATAAACGACGCTCCGCCCGTTTTTGTGCGCCTCCCAAGCCAGCCTCTGCGCTTCCTCGACGGAGCAATGGATCGCCTTCAAAAGCGCCTGTATCACCTCGTTGAAATGGTGGCAGTCGCAGTTAAAGAGGACGGTTCTCCAGGCGTTGAAATGGTCGCCATTCGGCCGGTCCTTCCCCGCGTCGGCGGAACCGACCTCCCTCTCCTCAACAACAGCCTCGTTCATGCTCCCCTCCTTCCGGGGCCCCGGCCGGCGCCGGGCGGGCCGCAGTATAGCCCGCCGGCTCTCTGAATTCAAGCCGATGATCCGGACTCATCGGCCGAGCCCGGCCCGGAGGGGCCGGCCGCCGCTCCCCAGGGCGGCCGGCCCCTTGGCATACGCTCCCACCTCTATGACGAGTCGCTCCCGCCGCCGGGTTGCAGCCTACGCCCCGGCTAGGGTCCTCAGCTTCCACCCGACCATCGCCTGCGGCCCCCGAAGCTCGCTGACCAGCCCGCAGGCGATCCTGATGAGACACTCCTTGGCTCGCGCGAGGCAGCTTTTATACGTCCCGACCGGCATGTCGAGCGCCGCCGCCGCATCGTCCTGGCGGCAGCCCGCGAGCTTGAGCTCGAAGGCCGCCCGGTATCTCGAGTTCCGGATTCTCCGGACGAGATCCAGGACCCCCTCGTCCTTCGACGCCTCGATGAGGGCGTCGATCTGCGTCCGTTCGGCGGCCGGGAGGTCTTCGATCTCGGCCGCCGCCTTGTCCGGCTCCTTCGCGCTGCTCCTCGCCAGGTCCCGCCGCCGCCATTCGGCCCGCCGCTCGATCCATGTCGGCCAGTCATGCCGATTAGGATCGAAGCCTTGGATCGCTCCCCCGAAGAAGACCTCCTCGAGGACGGCGTTCGGAACATCGCGGGGGCTGAGCCCGTTCCGGTACACCCTCTCCCCGCCCCAGCCCTCTCCCCGGCGTCCGGTCCATCGCTCCATGAGCGGCGCGAGGATCATCTCGTTGGTCGCGGACATCAGCCGCTCGGCCGCCTCGCGATCCCCCGCCTTCGCCCGCTCCGCCAGCGCGCGCATCTCCTCGATTTCCATTGCCACCTCCTTGGCTGTCGACCACCCCCTTGGCCCTTGACGCGCCGAGGCCTTAGCCCGGTCGCGTTCCCCTTCCTAAGAGCCCTTGAAAACCGCGGGGAACGTGTTATACTTCCCGCCATTGGCGGGCGATTTGTTTGATTGTCAAAGAACCTGCTGCCGTCATTATATAAGTAGGTTTAAAATATTCACACGCACTTTACATCTGATTAACGTTTAATATATGGCATAAACCTCTCCCATGCGCCCTCCCTCAGCATGGCGCCGGGAATGCCCCCGGTGTGGAGAGGACGCGCCCTGCGTTAAGGTCGGAAATTACAGGCTTAAGAGCGGATCGATCGTCGGGCGCGTGCGTTGCAGGAAGTGCGGCAAGAGTTTTTCGATTGACCCCTCCGGCTCAAGAAAGGCCCGGGAACGCCGATACCTGAACGCCCTGAAATTATTCAAGATCAGGGACAGGCTTTGGGATCTCGCCCAACAAGGGAAGTTGAGCAAGAATAGCCTCAACCATTTAGGGGGTTACGGGGGCTACTCCCCCATGGAAGAAATCCTGCGCCGTTTGCCGTTGACGGACGATCCCTGCACGATCGGGGACAAAACGGCAAAGCGCGAGGCCATGGTTGCGGAAAAGTACCGAGCGAGCCGGGAGACGGTCGCGGAACTCTTTTCCCTGCCGAGAATCGCGCGGTTCGTCGAGGCAAGCCGAATCACGGTATGGCATTGGCAGAAGAAGTACGAAAAAGAGAAGCGGGCCGACGTAAGGAAGAATCCTTCGTGAACGCCTGAGGCCTGCGGCGGCTCCAACGCCCTATTTGTGGCTCATATGCTTATGCACTTGAGGCGGACGGAATTCGAGGAATCGGGACCGGGGCGGTCCGCAGAGCCAACACTGAAGTCTTCGGACGACGTATTCGATGGAACCTCGAGGAGAATCGTTCTTGATCGCCCGCATGACCTCTTGCGACTTGATGGAAATCGTTGAAGTGCCCCGCGGGGAGTAGGTTAGGAATGAGGCAAAACGGACTTCAGAAAGACAGGACGGCTTCTTCACTTGGGGCCGTGTGGGGGAGGCTCTCGAATAGGTCGTCCATGTTGCCCCGCGTGAGGACTTGGGCGCCGTAGGCCATCATCTTGCCGGGCCACTCCAATTTCTTGTCTCGCGTCAGCGATTCCATGAGAAACAGCGGCCGGCCCAGGCGCAGGGCTTCCCATCCCTGATGCAGGGTCCCGCTCCCATCGCCGGCCTCCACGATGACGGTCGCGTGCGCGATCAGCGCCATGGTCCTGTTCCGGATCGCGAAGCTCTTGGGCTGCACGGCATAGCCGTGCGGGAACTGGGAGACCGCCAGGTGCTCGGCCATGATCTTGCGCTGGAGGCCGGCGTTCTCCTTCGGATAGAACTGGTCGAGCGGCGTTCCCAGGACGGCGATGGTCTTGCCGCGCGCGTCGATGGCCGTTTGATGGGCGCAGGTGTCGACGCCGTGGGCGAGACCGCTCACGATGACCACGTCGCGCGAGACGAGCATCTTCGCGAGGTCCTGCGTGCGGCGCAGGCCGAGGGTGGACGGCTTCCTTGTCCCGATGATCGCGACGCGCGGGAGGCCCCGACAAAGGCCGATGTCGCCCGCGCAGAACAGCCACTTGGGGGCGTTCTTCTGCTCGACGGGGTTCAGGGGCCCGAGTAGGTCTTCAGGGGCGATTTCTATGCTCATTCCAACGATGAGAGCAAAAGTCTTAATGTAAAATTATCATATTTTTCCACCGTTCGCACTCGCCCCCTAGCCCCCCCTTGCGCCCAACATCCTTTCCTCGTAAAATCAATCCATGGCAAGAATGAACCCGTCGCCGCAAATCGTCCTTCGAAACGGCAAGCCTGCCGCCGTGCTCCTTGACATCAAAGCTTATGAACGCCTCTTGGAATCCCTGGAGGATACGGGGGACCTAAGAGAAATCCGGGCCTTGCGGCGCAAGAAACTTCATTTCCGTCCCATCGAAGAATATCTCTCCCGCCGCCATTGAGCTATCGCGTTCTTCTGGAAAGCGGCGCCGAGCGCGACCTCCAGGCGATTCCGGAACCGCTCCGCGCCGCCATCATTCAAAGAATTTTAACCCTGCGCGACAACCCGCATCCCTCAGGCTGCAAGAAGCTTTCCGGCACGGCGCGCAATTGGCGGCGTCCGCCAAGGAGACTACCGCATCCTCTCCGTCGTCGAGAAACAACGCAAGGAAGTTTTGATTTTCCGGATCAAGCACCGCCGCGAAGCCTATCGGTGAATGGAAGGCAGGGGAGGAAACATGACTGACTTGACAATCGACCCCAAGAAGACGGCGCTCGTCGCCGTCGATCTCCAAAAATGGATCGTCTCCTTCGAGACCAAGCCCCATCCGGCGGCCCAGGTGATCTCGAAGACCCGGCTCCTGGCCGACGCCCTCCGGGAGGCCGGAGGCTTCATCGTCTGGGTGCGCGTGAGCGCCTCCCCGGACGGCGGCGACATGTTAAAGCCCCTCTGCGACCAGCCCATGGCTTGGCGCGGGGAGCGCCCCAAGGACTGGGCCGAGCTCTCGCCCGATCTCGGCGCTCGCGCGTCCGACCACGTCGTGACCAAGAAGCAATGGGGCGCCTTTTACGGAACGGACCTCGACCTTCAGCTGCGCCGGCGGGGAATCACGACGCTCATCCTCACGGGGATCGCCACGTGCTTCGGCGTCGAGTCGACCGCGCGGGACGCCTACGAGCGGGGCTGCCGCCAAATCTTCGCCGAGGACGCGATGAGCTCCTTGGACGCTGAGGAGCATCGGCACACGATCTCCCGCGTCTTTCCCCGGATCGGCCAAATCCGCAAGGCGGACGAAATCGCGCGGGCCCTGCGCCGCGAAGAGAAAACGGCCGTCCCATAGGGCGTGGCTCCAGGCCTCTTCGATCTCCGCGCGGCGAAACTAAGCCGCGGGAAGACACGTCCAGAACCTGCCGCGAACCCTGTCCGCCTCGGTTTCGCGGACAGCTAGAAAATCATTAGAATTAAATTAATTATCGCGATTTGACCCCCCTAAAAAGCGAACAAAACGGACAGGAATTCAATGCTTTCCCCTCCCAAAGACACCCCCGGGGAGCCACTTTTTACACTATTCGCTCCTCCTCTAAGCGCCGCCGCGCTAAGCTCGAAGGGCGGCAGGCTGAGGAGCTTGATCGCCATCCGGCCGTTCACGCCGTAGACAACTACGCGGCGCTCATGGACGAAGAACTCGGAAGACTCAAGGACTCCAACGAGAAAATTAATCTGCGCAATCAATTACAATTAGAGCGGCGAATTGATGAGCGTGCTTGGGCGGCTCTGATGAAAAGCCGATACTCCGCCGCGCTTCAAAATGTCTGGTTATTCCCCGCCCCGGCTGGCGACGCCCCGGAGGGCGCCAGGAACATCCACTCCAAAGGACACAAATTCCTCAAGCGCCTTTTCTCCTGCGGGAACATCGCGGCGATGCTAGGACTCAGCAAATCAACGGCGTGGGAGTGGATGAGCTCTAGTCTCTCAGCAGACGCAGGGAGTTGAGGACCACGGAAAGCGAGCTCGCCGCCATTTTAATTTTGACTTAAAGGCTATGGTATCGAGCCACTCAAAGCCCCTACAATGCCCCCCATGGAAAAGGACATTTACGCCCTCGTCGGGGCGTGCATACGCGAGGAGCGCAAGAGGGCGGGGCTCACCCTGGAGGAATTGGCGGGCCAAGCCGGGGTCAGCGCGAGCTTCCTCGCCTATATCGAGGGCAACGCCCGAAAGCCCAGCCTCGCCACCGTCGACAAGCTCGCCCGGGGCCTAGGGCTCGCGATTGACGAGCTCTTCAAAACCCCCTTTCCCCGACGCCACGGGGGCCCCGACGCGGCGGCCCTTTTCGCCCAATCCGTGCGCGACATGGGCCCGGGCGAGAAGGCGGCCGCCCTCGACATCGTCCGCGCGGCCTCCAGGGCGCTTCGCCGACGTCGTTAGCGCCGAGTCCATCCCGCCTTGAATACGGCCTCTCTATGCTTGCCTCCTATTCGCCCCTGGGCTTGAATCCGATGACGGTCCGGGGCTTCTCCGGCAAATCCATCAATTCTCGTATGGTCTCGAATAGCGCTCGGATATTCTCGTCATGCCCCGCGACGCGGCGCTCCAATGCCGCGAATTTTTTTGACAATTCCTTGTGAATTGCCAGCATGCTCCGAAGCTTCGCAAAGGCCCGCATGATGGCGATATTGACGAGAGCAGCCCTCTTGCCGCGCAAGACGCTCGAGAGCATGGCCACGCCTTGCTCAGTAAACGCACGCGGGAGATAGCGGCGGCCTCCCCAGCTTGAGGTTTCAGATTGAAACCTCAAGTTGACCGCTTCATCGGGACTTAGGCGAAACATAAAATCCTGTGGAAAGCGGATCGCATTGCGCTTCACGGCCAAATTGAGCGCCTTTGTCGGCACGCCATAGAGCGTCGCCAAGTCGGCATCCAACATCACCCGGCGTCCCCGAATGAGATAAATCCGCCGCGCGACGGCATCCCTCTCTGTTAAATCCACAATGGCGCCGGTCATTCTCCCCCCCCCACATATAAGACGTTTCAGCCCCCAGCATTTTCTAATCCAGAAATGAGCCTGAAGTAAACGCAGGCCGTAGTCTTTCTTTTTGTCGCCTTTTTCTTTCTGTTGACGGCTGTGGAGAAAGTGGGTGAGCGCGCGTGGAAGTTCTTGGTGGCA
>JAJZAK010000050.1:5159-10374 GCA_021799485.1 bacterium | reverse complement strand
CCACGGCGGCGGCTCCCGCTCTCCCCGCGGCCTCCGTCTCTTCCATTCAAGCGGAATGGTCCTCCTATCCCGCCACGCCCTTGGACGCGAGCGGCGAGGGTTACGAGCTCGACGCTTCCTCGACCGACTTCTCGGGCGGGGCCGTCTATTCGTCCGTCACCTACTCGAGGTCCCAAAGCAGCCTCATCATCGGCGGGCTTGAGGCCAATACGACCTATTTTATGCGCCTGGAGGGGCTCAACTGGGCGGGCTCGACGGGGCCCTACACCGCGCTCGGCTCAACCCCGACGCTGGCGCTAGCTCCGACAGCGCTTACGACGACCTTCCTCGACGTCTATTTCGCCTCGGCGACCGTCGCGTGGACGGCGCTCCCGACAAGCCCGTCGACATCGAGCTGCGAGGGCTACGAGCTCGACGCCTCGACCGCGTCCGACTTCTCGGGAACGATCTATTCCTCCATCACCTACGCCGTCGCCGATTCCACCCTTTCGATCGCGAACCTCGATCTCTCGACCACCTGGTATTTCCGCGTCGGAAGCCTCAACTGGGCCGGCGTTCCCGATGACACGAGCCTGGGCCCGCTCACGATGGAGCTTTCCGTCTCCTCGATCGTCATCAACCTGGGTGCGATCAACCCCGGCGTCGCGCTCTCGACCGTCTCGGTGAGCTCCGTCGTCGTGACGAATCTGGGGAATATCCCCGCCACGATCGCGCTGTGGGCCTCGACCGCGACGGCGGGATCTCCATGGTCCCTCTCCGTCTCCTCCGGCATCGAGCGGCCCGTCCTTCAGGCGCTATGGAATTCGGCCGCGCCCCCCCCCTCCGCCTTCAACGCGGCGGTCACGGGCAGCACGACGACCTCGGGCGGCGCCGGCGGCGCCTACGCGGGCAACCAGACGGCCTTCGAGGTGCCCGCGGGGGCGAGCCGCACGATCTGGGTTCAGTTCTGGCTGCCGACGTCCACCGTCGCCGCCGGCATCCAGCAGGTCATCCAGCTTTTCCTGTCGCCCGTCTACCCTTGAAATAGACGTTATTTGATACTAAAGTAAGTACATTATAAGAACTCAAATATTGCCCGCATCCGAGCTCCGCGCTCACATGGCCCGGGTTCTCTCCGAAATCCGGGACGAGGAGAGCCCCTTCTTCATCACCAAGGGAGGCAAGGCCGTGGCGGCGCTTCTTCCCATCAGACTCTACGACGAAATTTTAAGCGCCCTCGAAGACAAACTCGACGAAGAAGACGACGGCCTTCTGGCCCATGTCCGCGAGGCCAGGCGCGACTACAAGGCCGGGCGCGCCGTTCCCTTGGGCAAGCTCAAACGCCTTTTAGGGCGCTGATTGCATTCCATCCACTTCGGCCGCCGGGCTGCCCGAAGCCTCGAGGATGCTCCGCCCGAACTTCAGGCCGCCATCATCCGCGCCGCCGAGCGCCTAGCCGCGGATCCCCATCCGCCGGGGGCCAAGAAGCTTTCGGGGAAACTCTCCGGCCTATGGCGAATCCGGGTGCGGAGTTGGCGCGTCATCTATGAGGTCCATCAGGAAGAACGCGCCGTTCTTGTGGCCGCCATCGGCCCCCGCAAATCCCTTTATCGGTAAGGCGCCCGTCACAGCCAGGGCGCCGGGCTGGGAGGCACTTCCTGCCACGACATCCGGACCAAGACGACATTCAGGGTCGGAACAGAAAGCTGATCGTCGTAAAAGACCCCGCAGAAGTGGCTTGTGCAGCTTGGATCGCTGCTGGGGCAGCTTGCCGAGACGATTCCGTTCACCCAGATGGCGCCGTTGAAGTCCATGAAGCTCTTGATGATGAGATTGCCGCCGACGTAGACGAAGCCGCGGATGCCGACCGTATTGACCCAGCCGCAGCTTTGACCGGGCTGGCAGAAGCTGCTTGATCCGAAATTCCAGGTGGGAAGAGTCTTATGCAGGCCATCATCGGCCGGGTATTCGTTCGTCGCGACGGTATCGTATGTGTTGATCAGGAGCTTGTTCTGATCCATCCACGCGTCGACCGGAACGTTGTTTGTGTAGTTGTAGTCGCCGCCGGCATCGATGGTCAGATTCCCGCGCACGATCACGGTGCCCCACAATCCGGCATCCAAATGGCCGGGGGCCGAGCCGCCATGGCCGGTCAGCACCAGATCGCCGTCCCAATACCAAACGTAGGGCTGGGCGGCGTATCGGGCCCCGTCGGGATGGTTGAATGACGCCCCGAAATGGCAGCCCGAACCAGCGCCCGCCGTCCCCGGGCAACTCCCTCCCAAGAGGCTCGAATGCGCCGGGCAGCTTCCCGTCCCGGCCCATGGAGCCGCCCCGGAAAGGATATTCCCCGTCGCCGGATCCGTGTACTGGGAACTTTTGACGCAGCCGTAGACGTTCAAGGTGTTCGTCGCCGCCGCCGAGGAGCGCAGAGTCGCGAAGTCCAGGATCGGCAATTCAGGCACGTACTGATAGTTCGCCCACCATTCGACGTTGTCCGTGTTGGGCGGCAGCGGCCAGGTCGTGTCGCGGGGATATCCCGCGACGCCGACCACGTCGCCGCGGGCGAATTTCCGAGGCCAGTACCATTGGGCCGTCGTGTTGTCGAGGTTGATCGATCCTTGGGACATCAACGGTCCCCAATAAATGCACATTCCTTTGTCGTAATTGACGTCCCCTTGGGTCAGGAGAGGGCTGTAGATGGTCCGGTTCTGATAAACGGCGGCGATCGCGCGGGTCTGTCTGTTGGACGCGTCCCGGCCTTCGCCGAGAATTTGAATGCTGCTGTTGGCCGCGCTCGTGATCCGGATCCGGTAGGTTCCGCCCGGGACATCGTTGTAAGTCGCGTCGAACGCATATCCCGGGATCAGCATCCCCGCCAGCGCCTGGGCGATCGTGCCGGTTGAGCTTTTCGCCTTCCAGTAGCCCCGATCGACGGCCGCCTGGGCGAGGTTGAACGCCGTGGTGTTCTGGGCATCCTTGACGGCCATGCGCGCGTTCTGCTGAACCCATGACACCAGGGCGGGGACGACGACCAAAAGAACGGCCATCAGGATGATAGCTCCCATGAGTAGTTGGCCGCGCGACGATCGAAGGATGCCCGATGATGGCATCAGTCCATCACCTGTACTTTTTCCGAGGCCATGTGCAGGACTTGCGATTGGCCCTGATAGGTGGCCTGCTGGAGGGTCATCGAGACGGAAAGTATCGTCATATCGTCCGATCGCGGGAACGTGAAGCCGAGATAGCGGAGGTCACGGCTGAGGATTTGAACGTGCCCGCCCCATTGTTGTTCGAGGATGTTTCCGTATTGGTAAAAAGACATCGTCACGCCTTGTTCCTTGGTGAAGGTGATCATGGAGTAGTAAGGCTGGGCGCTTGAATAGCGGGAAATGACGATGCTCGCGCTCTGCGCTTGGCGCAGCTCCCGGGTCATGACATACATGACGGCCCGGGCCTCTTTTTGAAGCGCGTCGCGAGCCTGTCCCTGGAGGTAGAAGCGGGCGGTCTGGATAATGAGGCTGCCTCCTAGGCCCGCGAGTATCCCGGTGATCGCGACCGTCAACATCACCTCGGGCAGCGTATAGCCGGATGAGTTCCGCGCCGCACGCTTGTGCATTACCATGATAAATTTTGTCCCGAGAGCGTCTGGCCCTGGGGGATCGCGACCCCGCCGATCATTTGCTGGCTGATCGTGACGTTCCCCGTCGCGCCGATCGTCGTGTAATAGCCATAAATATTGTACGCTGCGCCGCTGCTCTGGCGGACGCTCAAGGTGTAGGAGCCGTCCTCCACGCTCGATGTCGCGTAGAAGGCCCCCCCTGTGAGCGTCGCCGAACTCAGGTCGGGCGGCCCACTAGAAAGATCGCTCGTCGTCGCGACGACAAGGACGCCTGTCTTGATGGGCTGCCCGCCAAGCGTAACGGAGCCCGTGATGACGGCCAGGGCGCCCGTGATCGTGAATGTCCCGGCAAAAACAGTCTGCCCCAGCGCCACATCCGCGGTGATCGTGGTCGGGTTTGAGACCTCGGTGACGTCGAGAGGAATGCGAAGGGTATAGGGGCCGGTCGCCAAGTCGACCGTCTTAAAATTGCCGTCGGCGTCCGAAACTTCCTGGTCTTGAACGTTGCCGTCGGCGTCGGTCGCGATCACGCTGATGCCGGGGAGGCCGTTGATCCCGTCGCGGGTCACCCAGCCGGAGAGCATGCCGCCCTGCGAGAGGATGAAATTGACTCCGCTCGTGACCTGTCCCAGGGAGACCGCCACCGCCAGGGAGGAGACCGAGACATAATCGGGATTGGCGGCATTGGCGTTGGCGACGATGTCCGAAGGTCCAGGGCTCGAAACGCGCAGGAGATAGCGCCCGGAGGCCGGATCCGCCGTCGCGGAAAACCCGCCCAGAAAGTCCGTGACCTGGATCGGCGAGGGGGCGGAGATGGGGCTTCCCGAGGGATCCGTCACGACGCCCGCGACGAAGCCCGCGGTGGCCGTGCTGTCGAGGACGGTCATGGAGCTGGGAAAAACATACACCGCGCCGGAGCTTGAGACGGTCACGCTGTCGTTTTCCACTTCGTAAGCTCCGCTCGTGATGAGCACGGTCCAGGTCCCGGTGGCGATATTCGGTAGATCGAAGGCCGCGACCGGCGGCTCCCCGGATTGGTAGGCTTCAGTCGAAGTGGAAAGACCATCCGTCGCGGAAATGACGGCTCCATAAGCCGGTTCGCCGGAAGCAGGGGGAGCGGAGGTCTGCGAGCTGTACGGGGGGTATTGGATGCCGCTTAGAGACAGGCCCGTGAAGGTGCTGGCCTTGTAGGCGAAATCTTCCAGATTATCACCGGAATCATAGGCCCTGCCCGAGGCTCCAGTGGGATCAATGGCGCCCGGCCCCGTGGTCCTCACGACTTGGTCGCCTGTCTGAAGCGCCTCGGGGATGCAGTCCCCGTCGCAGTAGCTCGGCGTGAAAGTATTCCCGCTGTGCGTCCAGCCGACGCCGTCGATGACGGCGCCCGTATTGTCGGTGAGATAGACCGTATTGTTGTGGCTGGGTTGGAGAAAATTCATCACGTTAGGCGGGCTCCAGTTCGGCGGCTGGCCGCTGCCGGGCTTAAGGCAGCCGGGATTGGAGACGTTCTGGTAGACAGCGTCGACGCTGCCAGTCCCCGGGGGACCGAAGCTCGCGCCGTTGACGGTAAAAGTCGTGGTATTGGCGATGAGATAGTAATGCTGCGGCGCGACC
>JAJZAK010000050.1:0-5149 GCA_021799485.1 bacterium | reverse complement strand
GTTAAGATACGTGAGAGGAATGTTAAGGCATTGAACGGGTCCATTGGAAGACACGATGTCAAGATTGACCGCACCATTGATCGTTGCCGTCGAGGGCGTCGGGTTGTAAAGCTCAATATATTCCACGTTGAAGCCGTTAAATTGCGGCGTAGAAACGACGACCTGGCTGATCACGATATGCGGATTGACCCATGCCTCTCCGACCGCGGAGCCGGAGCTGATCGGCGTCAAAGAAAAATTTTGGGACGTCGTCTGATTGGCGCCTACCGCCAGGTAGGCCCCCTGGGAAAAGTATCCCGGAGCCGCCGCCGAAAGCCAGAAGCTGCCAGGCGACAGCTGGATCGAATACCCTCCCGACCCGTTGCTCGTGTCCCGCCAGCCGACGTTCTCGGCCACGTCGACCAGCGCGCCCGCGATGGGATTGCCCGTCTCCGCGTTCGAGACGATGCCCGTGAAAACGGCGTTCGCCTCCACCGTATTGGGATTCGCGAGCACGCTCTGGATCGCCAGTTTTTGCGGCTGGGCATCCTGGACCCACTCAACGGCAACCGTGATCTGGCGGGCTCCGGTGTCGGGGGTCTGCGGCGGCAGTATGACGATCTTGCCCGAGTTCCTGGCGACAACCTGGATGTAGGAATAGAGATGGAAGGTCACCCCGCCTTCAAGGATGCTCTGTGGAGGGAAATTGGTCGCGTCATAGGGCGTCCCATCCGGCAGATAGAGAGGGTTGATTGTCGGAACGACCATGAAATACGATTGCTGTTCGATGACCTGCATCTGTTGCTGAGCGAGGTTTGAAGCGAGAGTCTTTTCGTTGGCGCGCTGAAGCCCCGCCTGGATGCCGCGGAAGGCCTTCGTGAGGCCGAGCGCCCCGACGGCGATGACAAGAGTCGCCACCATCAGTTCGACGAGAGTGACGCCGCGCCGGCTCACCTGCGGGCGAATGCCCTCGGGGGCGAATGTCTTTGCGCCGCGGCCGCCAAGTTGCCTAGAGCAGCCAGAGCCGCGATGAACATGGCGAGCACCGCGGCGACACAACGGAATACTCGCCTATCCATGTCTTCGACAGAGAGCATATGTCCTCCTGCCCAGGGTCCGTCCCTGGAGCCGCATCTATTTAAGGAGGCTAGCCCGCGGCCTCGATCGGCGCCACGCAATTTTTGATCAACGCCGGCCGGCGGCGGCGAGATTACGCCGTCAACGGCAAGCCGATCTCAACGGTCGCGCCCTGGCCCGGCCCCTCGGACATGATCGAGAACCGCCCGGAATGCTTCTCCACGATCCAGCGAGTGATCGTGAGCCCAAGACCGGTGCCTTCGCTCCCTTTGGTCGTAAAAAATGGTTCCGAAAGGCGCTTGAGCTGGGACGAAGCGACTCCCATTCCGGTATCCGAGAAAATCAGGACGATCCAAGAGCCCTCGCGCCGGGAGCGGACGTCGAGGCGGCCGCCCTTGGGCATGGCCTCCACGGCGTTGAGCATCACGTTGGCCAAGGCCTGGGCGAGGTGCCGTTTGCTTCCCATGACGCGGGCGCCGGCGGGCGGCTCCACGGCGACGAGGACGTCGCGATTTTTCGCGTGAGGAGCGATTGTGGCGACCGCTCTCTTAAGCGCGCTCGCGAGGTCGATGGAGGTCAATTCAAGATCTTGGGGCCGGGAGAAATCCAGGAAATCGCCCAGAATCGCGAGCGTCTTCTCGGCCTCGGCGTAAATCGTTCCCAGGAAGGGGCCGACCGGACGTCCCTCCCCGGCGAGTTCCCGGGCCTGCTCGACGCTGAGCATGATCGTCGACAAGGGCGTCTTCGCCTCGTGGAGAACCGCCGCCATGGCCCGCCCTACCGTGGCGAGCCTTTGCATCCATGCAAGATGGCCCGCTTCCCTCTCCACGGCTTTCTTCTCGATCTGGCGCGCCCTGTCGGCGACATAGGCGCTGAAAAACGCCGTGACAAGAAGAAGAGAAGTTCGCAGAGCGTAAAGGACATCGAATCGGTTGCTCGCCGGAAAGGCGAAATAAGCGTAGACAAAGCAGGCGACGAGCCCTACGATGAAACTGAACTCGATTTTCTCGAGAAAGCAAGTGCTGAGGATCACGAGGAAATAGGCCACATAGAACTCGCTGTGGAATCCCGTCGTCGCATAGAGCGTCAGCGTGGTGGCCGCGACATCGACGAAAAAAGACGCCAGCTGGACGGCTTCCGGGATTCTCGCGCTCCGCCCGAACCGCCATAGCATCAGCGCCGTCAAGGCGTAGGCCGCCAGCCCCGTCTCGATGAGGACGCGCGCCGAGGCCCCTCCTTGGGAATGAGCGGCATAGAGCCCCAACGTCGCCGCGAGGAGAAGCCGGAAATAAAGCAGGTATCGGGCCTGCATGAGCGGTCAAATTATAGAATACCGGCCGTATGCGGCCGATGGTTCTTATTATCGAAGACGACGACGCGTTCCGCCGGGCCGTCGCGACGACGCTCAAGAGAGGCGGCTATCGGACACTCGGCGCAAACTCGGGGCGCGAAGGCCTCGAGCTCGCCCTCAAAAACCTTCCCGATCTCATCCTTCTCGATCTCGTCCTGCCCGGACAAAGGGGGACCGAAGTCTGCGAGACGCTCAAAAGGCAGAATCTGACAGCCGGGATTCCGGTTCTCATCCTGACGGGCAACGACCGCGAAGGCCAAGAAATCGCGTGTCTCGACTTGGGCGCCGACGATTATCTCACCAAGCCCGTCCCGGGGGCGAGACTTCTGGCGCGCTGCCGGGCGCTTTTGCGGCGGACGGGAAAAGCGGCGGGAGCGCGGTCGATAAGACTGGGAGGGCTCGAACTCGACTATCCCCTGAAAATGGCCGTCCTGAGCGGCACGAACTACCCGCATCTCACTCCCAAGGAATTCGGCGTCCTCTACGAACTCGCCCTTGCTTCTCCCGAGCCGAGGGACCGCGACTCGCTTTATCAAAAAGTCTGGGGCATGAGCCCCCCTTCGCAAGCAAGCCTGCATACCGTCGACGTCCACATCCAAAGGATTCGCCTCAAGCTCGGATGGCCCCCTGACCGGTGGATCATCGGCATCCACGGCCGGGGGTATCTCCTGAAACCGTCCGCTTCCTGAAGCCTCTCCTCGCCCCGCGCCGCAAAATCAGCGCCCGCTAAAAAGTCAATGCCTCGGCGCCTCTCGCGCGCGAAATTCTCGCGAATTTAATTTCGCAGAGGCCTCGCCCTCCCTTCGCGCGGAACTTCCCGCGGCCTGAGATAATCCTCGTACGCGCGCGCGAGCGCGCGCACGCGGACCCAAGCGCGATGAACTCAAGACTCACGCACGCGAAAGGAGAAATCGACATGAGCGGGAAAATGCTGCTGCTGTCGGCGACGGCGTTGGCGCTGTGGCTTGGCGCCGGACCGGTTCAAGCAGGAGGGCTTCGAACGCCCTTCGGGGAGGTCACGATCAAGAACCTCAAGATCGGCCAGACCTACTCCCTCAAGGACCTCATCAACTTCCCCCTCCGGGTCATCAACACCGGATCGCAGACCGTCGACCTGGAGGTGGAGACGATCCGCGTCTCCACGGCGAGCCTGAAGCGAGGCTTCGAGCCGCTCCCCGACCTTTCCTGGGTCCAAGTCGAGCAGAGCACCTTCACGATCGCCCCCCAGCACGAGGCCGTCACCGACATCACGGTCTCGATCCCCAACGACCCCAAGCTTCTCGGCCGGCGATTCCAAGCCGACATCTGGAGCCGAACCGAGAACAAAAAGTCCATGTTCCTCGTCGCCATAGACAGCCGGCTGCTCATCGAGGTCTCGAGCATTCCGCCGACGCCGGACGAACTTAAGAAAAAGTTCGTCCATCACCGCGTCGCGAACATGGACTTCACTCTCTTCCCGACCAGCGCCCGCGCCAATGACGTCCCCCTGGGACGGGACTACGATCTCAAGAAAGAGCGCAAGATCGCGATCAAGATCGTCAATCCCAACGACGAGCCGCTCCATTTCCGCATCAAGTCCGTTCCCAACTGGGAGGCCCTGCTCCACGTCCCCAAGGGCTTCGAGGAGGCCTACGACGCCCGCTGGCTCAAGCCCGCCCACGAGGTCGTGACCGTCGACGGCAATACCATCAAAGAGACGGGGCTCATCCTCGACGTCCCGGACGATCCCCGCTACTACGGGAAGTCTTTCTTCTTTCCCGTCTCGGTCGAGATCCTCGAGCAGGAGATCCCGGCGAAAGTCTACTACACCCTGCTTGTCACCCTGCAAAATCCGTCAAGGCCCCAGCGCTAATTCATGGAGCCCCGTTGAAGGAGGCCCTTGTTGCGTAAGAGGCTGATCGCCCTCGCGTGGTGGGCGGCGGCTCTGGCCGCCGCCTCCCCCGCGCCCGCCCGGGCGATCAGCTCCGCCACCCTCGATATCGAAGTCATCATCACGGCCAACCTCTCGGTCGAGATCGACGGGCTTCCAACCAGCACGGCTCCCGTCCATTGGGACGCGGCCAATCCCAACCAAGCCCTCGCCTCGGTCTCATCCGCCACCCTCCGCAACAACTCCGGGGCGGTGACGGAGGCGTGGAGCCTCTCGACCGACGCCAACACCGAGAACGTTTCGACGCCGGGCGGAAGCTCCTGGACCATCGCGGGATCCACGATCTCCGTGGGTCCTGATCAAGCCGCCGTCCAAGCCGTGATCGGCTCCTCGAACACGGCCGCCGGCGGCTGCCCCGCGGCCGCCGCCACGGACTGGAACGCTTCCTACGCGCCGCCGCTGACGCCCGCCCTCCAGGAGTACAGCTCGGCGCTGTTCGCCGATCCCAACCTTAACGCCAACGGCACGCCTGATCCCGACAACGCCGCCAATCAGATTTACGCCGGGCACGCGCGGGCCTTATGCTGGCGGGCGATCATGCCGAACTCGACGAGCACGACGGACACCCAAGTGATCCCCGTCATCGTCACCGCCGCGCTGCCGCCGTAAAAAAAGCAGACAAGGAGAATCAATGACAATGACCGACAAGAAGTGGCTGATCGGAGCCGCGGCCTTGGCCGCCCTCCTCTGGAGCATGGGGCTCAAGCTGGCGCTCGCGGCCAACCCCGCCAAACTCGACATCGAGGTGCTGGTCACCGCCAACCTCTCGGTGTCGGTGGACGGGGTCGCCGAGTCGACCGTCACCGTGACCT